>JAENZL010000016.1:0-7950 GCA_016841265.1 Methanobacteriota archaeon | reverse complement strand
AAGTGTGGAATCTAAGTGTGGAATCTAAGTGTGGAATCTAAGTGTGGAATCTAAGTGTGGAATCTATAATACCAAAAAGGAAAGCTGGTGATCAAATGAGTGCAAGTGCGTCGGGCACAAAGCCTCTTGCAGGCTCTGAAAAAGGTTTGTCAAAAAACCCTCTTCAGAAAGGAGGCAACACAATGAAGGAGTATTGTAATATATGTGGTCAGGAGCTTCTGGAGGATGTAGTTGTAGTAGACACAAGCCTCGATATGAAGCCAATCACATTCAAGGAGGTCCATGGAGATAAGTCTGACCTGATATGTATTGAGTGCGCAATTGATGTTGTTGAGAATCCGCCATTTGTATGCGGAAGATGCGCACAGCCAATAGAATTCAATGAGCAATTCTACGTATTCAGAGAAGCCATATCAAAGCCAAGCGGCCCCAAAGTGGATCTTTGCGTGCATACTGATGAGAATTACATCTGTAGCGAATGCTACGACGAGATTATGAATCCCGAGTATGAAAAAGACGAAGTTTGAGTTTTTTGTGGAGCTTCTTTTTCTCTCCAGGATTTGAAACCAACATCTTTCAAGGCATAAAAACTGACTTTCAGTTCCTTAGCGGGTTTTGAACCCGAAAAGGACAGAACTGTTGTTCTAGCAGTTCTGTTCAAATAGTTTTTCTACTTCTTACCATTTCGTTTTTCTAGATTTCGTTTTTCTAGATTTCGTTTTTCTAGATTTCGTTTTTCTAGATTTTGTTTTTCTAGATTTTGTTTTTCTGGTTTAGTTTTTCTGGTTTTGTTTTTCTGGTTTAGTTTTTCTAGATTTCGTTTTTTTAGATTTCGTTTTTTTAGATTTCGTTTTTTTAGATTTCGTTTTTCTAGATTTCGTTTTTCTGCCTTACTTATCCTGGCTTCCCATTTTTCTGGTTTCTCTGCCCTGTTTTTTTCGTATGATTTTTTCTTCTGCTTTACCGCTATTTTTCTTTAAGTCACATTTTAATAAGGGGAATATACATAGTATTTCCAAATTCTTTTTGGATTATAATCTGGGGTGCTATAATTGGATGAAAATCATGTAATTGAAGCCGAGGATTCGACCTGGGGAAAACTTGTGGAAAGCTCTGGGAAACCTGCTATTGTAATGTTCTACAGCCCCGGCTGTCCTTTCTGTAAAGTGATGGAACCCTATTTTGCAGACTACTCTAAGGAATTCAGGGATTCAGCGGTCTTTGTCCGGATAAACGTTGCAACGAATACCTGGACTGCGGAGAGGTACGGGGTACAGGGGACTCCAACATTCAAAATTTTCTGTCATGGGAAGCCTTTATGGGAACAGGTCGGGCAGATCTATCCGTCTATCCTGAAAGGTGCGGTTGAGAACATGATAGAATATGGGGACGACTGTGTTAGGAAAACTACGCCCATAGGGCAGGATATTACCGGTTACGTGTGATTTTTGACGTGCCTTTCACGTCATTTTTTGATTATTTGAGTGTGTGAGAAGTCCTGTGAAATCTTTTTTCTGGGTGTAGATTCCTTTTTCAGGTTTTTTCGGGGAATAGATGCCTTTCCAAGGTGCAAATTCTTCTCATTCTCATCTCTTCGACATAAGGTTCCCGTTTTATTTTTTTCGTTTGTATATTTCCTTTCTTACGAGCCCGTATTCATCAAAGGCAGTCCGGATAGTACTCAGGATGCAAAAGGTCGTGCTCATAACCGTGGAAACATAGATTATGATCATAATTGTGATCTGGTATTTTATTGCAAGGATGGGGGTGACTCCTCCCAGGATCTGTCCGGTCATCATGCCGGGAAGGAAGACAACCCCTGCGGTTGAAATGTTAGCAAGTGTGGGCTTCAGGGATGAACGAAGGCTTTTCCGGATATAGGGCATGAGTGCCTCATACTTTTTTGCCCCCAGGGAAAGGTTGTAAAGGTACCTGTTTTCGTTTCTTCGGATATCCTCGTAAAATTCCCCCATCCCTACCACGTTTCCTCTCAGGGAGTTTCCGAGGATCATGCCGCCTATGGGAATCAGGAAGCGGGCTTCCAGGAGGTTTTCAAGGTCAAGCACGAATTCGTTGAAATACAGGAGCACACTGAGGTTTGTAATCGCAAAGGAAATTATAACGGGCAGAAAGAGCCTTTCCATTTTAAGTTCTACATTTCTTATTGTCGTGTAAGTCGCCATAGTGACCATCCCAAACACCCAGACCAGGTTCAAAATCCAGTTGTTCAGGTCAAAGACTATGGTCAAAAGCACTCCTACTAAAAAGAGCTGGGAAGTCATTCGTGCAACAGAACTTGCAGTGGAATTGATGATATCAAGCTTTATCCTGTAGCTGATTACCAGGGGAATGGCAAGTAGCAGGAAACACATGATCAGGGAAAGGACTGTTATTTCAGGGGTTGATACTTCCGGACCCGCCATCTTAAATTCCTCCTTTCCTTATCTGTTTTCCCTCACCTATCTGTTTTCCTTCACCTATCTGTTTTTTGAGTTCTACAACTCTTATGTTCTCACTTTCCCATTCCCGGTCATGGGAGATTATAAAGAGTGTCCATTCTCCGTGCTTCAGAAAATATTCCGCGACCTTTTTCTTGAGTTCGGAATCAAGGGCTGAAGTAGCTTCGTCCAGGAGGAATATTTCTCTTCCCAGCATAAGGGCGATCAGGATTCCAATCCTTTGTTTTTCCCCTCCTGACAAATCTTCATAATTTTTATCAAGGGTATCTTCTTCCAGTTCGAAATCCTGCATGAGTATGTGCAGCTTTTGGGGATCCATTTTATTCAGGTTGGGGTGGTACGAGAATATCTCTTCGAGCAGGACTTTTACGGGGCCTTCCCCCAGGTCAGTTTCCTGGGAAACGTAGGCGACCTCTTTTCGAATTTCCCATACACGGCTGGAGTCCACGGGCTGGTTCCTGTAATATAGATTACCATCTGTCGGTTTTTCAAAGCCAAGCAGCATTTTGAATAAGGTAGATTTTCCTGCCCCGGACTTGCCTTTAAGCAGGATTTTCTGGCCCCCCTTAATACTCAGATTAAAACCGGAAAGCACTTTTTTACTGTTGTACGTCATGCCGACGCCTTCATACCTGATTATTTCATCCTGCATCATCTAATTTCCCTGTCTGCATCATCTAATTTCCCTGCCTGCATCATCTAATTTCCCTGTCTGCATCATCTAATTTCCCTGCCTGCATCATCTAATTTTCCTGTTTTCCTGCATTCCAAGCCCCTATCTTTTTGAATACAAACTATACCTTATGGATATTTTTTCTCTGTTCTTTCATTCTCCTACTTTTTCCGATGTTTTTAAAAAGGTAAGGTTTATCAAGCACTTACGTATTCAACCTAGAATCAGGAAGATAAAGGAATATTGAATATCTAATATCAAATACAGTATAACTCATCTACTATGTAACTCATCCAGAATATAAATTTCCTGTATGTACAATCTATAGATACTTTGTTTACTATGGTGATTAACTTTTCAACTTTCTGAGGGAAATGAATGGACTCTGAGACTTCCTGTAATAAACTTTCAACTCCTATCAAAGGCGCAAAAATAGTCCCTGGTATGAGCGTGGACGAGCTTGTAAGAGAATACTCCGGCTGTGCCTTCGGGGCTGGCAGGCTTGCCGAGGCCGTTGACATCTATTACGAAATGCTGGCTTCGGAAAAAACGACAAAGTTTTTCGGGCTTGCAGGGGCCATGACCCCCGCGGGCATGAGGCAGATTGTTGCCGACCTGATAAGGGATGGGCATATTGACGTCCTGGTCACCACCGGTGCCAACATGGTGCATGACACGGTTGAAGCTCTGGGCCTGCACCACTACAAGGGTAACGAGCACGTAAACGATATCCAGCTCCGGAACGAGTGCATCGATCGGATTTATGATGTCTACCTCCCTGACGGGCACTTTACGGACCTCGAGGAGTTTTTGCAGGAAGTCTATGCCGGGCTCCCGCAGGAAAATCTCTCGATCCGGCAGGTCCTTACGGAAATCGGAAAGAACCTGGACGACGATTCCTCGATCCTGAAAACCGCCGCTGAGATGGGTGTACCTGTCTACTGCCCGGCGCTCCAGGACTCGGTTATCGGGCTGCAGGCCTGGTTGCACAAGGAAGGAAACTCTTCCTTTACCGTGGACGCTTTTGCGGACATGCACGAGTTCATGGACATCTGCTATGAAGCCGAAAGTGCCGGAGCCCTCCTGATCGGGGGAGGTGTGCCCAAGAACTACATCCTCCAGTCCATGCTCGTAACCCCGAAATCCTTTGACTATGCCATCCAGCTTACAATGGACCGGCCTGAAACCGGTGGCCTTAGTGGGGCTACTCTGGACGAAGCTCAGTCCTGGGGAAAAGTTGGAGAAGAAGCCAGTTCGGTAACCGTCTACGCAGATGCAACTATTACTCTCCCCCTTATGGTCGCGGCAGTCCGGACGCGGCTTTCTGAAAAACGAACATGAAATGATTTTGAGGTGATTGAATGGAAAAAAAGACCCGCCTTATTCTTGCCCTTGATGTGACTAACAGGGAAGATGCCCTCCGAATTGCCGAAGAAGTCTGGGAATTCGTGGATGCTATTAAAGTTGGATACCCCCTTGTGCTTGCCACAGGGCTTGGAATTATCCGGGAACTCTCTGAATATGTACCCATTATTGCCGATTTCAAGGTTGCGGACATTCCCAACACTAACCACCTGATCTGTGACCAGGTTTTTGAAGCTGGTGCAGAGGCCGTAATCGTCCAGGGCTTTACAGGAAAAGACAGCCTTGAAGCCTGCATTGAAGTTGCTTCCGAATACAAAAAAGACGTTTTCGTGGTGAGCGAAATGAGCCATCCCGGAGGAGCCCAATTCCTTCAGGATGCAGCAGAACCCATCGCGAAGATGGCACTCGAAGCCGGCGCTTTCGGGCTCGTTGCCCCTGCCACCCGTCCGGAAAGAGTCCGGGAAATCCGCAAAGTCATTGGCTACAAACTCACAATCATCTCCCCCGGAGTAGGGGCTCAGGGCGGAAAAGCCTCGGACGTCATCGCAGCAGGCGCGGACTGGGTGATCGTGGGAAGGAGCATCTACAAAGCCGAAAACCCAGGTGAAGCCGCAAGGCAGATAGCCGCCGAAATCGAGGCCGAACTCAACAGTGGAAACTAATAGCTTTCGGGCAGGGAAGTTCCGGTTTGGAACTGAGAGTTTAATTACCTGCCCGAATATATAATCTTAAGAGAGAGTGCCTATGATGAAAAATTATTCTGATTCGTGATGAACCCTATGAGTTCTGAGGCACAAAAATTGTTTTTTTCAAAATAAGTCGACACTTTCTTTGTTATCTTTTCAAGTCCTTCTTTTTTCTCAGTTCCTCATAAAGAAGTGAACGGGACCCATAAGTGCGAGCAGCCCGGCGCGAAATCTGCCTCGATTGTGTCTCCAGGCTGGGTGACATCTCAACCGGCTCAGTCGGGAGACCGGATGGTTAGTCGACGGTCTTTATCGTGGGTAACAACATCTGGTCAAAGGCGGTTGCAGATGGTATGTTCGAGACATTGACACAAACCGGCAAGAAAAAGGAACTGAATAATGATTACTTCTTTTCAAGAAATTCTATGAACGAATCTAAATTATTCTCTTTCATTTCAATACAAAAATCATTATTTTTGTCTATGTTTTTATACTGTTCGTACAAGTCAGTTAATTGACTATACATTATTGAGTTTACCGCCTTATACCACTGTGCATAATCTTGAACTATGTTGACAGACATCGGACACAATAATAACGTTAAACCAAATCCGATTTCCGCATCCGGAAATATTACAAACGGAAAACTCCTACATGCTTCCGGCCTATTATCGTATATTCTGCATTTTGAGTTTATCAATAATGGGCATTGCTCGACGGCATTTATTGCTTTATAACATCCATTCAACTCTGATTTTATCGCATTCGATTTTAAGATATTCACACTTTCTTTATCTACATTTTTTAATATTTTCTCATATTCTTTTCTATGAAAATCAATAATATGATGTTTGCAGCAACTCGCATTGCATGATTCAGGACAGCTATAATGTTTAAGTATGCTTTGAGTTTTTGGGATTAACCAGTCATATTTTTTGAAACGTTGTCTTCTATCCATACCATTCACCAAATTGAAAGAAAAAAGAGATGTTCAGTATAATACTATCAATTGCCCTATTTTATGAAGACTTAACATATGATAAAACTTATTATCCCAAAATTATTTCTCATTTCCTGTCCTGGTTGTAATCCCCTTCTTTTGTGTCATGTCTCAAATAGAGCCTATCCGAATATTATTGTTCCCTCTGTATCTAATAATAGACAATGTACAGATAGATGATATATACAAATGGAGTAAATACTTGATGTTAAAACAATGCTCTACTAATGTCGTTATCGATTTTCCCGAAGGTTTGGAGCCGATGTTTCTTATTTTTTGCCAATTACCGCCTGATATCTGCTGACTTCTTGAGTATGTGGGCGTGGAGGAAAGTTTTGAATGATAATTCAAAAAAACGTTTTTTAAATGATAACGCATAAATGAATATTGTAGTTTTCTATCATTTTTTAGGTCCCTCAACTGTTTTATATGAGAGAAGGAGGAAGCTGGAATGGCTGAATATTGTACATATGAAAAATATGTATTTAAAAAGAAGCTTGAAACTCTAAGAAATAAAAGTGGAAGGGGCACAGAATTAATTTCCCTTTATATTCCTTCTGATAAACAGATTTCAGATGTTACAAATCATTTGAGAGAAGAACATGAGCAGGCTTCGAACATTAAGCCTAAACTTTCCAGCAATAACTTACAGGAAGCACTTGATTCTTTGCTGGCAAAGTTAAGATCTCTTAACAAAATACCGGAAAATGGGATAGTTTATTTTACAGGAACTGTCAATACCGGAGCTAACAGGACAGGCATGGTGAACGAAGTTCTTATTCCTCCGGAACCTGTTGTAAATTACATCTATCACTGTGATTCCGTTTTTTATCTTGAGCCTCTTGAGGAAATGCTCAGAGAGTGCAGTACTTATGGGCTTATACTTCTTGATTTAAGAGAAGCTACTATCGGAATGCTTGTAGGTAAGCAAATTGAAGTTATCAGGCATCTCCACTCTACTGTCCCTGGCAAACAAAGAAAAGGAGGTCAGAGTGCACATCGTTTTGAACAGCTCAGACGCATTGCTATTCATGATTTCTACAAAAGGATAGGGGATGCTGCAAGTGAGGCATTCCTTGAACTAGAGCCAGCTGAACTTAAAGGCATTCTTATAGGAGGACATTCTCCAGCTAAAGAAGAGTTCAGTGAAGGTGAATTTCTACATTATGAGCTTCAGAAAAAGGTTCTTGGATTGTTTGATACAGGGTATACGGATGAATCAGGTTTTTCCGAGCTAATAAATGCAGCAGAGGATACGCTCCAGGGTATTGACTTAATTAAGCAAAAAAAAGATATGGAAACATTTTTTAAAGAAATCGCTACTGAGTCCGGTAAAGTATCCTATGGAGAAGATAACGTACGGGTGAATCTTGAAATAAAGGCAGTTGATGTGCTTTTACTTTCTGAAGAGCTGCGGGCTGAAAGAGTAACTCTCAAATGCAGTGTTTGCGGATATGAGAATAAACGGACAAGAAAATGGAAAACCAGTGAAGCTGTTCCTGCGGCTGGAACTTGCTCTGAATGTGGTTCTGCACTTGAAGTCACGGATGTTATTGATATCGTTGGTGAATTCTCAGAACTCGCTGAAAAAGGCGATGCAAGGATTGCTTTTGTATCAACAGATTTCGACGAAGGCTCTCAACTTATGATAGCTTTTGGTGGAATTGCTGCAATCCTGAGATATAGCACAGGGGTGTAATTCCGTTTTTCCGTTTTTCCATTTTTCTGTAATTCCGTTTTTCCGTTTTTCCGTTTTTCCGTTTTTCC
>JAENZL010000067.1 GCA_016841265.1 Methanobacteriota archaeon | reverse complement strand
TAGTACGTCAGGTCTGTCTCATCTGATTTTTCCGTTCCCTGGTTTTTTACAATTGTTGTTAGAATTACCGTGTCTCCAGGTTCCGGATTGGGCAGGTCTGCTACGAAATCTTCGATTACCAGGTCAGGATATGTTTGTTTTATTATATTGATTGATACTGTTTTTTCGTTGTTTCCTTCATTGCTTTCTTCAACCTTATTCCCCACGTCTGCCTGTGCCAGGATATTTATCATTCCTTCCATCTCCGGGGTCCATGGAAATGATATCTCCGAACTTGCTCCCGGTTCAAGCCCTGGTATTTTTCTTTCCCCAGTCCAGGTTTCATCAATATAGTACGTCAGGTCTGTCTCATCTGATTTTTCCGTTCCCTGGTTTTTTACAATTGTTGTTAGAATTACCGTGTCTCCAGGTTCCGGATTGGGCAGGTCTGCTACGAAATCTTCGATTACCAGGTCAGGATATGTTTGTTTTATTATATTGATTGATACTGTTTTTTCGTTGTTTCCTTCATTGCTTTCTTCAACCTTATTCCCCACGTCTGCCTGTGCCAGGATATTTATCATTCCTTCCATCTCCGGGGTCCATGGAAATGATATCTCCGAACTTGCTCCCGGTTCAAGCCCTGGTATTTTTCTTTCCCCAGTCCAGGTTTCATCAATATAGTACGTCAGGTCTGTCTCATCTGATTTTTCCGTTCCCTGGTTTTTTACAATTGCCTTTACAGTTATCTTGTCTCCTGGTTTCGGATTGGCTGGGTCTGCCGTGAGTGTTTCTATTATAAGATCGGGAAATCTTTGTTTTGTTACTTCTAATGATACTGTTTTTTCATTGTTCCATTCATCGCTCTCTTCAACCTGATTCCCTGCATCTGCCCATGCAAGGATATTCACTGTTTCTTCCGTCTTCGGGATCCATGGAAATGATATTTTCAAACTTGATTCCGGTTCAAGCTCCGATATTATTCCCTTTCCTATTTCACTTCCTGCAACATAGTACGTCAGGTCTGTCTCATCTGATTTTTCCGTTCCCTGGTTTTTTACAAGTGTTGTTAGAATTACCGTGTCGCCCGGTTCCGGATTGGGTGGATTTGCTGTGAAATCTTCGATTACCAGGTCCGGAACTGTTTGTTTTTCCACTACGACGTAATCTGATTCATCGTTGTTCCATTCATTGCTTTCAAAAACCAGGTTATCCTCATCTACCCTTGCCCTTATCCACTTGATTCCTTCGGTTTCCGGGACCCACTGGTAAGACCTGAAAAGGCTTGATTTTGCGGAGAGTTCCGGCAACTGGACCTCTCCGATATACCCTTCATTAACGTAGAATGCGATATTTGTCTGTCCGGATTTCTCATCTCCCTGGTTTCTGACCGTTACTGCTATGTTTACTGTTTCCCCTGGTTCCGGGCTGTCAGGTTCCACTGAGAAGGCTGTTATTATGAGGTCAGGAGACATTTTCTTTTTTGCAGTTATGTACTCTGTTTTTTCATTGTTCTCCTCATCGCTTTCAAGAACTATATCTTCGGAATCCACTACTGCTCTTATTTCAGTTTCCCCTTCGGTTTCCGGGGTCCATTCGAACGATATTTCCGAACTTGATTCCGGAGTTAGTTCGGGTACATCTCCTTCCTCTGCATAAGTTCCGAGATAACTTCCTTCATCATAGTAGTTGAGGTCCGGGACCTCCTCTTCGCCCGTATGAACCCCATCAACGTAGAATTCAAGATTTGTCGGCCCCGATTTCTCTGTTCCCAGGTTCTTTACTGTCACTGTTACAGTTGCCGTTTGGCCTGGTTCCGGCTCGGTCGGGTCACTGGAAATTGTTTCGACTACCAGATCCGGATACGTTTGTTTTTTTACTTCTATTGATACTGTTTTTACGTTGTTCCACTCATCGTTTTCAGAAACATCATTTTCTGAATCTGCCCATGCCAGGATATTCACTGTTCCTTCAGTACTCGGTGTCCACGTTTCCGAGGTCTGGGAACTTGACCCCGGATCAAGTTCCGGTATTTCTCTTTCCCCGATCCCTATTCCGTCAATAGTGTACGCCACATTTGTTTTTCTTGATCTCTCCGTCCCCTGGTTTTTTACAATTGCCGTTATAGTTATCATGTCTCCGGGTTCAGGATTTTCCGGTTCTGTTGTGAGTGTTTCGATTACAAGGTCCGGTAAGTTTTCTATGGACGAATTATTCACCTCTCCGGAACCTATGTCATCCTCGTCCCCCGCAGATACTGTTCCGGGTATCATTAAAATAAATATAAGAGTTATCAGTGTTACTATAATAGATAAATACTATATAGTGACCTTCATTTTCATTATCCCTTGCCCCCCTTAGCCAAAAATGGAAACGTCTGGTCTATCACTAAATTATATCTCTGGTAATTATATAAGTCATAGAAATAATACTTCTCATTTTTTTTACTGAATAAAGTTTCAGGACATAATTCCCACCTGTAATTTTGGGAGTCCACCTTGAAATGGCAGCCGGGAATCTCTCAAAACTCCTCTGTTTTGCTCCCGTATTTCATCCTCAGCAGTCCCAGGATAACTCCAAGCCCTGCCCCCAGTACGAGCCCGAGTTTTACATCTCCTAAGACAATTCCGCTTCCGCTTCCGACTAACCATCCTCCTGCGAATGCAATTACTGCATCGTTCTTCCTCTTTTCTTCCTCGTCCTGCTCCCCCATGAAAGTAGATTGGATTGTCTGGAATTTATATATGCATGTCTTTATTTTTTTAACCGGTTCCGGGTTTCCGGGTTTTTGCCGGATGTCAGGGTTTTTTATATGAGTCCGGATATGGGGGCTCAGGCCTGCGGGATATATTCGAAGTTCCAGAAAGGCAAGCCTCCGGCTTCCCCTTTTTCTAGCCTGTATACGCTACCTTCCTGCTTCACAATTTCAGGGTCATTAAAATGGTAAATCTCTTTAAGGGTGTAGCTTCCGGCGTGTGTATTTCAGTCCAATCCGATGATTTATTTTGAGTTATGATGTATTTTGAGTTATGATGTATTTTGAGTTATGATGTATTTTGAGTCATTTTAAGATCTTTTTGAATTTCACTCGTGAGGTCTTTTTGATGTATGAAGAAAAAATGAAAAATTACATCTCTGCAAACGGTGTAGGGGCCGAACACCTGAGCTTCAATACTTCCTGCCACTCGGTCGAAGAAGCGGCTGAAACCGTCGGGGCATCCCCCGAGAATTTCGTAAAGAGCATCTGTCTCCTTGACAAGGCTGGGAACCTTCTTGTGGGTGTTGTCAAAGGTGAAGACCGGGTCAGCACTTCAAGAGTCGGAAAAATCCTGGGGATCGAAAGGCCCAGAACCGCTCTCCCTGAAGAAATCCTCGAAAAAACCGGGTATCCCTGTGGAGGGACTCCTCCTTTCGGATTTGAAGCCATTTTCCTTATCGACCCGAAGGTTACGGAAAAAGAGCTTGTCTATGCCGGGGGAGGCTCTGAGACTTCCCTTCTCCGGGTCCCGCCAGAAGAATTGCAGAGAGCAAACAGCGGAAAAGTCGTAAGGATAAGGAAATAAGACATGCGGGGCGAAACGATAGTAAATTACAGGAACATAAAGTGAACAGTTGAAGTAAAAACGATACATTAAAAACGATACATTAAAAACGATACATTAAAAACGGGTGGTTGAAATGAAGGACTGGAAAAAAAGCAGTTGGAAAAGCATGGGGTAAAAATAAGCCCCTTCTTAAGGGCAATTTAAAAAAATAGACGCAAAAACCTGTTCAGACGATCAGGTATTTGCTTTCCTTAATCTGTGCCCTGGTGTCGACTCCCAGGATTCCGGCAAGTTCTACTCCTTCGCTTCCTATTTCGGAAAGCTGGTTGTAGATTTCAGCCCTGGATATGTATTTTTCTGTCCTGGTTCCGTCGGCTTCCTCAAGCTTGATAGTGATTTCCTCTTTGTTGTGCCCTTTTGCGAGGCATTCATGGACTATTGTCCCGTACTGTTCGGCAATCACTTTCAGGCAGTCAAAGACCTGGTTGTTGGAAATGGCATCTTCTTCGTCAATGAGGACCTTTGAGAGGGAATAAGTGCGGATGTTTGCTTTCAGGTAAGCCTGTATTTTTCCGGGGATCTTTGAAAGGCTTCCAATGTCAACCAGAGCTCCCAGTTCCTTGTCGGCTGTGATCTCCTTGTCTTCATCGTAGACAAAATACCTGTTATCTCCGCCTTCAATCCTGAACTTCCTTTTTGCTTTTTTGTCTTCAAGGGTCAGACGGATATTTTTCTGGCTGTCATACTCCAGGGAAGTTACAAACAGGTCCGAAAGCTCCTGCATTTTTATCTTTTCTTCCTTCCGGAGAAGCCCTGTCTTTGTCCAGCCCGGAAGGCTCAGACTGCCTATCAGTTTCTCAACGGTTAATCCTTCTTCTACAAAGCCCAGTTTATACCTGTACTGCAGCCCAGAAACCGAACCTTCCATCTGTCCGGAAAGAGTATTTCCTTTTGTGGAAAGCTCAAAACTTTTTTCGGTTCCGTAAACACCTGATATTAAAAAATTACTAAGTATGTCGAGTATGTTGGTTTCAATTCTTTGATATTCAAGGGAGGCTCCACTCTCAACCTTTTTAGTTTCTGTTTCGAAAACTTCTCGCTCTTTCCCGATATTTTCTTTGCACGTTACTAGGACTGCGTCCACACAGGGACGGGTCTCCTCTGTGTCGATTTCTTCGGCAAGCTTTTTCACCAGGAAATTGAAACGTTCTTCAAATAGATTTAGTTGTTCTATTTTGTTTTTCAGTGCAAGGAGAAATTCCTTGTTCTTGCACTTGATTTCTATTATGGAGTTCTCCAGAGGTATCACTCTGGCCGTAATCTCCATGAACGTTTTCAGATCCTCAATGAAATCTCGCTGCACAGGCAGTTCCGTAGAGTCCTGATATGTATACCTCATAAGAGCACCCTGAATATCTAAACAAACCCTTCAAATATTCTATGCTGTATGTCTATATAATATTTTATCTAAAGGTTGTTGTTATTTTATGAAAGTATTTTCCTTCCCCGGGCTTTTATATTTTTCGGGAGTGCCCCGGGTCCACATCCCAACTTTTAAAAGCTTTCAGATCAAAACTTTTCTCACAGTTTCCAGGATATCGTTTATGTATTTTGCAGCTGAGTTTTTAAGGTCCATCGGGTGAAGGTCTTCGGCTGCAAAGGCGCTCTCCATTTCGGAGTAGCTGTTGTATTTAAGGTCCCCTCCAAACTTTTCCGGCCTTTCGATTACGATTTTCTCGTATCTCGGGAAGATATGGTAGCGGAAAAGGGCAAGAATCGGGTTTTCTTCGGTATCCCCCATCTTGCAGAAGGCTTTCTTGAATTTTTTAAATATGTCTTCTTCAGTGTCGTCCACAGAAATAAAGTTATCCTTTGAAGAAGCCATCTTGGTCCCGTCGAGGCCCAGGAGAATCGGGGTGTGGATACAGATCGGAGTAGGAAAACCCAGAGCTTTGAGGTTTTCACGGGCAAGCATGTGAATTTTCCTCTGGTCAATCCCGCCAACAGCAACGTCTACTCCGAGCATGGCAATATCAATTGCCTGCATGAGGGGGTAGACCATCTGGGAGACCATGGGGTTATCCATTGCACGCCCTACTTCGTCCATGCTCCTCGTGGCCCTGTTAAGGGTCACTGCCTGGGAAAGCTTTAGGACGTTTAACATGTACTCGGAACCCAGCTGGTAGTCCGACCCGTAGACGAAATCGGTCTTTTCTTCATCAAGCCCGAGAGCAATAAAACAGCGCTTGTTATAATCCGCAACCTTTTTGACCTCTTCGAGTGTTCCCTTCTTGTTCAGGTAAGCATGCACGTCTGCCAGCAAAACAGTAATCCTGAATCCCGCATTTTGCAAATCGATTAACTTGTTAACGGTAAGGACATGTCCCATGTGGATCTTTCCGCTTGGTTCATACCCAACATATGCGCAGGGGGCTTCTTTTTTCTTGAGAAGTTCTTCAAGTTCTTCTTCAGTTACGATTTCCTGAACATTCCTTTTTATAAGCTCAAGTCTGTCCATTGCCTCTACATTCCTGACTTTTATCTTGTAATTTTATTCTAAATCTGAATTTTTATTCTAAATCTGAATTTTTATTCTAAATCTGAATTCTAACCATTATTTTTTCCGGAATAATCGGTATCCTGGATTTCCGGAACTCCTCTCATCCGTACTATACGGAGCGAATGGTCTTGAATCTTCTTCGTATTCAGAAAACTCAGTTTCTATTAATAAGTTTCTCTAATAGCGCTTTCCCTTCTTCGGATTTGAATTTCGGGATATCCCAATTCTGGATGATTTTTGTTCGCAGGGACCCTGTTTCCCTCCCGAGCACGGGGTTGAAACCGGAAATCTCATAGTCTGTCCTGTAAATAAGGATTCCTCTCCGCTGCCAGGCAGGAACGGTCGCAAGGTTGGTTCCCCTTTCGAAAAGCAGTTCGTGGATGTCCCTTTCTCTTTTTCTTCTCAGAAATTTCGAGGCTTTTGCGCCTCCCATGCCTTCTTTCCTCAGGGCATAGTACCCGTAGGAGAAAACACAATTGTGCCAGGCTTCAAGCTGCCTCCAGTGCAGGTATTCCTGAATTTCTTCTTTTTGCAGGGCAACAACCCTTGCGTCAAAAGCCAGGGGTTCTTCAAGTCCCAGGGATAACGTAAATGCGCTTCCCAGATAGCTTGCCGTGACCGAATCGATTTTTTCGACTCTTCCGCCAAAAGGGAGGTCTAAGAACAAAAGGTTAACTTCATCCGAAAAAATATAGGCAAAAAGGGGGCTTATACCACTTTTTTTAATAAACAGTTCTGCAGTATCCGCCATTGCCCTGGCAAACCTTTCGTCATAGGGCTTTTTAATGTCCAGGTTCAAAAGCGTATTTTTGAAATTTCTGCCGTCAGCGCGCACAATCACGGGAGAGATACATCGCATTTCAGCATAGATTTCCCGGTTTTTCATAGAAATTTTGTAAAAATTACTTCAGTCTTCTTTCTGTTTTTTGTATCTCTGAATAACATCCCGGATTATGATGATATCTGCTGCTGTTATTACCCATCTGTAGGGAATGATGACGCCTTTGCTGTTCAGGTCAAAGAGATCCCTGTTGATGTCTGAAACCGCAAGCCCACTGATTTTCTGGCTCTCAACATCAATCACAACGTCCTGCAACTTCCCTACATAAACACCAGCGTTGGTGTATATATTCAAGCCAAAGAGTGATGTAAGTTCTGCGCGCATTATATCCCTACTTTGTAAATTAATTTCAATGTTTCTCTCTATCCTATATGAAAAACATACTTATATATGTTATAGTTTTGCCAAATTTTCTTCTACATTTATCCCGGAATTGAAGAGGCTTTTGTATTTGTGAGCATTTTTACAAAGTTATTGGTGAATTTTTAGTCATTTATCATAATTATTATGTATTTAACTTGACGCAGGGCCGCACAGGAAATATAAAAAAAGCAGGTAAAGATGGAATCTCTCAGGCCCCCAACCCTGAGATTACCTTCTTTATGGTTTCTGCTGACTTCCTGAGGATTTCATACTGGTTCTCGCTGAGTTCGAGTTCCAGGATTTCCTCAATTCCCGATGCCCCGAGTTTTACGGGAACTCCGAAGTAGATCCCCTCCTGTTCGTATTCCCCCTCAAGGTAAGCGGAAGCGGGAAGTATCCTCTTTGAATCCTTCAGCACCGCCTCTGCCATCCGGGCAACGGCTGCCGAAGGCGCATAAAAAGCGCTTCCCTGTTTGAGCAGGCCCACTATTTCGGCTCCACCATTCACGGTCCTGTCCACCAGTCGGTTAATCTTTTCTTCCGGCAGGAGTTCTGTGAGTGGGATCCCCGAGACCGTGGTGTACTGGGGAAGCGGGACCATCAGGTCTCCATGCCCTCCTATTACCATGGCTTCAACATCTTTTTTTGAGCATCCGAGTTCCTCTGCAATGAAACTTGCAAAACGCCCCGCGTCCAGGACTCCACTCATCCCGAAAACCTTTTCAGGCTCAAAACCTGTAGCCTTCAAAGCAGTGTAAGTGATTATGTCTAGCGGGTTTGTAACATTCATCACGATGGATTCCGGAGCATATTTCGCAATATTCTTCGAAACTTCCTTTACTATTTTCGTATTGGTACTGATCAGGTCTTCCCTGCTCATACCAGGCTTCCTGGCGATCCCGGCCGTGATGATCACGAGGTCCGAGTCGGCAATGTCTTCGTATTCATTGCTGCCTCTGACGGCTGTATCATAGCCAATGATGGCTCCCGCCTGCATGAGGTCCAGGGCTTTTCCCTGGGGCAGCCCCTCCACTATATCGGTCATGACAATTTCGCCAAGTTCCAGTTCGGCAAGCCGCTGGACTGTGGTCGCACCAACATTTCCTGCACCAATCACGGAAATTTTAGCCATTTATTTGAACACCTGTGGTTTGAAAATATTTTTGTAGGACGCCTTTCTGGAATCCATTTTTTATGAATGTTTATACTGTTTCCTCTAATCCGATTTAAGGATATCAACAATGTTTTTCCAATTCGGTTTAAGGATATCAACAATGTTTTTTCCAATTCGGTTTAAGGATATCAACAATGTTTTTCCAATTCAATTTAAGGATATCAACAATGTTTTTTCCAATTCGGTTTAAGGATATCAACAATGTT
>JAENZL010000015.1:71258-80133 GCA_016841265.1 Methanobacteriota archaeon | reverse complement strand
AAAATCACCCGTGGGACACGGGATAGTGCCTGTGGATTCGTGGAGGTTGCTCCGGAATATGAAGCAGGAAGCCCCTTCCTCGGCTCCGAAGGAGACAGGGAGGGGTAGTTCACCCAAAATAAATATCAACTGCGTAAGATTGACGGTCAGAAAGAGTGAGATAAAAATGTTGAGTATTGGGGAAACGCCCGAGCGGCGCTTCTCCAGCCCCGGGCCTTTCTGCGGTTTCGCAGGTTTGGAAGCAAATTTGTAGGAAGCAAATTTGTTGGAAGCGTTTGGTTTTGCGGAAGCTGAAAGGCCCGGACTGGCTACTCAATGTTTTCTCTTCTACGTTCTGTACTTAAAATTTACCCTGCATGCTGCAAGTAGAAGACTAGGTCATTTACGTTCATTTTTTCTCATACCTGCCGGTTCCGAGGGCCGTCAGGACAGCCATTGCAAAGATGATCAGGAAGTCTAAAAGGAATGATTTTTCGACCGGATTCGACCCTGCAATCTCTAAGCTGACGTTGAGAATGATGAGTAAGCCCGTCAAAAAAAGGTTTCCGCTGATCCATTTCGAAAGTCCTTCCTTATCCAGAACTTTCTTTTCATCATATCCGGCGAGGATATTTACCGGCTTCAGGCGCCAGAATACAATCCCCAGCAAAATGAAGAATATCCCGTAAATAAGGCGGATGAGGCTCAGTGTTTCCATTTTTTATTCCTCCTTTTTTCATTTTTTTTCATTTTTCCGAATTTGTGGCTTATGCATTCGTTTTTTCCGTATTCATATGTATCCAAAAAATAAGAGGGAAGGGGCTAGAGGTTCACATTTCCTGAAGCTTTTCGTAGATCCGGTTGACGTGTTCCGAGCGCGTGATTATGATTAGCTCGTCTCCTGCTTCCA
Organism: Methanobacteriota archaeon; assembly: GCA_016841265.1. GTDB lineage: Archaea > Halobacteriota > Methanosarcinia > Methanosarcinales > Methanosarcinaceae > MTP4. The sequence goes on along the minus strand of JAENZL010000015.1, from coordinate 79,244 downwards.
GCTTTGGGTTTTCCGAAGCCAGGATAAAGTCTTTTTTCCTGTAAAGGCCGATAAATTCTGTTTTTTCCGGGAGTGGGAGTTCGTGGATTCTTTTCCCTTTATGCTGTTCTCCTGCCAGGAAGCTGATAAAGCGGACATCGGCCCGGATCAGGTTGCTGAGCTGGATTGTGTCCACATCACGGAGGGCGTCGGTGATTATGCTTGAGGAAATGTGGGGCGGGTTGATGGGGGAGCTTATGCCGAGCTTTTTTGCAACCTCCATAAACTTTTCGTCGTCGGTCTTTACAATCACCTTTTTCACTCCCATTTCCTGGGCTATCATCCCTATGAGGATGTTGTCCTGGTCGTGGTTAGTACAGGCCACAACCGCTTCCGCAGCCTCTATTCCCGCCTTTTCCAGAATATCCGGGCGGGTGCCTTCGGCATTGATTACCGTGCAGTCCAGCTCTTCCGCCAGGTCCTTTGCAACTTCCTCGTCCCTTTCTATAAGGACAACTTCATTTCCCTGCCGAATCTGGCTGCGTGTCAGGTGCGTCCCCAGGGCACTTGCCCCCACAATAATCAGTCTCATTTTTGTGTTCCCCTTTGTGCTTCTTTTTGTGCTTTTTTTTGTGCTTTTTTATGTCTTCTTTTTATGTATTCCTTTTTATGCTTCCTTTTTTCCTCTGCTCTTCTTTTCTCTCATTTTGATTTATCTCTGAAGCCCTTCAAACTGCTCCTTTTCGGGTTTAACGCCTGCTCTCCAGCCAGGTACGGGGCAAAAGCAGAATGCAGAGAGGAATTACTTCTACCCTTCCGAGCAGCATGTCCGCGCAGAGTACGAGCTTTAGCAGGGCAGGCATGGTAGGGTTCGTAACCCCTACGGACAGGCCTGCAGTTGCCAGGGCGCTTGAGGTTTCAAAGACGGCATCTCCCGAGTTAACCCCGTAAAGCATGAAAATAAAGGCCGAAAAGACCAGAACCCCCGAATAGAGTAGCACGTAGGTCATGATGCGGTAGACCTCCTCTGAATCGACAACCTGCGCCCCTACTTTCAGGGGGGTAACCGCTTCCCGGGGGAGGAAAAATCGGTAGAAGACCAGCTTGACCAGCTGCACGATCACGATCAGCCGGAAAAGTTTTATCCCTCCCGTGGTGGAACCGATGCTACCCCCTATGCACATGAAGGCGCTGAGAAAGCCTTTTGAGGCATCGGAAACGGAGGCAAGGTCTATGGTAGAAAACCCCGTGCCTGTGAGGGCCGAAGCTGTCTGGAAAGCAGCGTCCGGCAGCACCCTGAGGAGTTCGAGTCCCACGCTGCCTCCGGAGAGGGCGAAAGCGAAGACCGGGGTCCCAAGCAAGGCAAGCCAGAACATATACCTGACCTGGGAGTCTCTCGTGAGAGTCTTCCGGTCCCTGAGGATTTCGGGGTAGAGGGAGAAGCTGATAGCCCCCATGATGCAGGAGATGGTGATCAGGAAAGGAATGAGAAAGCCCCCGTACGCCCCTATGCTCTCGGTCTGGGTGGAAAAACCGCCTGTGGAAATGGCGCTCAGGGTGTGGCAGAGGGCGTCATAAAAAGGCATCCCGGAAAAGAGCAGGAGCAGGAGGGAGAGCAGGGTCAGGCCCAGGTAGACTGCCCCGAGCGCCCTGACCGTTGCAACGACGCTCGGCCGGATCCGGCTTTCCCCGAAGTTTACCCTGTAGAGCCGGAAAGCCGTGGTTCCCGGCCGGATAAGGACTCCGAGTACGAGCACGATTATCCCGATCCCGCCCACCCACTGCAGCCAGGAACGGGTGAAGAAAAAGAGCCTTGTCGGGGAAGCCGGGGCCAGGCTCAGGCCTGTTGTGGTAAGCCCGGAGACGCATTCGAAGTAGGCGTCCAGGAAGGGCATCCCGGCAGACAAAGCCATGGGAACCGCGCTTACGAAAGAACAGAGGGGAAAGGTAATGGCTGCAAGGATGACCGCCTCTTTTACTTCCAGTTCATAGTCCGGAAGCGCTTTGTAGAGCCCTATGCCTATAAGCGCGCTTATGAGGACGGTTATCCCGTAAATGGAAACCGCATCCGTCTCTCCGAGTACCAGGGCGGCGAACATGGGCACAAGCAGGACCCCTGCAAAAACCAGCAGTAGGTGCCCCGTATACCTTAGAACTGCGACCGGATTTACCGGGGAGACGAGTTCATACATAAGAGCTAATAGCAGTTTTTTCCTTAAGTCTGTTTCACTGAAATAATTTTATGGGAATGCCCTGATTTTTTAATTATTGAATCCAATTTTTATTATAGAATCCAATTTTTAAAGGGTAAAAATTTGGGGGATGATGTTACACATGAATTCCGGCCTGACACCTGATATCCTGCTGGTGATGCTGGTCCTTGCAGGCACAATCGTTCTCTTTGTGGGGGAGTTTTTCAGGGTGGACGTAATCGCAGGTCTGGTCATGCTGACCCTTGCCTGGACAGGTCTGGTAAGCCCCAAAGAGGCTTTTTCAGGCTTCGGGAGCAATGCCGTTGTGTCCATTATCGGGGTGATGATCCTGGGCAGGGGCATTGACAGGACCGGGCTCATGAACCGGGTGAGCCGGAAGATCCTCTCCCTTGCGGGTTCAAGCGAAAGGAGGCTTCTCGGGGTTATCTGCACGGTTGTAGGCCTGATCTCGGCTTTCATGCAGAACATCGGTTCGGTTGCCCTTTTTTTACCTGCGGTCCTCCGGATTTCTAGGGCTGCAAAAATCCCGGCTTCCCGGCTGCTAATGCCCATGGGATTTTCGGGGATCCTGGGAGGTACCCTTACCATGGTGGGTTCCGGGCCCCTGATCATCTTGAACGACCTCCTCCGGCAGGGCGGGCAGGAACCTTTCGGGCTCTTCAGCGTAACCCCGATAGGGCTTACCCTGCTCTTTTCCGGGATCGCATATTTCCTGCTTTTCGGGAAATACGTGCTCCCTTCAAAAACCTCCGAAGAGGAAAATGCAGAGGGTCAGGGCTCCCAGCAGCGCCTGATAGAGACCTGGCAGCTCCCTTCCGCAATTTCCTGTTTCAGGATCCCGGAAGGGACCCCTCTTTCCGGAATGACCAGGGAAGAGTCAGGGCTCTGGCGGGACTACGGGCTGCACCTGCTTGCCCTTCTTGAGGGGGATGAACTTTCCTACGCCCCCTGGCGCTACACCCGCTTCGCTTCGGGGCAGGTCCTGGCCCTCTTTGGGGAAAAAGAGGCTATCAGAGGCTTTGCTTCGGTTTACGGGCTTGAGCCTGTGGAGCGGTCCCTGCTCTGCACCGAATTGTCGGGGGAAGGGGCTGCCGGGTTTGCCGAGATTATAATCCGGCCCAGGGCCTCCGTTTCCGGAAAGACCCTCAGGCAGATTGCTCTGCGCAAGCACTTCGGGGTAGACCCGATCCTGCTCCTGAGCGGGGCAGAGGAAGTCCGGGAGGATTTCTCCGACCAGGTCCTGCAAGCAGGGGCTACGGTTATCGTCTATGGGCCCTGGAACGCAGTGCGGGCCCTGGGAGAAACTCCGGACTTCGTACTCCTGACCCCCGTGGAAGAAGAAAAAGCAAGGGAGGGGAAAGTCGGGATTGCTTCCCTCTGCTTCCTCGGGGCAATAGGCCTTGCTATCTCAGGGTTTACCCTTTCCCTGAGCCTGCTTTCGGGAGCCCTGGCAATGGTCCTCTTCCGGGTGCTCTCCATTGAGGAAGCGTACAGGGCAGTGGACTGGAGGACTGTCCTCCTGCTGGCGGGGTTGATCCCTCTCGGTATTGCCATGGACAGCAGCGGGGCTGCAGCCTTTGTTGCGGGGGAAATGATGAAGGTGGTTACGGGGAGCCATCCCCTGTTCATCCTCTTTTCCATTGCAGTCCTTACAACCCTTTTCTCCCTCTTCATGTCCAACGTTGCCGCAACAGTGCTCCTGGTCCCTCTGGTCCTGATCATAGGGGAATCTACGGGCCTGTCCCCGGGAGCCCTTGCTCTGCTTGTGGCGGTTTCGGCTTCAAATTCCTTTGTGCTCCCCACACATCAGGTCAATGCCCTCCTGATCGGGCAGGGGGGATACCATAATGCGGACTACATAAAGGCAGGTGGGTTAATGACAGTTATTTTTCTCCTGATTGCGGTGGGTATGGTTTATTTTTACCTGTAAATCAGGGAGCCCGTTCACAGGGGGTAAAAGTGAAGGTGAACTACAATCCCTGAGCCGAAAACGGAGTTAAAGCACCATAGTGCCATAGCTCCATAAACAGTTGAAGGAAATGAATCTAAAAAATGGGAGTAAGTAAATCAATATAATATAAGTTACAAAATAGTTACTGTTAGTTACAAAATGGGTAGTTGTCAGAAGGGGCTTTAAAGGTAATCTTATTGATTGACCGGCCAGCAGTTGAGCCGGCAGGTTACATAGTTTAAATGTTTGGGGAAATCTTCTATGTTAGTACAGCAATTTTTTGTAAAAGGAATAGCGCACAGTTCTTACATCCTGGCCGGAAAAGAAAACTGCGCAGTTATTGACCCGCGCAGGGATGCCGACATTTATATCGAAGCGGCAAAGGCCCTTGGTGTGAAAATTACCCACATCCTGGAGACTCATTTGCATGCCGATTTTATCTCAGGGCATATTGATCTGGCAGAAGCCACCGGGGCAAAGATTTATGCCCCGAAATCCGGGAACTGTGAGTTTGAACACGTAGGGCTTTCCGAGGGGGACAGTTTCGAAATCGAGGACATGAATATCCGGGTGCTGGAAACTCCCGGCCATACGCCAGAACACATTTCCTACGTCGTTTCGGACACTTCCAGAGGGCCTGACCCTGTGGCTCTCTTTTGTGGGGACACGCTATTCGTGGGGGACGTGGGCCGTCCCGATCTTTTCCCCGGGAAGGCGGAGGAACTTGCATCCCGGCTTTACGACAGCCTCTATTCCAAACTGCTTTCCCTGCCCGATTCCTGTGAGGTCTACCCGGCTCACGGGGCAGGGTCGCTTTGCGGGAGGTCCATGGGGGCCAAACGCTCTACAACTATCGGGTATGAACGCAAGTACAACTACGCCTTGCAGATTCCCGATAGGGAGAAGTTTGTAGAGACGCTTACGACCGACATGCCTCCTGCCCCGGACCATTTCTCCCGCTGCAGCAACGTGAACCGGGAAGGACCGGCAAAGCTTGGCACCCTGCCTCCAATCAGGGGAATTCCTCCCGCCGAATTTTTCGGGCTTGCGGGAAGAAACGATACCCTTGTCCTTGACACCCGTTGTTTTGAGGGCTTCGGGGGGGAACATGTACCCGGTTCTTACAGCATCGACCTGGGGGGCAACTTCGGGACTTTTGCGGGCTGGCTCCTGCCCCCCGAGCAGAAGGTCCTGCTGGTCTCGGACAGTGAAACCAATGCCCGGGAAGCCGTGGTCTGGCTGCACAGGGTCGGGCTTGATAATGTTCTCGGCTACCTGGAAGGCGGGACGTTCGCCTGGGTTACCTCGGGCCTGCCCACAGCTCATGTCCCGCAACTCTCGATTCCTGAATTCCATGCCAGGTCCCGGGAGGCTGAACCGCTTTTAATTCTGGACGTCCGGGCTCCTTCGGAGTACGAAAGCTTCCACATAGAATATGCTCTTAACATCCCTGTCCCGGAACTTCGGACGCGCTACTCCGAACTTGACCCGAAAGGTGATATCGTCCTCATCTGCAACACCGGGCACAGGTCGAGTATGGGCTGCAGTATCCTGAAACAGCACGGGTTCACCCGGGTGTACAATTCTGCGGGCGGGATGACCGGGTACAACGTTGCCGGTTACGGCCCCGAATGTCCCATGTGCTCCCTCTCCTGGGCAGGGAAATCCGGCAGGAAGGAAACCTGAGCGTGCAGCAAACCGGGGGGAAGGGCAGTGGACATATTTTCCATGGAACAGTGGTCTCCTTATGCAGTCGGCATCGGGATAGGGGTTTTGAGCTGGTTTACCTTTCTGCTATCGGACAAACCCATCGGAGCCTCAACGGCGTACGCCAGGACAGCAGGGATGCTTGAGAAGCTTTTCAGGGGGGAAAAGGTCGGGGAGATGGCTTATTTCAAAAAGTTCCCGCCGGTTGTTGATTGGGAAGGGATGCTTGTTGCGGGCATAGTGCTCGGTTCCTTCCTTTCGGCCTGGCTCTCCGGGACTTTCCGGCTTGAGTGGGTCCCTTCAATCTGGGCTGCCAGTTTTGGCTCCTCTCCCCTTCCCCGGGTACTTGCTGCCCTTGTCGGCGGCTTTTTAATCGGGTTCGGGTCCCGCTGGGCCGGGGGCTGTACCAGTGGGCATGGGATTTCCGGAACACTCCAGCTTACTCTGAGCAGCTGGGTTTCTGTGGTCTGCTTTTTCATAGGCGGCATTATAACGGCTTTTCTTCTCTTTAGCTTCGGGGCATGAGGGGGTAAATGAGATGCGGAATCAAATCCAGAACCTGGGGACAGGTCAGATGGAGAACCAAAATCCAGGGCGAATGGGGATTCGGAAGCCGGATCGGATGGAGGGCAGAAAATGAGTGTGCAGCCCCGGAAGCAGGTTAATGTGGGGTGGATAAAGGACCTCCATGCAAGGAAAGGGCTTCAGCTTGGGCTGGGCTTCTTTTTCGGGATTATCTTCGGTTTTTTGCTCCAGAAGGGCGGGGTTACCCAGTACGATGTGATCATCGGGCAGCTCCTTCTTTCCGATTTTACGGTGGTAAAGGTCATGCTTTCGGCGGTTATCACGGGCATGCTTGGGGTCCGTTTCCTGAATAGCCTGGGTTTTGTTAGCCTGCATCCGAAACCTGGTTCTCTGGGAATGAACGTGATCGGGGGGCTTATTTTCGGCACAGGTTTCGGGATTCTGGGTTATTGCCCGGGCACGATTGCAGGGGCTGTGGGCAACGGGTCCCTGGACGCACTTTTCGGGGGACTTGTCGGAATCCTGCTCGGGGCTGCGGCTTTTGCTGAACTGTACCCGAAGTTGGAGAGGGACATCCTGAAAAAAATGGATTATAGAGATATAACTCTTCCAGAAATTTTAAATATCAGCCCATGGGCTGCGGTTTTTCTGGCTGCGCTTCTCTTGGGAGGGGTGCTTTGGGGGCTTGAAAGGCTCGGGTTGTGAGTTCCGGTTTTCCCGGGATTCTTTCCTTTCTGTATATTTTGGGCTTGTTTCGTGGGCTTTCAGGGAAAGAAATGTCTCCTAACTTGCTAAAAAAAACCGTCCGTGGCAGATAAATATTTATAACAAGTAAAGGATTTAATATTAAGTAAAAACGTAAAATAATATTTTAGTGGGGGAAATTTGTATGAAGATACGTGTAGTTAGTTCCAGAGAAGAGATTTTTACGCTCAATCCCAATGAAAGAGTTGTTCACCTGGCGTTCCGCCCTTCGAACAAGGACATCTTTGCGCTGGTTGAAACCTGCCCTAAAATTGAAGTTATCCAGCTTCCTAAATCTTACAGGCGGACGGTTTCAAAGTCAATCGAAATGTTTCTTGAAATGCAGAGAATCCAGCTTATCGAAGGGGATGTATGGGGTCACAGGAAAGACATTAACGAATATTATAGCATCCCGTCCTCCGTGCTTGAGAAGATCAGGGAATTAAAGCTGGAAGGCACACCTGCCGAACGGATCGAAGAAAAGGTTTCAAGGGAAAGCAAGCTCAATCCCGAAATGGTCGCCTACATCCTTACCAAGGAATCCACAGCCTGATTTTTAACTCCTTACACAAATGGCTGTTAAAGTAAATAGTTCGTGCAGAGAAATTTTATCAACTTAAAAATTTTTATTACCATCTCCCAGCCCCTTTTTATATAAGGAGGTCTGCAAAAACTTCATGTGTTAGTAGCTGAGGCTTTATCGATAACTAAATCCTGGCTGACAGGCTAAAATCCTGATTTGTAGCCTGAATTCTGACTGGTGCTCGAGATTTTTATCGACAGCAACTTTATTGACAGCAACTTTATCGACAGCAACTTTATCGACAGCAACTTTATCGACAGCAACTTTATCGACAGCAACTTTAT
>JAENZL010000015.1:0-71248 GCA_016841265.1 Methanobacteriota archaeon | reverse complement strand
GACAGCAACTTTATTGACAGCAACTTTATTGACAGCAACTTTATTGACAGCAACTTTATTGACAGCAACTTTATCGATAGCAACTTTATCGATAGCTAATGATGCTTGAGACCTTTACAGATCGCAGCTTTATTGATTACTAAATCCTGGTTAACAGTTGAAGCTTTTCTGAAGCTTCGGGCATGTGGGGACATGGACTGTTGGAAGCTTGCGGTTTGATGACTTTTGATTAATAGTAAATAGTATCAACTATTAACAAAAGTTTTTTCTTACTCAAAAAAAATCATTTCCAGCCTTCTGAAATCGGTTGGATTTTTGTGGATGTGTGGGTGGGGCGGTTTTTTGTAAGGGTGGGGAAAATTGTGTGGGGAAAATTGTGATTTTATGGGTCCTATTCATTATAACTTTTCCATTTCCCTTTCCCCTTCTCTAAACTTTTATATATTATCAGACATAAAGGCAAAAATACGGGAATGAATGGTGGAATCATTTCCTGATATGCAGGTATTTTGGGAGTGGCAACAACTTATATAAACTTCCTTTGTAACCTTATTTAAAAAATTATTGAATTGATCCGGGGGCCGAAGGGTGAAGTCCGAACTGATGGATATGGTTTTTCTTTCGGAAAAGAGAAAAAATCTTCTTCTCTTCCTGAAAAGCGGGCCGAAAAACATAGATGCAATCAAGGAAATTCTTCAGGTTAGTTCTACTTCTATCCTGCCTCAAATTAAAAAGTTGAAAGAACAGAAACTGGTGCTCCAGGAGGACAAAACCTACGAACTTGCCCCTATAGGAAAAGTTCTGGTTGAAAAAATGGAGCCTATTGTAAGCACCCTGGAACTTTTTGAGGAGAACTTTGAATACTGGGCTGAAAGGGACCTGCGGGGGATCCCTCCCGAGCTTCGGAAGAGTCTGTGGGAACTTGGGAAATGCAAACTGATAAATCCTGACCTCGAGCGGATGTTCGAATTTGACCCGGAATTCATGGATAACCTCAATAGGGCAGAGCATATCTTTGAAAGTATAGCCTACTTCCACCCTACTCTTATATCCCTCTGCCGGGATATTGCAAATAAAGGGGTGGAAATCTCTCTCCTCGTGGCAGAACCGGTGCTTCAGCGTTGCATAGAAGATTACAGGGAAGACCTCCTGCACTTTTTGAGCCGGGAAAACGTAATGCTTTTCCTGTATTCCGGAGAACTGAGAATTGCAAACCTGACAGTAACCGATGACTCAATGAACCTCTCTCTTTTCCCCCGAAAAAGACACTTTGACGGGGAAAGCCTGGTAAGTTATGACTCTTCCTCCCTGAAGTGGGGGATGGAACTTTTCAAGCACTTGCTCAAAAATGCAGAGCAAATCACGGAAATTCCTGAGGAAACCCCCGATAAAGTCCCTGCTGAAAACTCCGGATAAAACTCCGGATTCGATTTTTGATAAACCTGATTTGATTCCTGATAAATCTAATTTCAGGCAAGGTTCACAAACCAGTTTACCCTGTGACGCTGTCCGCAGTTCGGGCAGATTAGTATGACTTCAAAAAAGTCAGCCTTTTTTTGGAAGGACACGTGAAAACCCAACCTGTAACCGCAATTTTCACAGATGTGAAACTCTTCTTCAATTTTCTTTTCTATGATGCCTTTCGAGACGTCTTTCATTTCCATACCCCTCCAAAATAATACAATATTAACAAAGTTTATCTATTTCCTGCTTAATTTTATTACACTCTTCAAATTACTCTTCAAATTACTCTTCAAGCCGAAGCAGGAGGAAACCTTATACCGGGCTTTTACGAACAGCGAGCTTCTTACGACACAGCGGTAAAAACTCTGATAATTGCCGCTTTTCTGCTCATCCTGACTTTTTACATATTTTCCGTTTACGGGCTTTTCGGCTTCGGGACCGATCCCGGAGAGATGCTTATCCTGCCCATTGTCCTGTTCCTTTTCCTTATTGCAATGTGGGGCTTTTTGGGGATGAAATTCAGGATCACCTTTGACAGTGTGGTTGTAGTCTATCCCCCTTTCAATTACCGTGTTCCTTTTTCCGAGATCCGCTCCGTGGAACTCATGGGAAAATTTCCCTGGTATACTGGATGGGGCCTCAGGATTCAAGGGCGTAAACTGCTTTTTGTGGGAAAACACGGAAGGTCCGTGGTCATCACAAAAGAAACGGGGTTTTTCAGGACAGTTGTCCTGGTCCCCGAAAATCCCGACGAATTCAGGAGAAGGATTGAGATTGCCATGGGGCAGGCCCCGTAACCGTTGAATGGCTATGGCCCTGGAACAAATTGTTCACGTGGAGTAAACCTCACAGCTCCGGAACAAACTCATGGCAATCTATTGAATCGCAAAGCCACAGGATAACCGTTTATGTTGTTTTTACGATCATACCGGTTTAACCTGCTGTTTCAGCGTTTCAGCCATATCTACCCCCAGTCTCTTGCATTCCTGGAGGTCCTTGTCCGTGGGCTTGTGCAGGATACGGAGCACCGGATCGATAACGTGCATTCCCATTTCTCGCATCTGCTCCGCAATCACGATGGGCGCTTCTCCACTCCAGCCGTAGGACCCGAAGGCAGCCCCGAGTTTCCCTGCAGGTTCTATGCCGGCAAGGGTTTCGTTCATGAATTTCTCCATGGGAGGCAGCATTTTGTAGTAGAATGTAGAAGAGCCGACTGCTATTGCATCCGCTTCCTTCAGTTCCTCGGGTTTTGCGTCGTAGAAACTGACGGCTTTTACATCTATATGCATCGCTTCAATCCCTTTAGCTATGGCTTCTGCCATCGCTTTTGTATTTCCGGAAGTACTGAGATAGACAACTATTGCTTTCAACTGGTATCCCCCACTCTAATGATATTACTATTAGCCGACATCACTTTTGACATCACTTTTGACATCACTTCTCTGACATCACTTCAGCCGACATTATTTTTATTTACATGCTTTAACCGGGCAAACATGGTGCCCGTGGTAAACAGGAAGTAAAAATTTTCCGTCAGGTGTATTCCCGTCTCCCTTATCTCGGGTTTGTTTACCTGGTCTCAGGTTCGTCTCCCTGGTCTCAGGTTCGTCTCCCTGGTCTCAGGTTCGTCTCCCTGGTCTCAGGCTTATTCCTGATATTAAGTGAATTTCCCGACGAAGACCCCTCGCATAACAACTCATAATAAAGGGGTTCTTGCATTTTCACTCCCCTTCCCAGCATTATTTATAAAAATAATTTTAAATAAGGATTTCGTCTGCTTTTAGAGGTCTCAAGGCAGGTCCGGTTTTGCTCCCGTTCCGGAGCTTATGCAAGGTCCGCTTCGATACGGATCGGAGCAATATAGTTTACCATCTGGAGGGCGATGCTTTCGAGGAAATTCCGGGCATTCCGGGGAATCTTATCCAGGGTATGGGAGGCAAAGTTCAGGCTGCCTATGATTTCTCCCCTGTATTTCAGGGGGACTATTGCAACTGCCTTGATTCCTTCCTTCCTTATTGCATCAGTCATTTCTTCGGAGTAGAAATCCATGGTGTATATTGGCTTTTCAATCCAGATCTGCCTTGCTTCCCTGGAATTGGCCTGATACCTGCCAACCTTTTCTTTGAACTCGGGAGAAATTCCTCTATGCGCTACCAGGTTTATCTGTTCCAGGAGTTCGTCCTTGAGGTATATGCCTCCCGCATCAATCCCGTTTACCCTGAGGCAGGCTTCCAGGACCTCATTTAGCATGGCCTGTAAGCTCCAGGTCGAACTCAGGGACATCCCGAGTTCCCGCTGGATATCGAGCATTTTTTCAACTTCCTTGCGCTCGGTTGTGTCCAGAACTATGCCCTGTAAATGGGTTGTTTTGCCTTCCTCGTCCCTCTGGATAAAGGTCCTCTCTTCAACCCAGCGCAGGTTTCCGTCTCTGGTGAAGATTCTGTATTCCATTCCAAAAGACTCATGCCCTTCTCTTATGCAGTTTTCAAGGGCTTCGGTGACCGCCCTTATATCGTCTTTGTGGACAATGTTTCCGTAGAGCACCTCTCCTGAAGTGAAGTCTTCCACTGTGTACCCGAACTGCGCAACGTTCTGGGAGACGAATTCTGCAGGCCAGTTCTCTTCGTTTCTCCAGAGAAACACAACCGCAGGGTTGTTGTTTATCACGGTCTTGAGGGCTTCCTGTGTTTCAAGGGCTTCCTTGAGAGCTTCTTCGCTCTTTTTCCGCTCGCTGATGTCCAGGACAATCCCCTGGAAATGGGTTACTTCCCCGTCTTCGTTCCGCTGGATAAAGGTCCTTTCATTCACCCAGCGCAGGTCCCCGGCTTTCGTGAGGATCCGGTATTCCATGTAAAAGTCCACAGCCCCTTCCATGATCCTTTTTTCGAGCTTTTCCTCGACTTTTTTCAGGTCCTCGGGGTGGATGATATCCCCGTACAGGATTTTTCCTGAGATGAAGTCATCAACCGTGTACCCAAACTGGATCACGTTTTCCGAAACGAACTCCGAAGGCCATTTTTCTTCGTTTTTCCAGAGAAAGGCCACTGCCGGGCTGTTGCTGATAACGGTCTTGAGTATTTCCTGCATTTCAAGGGCTTTTTTGAGGGCTTTTTCGCTCTTTTTCCGGTCGCTTACGTCCTGGATAATCCCCTGGAAATAGCTTACTTCCCCACCTGAGTTCCGCTGGATAAAAGTCCGTTCGTTTACCCAGTGCAGGTCTCCGGTTTTTGTTCGGATCCTGTACTCCATATTGAAGCTCTTGTCCCCCTCCCTGATCCTTCTTTCAAGCTTTTCCTCCACTTTTGCCAGGTCTTCGGGGTGAATTATGTCTCCGTACAGGACCTGTCCCGAGATGAAGTCATCAGCCGTGTACCCAAACTGAACCACGTTTTCCGAAACGAACTCCGCAGGCCACTTTTCTTCGTTCCTCCAGAGGAAGACCACCACAGGGCTGTTGTTGATAATGGTTCTCAGGGCCTCTTCCCTTTCCATGGCTTCCTGGAGGGCTTTTCCCCTTTCGTTCGGATCGTCATCTCCTTCAGGATGGCCTTTATTCGGAATTTCCGGGTTATATTTTGAATTCTCGCTGTCCATTTCCTTCCCACCGCCTGCGCATAATTTCCGTAATCTCTTGTTGGTTCTTTTTAAAGCTTTACCCTTCTTTATATAATTGGGTTTTTATCGAATATCAGTTTTCTTAATGCAAAATATCAGTTCTATATCGGGGCACATAAGGAATAATTATTTATATTATTAAAGCGGTAACAAGATTCCGTGCACCTAGTTCTTCCCGACTGGCTGTCGGGTAGGAATAAATATTCGGCACTCTCCAGCAGTATCTCGCCTTCCGGGAAACCTAAGCTCCTCATGAACCCCTATTGCCGGGTAAATCCGATAAGTACTTAAAGCCGTTAAAGCCCCCGGAAATCGGGAGCAAGGTGATAAGGTTAAATGGCAAAAAAATGGCAAAAAAATGGCAAAAAAATGGCAAAAAATGGTAAAAAAATGGCAAAATCAGTGGCATGAAGTACCGGGCAAAATGGCGTAATCGGTGGCATGAAATACCGGAAAAACAAAAAAATGGCAAAGGCAGAAAAAGCAGAAAGTGGCAACAAAAGAATAAGGGCAAAAAGTAGAAAAAAGCAGAAAATGGCAACAAAAGAATGAGTCCAAAAGCATAAAGCCTCCAGAAAGAAGCTGTGACGGGGCCCCGTGACAGGTTTTGTCGCTCTTCTCCTCCCATTTCCTTTCCTTTCCTTTCCTTTCCTTCCCTTTTCTTCCTTTCCCGATCGTTTTACTTCATTCTTCCGGATATGCTTCGATTTCCAGCCTTACCATCCTGACATGGAAAACTCCTTTGGCATCCGGGGGATGGTTTTTGACATCATTCTCTACCAGTTCGGATATGAATTCCTGTTTCAGGCTTCCGGGAATTTTTTGGGTGGATGGGGGGCCAGGTCAAGGTTATCCAGGTCATGAGGCCTTCTTCACCTCCAAGCAACGAGCCTTTTGGGAGCTTTTTTGCAATTTCGGCACTGAGCCTCCCGTCTCCATGGTCCAGGTCCAGCAGTTTTTAGTTTCTCCTGAGAGAGAGTTTCGAAATAAGTTCATGGCCCCAGCTTTCCTGGGTAGAAGAACTCGCAGCGTAACGTTCAGGGTCCCAGTGGTATAAGGGAAGTAAGCTGTCCGGTTTCCTTATAAATATCTCCCGGAAGCCAGGTAAAAAAAAGTTGGTGAACGGGTACGACCCTGTTGGGGTTGTAAAAGTTGTTGATAGTCTGTCTGTTAAATGGAGTGATCTTGTAGATGCAGGTCGTAATGACCCGTTCACCAGGTCTGTTCAACTCCGTGAAACTCAGATGGACTATATAAATATTTGTGTATTATTATATTTCATTCCCTTTTTGTGCAAGTATCCTCCGTTCCGGCGGACAAATGAGAAACTTTTTACCGGCTTTTTTCCCCATTTTCAGGAAACGACAGCTTTCCGTTCCCCTTACGTGCTATTCACCAACCTGTTTTATACTATGAAGTTTTTTCCTATTCTATAACACTGTCAGATTATAAGGAGATTCATAATGAGAAGTTCCATTATCAAAGAGGGGCCTGAAAGAGCTCCTAACCGTTCACTTTTGAAAGCAACCGGGGTTACGGATTCCGAAATGAAGAAGCCGTTCATCGCTGTTGTAAACTCCTGGAATGATATCATTCCGGGGCATATCCACCTGAACAAGCTGGCTGAGGCCGTGAAAGCCGGGATCAGGAATGCCGGTGGGGTGCCTTTCGAGTTCCACACCATCGGGGTCTGTGACGGAATCGCTATGGGACACGAAGGTATGAAATATTCCCTCCCGAGCAGGGAAGTTATCGAGGACACCATCGAGCTGATGGTAAAAGCCCACCAGTTTGACGGGATGGTTCTGATCCCTACCTGCGACAAGATCGTGCCCGGGCACCTTATGGCAGCCGGCAGGCTTGATATCCCTTCCATTGTGGTGACAGGAGGGCCCATGTTGCCCGGTTATGTGGAAGACCAGTACACGGACCTGATTTCAGTGTTTGAAGGGGTCGGAGCCTACAAGGCAGGCAAACTTTCCGAAAAAGAGCTCGAAAGGCTTGAAAACCTTTCCTGTGCAGGTGCGGGGTCCTGTGCCGGGATGTTTACGGCAAACACCATGGCCTGCATGACCGAGGCGCTCGGCCTGAGTCTTCCGGGCTGTGCCACTGCCCATGCCGTGGACGCTAAGAAGATGCGCCTTGCAAAAGATTCCGGGGAGCGCATCGTGGAACTCGTAAAGGAAAACATCACCCCGAGAAAAATGGTTACGCTTAAATCCTTTGAAAACGCGATCATGGTAGACATGGCAGTCGGGGGCAGCACCAACACGACCCTGCACCTCCCGGCCCTTGCCCACGAGTTCGGGCTTGATCTCCCGCTTGAGGCTTTTGACAAACTCAGCAGGACAACCCCCCACCTGATTTCCCTCCGTCCCGGTGGCCCGAATTTCATGCTCCACTTCGATAGGGCAGGTGGGGTCCAGGCAATCCTCCAGCGGCTTGCCCCGAAACTCAACAGGGACCAGCTGACCGTGAACGGAAAGACCATCGGGGAAAACCTGGAAGAGTACGAGATCGTAAACCCGAAGCTCAATAAGGAAATCATCACAACCCTCGAAAACCCGAAACATGCCGAAGGCGGAATTGCAGTCCTCAAGGGCAGCCTTGCTCCGGACGGCTCGGTTGTGAAACAGGCTGCAGTGGATCAGAAAATGTACGTCCACACCGGTCCTGCCAGGGTCTACGGGTGTGAAGAAGACGCCATGGAAAGCATCCTTGCAGGCGAGGTGAAACCCGGAGACATCGTGGTGATCCGCTACGAAGGCCCTAAAGGCGGTCCGGGTATGCGGGAAATGCTCGCTGCAACTGCCGCTCTTGTGGGCATGGGCATGATCGATTCCGTGGCTCTTGTCACGGACGGGCGCTTTTCAGGAGGGACCCGCGGCCCCTGCATCGGACACGTCTCCCCCGAAGCCAGCGAAGGCGGACCCATTGCCCTTGTTAAAAACGGGGACCTGATCGAGATCAATATCCCTGGGAGAACCCTGAACCTGAAGGTTTCCGAGGAGGAACTGGAAAAGAGAAGGGCTGCTTTCGTGGCTCCTAAAAAGGAAGTAACCGGCTACCTGGCAAGGTACCAGCGTGCCGTGCACTCCGCAAACACGGGCGGAATCGTTGACTGAATAGATTGACGTTAAAAACCGTCTGAAGGACCATTCCGGAGGGAGCCTTCCCTCCTGCACACCTTTTTTTTAATTCTTCCCTTCATAGAGCAGTTCCTGTTTTCTCTGAGGATACCCGAAAACTCTATGCGGATACCCGGAAACGTTTATAGCTCCTCAAGTCCATTTTTTAACCGGAACCATAGGGAGGTCGGGATTCTGGAACTAATGGGTTTATGTGCAATTTGCGGAAAATCGGCAAAACTGTATACCTGTCCCATCTGCGGGAAACTTGTCTGCGGAGAGTGCATGGATCACAGGAAAGGTATGTGTGTCCTTTGTGCTCGCGGGAGAGGAAGTCCTGTGGAAGAGCCCGGATGCCCTGAAACTTATAAGTAAGCGGGCTAAAAAAGGAAAGTATCCGAACAGGCGGGTTATAAGCAAGCAGGGCTAAAGAGAGCGAAGATACTGGAAGGATCAGGTTGAATAAAGAGGATTCGGGAAGATAACGGAACGAATAGGTATTTTTCCCTGTATTTTTCTGAAAACGATCAGGGCTTACCAGCCGTGGATCTCCTCTTCCGGTTCGTCTTCGTCCCGGTAAAAACTAAACTCTTTCTTTTCGGAATCTTCCACAAAGACAAATTTCTCTTCTACTCCCACCTTGGCAAAGGCAAGGGCATCGTCCGCGTCCCTCACGGCTGGCAGGAGGTCCACGTCCACATGGTCGTAGACCTTGCTCTCAGGCAGGAAAGCCGTGATGATGAACCAGTCGATGTCCCCTACGTAATCCTTGCTCACATAGCGGCTCTGTCCCGCAGGAATTTTGGTCGCTTTCTGGTGCATCTCGGTCCCGTCTGCCCGGTAAGCCACAAAACGGATGGTATGGTTGGTTTTATTCTTGATTATAGCCAGTTTACCACTCCCCTGAATTTCAGTACTATCTGGAATAGACTCTTACTGGAATAGACTCTCACTGGAATAGACTCTCACTAGAATTGATCCCCGATTTCAGGAAAAATTATACTATGGATTTCTAATTCAAAAAAGTAAATACTTATGGAAGCATAATTCCTGAAAAAAGATTCCTTTCTGGCTGTCAGGGGAGGCAACCGGAAAGTTTTATCTGAACTGGTCAAAACTATATCTGAAATTCTACTCCGGTCTGGAATTTTACTCAGACCAGCAGGTTAATGGGGTGCCTGGCCGAGGGCTCGATATCGAGGTCTGCTACGGCTTCTGCGATCATTATATCGCTCATGGCGGCCATGGGGAAAACGTACCTGGCGTATTCTATCGGGCCGTAGAGGATGAAATCACCGGCAGCTGCCTGCTGCAGGCAGGTCGAGCCTATGTCACAGACCCTGTACACGATGGGGTCTTCTTCTTTTTTCCGCTGCAGCCAGTTCCAGGCCGAGGGCGCGTTGTGGATCCCCGAACCTGTGGGGTGGCCCCACTTCGCCTTGGCAGTGATTGTCATCCTGAGGGCGACCCCTGCCCCGTTTCCCATGGGGGTGATGCTCGGGTCGATCAGCTTATTGACGATTCCACAGCTGTCGGCAACTGAAAGGAGGCCTTCCTTGAGCAGCCCGGCTCCATTTTCGAGCATGTCCATCCTCCCCCGCAGGGAAGAGTCCACGGCATTGAAACCCAGGATAATGGAACTGTCAATGTCGGAATGGGCGAGGGCTTCGATTTCGGCTTTTGTGATGCTCATGTTTATGGAGTTGTAGACCGCCCGGTCCGCAAGCCCGATTTCGCTCACGTATTCCGCCGCGTACGCCCGCACGTTTCCCTCGGAGGAGTCAATGAGGAATGGGGCATCCGAAACCTCTGCAATGAAGTCGATATAACGGGTGATGCTTTCGGGGGTGGTCCCGTAAATGTGAACCATGTGGGGGTTTCCAGTCTCATCCGATCCCACCTCCTGCAGGTTGACCACCTTTTCGGCCGCAGCCCTGTCAAAAAGGCCTTTTGCCGCATCCTCCACGATGCTGTGGTTGTTATAGAAAATAGTCCCTGCAAGCACGGTCGGGAGTTCTCCGGGCTGCCCGCCTACCTTCACCCCTGCAATGTTAACGATTTCCTGTTCGTTCTGGAACTTAAACATTTTAAATCCTCAAAATTAGCCTGTTTAATATAATTATAAATTCAATTTTTATCTTTCCCGTACATGTTCTCCGGTTCAGAGGCTTTCAGCCGGGCAGATTATTCCTGCCTCCGCATCCATTACAAATTCTTCGGAAATAATCACGTCCCCGTTAACGGGAACTGCAAGAGAACATTGTTTTTTCTTAGGGGAGCAGACGACGAGGGGCTCTTCGGGATATGCTTCGCTTTTGTTTCTGTACTCATCCACGATTTTCCGGATCTCTTCCGTATCGTTAAGCCCTATACGGTCCAGCATGATAACCTGCTGCTGGAAGCGCTCGACTGCCTCTTCGGGGACGTTTTCTATGAAAGGGATTGCCCCTTCGGACCTTATAATCCTGCCCTGCCCATCGATGCCGCCGGAATGGATCGCAAGCAGGGACTGGCCTGCCAGGTGGCCTCTTGACTCGGTCCCGCAGACCAGGATGTACCTGATATTTGAATTCGAAATAGTGTTAACGATTATTTTTTCGACCCCGAGGTTTTCGGTTTTGGAACTTCCCCAGAGCGCAGCTTCGGGATATGCTTCCAGGTGGCTTGCAAGGGTTACTACCGCAATCCCCGATTCAGGATTCCCTACCCTGTAGTCTCCTTTTACCACCGGCCAGTTTTCTGCAACCTTCAATTAATCACCTTTATTTAATAAACTACATAAATTCCTTTCATGAATAGCCTTTGATATATTTTTTTTCATGAATAGCCTTCATGAATAGCCTTTACGAATAGCCTTCATGAATAGCCTTCAATAAATCCCCTTAATAGATTCCCTTTTTCTTTTCCTTATTCAGGTGGGAAAGAGCGCTTGCGAGCATGATGGCTTTTGTGAAGTGTCCTCCGACCCTGGATGTGTCCACAAAGACGTAGTCGTCCATCAGCACGGGAGCCCCGAGCCCGTCTCCTCCACCCAGGAAGGCGATGGTCCGGAAGATGAGGTTTCCTGAAATTCCGTCAGGGGCCATGATGAAGTTAGACTCCTTTATAGCGTCTTCGATAAGGATGGTATGGTGCTTAACCTTGATCCCGAGTTCCGCTACCTGGTTGCTTATGAATTCCCCGTCCGCAAGGGTCCGGTCCACACGCCTGTCCCTTCCTATATCTCCCATCCTGCCTCCGGAAAGCACGCCAACGACCGGTTCTACCCCGAACCTTCTGATGTGTTCTGCGCCAAGGGTAATCATCCGGATCTTGTCCGCAAGGGAGTTCCCTTCGTCAATTCCCACAGGGGCTAGGAAAAAAGGTGTCCCGTCAACCGTTAAAAGCAGGGCTAGCCTGTAGATCTTCCTCATGCCCAGAGCCAGTTTCAGGTTGGTAAGGGTCCCGGAAGCTTTTGCAGTCCCCCTTATCGCGGCATCGACCTTCCGTGAGATGAGGAGTTCGATGAGGGTTTTTTCGGGATCTTCGGTATCAATTACCTCAAGCTCGGTCCCGACCTCGTCAATTTCCTTTTTGTTTCCCACCAGGACGACCTGTGCATAGCCCATCATCTGAGCCCTCCATGCACTTTCAAGAAGTTTCGGGGTGGGTTCCCTTATCCCCATAGCCACCTTAGCCCGTTTTGCCCGGGCCCGTATTTCGATGGCCTCCAGGAGGGTATTCATGCCATTATTTTCCATATAAATCAGTACTGTAGACCATTACTTTTTGGTAAGATTTAAGGTAGTCCTTTGAAAATCAACACAAACATTAATTAACTTTCCCTTTCAACCCGACTTTTTATTTTTGACCTGAGAGCTTCGTAGGGTGCCGACAGCTTCCGGAACTTCTGGAACTTCCTGTTCGAAGTTTTAGGGGTTTCGGATTTTTTTTCATTATTTGCAGCAATTTCTTGAGATAGCTGCCTTTGTGCGGACAAAAATGGTTAAAGACGGTATTCCGGATGTTTCTGTTCAGTGTAATTTATCCGCACCTAACGCCGGTCCGTTCCGCTTGCTCAAGTGGACTTTAACCGGGGCAGTGTTTATACTGTATTTCCGTGTTTATAATTAAAACCCACAGCAATAGACCTTGTACCCAAATCCTTATACATGAAAAAATATTTTAACATATAAGGTTATGAATGAGTATCCTTTTTACTGGTATGGTTATAAATGACGGCAGCAATCGAATGGGCTGAAAAATACCGCCCCCGGACCCTCGCGGATGTCGTGGGGAATAAGAAGGCAGTGCATGATTTCCGGAGCTGGTCTGAGGAGTGGCTAGAGGGCACCCCTGAGAAGAGGGCTGTGATCCTGTACGGGCCTGCAGGGATAGGGAAGACTTCCAGCGCCCATGCCCTTGCCCGGGACTTTGGCTGGGAGGCGATCGAGCTTAATGCGAGCGACCAGAGAACGGCAGGTGTGATCGAGAAGGTTGCGGGATCTGCGGCTTCCATGAACTCTCTTTTCGGGGGAAAGCGCCTGATCATCCTGGACGAAGCGGACAATATCCACGGGAGCTCGGACCGCGGCGGGATGCGGGCGGTCTCGGGGATAATTAAGAATACGCAGCAGCCGATTGTGCTTATTGCAAATGACCTCTACGGGCTCACCCCGACGATCCGGAACCTCTGCCTGGAAATCAAGTTCCTGGGCGTCCAGAGCCGGTCCATTGTCCCTGCCCTGAGAAATATCTGTGATGGGGAGGGGCTTCAGTGCAGCCCCGAGGCTGTCCTGAAGATTGCGGAAAATGCCGGAGGAGACCTGCGCAGTGCCGTAAACGACCTCCAGGCCGCGGCAAGCGGCAGGGAGATTATCGAAGCCCGGGACGTCAGCACAGGCGAGCGGGACGTAAAGGAGAACATTTTCAAAGCGATGCAGAAGATCTTCAAGAGCACGGACCTGAAAAAAGCCCTTGAAGCCACATACGGGCTTGATGAGAGCCCCGAAGACCTGGTGCACTGGATTGATGAGAACCTGCCTGTCCAGTACGCGGGAGAAGGTGGGGACCTTGAAGATATCAGGGTAGGTTACAGCTACCTCTCAAAAGCCGACCTATACCTTGGGCGTGTAAAGAAACGCCAGAACTACCGGATGTGGAGGTATGCCAGCACGCTCATGGTTTGCGGGACTTCCCTTGCAAAGTCGAAGCCTTACAGGGGCTTTATCAAGTACCAGCAGCCTTCGGTCTGGAGGCGACTCGGACAGACCCGGGCGACCAGGAACATGCGGGACAATATCGCTTCGAAGATAGGGGAACACTGCCAGGAGTCCATGCACTATTCCAGAAGCAACCTGCTAGGGCTTTATACCAGGATGGTAAACGACGAAGCCTCTGCCGTGGACGTGACTGCCGGGCTTGGCCTTGAACTAGAAGAACTGATGTATCTTACCGGAAGTAAAAAAGCAAACAAGAAGCTCCAGAAAATTTACGATGACGCCCGTGAACTGCAGGTAGCAGCCGGGGGCCGGGAAGAAGCTGAGTTCTTCAAACTCCCGGTTACCGCAGGAGGCCGGCAAAAAAACCCTGCATCCAGGCCTGCCGGAACCAAACTAAAAACTCCCGGTTTCTTTTCCGAAGCCGAAATGTCCGGAAAGGAGGCTGTTTCTTCCGAAACAACTGAAATAACCGAAACAACTGAAATAACCGAAACAACGGCTCCCGTCAGTTCGGATAGAAAGCAAAGAACATTGGATTTTGGGTTTGATAGTATTCAGGATATTGAGACGAAGTCAGGTAAAATTGAATCAGAGGTACCCTCAGAGTTACCAGTAGAAGTGCCCGCAGAGATGCCCTCCGAAGTACCAGTAGAAGTGCCATCAGAGGTGCCTGCAGAGATGCCCTCCGAAGTACCAGTAGAAGTGCCATCAAAGGTGCCTGCCGAGGTGCCAGCAGAAGAACTTCAGGAAGAAAACCTTCCCTTAGATCCTGTCTCTTCGGAAGAATCAGCTGAATCTAAAGGGGAACCAAAAAAACCTGAACAAAAAACTCAGAAAACGCTTTTTGATTTTTAAGTAGTTTTTATGCCGCTTCTTAAGCGGCTTTATTCTTTCCTTTTACGGGTTTAACTGTGTTTATAACCGGATTTTCTAACTGTTTTTCTAGCTGTTTTCTCAGCCTGGATTTCGATAGGCTTGCCGGTGGCTTCTTGCTGACAGCTTGAGCAGTCTTATTATTTCTACCACTGGTGGACTATTCCTCCCTGCTTCCTCTGGAGTTGAGTGCGGGGGTTTCTCGTCTGAACTTTAAAAATCACATAATGTTGACATGGATTATTTGAGTGAGCGGATTTTTTGGGGTTGACTTAAAAGAAGAAGTTTGGGGAATTTTTGGGGGTGGGGGTATGTTTTCCGCTCACTAATAAGGTATATCAAAATTGACTTATAAATACTTTTTTTATGCATTATAAAATATTTTTTGTCATAGAGATAATGTATTGTATACTTAGTTGAATTATATTTTACAGGAGTCGTTTTAAAACCCGGGGGAAATAACCGTGCACTCCTGAAAGGAAGGGGCTACGGGAGTATTTTTTCCGTTTCTTATGTGGGCAAGACCTGTAAAAGTGCGGAGTTTTGCAAAATGGCGGATAACCCTGAGGTCGGTTTTAATGAATTGTTTTTGAAGAATTCTCCAGGATTTGGATAGTTGCAAATGAATAATTCCGAGGAGCGGTCTGGAAAATATTCAGAAATCGAACGTGGCTAATGATGTGAGTATAAGGGCAAAACAGGGAAATACAAGGGATAAAGTGAAAGAGGGGTCAGGGAGATAAAAACGAAGAAACGGTGCACGAAGAAGAGATTTGTGACTGATGGAAAGAAATGAAAGGGATTAGTGAGCGGATTTGGTGTTTGGGGGAATAGTTGGGGAATAGTTGGGGGATATGAGTTGGGGGTTATACTGTAAAAACAGACCCGCTCACTAAATCTTCAATAATGTCACATCATATATATAGTTTTCTGAAATATACGCCTTGATTTATACTAGATGGTGATATATCGAATATTTATGAAATTCCGGTTTTCATGAGCTCTTTTTAAGGCGATCCCATGTAAAATTTCCTGTTGATGGGACTGGCAGTCCTGAATTAATGTATATATAATTTTCTATATTTATTCATCTTCTGTAACATGCCTTTCCCACGGTCTTTATGAAATTCTGTAGGGCACGTAATCCTGTGTTCACCAGATCCGTCAAGCAGAAAACACGCAAGGAGTGGTAAAAGGTATGTAAAAGTGTGTAATACGCCGGGAATGTTTAAAGCTATATATCCGGATAAATTTTAAGGACGAATAGCAGGGCAAATAGTCTGGACAAATAGTAAGGGCGAATAGTGAGGAAACAAAATGATGCCCGATAATTGCAAAAAGACATGTAGTCCGATAGTACATGTGCAAAATAGGCTATGGTAAAAAGTATTTTATGAAGAACAAGGTTTTTTTCCGTAATAATAATCAGTGTGAGCGGGTTGGGGAGTATGAATTGGGGGTGTTGGGGGGTTGGGGTTATCTTACAAAATAAGAGACCCGCTCACAATTATCCCTTCACGTGATTCTGATATAAATATATTATGGTTTAAAAGCTGAGGTCGATTGAATACATAATATCAATTTCTAATATCAATTTCTGCTGGAAAAAATAGACTTTTCTGACTTTATCTGCTGGAAAAAATAGACTTTTCTGACTTTAATATGCTGAATTTTTTTTCAAATATTTTTTCAGGACTTACATTTTAATCTTTTTAGGATCAATAAGTTTGATACCTGACTATATCTAAATTAATTTTACCTGTGGTGCGTGGCTATCAAAACACATATATATAACTAATGACATTTTGGAGTTGCATTTGAGGAGTTATCTTCCGAAAATGATTCACATTCCAGATGGGCTCGTGGTCTAGACGGTTATGACATCGCCTTTACACGGCGGGGATCCTGAGTTCGAATCTCAGCGGGCCCATACCCTTTTTAATATGTAAACTTTCTAATTAAGTATTTCCTTCATATTGGTTTTTTTGAACTATCTTTTTTTTTATTGTAACGGTTTTGCGTGTTTTTTTGGGACCGTAATTTTTGTTTTACATAGCGGGTGACCTGAAGTTATTAGTGTTAGATATTTTCATTTTACATACTTATTCTTTTATATTGCACTGATAATGTTATATAGTAAGCAAAACGATTAACAATAAGAATCTTAGTTACATACACTAAGATAAGCCATAATATATTTTTCAATGTTCAAATTCCTTACAGATTTTTTATACCTATGGGGGGTATTAGTATTAAGAGGAGAAGCAGGACTGATATTGCTGTCGATATTTTGAGAGTGGCAACTAACGGAGCAAAGAAGACACATATAGTCTATGAAGTAAATCTGAATTTCAACATTGCTCAGAAGTATCTGGAAATGTTGAAGGAAAAAGACCTCATCACACATGAAGACGGGCTTTTCATAACCACCGAAAAAGGAAAGGCCTTCCAGGAAATGGCAAAGGAGATCAGATTATAAATAGATCTTTGTCTCATCCCCTTTTTTATTTTTCTTTATTTTATTTTTTTCCGTTTCTGATTTTGACTTCTGTTTCCGATTTTGACTTCTGTTTCTGATTTTGACTTCTGTTTCTGATTTTGACTTCTGTTTCTGATTTTAATTTCTTTTTTACACCTTCTTACCCATTTTTCCGTTTTTCTTTTTCAGGTTTTGTTTTTCCGGAGTTTTCAAAAAAGGTATTGGGTGTTTCATAAACAGTATTCCTGAACAATCATCCGACCCCGTATATATAAAGGCAGTCCGAAAAGATACTATTATGGCGATCAAGGCACTTTTTTTGAACTGCACTCTGAAAAAGTCACCTCAGATATCCAACACCAGGGCACTCATTGACAAAGCTGCGGACCTTTTCAGGGAGCTTGGGGTGGAGAGCGAAGTAATCAGGGTTGTCGACCATAAGGTAGCTTTTGGAGTTTCGTCCGATGAAGGGGAGGGGGACGAATGGCCTATTATTCTTGAAAAAGTAAAGGCATGCGATATTCTGGTCATCGCGTCACCCATCTGGTTCGGGGTGCGTTCCTCGGTTTGCCAGATGGTCCTGGAAAGGCTTGACGGGACATATGCGGATGGGGACCCCGTGACAGGGCAGTACCCGCTCTACGGCAAGGTCGGAGGGGTCATTGTGACTGGAAATGAGGATGGGGCGCATGATGTTTCTGCAAACACGCTCTTTAACCTGACGCACCTGGGCTGCGCCATTCCTCCGAATGTGGACTGTTACTGGGTGGGTGACGCCGGGCCTGGCCCGAGTTACATCAACGCCGGGGGGGACCGGCACCTCTATACCAACAGGACGGTGCGGTACATGGTCCATAACCTGACTCATTTTGCAAAGCTCCTCAAGGAAAACCCGATTCCAACCAACCTCAAGCAGCTTGATGAGGAGGCCAGGAAGTTCAGCGACTGAATGCACGGATGCCTGTTTGAGAAAATGCTGAAAGTACTGCCGGTAGCGCAAGGGATGACTAAAGGTACGGTCGGGGATGTAATAGGAAACTGAAGGTACGGCCGACGTTTTGAGAGATCGGTGGTCTGGGGTACATATTCAGGTGATATTCAGGGTATGTCCAGAACTGAAAATCATTCATTTCCGGAAACGGGGGTATTATTTGACTGACGGGGACGAAAATTCGATCAAACTGAAGGTTGCGGAAGCAGACCAGCGAGATGTCGGAAAGGGCATTGTCCGCATCGACGAAGCTTTCAGGGAAAAGCTGGGACTCAATCCCTTTGACGTTGTGGAAATTCGTGGGGTCAAGACAACCTCTGCCCTTGTCGGGCGTTCATATCCAGCTGATTCGGGGCTTGACCTCATCCGTATGGACGGGCTTATCCGCACGAACGCAAAGACCAGTATCGGGGAATATGTGGAACTCCTGAAAGCGGAGTGGAAGGAAGCAAAGAATGTGACCCTTTCTCCCGTAACAAAAGGGATGCAGATTTATGCCCCAAGTGAGGTTCTGGGGGCTGTCTTTATGAACCGCACGGTTTCAAAAGGGGACTTTATCTCCACCACGAGTCTGAGGAGGTCTCAGGACAGAGACACGTACAGCAAAGGGCTCATGTTCGAGGACTTTTTCCAGGACTTTTTCGGCCCGGGGTTCGGTCCATCATTCGGGCTCGGGGAAATTAAGCTGCAGGTGGTCTCGACCTCTCCTCCGGGGATCGTGAAGATCACGGACATGACTGATATCGAACTCCTGCCCGAGGCCGTGGAGATTCCTCCCGAACAGACCATACCGACCGTGATGTACGAAGACCTGGGAGGGATCAAAGACGCCATTTCCAAGGTCAGGGAAATGATTGAACTGCCTCTGAAACACCCCGAACTCTTTGACAGGCTCGGGATCGATGCTCCCAAGGGCGTGCTTCTCCACGGGCCGCCGGGGACCGGGAAGACCATGCTTGCAAAGGCGGTGGCAAATGAGTCCGACGCCTACTTCATCTCCATCAACGGCCCGGAAATCATGTCCAAGTATTACGGGGAATCCGAGCAGCGGATCCGGGAGATCTTTGACGAGGCTGAAAAGAATGCTCCTGCTATTATTTTCCTTGACGAGATCGATTCCATCGCCCCCAAGCGGGCCGAGGTTACGGGGGAGGTCGAGCGCCGGGTGGTCGCCCAGCTCCTTTCCCTGATGGACGGGCTCAAGAGCCGGAAGAACGTGATCGTGATCGGGGCGACCAACCGTCCCGAAGCCCTGGACATGGCGCTGCGCCGCCCCGGCAGGTTTGACAGGGAGATCGAGCTCAGGGTCCCGGATACCGAAGGCAGGCTTGAGATCTTCCAGATCCATACCAGGGGCATGCCCCTTACTGACGACGTAAACCTCAAAGGCCTTGCCCAGATAACCTATGGCTTCGTGGGGGCGGATATTGCGGCGCTTTGCCGGGAAGCGGCTATGAGCGCCCTTCGCCGGGTCCTGCCTAAAATCAACCTGAAGGAACCCGAAATCCCGAAAGAGATCCTTGATTCCCTTCAGGTACTGAGGGATGACTTTGAAGAAGCCATGAAAGATGTCCAGCCTTCCGCTATCCGGGAAATCATGATTGAGGTCCCCAACGTCAGCTGGGATGATGTGGGTGGGCTTGATGAAGTAAAATGTCTTTTGAAAGAAGCAGTGGAATGGCCGCTTAAACACCCCGATTCCTTCCGGACCATAGGGGTAGAGGCTCCTAAAGGCGTGCTTCTCTACGGTCCGCCTGGAACGGGAAAAACCCTTATCGCAAAAGCCATTGCCCACGAGTCCGATGCGAACTTCATTACAGCCAAGGGAAGCGACCTGCTCTCCAAATGGTACGGGGAATCCGAAAAACGGATTGCAGAAGTTTTCATGCGGGCCAGGCAGGTTGCCCCGTCTATTGTTTTCCTGGATGAACTTGACTCCCTTGCCCCCATAAGAGGTGCTTATGCAGGGGAACCTCAGGTTACGGCCAGAATCCTGAACCAGCTCCTGTCCGAGATGGACGGGCTCGAAGAGCTCAGGAGTGTCATCGTGCTCGGCGCAACCAACAGGCCGGATATCATTGACCCAGCCCTCCTCCGCCCGGGCCGCTTTGACGAACTTATCATGGTTCCTGTCCCTGATGAAGGCGCCAGGCGGGAGATCTTTAAGGTCCACATGAAAAAGATGTCCCTTGCAGAGGATGTTATCCCTGAGGAACTTGTATCCCTGACTGACCGGTACACAGGAGCGGATATCGCAGCAGTTTGCAAAAAAGCCGGGAGGTTTGCCCTCAGGGAAGATATCCATGCCCGGTATGTCTGGCAGAGACATTTCCTTAAAGCCGTCCGGGAAACCGGTCCCTCGGTCACTCCGGACACCATGAAATACTACGAAGCAATAAAAGGGGAGCTCAGGACCAAAAAGTCAAAAGAAATCGAAAGCCAGTATTATGCCTGAAAATAATTATGTTGAAAATAATTCTGGCTGAAAATAATTCTGGCTGAAAATAATTATGTTGAAAATAATTCTGGCTGAAAATAATTATGTCGAAAATAATTCTACCTGAAGCATACTGTTTCGCTTTCATGTGGGCCATTTTTGTACTCTTCTTTATTTTTGTACCCTACTTCATTTTTAACTCTTTTTATATTTTTACTCATCCATCTATATTTGCTTTTATTTTTTGCACTCTTTCTGTTTCTTTCTCATTTTATTACTGTTTCTTTTTGGCATTGTTTAGCCTAATATATTTGAAGAGTGTTCATTTCCCAAATAATATTTTTATTGGATTTTCCTTCGAAATAGGGTTCAGGGTATAGTTGCTCCTTATATACAAACTTTTTAAATTACGTTAACCAATCACGTTAAATAGCATAATTACTATCGGTAATATGTATGCAGCTTCCAACACCCGAAGATCTTAAAAAAAGGAGGAATGAGCTCAGACTTACCCAGAGCGACCTGGCGAAAAGGGCAGGAGTAAGCCAGCCTCTCATAGCACGCATAGAATCGGGAGATGTGGAC
Source organism: Methanobacteriota archaeon (assembly GCA_016841265.1). Taxonomy (GTDB): domain Archaea; phylum Halobacteriota; class Methanosarcinia; order Methanosarcinales; family Methanosarcinaceae; genus MTP4. The sequence goes on along the minus strand of JAENZL010000015.1, from coordinate 50,475 downwards.
CCCAGGCTTTCGACGGTCAGGAAAATCCTCGTAGCTTTTGATGAAGCTGAAAAGGAACGGCAGATCATTATCAGAGACCTGATGCATTCTCCTGTCATCAATGTTTCTCCTGAGGATTCTGTAGAAGAGGTTGTAAGCCTCATGCATGCATATGGTTTTTCACAGATCCCTGTCCTGGACAAGGGCATCCCTGTTGGAAGCATTTCGGAAGATATAATTGTAAAGCTGATGGGTGAGAGTAAAAAGAAGTCCATCTCCCAGATGAAGGTTCAGGATATGATGGAGGACTCTTTTCCTGCAGTTTCCCCCGGGGTTTCGATCTCGGTTGTTTCCCATATCCTGGAGGGGAATCCTGCCGTGCTGGTTGTCGAAAAGGGTAAGGTTGTAGGGGTTGTGACAAAACACGACGTTATGAGACTCCTTCACGGTTGAGACCTGACTTCCTCTGATTGTTCATGAATAAACAAAGGGTTTAAGCAGAGTATGGTCGTGGAAAGCACACGATTATATACTAGAATTGAAATTAGAAGTCAACTACCCGCCACTGAAATTATCTGAAACAAATTATTAGTACCAACTTACCGGGAATTATTTATCTGAAACAGCTTATCAGGAACTTCTCCGGAATAACTTCCCGGGAATTATTTATCTGGAATAACTTATCAGGAACTTCTCCGGAATAACTTCCCGGGAATTATTTATCCGGAATAACTTATCAGGAACTTCTCAAGTAAGTAACTGTTAATAAGAACCGGTTCAGATGCGCCGGAAGGTTCTGAAGAAAAGGTTCAAAACATTTAAAGCTTAAAAAAATTAATCGAAACCCATTTAAATTTTTAAAAATTTTGGAGCATAGAATATATGGATCTGGAAGATACCCTTCTCATGATGCCCGGGCCCGTACCAGTCGCCCCCAGGGTCCTGAGAGCCATGTCAAAACCGATGATCAACCACCGAAGTACGGAATTTGCGGCTATCTATGACGACTGCCGGGAAATCCTTGCCGACGTTTACCAGACAAAGAACGACATCTTTGTCATCAGCGGTTCGGGTACCGCAGGGATGGAAGCGGCTGTGGGCTCCGTGGTTGAAAGCGGGGACAAAGTTGTGGCCATCGAAAACGGAAAATTCGGACAGCGTTTCAAAGACCTTGCGGCCCTCTACGGGGATGTCGTACCCCTGGAATTCGAATGGGGTACTTCCGTCGACCTGGAAATGGTCAAGGAAAAGCTCGAAGCCGGAGCAAAAGCAATAACTCTCGTCCACAACGAAACTTCCGCTGGCATTCTTAACCCGGCTGCGGAAATCGGCAAGCTTGCTAAAAAGCATGACGCACTCTTTATCATGGATGGTGTGACTTCTCTTGGCGGGGATGATGTAAAGGTCGATGAATGGGGCGTTGACATTGCAGTTGTGGGTTCCCAGAAGTGCCTTGCAGCTCCTCCCGGTCTTGCAATGGTCTCTGTAAGTGAAAAAGCTTTTGAAGTCATGAATGACGTAAAGAAAAGACCTTACTATAATGACCTCAAAGCGTATAAAAAGAGTGGGGATAAAGCCCGCACCGAAACTCCCTACACGCCTGCAATTCCTCTCTTCTATGCGCTGCAGGAAGCCTTGCATATCGTAAAGGAAGAAGGTATGGAGGCAAGGATCAACAGGCATAAGGTGCTTTCCGAAGCCGTGAGAGCCGGTGCCGCCGAAATGAACATTGAGATGCTCCCGCAGCTTAACGAGTATAGCCGGTACTCAAACTCGGTCTCTGCCATGAAAGCCCCCGAGGGAATTGATGGGGAAGATATCAAGGGAGACATGAAAAAGCGGGGCATAATTATTGCCGGTGGGCAGGAACACCTCAAGGGCAAGATCTTCAGGATCGGCAGTATGGGCAACGTAACTGCCAGGGATATCCTTTCCACTATCATGGGACTGGAAATCGTGCTGAAGAAGCGGGGTTACCTGGACTGCCTTGGGGCAGGAGTCGAAGCCACAAACAGTGTCATCGACAAACTCTGAAATCTACAAACTCTGAAACGAAGGGGCGGACCTATAAGGTAAAGTTTATTAAACCTTCAGGAATACCCCAGAAAACAAACGCCATAACCTCACAATTTCCATCGGGATAAACATGCCCACTATAGGAATCGCAGATACTACGTTTGCACGCTATGACATGGGACGCGCGGCAATCGACGAGATCCAGAAGAATGTTTCCGTGAAAATAAAGCGTGTAACCGTGCCGGGGATCAAGGACCTGCCTGTAACAGCCAAGAAACTAATTGAAGAGGAAGGCTGTGATATCGTCATGGCCCTTGGCATGCCCGGAGCTAAGGAAAAGGACAAGGTCTGCGCCCATGAAGCTTCTCAGGGCCTTATCCTGGCACAACTGATGACCAATACCCATATCATTGAAGTCTTCGTTCACGAAGATGAGGGGACAGACGAAAAGGAACTCGCCTTCCTGATGGACAGGCGGACCCGGGAACACGCCCTGAACGTGATAAAACTGCTCTTCAAGCCAGAAAAACTGGTTCGGGAAGCAGGTACCGGCCAGAGGCAGGGTTTCGAAGATGCGGGTCCTTTGAGGACATGATGCAATTAATTATTTTAGGTAAAAACAAGACCGGAGACCTTTACAGATGAGTATCAGCCTAGGATTTGTGGTAGCTGAATTTAACAGGGATCTGACCTATCAGATGGAACTGCTTGGAAGAGAACACGCTGAATTCCTGGGGGCAAGCGTTAAAGAGTCAATCCTCGTGCCTGGGGTCTTTGACATGCCTCTTGCAATCAAGAAACTCTGCCAGAGGGACGATATCGACGCCGTGGTCACCATCGGATCAGTCATCGAAGGTGAAACCAAACATGACGAGGTTGTCTTGCAGCATGCGGCAAGGAAGATCATGGACCTTTCCCTCGAGTTTAACAAACCCGTGACCTTGGGTATCCCCGGGCCCGGTATGACCAGGATGGAAGCCCATCAGCGTGTGGACTATGCAAAGCGAGCGGTGGAAGCTGCCGTGAAGCTGGTCCGGCGGCTGTAAAGCCCGTCAAAGACATAAATAGCAAAATGGAAAATACAGGAACATTCCCATGACTTCAGCAAGGCTCAAGCGTGTAGAAGAATCCGCAACGATCAGGATATCCAATATTGCAAACCGAATGACAAAAGGTGGAGTAGACGTCATTAACTTCAGCCTGGGCGAGCCGGATTTCAACACTCCTAAAAATATTTGCGATGCTGCGTCAAAGGCCATGTACGACGGCATGACCCATTATGCCCCCTCTGCGGGCATACCGGAACTCCGGACAGCCATTGCAGAAAAGCTGAGGACGGAAAACAAACTCGATGTAACCGAGGCAGACGTACTGGTAACCCCCGGGGCAAAGCAGGCTATTTTCGAAATTATGATGGGGGTTCTTGCTGACGGAGACGAGGCTCTCCTCTTTGATCCTGCCTGGGTAACCTATGACGCCTGCATCCGTTTTGCCGGAGCGGACACGGTCTGGGTCCCCACAACTCCTGAAAAAGGTTTCATCCCTGAGGATTTTTCCGAGTACATTACCGACAAAACAAAGCTTATCGTGGCAAATACCCCGGGAAACCCCACAGGTGGAGTTTTCGGAAAGAAAACCCTGAGGTGTATTGCAGATCTTGCTATTGACCACGACCTTCTGGTTGTTTCCGATGAGATCTATGAGAAGATCATCTATGACCGCGAGCACATCAGCATTGGCAGCCTTGAGGGTATGCAGGATAGGACCATCACTGTAAACGGCTTTTCCAAGGCCTATGCAATGACAGGCTGGAGGCTTGGCTACCTTTCCGCCCCGCCGGAGATTTTGAAGCTTCTTCAGAAGATCCAGTCACATTCCGTTAGCAGTGCCACTACCTTTGTCCAGTACGGAGGTCTTGAAGCCCTGCAGGGGCCCCAGGACAAGGTTACGGAAATGGTGGATCGTTTCAGAATGCGCCGTGACATCCTTATAGACGGCCTGAACAATCTTGGTTTCAACTGCAAAACACCCGAAGGGGCTTTCTATGCATTTGCAGACGTGAGTGAATTCGGAAGCGGTACTGAAGTGGCCGAAAAACTTCTAAAAGAAGCCCATGTGGCCGTAACTCCGGGAATAGCCTTCGGGCCTTCCGGCGAAAACTTCCTGCGGATTTCTTATGCAACTTCCGTCGACCGGATCAGTGAAGCTCTCGAAAGGATGGAAAAGGTATTTTCCTGAGATTCTATCTGAGGGTCTTATTTGCCTGGAAGTCCTGTCCATTTGGAGGTCTTCCAGAGTTTTTACCTTTAATGGTTCTGCCTTTAATGGTTCGATCTTTAATGGTTTTACCTTTAATGGTTCTGCCTTTAATGGTTCGACCTTTAATGTTTCTGCCTTTAATGGTTTTACTGAATTTTTAAAAAAGAATACCGGAAAAAAGTTTTGATCAGGGTTTTTTCAGTACGGGTTTTTTGACGGTAGGGGTTCCGTCACACGTACCTTTTAAGGACCTCTTTTATGATTGCTCCGGTGCTGCAAAGGGGGCATTCCCTGGAAAAAGAGATCCTCACAACTTTCGCAGGAAGCCCCCGTTTTTTAAGTTCCTGTTCGAGGACTTCGGAATCGAAGCGCTGGTCATAGCCGAGGGCAATGATGTCGGGTTTGATCTCCTTAAGGGGTTCGAACATATCGTTTTCACTGCCGAGGAGGGCTCTGTCTACTGTCCCGAGAGAACTTACCATTTCCAGTCTCTGCTCTTCGGGCACGATAGGTTTTGGCTTGTGGGTCACGTTGGAGTCCCGGGCAACAATGACATAGAGCTCATCTCCCAGTTCCCTGGCCCGGCTTAAGAAGTAAACGTGCCCTGGATGGAGGATGTCAAAGGTTCCTGTAGCAAGTATGCGCGTCAACAGATCACCTGATTTTAGTATGGGTCGGGTAAATAGCCTTAAAACATAAGAAATTTACTGAAAAAAGGGGCTAGATTTCCTTTCCCATTGACCTCTTGATCAAGAGATATAAGTATATTGGGTGATCGGACCTTCAAAATCTATGAAATAATATTAAGTTTGTAGATTGTCGTAGATTTCCAGTAGCAAACTACTGAAAGCTCGTCCACAGAGCATTTTGTGATAGGAACTTTCGTTCCAAGACCACATTATATCACGCTCTATCTCAGCTTTGTTACTCAGAGAGTGTGAGATACGATAACGCAACCAGGTCTTACTATCACCGTTTAGCCTTTTACCTGCAGAACTTCTCTGTAGAACCTTATAGTCTAAGTTCAGACTGCTTGATAGTGATATTATATATGACTTGTGAAAATAAGTAATTTATCAGAATCACTAGCAAGAGATGGTTGGGAAGTTGATGGTTTTCATCCCCCACCTGCCAACCTTCAGCTGTCGAGGAAGGGGACTTCCCGCCTTTAAGTTAAAGGTTTCACTTGCCCTTCATTAAGAGGTCCTTTCAGAATATGCACTCAATTACCATAAGTAATATATACTTAATTAAAAAATAACTTCTAATTATTATATTCAGTGCCGGAAGTTAAATATTTGAATTCTGCCTGGCTTTTCCGGGAGTAATAGCTCCTCTCCTGAAAGAGTTGTTGTTCCCAGGATTATCATAAGTACTATATAATCTCGGTAATTATTACGATTCAGATAAATTTCCAAAATGAGGATACCTGCATGGTTGAAAAATCGGTTCAAGAGATAAATATAAAAATTGAGGACGGAAGCGTCAATGTCGTCACAGCCGAGGAAATGGTCGGAATTGTGGAAGAACTCGGCGCGGAAGGTGCGGCAAAGGAAGTGGATGTAGTCACCACAGGCACATTCGGAGCAATGTGTTCTTCGGGCCTGATGCTGAACCTGGGACATTCCGAGCCTCCTATCAAAATTCAGAAACTCTGGTTCAATGACGTGGAGGCCTACAGCGGGGTTGCAGCCGTGGACGCTTACCTTGGGGCAGCCCAGAACTCGGACGTCAGGGGGATCCAGTACGGTGGAGCCCATGTCATCGAAGACCTCCTCCGGGGAAAGGAAATTAATGTGCATGCCACCTCCTACGGGACAGACTGCTATCCCAGGAAAGTCCTTGACACTTCCATCACTCTCGAAGACTTAAATGAGGCTTTCCTTCTTAACCCCCGGAATGCCTACCAGAAATACGCGGCTGCCACAAACAGCTCAAAGCGGATTCTTCACACTTACATGGGAGAACTCCTCCCTCAGTTCGGAAACGTGACCTATTCCGGGGCTGGCGTGCTTTCTCCCCTCTCCAACGATCCTGAATACCAGACCATAGGGTTGGGCACCAGGATCTTCATGGGAGGAGCCCAGGGCTATGTTATAGGAAACGGGACCCAGCATTCCCCTAACAACGGTTTTGGGACTCTTATGCTGCGGGGAAACCTGAAGGATATGAGCCCGGACTACGTGCGGGCTGCCTCCTTTACCGGGTACGGGGCTACCCTCTACATGGGAATCGGAATTCCTATCCCTATTCTCAATGAAAAGTTAGCAGCATCCACTGCCGTGCGTGATTCGGACCTTGTAACCGAGATACTTGACTATGGGGCAGGCAGCCGGGACAAACCCCTTGTCCGCGAAGTAAACTATGCCGAACTTCGCTCAGGTTCGGTGGAAATCCAGGGTCGTGAAGTCCTTACCTCTTCGATGTCCAGTTTCAAAAACGCGCGGAAGATTTCCAACGAACTGAAGGATTGGGTCAAGCACGGAAAATTCCTCTTGAGCATGCCTGTGGAAAGGCTGGCCAGGGACAGCAAGGTCAAGCCCATGAAACAGACCCAGGCAGTCCCGCTGGTAAAAGACGTCATGTCGGATTTTATCGTTACTATAAAAAAGACCCAGACAGTCCGGGACGCTGCAAAGAAGATCTGGGAAAATTCCTTTAACCACGTAGCAGTAATTTCGGACGCAGGTGAACTTGTGGGGCTCGTGACAGCCTGGGACGTTTCCAAAGCGGTTGCTGAAAACCGTTTCGACTCTGTTGAAAGCATCATGACGAAAAAGGTGCTTTCCTGTGCCCCGAACGAACCCGTGGACCTGGCCGCCCGCAGGCTTGACCGTTACGGCGTCTCGGCAATGCCCGTGGTCGATACTCAGATGCGCGTCCTGGGGATAATTACCAGTGATAACATAAGCAAGCTCATGGCAAGGAGGTACTGAGCATGAAGATCAAGATCATCATCCCCACAGAAAGGATCCACAATCCCATAATTGCCGAGTCAATGGTCGAGACCAAAGTCCTCCTTAATATCATGGTCGCAAACATAGACTCAACCTACGGGGAACTGATAGCTGATGTAAATGACCACCAGTTCAACAGAATCAAAAAGGCTCTGGAATCCAAAGGAGCGGTCGTTGTCGTACTTGGCCAGCCCATCACCCGCGATGAGGAGGAATGTGTGGAATGTGGAGCCTGCATCTCGGTCTGTCCCATGAAGGTCTATTCCTTTGACGAGAACTGGAGTCTCTGCGTTGATGAACAGAAGTGCATCCAGTGCGGAATGTGCATCAAGATGTGCCCCCACGGAGCTCTCAAGCTCGGGGAATGAAAGGAAAAAAGGTTTTTTTCCTTTCAATTTTTCTTTTCAGTTCTTTTCTCTTCTTTTCAGTTCTTTTCAGTTTTTTCGTCTTTTCTTTTCCGATTACATTCTTCTTTTTTGCGAACTTTTCTTGAAAATATCCGGTTTTCTTTTGGATACCGATTTCTAATTCGAAACTGACATTATTTATAGAATCCAACAAATAATAATATGTATTAGTTTTATTTGAAAAATGAAGATGATTTGTCGTTTGAACAAGATGCAGAACATTCCCGTATAGCGGTTCAATCAAACCGTTTAATCAAATATCTCTATCAAACCGATCAATGCATATTTAATTATACAGTTCTCGCAGAAAAACCGGATTTTCCTTTGTGGATTTTTCTTCATTTCGAGAAGCAAATGAAGTGCGGGTTTACTGCGGCAAAAATGGGTCTTAAATTGATTTTAGAAGAACCTTAAAAGGGGTTGGAACATGCGAATTCTTGTACTTTACTCAGGTGAACTCGGAAGAAAAGTGATTTTGAATCTGATAAATCCCAGGGAGTTCTGTGTGTCCTGCGGGGAACTCTGTGACCACTGCAGGCAGGCCAGGAAGTCCTATGCAGGGATGATTGTGGGGATCCATGAGTTTTCCACTGACCTCCCTGCCTTTATAGAGGAGCCAGAGCAGTATCTTCCTCAGAAGCTGCCGGAATGTGACCTGATTCTTGCGATCGGGATCCACGCTGACCTCCTGATAGCCCTGCCTGAAGTGGTGAAAAAGACCGGAGCAAAAGCCGTAATCGCACCTTCTGAGGACTCGAAGGCCACCCCTGCGGGGGTGCTTGAACAGCTCAGGAAGGAACTCGAAGGCATGGGTGTGGAGTTTGAGGGGCCAAAACCATTTTGCGCCCTTGAAAAGACCGGAAAACCCCTGATTGATGCTTTCGTGGACATGGGTTTCGGAAAGCCCGTGCTAAGGATCGAACTGAGCCCCGATGGAAAAAGGTTTATCGGGGCCGGAGTACTCAGGGATGCCCCCTGCGGTTCTACCTGGTTCGTTGCAAAGAAACTCGGCTGGACCGAAATTTCCGAATATAAGGAAACCATTTCAGGCGCTCACCACTCCTATCCCTGCACCGCCAGCATGGACAGAGACCCCCAGATAGGAGATACCATCCTGCACAAGGCCGGATATATAATCCGGGAAGCTGCGGAAGAAGGGATGGAAAAAGCAAAAAACGAAAAGTCCCGGCTTGAAGCCTTTTACGGAAAAGGAGTTGCAGGCTCAAGTTACTGAAAAACGGGTTTCGATAACCCGGTACATTGGTTCTGATAACCCGGTACATTGGTTCTGATAACCGGTACATTGGTTCTGATAACCGGTACATCAGTCCCTATTCTCTTAACTATTGAAAATGATAGGAAAGGAAACCGGATAAGAAAAAATAAAATGAAAAAGAAGCGAAGTATTTCAGGGCTGGGCCTGGAAATATACTTTTTCATAGGGCTGGTACCACAAAGCCTTCGCCTTTGAATCTGGATAGACTCTCCGCTGCTCCGTCCGACGAAGGTCTTCAGGGAAACGTCAGTCTTGATTTCAGCTCTCGAAGCAGGAGCCCCCCTCCTCGGAGGCCGCAGGCCGACAGGTGGGGGAGGAATGCGTCATCTGTACCATCTGAACTAATGTTGTACACGCCGCTCTCAGTCTCCTGCAATTTCTCTTAATGTTAACACTTGTAGTTATCATGTTCTCAAAAATATCACACAAAGTAAAGAACCCGCTTGACCGTTTTCCTCGAATGAACCCGATCCCCTTTTCTGTTTTTACAAGATCGAATTTCCTGAGCCCAAACAGCTTTCCGGTAGGTATTTTCTTCTCTGACCTCTTCCCTCTACGTTGTTGATAATCTCCCGCAGGAACGTGTTTTTTGAAGTAGACCGTATCATCCGGTTCTACGGTTTGTTTGTCCCCACAACAGATAGCAAGCGCATCAAAATAATGCGTTTTTTCGAGTCCAAAAACCTGTTCTCGCCGGAACTTTGTTTCGTACCCGAAAACTTCCTCAAAGGTCCAGTCGGATTTCTTGATTTGGGACTTGACAATGCCAATTTCTGTGGCGTGTTTCGTGTTTGACCTTCTCCCTGAAAGCTCAAATTCCCCGGAATGCAGGGCTTTGTGACAGGTTTCACAGAGCGTAATCAGGTTTTCCGGAGCATCTGACCCCTGCTTTGACCTGAAAACTATGTGATGGCAATGTAGCCGGGAATCCTTTGACTTTCCCCTGCAATGCTGGCAGGTGTACCCGTCTCTGTGCAGAACGTAAGCCTTGACATTGTAGAAACCTTTAAGGTCCCCTTCCTGATACCCAATTCCGGAAACTTCCGGGTTTTTGATTTTGTGGATATCAAAGGAAGCAAGTTCGACCTTCCACTTCGTTACAGGGAGCAGGGATTCCACAAACCGTTTTTCCCTGTAATGAGAATCAAGTTTGCTTTTGATGGAAGGAGCTAACCTTTTTTCTCTCCTTGAATTTCCCCGGTTATTGAACCTTGCTGGCCTGTATCTTGTCTTCCGGCTTCTCCGGCTTCTCCGATACATTTTCCGTTGTTCCATCTTTTTCGAAACGTTTTCTCTCAGGTAGATCTCGGACTGATACAACACTTTCCCGGAAGCGATAGCGGCACATCCTACGGCTTTCGAGCCGGTATCCATCCCGGCAGTTACGGGTTGAGTGTAGCTACTGCTCTCGAAAAGTAACTTGATTGTGAAGGGCGTGGTTCGGGCCACTTTTGCCTTTCCTGTTTTGAGCAAGAGCCTAGCTTTTGCCGGTTTAGTGGGCATGAGCGGGGTTCCTTCTTTGCTGAGTACAAATACAAACATTTGTAATTGCTCCTATTGAATAGGGTTATGCGTAGCCGGGTTAGTGGAGACAATCCCGGTTTCCGGCTTCCTCTCGATCTGATATGGAACGGTTTGATGATGCAAGCACTGTCCCTACCTCTCAGGACTGTTTAACTTGCTTCCGTAGAGCCTGAAACTGAGGCGGCATTCCAGGGTAACTAATATTCGTTCCTATCGTTTCCCGATTTTCCTAAGCTCCTAATCGGGGATCTGGTCAACCAGGGCTTGTTAGACAAGCCCCTTACTCTAAAATCTAAGCCATAAGGCTTAGATTTTAGGGAGGGGTAGTTGACGTTCCAGATTCCCTGACCAGGCTACCGTTGCGTTCGGGTCAGTGCATACGGGGAAGTCTCCCGTTACTTTGAGGGTCAGGGGATCATGGTGCGTGGTGATAGCGACCATGCCGGTCCCTTCGAGCTTCACGTTGAAAAGCCCTCCTGCCATCATGCCTGAAATCCTTTTTATCATCCTGATGTTCCAGCTGATTGAGGATTCAAAGGCCAGGAGGTCGTTTCCATTTACGAAGATCGCCTCGTCTTCAAGGTTCAGGATTGAGACTTTCTTGCCATCATCTGCCAGGTAGAGTTTTCCCTGGCCTTCGGCTTTTGTGAGACATACCCCTTCTCCGGCAAGGGATTTTTTTACGAGTTTACCAGGCCCGTGCTCAAGGATTCCTTCCCTTGTAAACTTAATCCCGCCTGTATACGCTACCATGGAACCCCGTTTGCTCCAGACCATGCCATCAAGGTTTACTTCCAGCAAACGGTCGCGTTCCAGTTCGAACACTCCCTGTCCGAGATCGCGTTCTCCCGTTTCACTTACGAAGTCTTTAATTGAATATCTAATGTTTTTCACCTCTTAAATATCGTTTTTTATTTATTAATCCTGTTTCAGGTTTAATTCTTTCGCACTGAAGTACATTAATGATACTGTCATTTTATATACTCCCGGGTACTGCCATATATTATACAGCCGTATTCTTCTTACTGGCTTATGAAAAGGTGGAGAATTTTCTGATTTACAGGGGTAGTAGCTTATGAAACCAAAAATTGATTCCACGAGTTTCGGTTCGATAACTGTCGAAGGAGAGACTTTTGAGCACGATATCCTGATCCGTCTGGACGGCCGGGTGGAAAATAGGGAAAAAATGCTTTCAAAAGCCCTGTACGGAACCTCTCACAAAATCTCGCTTGAAGAAGCCGAGTATATTTACGAAGAGGGCACTGAGAAGATAATTATGGGGGCCGGACAGACCGGTTTTGTAGAGCTTTCGGACGAAGCTGAGGCCTTTTTCAGGAAAAAGCGCTGTTCGATCGAACTTTTCCCGACTCCCTGGGCAATTGAACGCTGGAACGAGCTCGAAGGCAAGATTTCCGCAATGTTCCATGTGACCTGCTGAATCTATCCGGACCTTGCTTCTGAATCCGATCGACAATCTGCCGAAAGCATTCGGACCTTGCTACATGGTCCATCCAACAATACGGGGTCTGGCAATACGGACTTCTCAGAATTATAGTCAAGGACCCGAATTCTTTCACCAATTTCAAGTGAGAGTTTAACCACAGAAAACACGAAATACATTGAATAAAGGAAATAGGGCACAATACTTCCGTGCTTTCCGTGGTTATAAAGTAAGTGTAAATATTTACGTTCGGGACTATAATAGAACCGGGTGATGGGTAAAGCAGCAACCAAAGCAAGGCACAGGATTAGACAAAAATAGGGTTGGGAGGGATGGAGGTTTTATTAATTTCTAAAACCTCCTTTTTGCAGTTACATTTTACACGCGCAGACGTATATTTTTGCAGTTACATTTTACACGCGCAGACGTATATTTAATTAATATTTTTGCAGTTACATTTTACACGCGCAGACGTATAATGTTATATGATTTAACTAATAATTTATCTCTATTCTAATGTTATATATATCTTCTTATTTTTTACACAGTTGACTGGCAGAAAACTCTGCTAATTCTTTCACCCAATAACTTCTTAAAGGCTCTGTATTCTGTTTTTTGTGAGCCTGTTCTTTCAGGGCCTTATGCATTCCCCCTCCCACTCGAAAGCTATTCCTCTCCCGAGGCTTTTCAGGGTTTTTCCAGGTGTACGCTCAACTGTGGGAACGGAATTTCGATCCCTTCTTTCCTGTAAGCATCAAAGATTCCTGCTGTCAGTTCGTTCTTGACGGTCCAGAAGTCCCCTGTGTTTGTCCAGGCCCTGAGCTGAAGGTTCACCGAGGAATCGGCAAGTTCTGTGGTGATAACTGCGGGTTCGGGTTCTGTGAGGACCAGAGAGTGTCTCTTCATAAGTTCAAGAGCTACCCGGATAGCCTTTTCCAGGTCTGAGGAATAGCTGACCCCTACATCCACCGAAACCCTCCGGGTTGGCATACGGGTTGAATTTACAATCGGGCTTCCCCAGATGAGCTTGTTCGGGATTGTTATGTACTGGTTGTCAGGGGTCAGGAGTTCGGTTGCCATGATTCCGACAGCCTTTACTTTCCCGCTCTCTCCGTTCACGCTCACGTATTCACCCATATCGATCGGGCGAAGGGCAGCAATCCAGACCCCCGCCGTCAGGTTCGTAAGCGTGTCCTGCAAGCCGAAGCCCAGGACCAGCCCCACCACAGCCGAGAGACCGATGACAAAGCCGTTTATGTCAAAGCCGAGCGTCCCAAGGAACGCAAATACTACTATGACGTAGAGCAGGATGCTCAAAAAACGGGTAAGGAATTCTACAACAAGCTCCGGAAGCTTTGTGCTTTTTATTCCGCTCCTGAACATCGATATAATAAGCTTTGCGATCACAAACCCTGCTACCAGGACAATAATTGCAAAAAGCAGCGTAGAAACTGTCAAATCCGTATAAGGTATAGTCTGTTCCATCATTCCATTAACCATTTAATACCCCCTGCTTGTAGTTCTGGTCGGGACAGGAACCGGAAATTTGTATGTTATTTTAAATTTTACTTTTTAACGATTTCACTTTTCTGTTCAAATGTTTAATTTATTTTAACTAATTTTTTGGTGAAATTATTATTTTAGACACTAAAATTATACGGTTAATGATATAAGTATCCTTATTCCGTATATTTATCCGTTAAATTTTTTGGCCCTTTCCCGATTTTCCTCTCTTTGCCTTCGTCTCCCCTCCACCCTGTTGAGGGATATCTCCTGCTGACCCCACTCTCCTCTTCATCCTGTTTTTCTCGACTTGTTTTTTCCCTGCCGTTTCCCCCTAAATCACAAATAATATTTCATAGAAGAAGTTATAACATAGGTGAACTACCCGCTAAATCTAAAGATTTAACGGACTTCTTGCTTCATTTTCCCCAGTATCCTGGACGAATCCACAAGCTTAACCCCACGTTCCGCAGGGAAGATTAGATTACTATCAAATTTTGCTCTTGCAGAGCAAACTTTTTAATGTTTATGGCTGCGTTTATGTCCCTATCATGTTCTGTTTTACATTCAGGGCAAACCCATTCCCTTATTTCTAGAGTTATGTCCTTATTATGATAGCCGCAAACATTACACAACTTTGTTGATGGTTCAAATTGTCCTATTCTCAGAATGGTTTTTCCGTACCATTCGGCTTTATACTCCATTTTTGTAATGAAGCTAGACCACGAAGCATCACTTATAGCCTGTGCAAGACAGTGATTTTTTACCATGTTCTTGACTTTCAGAGTTTCAAACGCTATTGCTTGGTTCTCGCTGATTAATTTTAGTGAAACTTTGTGCTGAAAATCAGTTCTTTGATTTGTTACTTTTTCGTGAATTTTAGCAAGCCTTATCTTAGCCTTTTCCCGGTTCTTAGACCCTTTTTTCTTTCGGCTTAACTGCTTGCTAACAACTTTAAGGCGTTTTAAAGACTTTATAAGGTATTTGGGATTATCTACTTTTTCCCCATTTGAAAAAACAGCAAAATCCTTAATACCAACATCAACACCGATAGTATTCTGTTCTGTGAATTTGGACTTTTCAGGAACTTCTTTTCCATCATCCATAAGAATACTAATGAAATATTTTCCAGTTGATGTTCTGGATACTGTTGCTGTTTTTAGTTTGCCTTCAAAAGTCCTGTGAAGTACTGCTTTAACTTCCCCGATCTTAGGAAGTTTTATTATATTTTTATCAAAGTCAACTGTGTAATGTTGAGGTATTTCAAAGGATTTAACAGGATTCTTTTTTGATTTAAAGTTTGAAAAACCTGCTTTTTCTTTATAGAACTTAGTAAAAGCATTTTCTACATTTTTAGTCATTGCTTGCAATGACTGAGAATTTGATTCCTTTAACCATTCATGTTCTTTTTTTAGTTCAGGAATCATTTTATTAATGTCGAATCTGGAAAATGATTTTCCTTCTTCTTGATATGATTTAATTTTTAGTTCTAAAGCCCAATTAAAAACAAATCGACAGCTACCTATATGTTTTGCTATCATTGTTTTTTGTTCAGTTGTAGGATACAACCTGAATTTATAGGCTTTTAACATCATACAACCATATGCTTTAACGGCGTATTTACATTGCGGTAAATGCAAAAATGTGAACTATGAGTTAGCAGGGAAACTTTAGAAATGTATATACGGAATCAGGGTTAAGTTTACGCTTATATCCCCCAGGCTAAAGACCCAGGGGTTTTACGCTCTTATTAATAATAACTAAAAAGTTCACAATTCAAATCTTAGTGGATTCAAATCTTAGTGGATTCAGAATCTCTGGATAAAAATTCCTATGGATTTGGATGTTTATCAAATACTTATCAAATTCTTATCAACATGTCTGGAAGGCTCGAATTGAAGTGGATCAAAAAGCTCTTCGGAAAAAATGAAAGTTCTCCTGCGGAAGTAGTTTCAACGGAACTCGGTTTCGAGGAACTCCCTTCATGGCTGGACGCCCGCTTTCGTAAACTCTCTTCGGAAATAGAAGCGGAAGCTTCCGGAATTTTCCGGGATATTGAATCTTCTCTTGCCGATATAAGGGGGAGCAATGCCAGGCTTGCCGAAGCGCAGGTCACGGGAGACTTTGATCTCCGGGCTGTAAAGAGGGCAAAGAGCAACCGGGATAACATGATGAAGCAGGTGGGAATCCTGCTGGATAAAATACGGATTCCGGAAGCTTTCGATTTCCGGATCCTTGATGAGTTCCAGGAAATGTCCATGCAGATCCTTGACAGCTGCGTGGAGAATATGAGCCGGAGTTTCCGTTATACCAGGGTTGTTTTTCCCCGGGAGTCAAAAGAAGTTACTGACAGCCTTGCCAGGTTGGGACAGGTCCTCAAAGTCCTTCAGGGGCTGCTCGCCGGGCACAAAAAAGAACTGGAAGCTATTGATATGGCTTTCTCGAACATAAGGGGAATTAAGAATTTATCAGCCTCAGTAGAGTCCGAAGAGCAGGGTATTGGGTTGAAAAGGACAAAAATCCAGGCTCTGGAAGGTGAAATCTCCGGGGTGGTTCAGGCTCTTGAAGAATTCAGGCAGGGGGAAACCTGGCAGAGATCCCAGAACCTGCAAAAAGAAGTTGCTACTGCCGAAGGTCTGGTTAGAAAAGGCGAATCAGGGTTGACTTCCCTAATTCTCCCTCTTTCGAACAACCTCTCAAGGCTCACAAAACTGCACGAGACCGGAAGGTACACCCTGAAACCGGAAGTAAAGCAGCAGGTGGAAATTTGCCTTGCCGACCCGACAGCTGCAGATCCGGCTTTTTTCCGTGAGCTTCATAAAATCCTTGAAGACAACGCCCTGGACCTGAAAAGCCCCAAAAAGGAAAAAGCCCTTGCCCAGGCCAAAGCCGCCGAATCCGGGCTTGAGACAAGGAAAAAGGAATACCTTGAAGCCGTGCAGGGTCTTGAGGAAAAAAAGAAGGAGCTTTTCGGGCTGGACACGGGAAAACTTGCGGAACTGGAACATAAAGAGGCAGAACTTCGGGACAGGGTCAGGCTCCTTAAAGAGGAAATCGAAAATTCCGAAAGAAAGCTTACCGTTTTAAAAGAAGAACTGGAGTCCAGGAAAGAAGAGCTGGTGAAGAATGTTGCCGTAATAGACAGCACTGTCAAATTGCGGCCAACATATTAATTTTTTTATATACTTTCGGAAATGTTCAGCTACTTTTTGACTCATTTTTCTGCTATCTTTTTTTCTGATCTATTTTCTGCTATACTTTTTTTCTGATTTATTTTTCTGCTATACTCATTGTTGATTATTTTCATATTAGTCGATAAAACCAGCCATCTTTTTGTGTTGCATATGAAACGTGAAGAAATCCTTTTCCTCTGGCTCAATAAAGGCAGCCCGGAAAAGCCGATTGAAGCCTTTATTTACTGGTTACCATGAACAAAAAAATGTCTCGAACCTCAATCCCAATCTTTTTGATGCTGATTTTACTGTCGGGAGCCCTGGGCCTGGAAGCGGGTTTTTTCGAACTGCAAACTGCCAATGCGGTTGAAGTAATTCAGAATGGAAGTCCTGAAGTGAATCGAAGTCCCGGGTTTTCTCCGGAAGAAACCCTTGAACAAAATATGGGGGAATCCTCATTGGTGAAGGGTTTTTCTAAAGATGGTTTTTCCAAAGAGACTTTGAGCCCTGCGCGGAAAAAACTCTCCACCGACCTGCTGCGGTTGAGAGATGAACGCTACCTGCCTTCCGGGGAGACGCCTGAAGCTTTCAGGGGTAGAATGGCAAGATTCGGGCAGTTGAGGCCTGCAGTTTCTTCTTCAGCTAGTTCTTCCTCTTTTTCAAATATTTCTTCAAATATTTCTTCTCCTTCTTCTTCGGAACTGTTGGTAAATTCTGAGTGGAGTTCAGGGTCAGGGGCCGGGGATGCGGGGGAAAAGGTTCACGTCTACGTATACCTGGAAGCTTCCGCAAGCACTCATGTGCTCGACCCTTATTGCGAGCTTGAAACTCGGGACGAGGCCAATAAGATCGCAGCGGTCTGGGTCCCGGTGGGTGCCCTTGAAACGCTGGCTTCCCTGCCCGAGGTAACAGGGGTCAGGACGGTCATACCTCCGGTTACCAGGAGCGGAAGAGTTTCCACGGAAGGGGATTCGATCCTAAATTCCTCCACGCTCAGGGACCTCTACGGGGTAAGCGGGGCAGGCATTAAAATCGGGATCATTTCGGACGGAGTGGACAGCCTTGAGGATGCCGTGGCTTCCGGAGACCTCCCTGATAATGTGACCGTTTTGAGAAACGCGGTTGGGGAAGCGGAGGGTGAGGATGAAGGCACGGCCATGCTTGAAATCGTCCACGATATAGCCCCCGGAGCAGAGCTTTATTTCCACGACTGCGGAAACAGCAGGTACGAATTCAATGCCGCTATTGATGCCCTGGTCGATGCGGGGTGTAAGGTTGTCTGCGACGATATCGGGTGGCTTGGGGAACCTTACTTTGAAGATGGGGTTGTGGCGTCTCATGTGGCAGAGGTCATAAAAACCCACGATATCCTCTACGTCAGCTCGGCAGGGAATGCTGCAGAGAGCCATTACCAGGGGATATTTTACGATGCCGGGAACGGCTGGCATGATTTTAGCGGGGGGCAGGGGGAAGTGAAGGACCTGCGGCTCAACATCTCTCCTGCCGAAGAGGTCTGGGTTTTTCTTGAATGGGATGACCCCTGGAGGCAATCGGGCAATGACTATAACCTCTACCTGGTAGACGAAAACGGTTCCGAAATAATTATGGACAGCATCGATACGCAGGACGGAAATGGCCTGCCCCTGGAATCTGTCCTGTACAGCAATGAGGGGAGAACAACCCTGAACGCTTCGGTCCGGATCCTGAAAAAGTCCGGGGAAGCCAGGGAACTGGAACTCTACATTTTCTACGCCAGCGATATAGACCCCAGCTACCTGGTAGCCGAAGACTCTATCTTCGGGCACCCTGCGGTCCCTGAAGCTGTGGCTGTGGGGGCGATAGCTGCCGACGATCCGGGGTATGATAATATAGAAAATTTCTCTTCCAGAGGTCCGGTTACCATTGCCTATCCTTCCCCCGAGACCCGCTTGAAAACCGATGTCGTTGGGATCGATGGGGTAAGCGTCACAGGAGCCGGAGGGTTCGGGGATTCCGATGGGGAATCTGCCTGTTTTTCCGGGACAAGTGCATCTGCCCCTCATGTTGCAGCCGTTGCGGGCCTGGTCTGGAGTGCTTTTCCTGAAAAGTCAGCCGCAGATATCAGGAATTTGCTCTACTCTTCAGCTATTGACTCCGGGACTCCCGGCTACGATCCCGTGTTCGGGCACGGCAGGGTTGATGCTCTCCGGATGTATGAACAGGCAGCTGCAGAGCCCGGGACCTTTGCCGTGAACGCAAGCGGGGGTGGAGATTTCCTTTCGATTTCGGATGCCGTAAACAGCAGCAAACCCGGGGGTACCGTCCTCGTATACCCGGGTATGTATGCGGAAAATGTGGATGTCCCCCGGAACCTGACGATCTGCTCGGTTTCCGGAAACCCCGAAGATACCGTAATCAAAAGTGCAGATCCCGAAAAACCGGTCTTCCGTGTGCACGGAAACGCATCCCTGATCAGTGGATTTGGAATTAAAGGTTCGGGCCAGAACTGCGGCGTGTATCTCGAAAATGTCCGGAACTGCACTCTTTCTGACAGTATGATTTCAGACTGTGCCCCCGGAGTCTGGCTTGAAGGGTCCTTCAACAATACACTTTCCGGAAACAACATCTCAAACAATACTGAAGGGCTGAGACTTGCGACTTCTTTCCTGAACCAAATCCACGAAAACGAATTTGAGAACGCTTACAACATCAATGAATCTCTCAACGAATCTCTCAATGAATCTCTCAATGAATCTGACGCAAAAGACGAGCTCTCTAATTTCTGGAACACTTCCTTGGAGCTGCCCTATCTTTACAAAGGTGGAGTTTACAGCAGTCGGCTTGGTAACTTCTATTCGGATTACGGAGGGGCTGATTCCGACGGAAACGGAATCGGGGATATCCCCTACGGCAGTGACCCTTATCCCCTTATGGAGTGCCTTTCAGCTTATAACCTTTCTTTTGCGCTTGGAAGTGCGGGTCCGGAAAAAGCTCCTGTCTCCATTGAAGGGGATGTCCTGGAATTCGAAATCCACTCTACAAGGGCCTGCAATTTCAGCTGGATGCTAAACAGCCTGCCTGTGCAGGCAAATGGTTCCGAAGCTTTCGCAAAGCTCACCGTCAACACCAGTGAAGTCCTGGAACATATAGGGGAAAGTGATCCGGTCACTCCTTTCCTTGCCGGGTACAATGTCACGGTGCTTGCGGAAAACGGTTTGGAAACCCTGCAGCAAAGCTGGGATTGGACTGTTTTTCCGACGGAGGAAGAAAGGGACAGTATCGACCGTATCGTTGTTTCGGCTCCTCTTTATGTCGGTAAAAACTCTTCCGCATCCTTCGATTTCACAGCCGGGGAGGTAACCGAGTCCCTGCCAGGGGAATACAGTGTATACTGCGTATCCTTCTATTCTCCGGAAGCCATTGGCAATGTGAGTGCCAGGTTGGAGTTTCTTTCCGGAATCTCTTCGGCGGTCCAGGAAACTCCTTCGGGGGACTCTGTATACAGCTACCTGAACCTCGGGTTTGACAACAGCAGTGTTTCAAGCTCGGAAAATCTCCTGAACCGGACAATCGCGTTCAGGGTGCTCAGGTCCTGGGTCGCTGAAAATGACATCAACCCGGCTTCCATCAGCCTCCAGTGCTATCACAACGGTACCTGGAAGCCCCTGGCTGTAACAAAAGAAAGGGAAGACGAAAGCTACCTTTATTTCAAAGCCGAAACCCCGGTTTTTTCCTCCTTTGCAGTCACTGCTTCCCGGAACCTCAATAACAGCTCCGGAGAAAGTGGAATTAGTGACGAAAGTGGCGGAAGTGGTGGGAGCGATGGAAGCGGTGAAAGTGGTGGTGGAGGGGGAGGTGGCTCCCCTGAGCCTGTCAGCAACGTCGAAAGCAGGGAACTTTCACAGAAGTTCATAACAAACGGTAATCATGTACGGTTTGATTTCACCAGAAATGCAACGCACGTCATTTCTGTGGAATTTGATCCGAAAAAGAGTGCAGGGAAAACCACAGCTATCGTGGAGATGCTAAAGAACCGGTCAGTACTGGTCTCAAGCCTGCCGGAAGGTAAAGTCTACAGGCACATAAATATCTGGGTCGGCAACGAAGGCTTTGCAACTCCTGATAATATCGAAAACGCAGTCGTGGGGTTCAGAGTGGAAAAGAGCTGGTTCCCGGAAAATGGGATTGACCCGGATTCAGTTATTCTACACAGGTATGCAAACGAAAGCTGGGCCGGACTGCAGACGGGAATATGCGGGGAAGACGCGGAGTTCTTCTACTTTGAATCAAAGACTCCCGACTTTTCTCCCTTTGTGATAACCGGGCAGGAAATGGACGTTGATACTTTGTACGCTTCCGTTTCTTCCGGGGAAGCGGAGGAAAACCCGGGATTCGAAAAAGAATCAGATGGTGCATCGGAAATCTGGATTACCCGTGAAGGCTCTGAAGCTGTTTCGGAAGAGGAAATGGGCATGGAGGCCCCGGCTTTGGGCATGGGGGCCGTAATCATCCTTTTGCTTGCAGGGGCTATGTATCGGAAAAAGAGATGAAATGCCTGGTAGGTTATTGTTAGCAGATTATTTTTTGTAGGTTATGCTTGGTAGGTGATGGTTAGTCGGTGATGATCGGTAGATTACCATGGCTGTACCAGATAATTTGAAAACTCTTTTAAAGGAATATTTAGTAACCTGATAACTATATTTCGGAATCTGTCAGCAGTTTCGAATCCAGTTTCGAATCTCAATATTTTAAGTAACTGACTTTTTAAAAAATAGAGGTTTATCCATGACTGAAGTGCTCTACTACCTTGACTGCTACCTGAAAGAATTCGAAGCCGTCGTGGAAAAAGTTAGCGACGGCAAGTACGTTATCCTTGACCGCAGCGCTTTTTACCCCGAGAGCGGTGGGCAACCCAATGATGCCGGAAAACTTGTCCGGGAAGAGGACGGGGCCGTGTTTGATGTTGTCTATGTGGGAAAATTCGGAGACGATATCAGCCATGAAGTGGTGGCTTCCGATGAAACTGTTCCAGTCCTCAAAGCCGGGGACAAAATCAAAGGAATAATCGATTGGGAGCGCCGCTACCGGCACATGCGCATGCACACCGCAACCCACGTGGTCGCAAATGTGATTGAAAGGGAGGCAGGAGCTCAGATCACCGGGAACCAGCTGGGCCTGGATAAGAGCAGGGTGGACTTCAGCCTCGAAGCTTTTGACAGGGATAAGTTTGCTGAATATGAGAAAATGGCCAATGACGTGATAGCAGCAAAGCACCCGATCAACTTTTACCTGGTCAGTCGGGAAGAAGCTGAAGAGAAGCTTTCCAGGCTCACAACCCTGGCAAAGGGCTTTTCCGAGGACATCAAGGAAATCCGCCTGGTAGAAATTGAGGAAATCACCATTGAGGCCTGCGGTGGAACCCATCTGAAGAATACCGGAGAGATCAAAGGAATCAGGATTGAAAAGCTTCAAAACAAGGGGAAGAGCAACAGGAGAATGTACTTTACGTTGCTGGACTGAATCGGGATATTTCCTTCAATTCGGTCCAAGTTTTCTTTTTTCAGGGTTTTTTGGAGAACATTCATCCTGATCACCCGGATGTATTAATCTGACATTATTCATACCCTGAGTTCAATATTATTAATGCGCTGAGTCTTTCCGGATAAAATAAGAAAGTAAATAGGGTGTTATTCGATCGGTTATTCAATGGCTAGCATAACGTTTGTTGCCTTGATCACCGCATATACTTCATGCCCTTCTTTTAAACCCAGGCTTTCAGCTGAATTTTTTGTGATTATTGATGCGATTTCCGTACCATTCGGAAGTTCAATCACAATTTCCGAATTGACCGAACCATGGACTATTCTTTTGACCTTACCTTTCAAGACATTGCGTGCGCTTATTTTCATATGTAAACCCCCCGCAGGATATTTGTTTATTAATATGGTTGCTTCGTTAATTATAAAAATGATATGAACCTGATTTTCTGAACCTTATTTCTAATTTAATCCGCTCCGAGGTTTCCCCCTGCGATTTTTTGGAATTTCCCGGGCGGCGTTCCTCACAGTGCGGAGATTTTAGAGGATTCGGTGGCTGTTGAAGTTTTCTGCTCGAGAAGGAACAAGTATATCGGGTAAATTTGCGGTAAGTTTACAGGTTAACTTCTGTTTTTATTTGTTCAGGAAAAATATACATCTATTTATGTAACTATTCAGTCTACTGATAAAAAAAGTATGTTTTCAGCAAATGCTGCAATTATGAGGATAATAGCGGCTCTCCATTGAGCGCCGCTAGAATAGCATCCATGACATTCAAGTCATTCTTTCTAATTGTGGATATGTATCCCCGAATTCTGCAGAAAGCTACCGCTCCTTCTATGCTTCGGAAAGTTCCCGAAATTTTCTGTTGTAGCTTCATCATCCTGATGTCTCGCTCTGCTTGATTGTTATCAAACGAAACTCTCAGGTCATTGAGGAATCTCAGAATCCTTTCCTTGTGTAGTATGAACCTATCAAGGAGATTCTTTGCTTTCGTTTGTGCTGTTCTTCCTCTCTTTTTCACCGGATCTTTTGGTGGATCTGGAGGTGGATTTTCCTCAATTCCTTCTTGAGTAATTTCATCGTATACTTTCTCGAATTCCCTGACTTTTTCCGGGTCTATTGGAATTTCCATCTCTCTGCATTCATCAGTATACTTTTTCATCTCACTGAGGAGTTCATTTATGTTTTTAGCCCATTGTTGCTCAAAATTCTGTTCAATCCCAGTAAGTTCCCGCTTAAGATGAGCATTGCACAGAGCATGTTCACATTCATACTTGTTGTATGAAGCAAATCCATCATGAACTGCTACTCCATTGTATTGTGGAAGAAATCCCAGAGCATCTATTGCCTCTGACCCTCTTTTTGGATGTGGAAAATAGTAGGTCCATAGATTGTTTGAGACAACATGAAGCCACCATTTCGTCCCTAAAACTCTCATTCCTGTTTCGTCGCAATGGGCAGAATGGGACGCTAATAGATGTTTCATAGCAGTTTCTTCGAAAGGTTCCAGGTTCTGGAAACATTCATTTTCCGCCCTTTTTATGGTAGCAGGGCTGATACGTATGCCGTAGAAATCCTCTACTAAATCACAAGTCCTCTCATAAGGAATCAATTGATAGTTCCTCAAATACAAAATTGAGGCTAAAAGACGAGGACCATATTGAATTGGGAATTTCATGGAGTCTGGAAAAGAACCTTTATTAACTTTCCCGCAGTGAGGGCACTTTTTGATCTCACAACGATGTTCAGTAACTATGATTTGCACAGGAGGAATTTCAAATTCTTGCCTGCGTTCATAATCCTGAACTTCAGTATTTTCAATATTATGACCACAATTTTCGCAGCAGTCCGGAGAATGGACTATGATCTAATCAGGATTTTCAACCATTTCAAGAGTCTTTCCAGGATGACCTTCTTGGCCACCAGGTTTTTTGCCACTTTTCTTGCGGGTACTCTTGGGTTTAGGTTTCTCACCACAAAAAACATCTGTAGAAGGAGGTTTACTGCTGTTTTGGCTATTTTGATTCAAACGAGCCACTAAAACTCTTACACGTTCTTCAAGTTCAGAAACCTGAGAAGCTTGTTTCTCTATGATAGCATCATATCCCTGGAATACAGCAATAACTGCTTCAGGACCAGCTTCATAGATTTCAAGAATCTCTTCACGTGTAAGCATGATATTGAAAAAACAAAGTTATTTTATATGCAATTTTTCCTCGAAACAAGGAAAAATTGCTTTTACTCAAAGGTATGGCTGAGTAGTTACCTATTTATTAAGTTTCCCAGGCAAATGTGCCAAATGGAGTGGGGTTAATGGAAGTAGAATCCTTTCAATGACTTATTTTTTGTTTTCCTGTTTCTGGTTATTACAGGCTCACTAAATTTTTGGAGAAAATATATATACTTCTTTATTATATGTTATTTACTATATGGAGGTATCTTATTGAGTCTTGCAGCCAATATCTGGGGATTACTTACGCTGTTATCGGTGGTATGGGTAGTTTACGACGTGTTGATGAAAAACCGAAGCTTGAGCGACATAATGAAAATAGTGTGGATAGTAGTTGCCCTGATATTCGGTATATTAGGAGCAGCGGTCTATTACCTATTCGGGAGGAAGAAATGAGCAAACCCGTATTATGTGATTGATTTCCCGCGATCCTTTTTCATTTTTTAGTTTCCGATGCCGGTAAAGAAACGTTAACCAATTGGTTTCAAACCGGCTTTTCTTTTCTTGAAAAAACTGATTGTTCTGCTACTCGTCCTTAAATTACTTTTTCTATAAATCCAGGTCTGGATTTTATCTCGCTGGAATTTAGCAGTATTTCAATAGAACGGAACGGTAAAGGAAGGGAAGTAGAAATGAGCTATCATTAAGATGGATAAACTGACTGTCGGAACAGTGAGGTTATCATCAACATTCTCTATTCGTTCAACGAATGAGCACACTATTCCCGCAAGAATTCCGGCAGGGCCCATTTTGGCGCCGATGATTATGCAAAGGACCAGCATACCTGCAGTGCCTTCCCAGGCTTTTGTCCGTCTGTTGTACTTGAGGTTCCTTATTATTCCGGTTATCCCGTCTCCGTATGCCATGAAAAGCACGGGGATCACCCCGATCCAGAATGTTTTGTCGATGTACCAGGTCAAAAGTATTATTATTCCCCAGATGAGTGTGAAATCGACCTCGTAGATATTATCCCGGTCCTGAAACCAGTACATCAGTTTGCCGGTCTTGTGCGGGATGTATGTCGCAAAAGCAAGTCCGAGTGCAAGGGCTGCCGGTACGATAGGCTCCCGGACAAAAAAGGGCAACAGCATTGCGGTTAGTCCTCCCGCTAAAAAATGGATTACTTTTCTGGCAAAGTATATTGACGAATTGTGCGATCTTCCCTTCTTCAGAGCAAATTCATACGTCTTTTTTGCCAGGACAAAGATTACAAATAAATTCCAGACCCCAAGGAATGCAAATAAGGGTAGGTCTGCTATTATGGATTCCAATGGGATTTGGAGGAAGGCTTCCATAACACTCTGTATATCTTTAGGGTATAAGTTTTTTTGGATTTGTGATTTCTTCCACTGACGGGACCCAATCTAATTTATTATCCTCTAATCCGGAGCTCCCCTTTTTCCAATCCCACCCCGGGGAGGCTTCTCTGTCAAGGCTTTCGGTTTCAACTAGGTAGTATTCCATGGGAACTTTCCCCTTTCAGTGATATACTTAATTCCTACCGTATTATATCGACTTCTTCCTTCCGGATGATAATTGCAGGCAGGTAAATGGGCTGACTCAGGGCAGATATTTGGTACAATCAAATTACTATTAGTTTAATGAAAGTGATGTTTATCCCCCAACGAACGTGATGCCCGTCTGCCAGATTTTTGAAAATATCCTGGTATTCAGTAACTTTTACTCTCTTATGGGCCTGTTTTTTTTCTTTAATTCTGTTTTCCCCTAACCGTTCATTTACCCTTATTTTCATCATGTATTTTTCTTGAAAATTAGAGAGGTCGTATACAAAAATTTAAATTATACTGGTTGGAGCTTAATGATATTGATTAATCAAAAAAAATATTCTGTTAAAAATCCTAATATTGCCAAAAATATGAAAAAATATGAAAAAATAAGTGATATTTGCGTCCTCATCCAGACATCTGATAGCTCCGAACAGAACCTAATGGGTGGGGGGGTTATGTGGTATAGAAGAGGTTCGGAGACACTCTCTATCTGTATTCTGGATGAGAACACAACTTTATCTCAGCAATTATATCTTATAGTACTTCCTCTATTTAATACTTTTGAATTTATATGTAACATGTAATGTTATTCAATCGTGGTTAAATTGTATTAATCTTATAATCTTATTTGATTGAATTTAATTTTGTTGAATGGACTTATTATTTGACTTCTCTAATGGTGCTTAGCTGTCCCTAATCTTTCAGATTGCCTTTAAACTGTCAGGTTGTCTCAGCTTTCAGATTGCCTCTAAACTGTCAGGTTCCCTCCTGCTTTTAGGCTGCCTTATTTTCTTCCGGTCTGTTTCAAAAAAGACCCTGTTACCGGGTATGGAATTTTCTCAAAAAAGAATCAAGGCTTTAAAAGCCGTTTTCACACCAGCTTAAAGCCTTCTCATTTTTCGACCCGTTTAATTTTTAAGTTTCTTTGACTTTAAAAATCCTTTCGCTTAATGTGCCTCTACTTTCACTCTTTCTTTTTTCTGCTCATGGCGAAGGCTCCGACAAGAACAATCCCGATAAGCAGTGCCAGTAAAATGATCCACTGAGAACTGCTTTCCCTGGCCATCAGGGCATAATGCCCGGCACCCGGGCCTTTTACGACTGCTTCTGCGTATATAGTGCCATTTTCGGTATCTGTTAGGGAGATAAGGGTCGGCTTTTCATCAACGCTGTAGAAGCCAAAGGTCTCAGGGTCATATCCTTCGAGTTCGGAGTCGGAAATTTCCGCTGTCAGGACTGCGAAGCCTGCGGCGGTTTCCGAGACATTGATGAAGCTTATGTTGCAGGCTTCCCCGAACTGGCGGTAACCTGAGGATTCCGGGGCTGCGTAGGGGTGATAGAGGAGGGCGTAGTCATGGCCGGTGACAGAGTATTCCCCGCAGCTGTATAGGGTCTCGGAGAAGATGTCGGCAGCAAAATAGTAGGGGTCTGGACCGGGGCCGCCTATAAGGGTTTCAGTTTCGACCCGGCAGGCCTGTGAAGTAAAGAACTGGAGGTACTGTGTAACCCCCTCTGTGGGATTGTTTTCGACTTCACAGTTCTCGGAGGCTATGAAGACTATTCCTGCCATGAGGCTGCTCAGGTTGTTTTCCTCTATCCTGCTGTTTTGAAGGCCTGTGGCTGCAATTCCCAGTTCGCAGTTTTCAAGCCGGTTTCCGGTTATGAGTACGTTTCTTGAAGCCTTTGCGACAATGCCTGCTGCAGGGGCGCTGATCTTGCTTTCCCTGACCATGGTCGAGTTTGAGTTTTCGAGTTCTATTCCCGTGTGCCCGGCCAGGAACTCGCAGTCCTGAACGATACATTCGCTGCTGTCCAGGATCCTGAGGGCGGTCTCACTGTCCTTGAAGTTGCAGCCCTCAATAAGGCTGCCGTCAGAGCTGTTCAGGAAGACCCCGCTGAAGTTGCCCCGGAAGCTAAGGTCCCTGAGGACAACGTCCCCGGAGCTCACGTAAAGGGCAATAGGGGTACCTTTTTCCCCGATTATGCATTCCTTTTCGATTACTCCTTCATCTCCGGTTCTGCTCCCTTCCTCGCTTCTGCTGTCCTCCCCGTTTCCTTCACTTTCCGGGCTTCCCGCAAGGGTGAGGGGATAATAAACGGTAACTGTATCCGGGTAAGTTCCGGGTTTTACCTCGATGGTATCTCCGGGAGAGGCGTTATCGATGGCTTCCTGGATGTTCCGGTAGTCTCCGCCCGATTCTGCTACCACGAGGGTTGCTGCCGAAGCCGGAACTGCAGCAAAGCAGAGCAAAGCCGAGAGAGCCGGTAATGTGCATAATAACAGCAGCGGAATTAAGAGGTATTTTCCCTGGATTTTCATGTTTTCACCACCCTGATTGAAACGTCGCGGGAGAATTCCCCGTCGATTACCATTTCCTCCCAGTAAAGCAGGATCCCGAAGAAAACCGGGGACCCTTCGTAATGCACATCGTCCTCGTAATGCCAGCTGCTGACGTAACTGGTCTTGCCGGTCTTTTCGAGCAGGCATTTGTCGGCAAGGTAGGGGTCCCTGAAGTAGGAGAAGCGGCTGTCAAAAGCGGATTTCCTGATTCTCAGTTCTCTTTGCCCCATCCATTCCCTCCATTCATCGGGGTCATTGGAAACCGGCTGCGGGTTTGAAGGGAAATATGCCAGGGGTATGTCACTTACGGGACCGTTTCCAAGGGGTTTGAATGCTCCTTCGGAGGCGTACCCGTATTCTGAGTTCCCGGCAATCTCCTTTACAAGGACCCCGTTGCGGTAAGCCGCTCCTTTCAAGTCTATTGCCATCGAGACATCTCCTGACATGGGGATTGCAACCTGGAACGGGTTTAAGGGGACCCGAAGGGTACCGAGCTGCTCGTCCACAACCGCATTGACCGTCGGTTGTTTGCGGGTCTTGCCCAGGAAGTCCGATTCGACAACCCAGGTCTCGGTATAGGGACCCGAGCCTATGCAGACATCGTAGTTTCCGTTAGGACCGCGGGCGTACCAGGTCGTTATCCCTTTTTCCACCGTTACCTGCTGGTCTTCGTAGGCAAAGGAGGCATCCGTAGTTTCCTTTCCGGAATACCTGTCCCAGCCTGTCCTTGAATTGAAGGTAAAAGTGTAGTCCTGGGCAAGTTCTTCGGAGGGGTTTCCGGTCATCGTATGGGTCCATCCCCCACTTTCTTTCCATCTGACGGTTGCGGCATATTCGTCCTTTTTCACGTTGATCTCCACCCAGGCATCAATCGCGTCCTCATACCCTGTGCCCACGTCCTGGAAAAGGACCCTGAGCCTCTCAAGCCTCTCGTTCTTGCCTGCTATGAATTTCAGGTAAACTTTTCCCTGGGAGTCCGTAAGCGGGTTTCCGTCCGAATCTTTTTCACCCATCGGGATGACCCTGACGTCATCTGACATGCGGAACTTTTCCAGGTAAAGGGATTTTCCCTCAAGGGGCGTGCGCTTAGCCTGCGAATCCAGCTCGAAAAGGGAAAGCGTGATTTCGGTCGCCTGCCCGGGAGCCATTTCTGTCAGGTCGGCAGTTCCCTCAAGATAAATCCCGGCGATATCGATCTCTGCTTCGGAACTGACTTTCTTCTGTCCCCTGGCCTCAGTCAGGATCTGCACCCTGTCTTTTCCGGCTTTCTTTCCTTTTGAGACGTCCAGCCTGTACACCGCCCGGGCAATACCTTCGGAATCCGTAACCGAAGCCTGGTAGTCGTGGAGTCCGTAATTTTCAGCTTCTTTTTCACCCTGCACATGCCCGCGAGCCGTGTATTCCCTGAAATAGACCTTTGCCCCTTCCACGGCTTCCCCACGGCAGTTCCTGACTTCAACCGTGATGTTGCACCTGTCCTTCCCCTCCTCGGTGGAGATGCTTTCCGGGTTCACGCTCACCGTCAGGGATGGGTCGCGTGGGGGCACAGGATACTTCTCTTCATGGCTGCTGATAAGGGTGACAAGGTCTCCGAGCTGCCCGATAACCGTACCCACGGCGTCCGGGAGTTCATCAACTGCCGAAACTTCCACATATGTTTTCTTTACCAGGATCCCGAGGTCAACGTCGATAAGGGACGCCGTAACAATATAACGCGAACTCACGGCACTTACCTGCAGCGTGGATATGTATTCTGCATTCACTTTTTCCCCGATAAGTTCCCTGTATTCGGCTCCTGTCCCGCCGGCTTCTCCCAAAAGCAGGCGCTGTCTTTCAAATTCTAGCAGGTTCCCTATGTCCTGGTTCGACATTATCTGGATCTCAGGGTTTGCATTTCTGAGCCGGATGGAAAAAGCATCGTTCAGGGCAGCTGCCTGGTCTGAGGAAAGTGTTTCCGCATGCAGGGAAGTGGGCAATACAAGCACTTTCGGTTGTGAACAGGCAGCCCCTGCAGTTCCGGGCAGTACGGCGAGTGACAGGACCAGGCACCCGATGAGAAGGGAGCTGATCAGTAGCGATCTGGAACGTAGAGACCTGATACTGGAATGTAGAGACCTGATAGATCGAGATTTTGGGGGAAGAGCCCTTTTAAGGTGTTTCCCTTCTGGAAACTGTTTCATGCTTCCACCTCTCCGTTGAGCATATTTACAAAGTCAATAAAAGAAATCCTTGATACCGATACGCTCTTTGTGAGCTCTCCTCCGGACCTGAGCTCCACGCGGTTGCTTTCACTGACAGGGATCCGGTAAGCATCCCCGTTTTCGGTATATACCTCCCCGGCTATCCAGTAAGTCCCGGGAGGCGCCTGCAGGTTCACCGAAGGCTGGGGGCCTGTTGTGGATTTTTCCGCAATGACTCCGAAAGAAGCGGCATCAATTAGCCGGATATTGCTCTTCACCACCGGGAAAAGCGTGGCTCCCGGCATGTCAAAGCGGACAGAAAGCTCACTTTCCGCAGTGCTGACTTCGAAAGAGAGCACATCGCTTGCAAGCTCGTACCCACTTTCGTTAAAGAGGGAACACTTCACGGCGTATGTCCCGTTTTCCCAGTTTCCGTCAACAGGCTCATTGTACAGGGTCATATACCCGTCCTCCAGAGGTGCGTAGTGGAGCATTGAAAAAGCCCCGGTCTTTTCCGGAAGGAAGAGGTTGGCTCCTTCGGGGCGTTCAAGCCTGGTGAGGACCGAAACGCTTTCAGGGAACTGTCCTTCCGTGATGGCTGCTTCGATCGTAAGAGGCATGCCCGGGGAGAAGGAGTTCCTGTTAAGGAAAAGCTTCACAGAAGGCTGGTCGCTATAATAGATGAGTTCCGATGAAATGGACACCGGTTTTCCGCTTTCCAGGGAATTCAGCATTCCCACAAGTGTATAGGTTCCGGGCAGGAAGCTTTCATCGAACGCCATTGCTCCGGGAATCCTTCCGTAATGGTTTTCTTCCAGGTATGATTGGGCAAGGGGCTCAAGCGTTGTTTCCCCGTCGGGGAAGGAGAGTACGGTCCCGTCAGGCCCGACCACATAGACGGAAGCTTCGTAATCGTCAACATCGTTTCCGCCGTTGCTGCCAGCACTGCTGCTTCCTGCTTCTCCTATGCCGCTGATCTCAACCCAGACCATCATCTCGTCTTCCGGGGAAAGAGCCCTGTCGGGAGTAAAGACACGGATACGGGGGTATGAAAGCGGCATTTCGGGGACAAGGGCGACATTCCTTACATGCCAGGAATTGCTTCCCAATGCTGTTCCCGGATTGTTCTGGTGTATGAAAGAAAGGAAGTTTTCGGCTTCGGGGACTATCCGGTTTGCAGGTATCGTGTAGCTGTAAGTCTTCCAGGCCCCTTCCGAGCCGTTCAGGATTCCCAGGAGCCCTCCGTTTTCGTGGAGGGAAAGCATCGGCACTGAGTTCCCGGTTTCATTTGAATTCTCGTTTTCATTTTCGTTTTTTCCACCGTTTGCACCGGCACCGCTTCCGGAAAGGTAACGGTTTATGTAGAGCCCGAGTTCCCCTTCTTCCAGGCCCGAAGCCTCGAAAGTGAGGGTATAGTTTGCAGCCCTCCCGTTGAACGCATAAACCGCTTCATCCGGGTACTCAGGGGTGCCCACATCCGGCTTTTCGCCAAGGGCCAGGGGGATTACTTCGAACTTTGCGGATGCATGGTAGCGGTTTCCTTCGTAGTCCACACCCGTTATTCTGAAGATATGCTCTCCCAGCTTCAGGCGGTTCACCGGGACGGGTGCAAGGGGCTCGACCTCTTTTTCTGCTCCTTCGTCCAGGCTGTAATAGGCCCTGGCAAGGGGGACGGTGCAGGCATAGCGAAGCTCGACATCCCTGGAAACAGTCCTTCCTTCCTCAGGGTTCAGGACTATGAGGTAATCTCCAGGGAGTTCCTCTTCCTCTTCTTCCTCTTCTTCTGAGCTTTCTTCACCGGGGCTGATTATGACCGCACCGCCGGTTCCGCTTCCTCCCCCACCGCCTGCGGGCGGGTTTTCTTCTTCATTGACATTTACCGTGAAAGTTACCTGGCTTGAGTTTGTGTTTCCTACCACGTCGTCTGCGTAGACAACGAGCGTGTGTACCCCGTTTGCAAGCCCTGTCAGGGTGGCGTTGGGGACGAAGGAGATGTTGTTTCCTCCGTCAAGGGAGCACCACCAGTTAAAGACGTCCTCGTCAGGGGACCAGACTTTCAGGGGCATGTCCCGGCTTGTATTGTATTCAAAATCGTTTTCTGGGGAGATGATCTGAATCCCCGGGGCTGTATGGTCTTCCGCAACCGTGAAGTTTACCACCGAGGAATTAACGTTCCCTGATGTATCATTCAGGTAGACTGTCAGGGTATTTTCCCCCAGGGGCAGGGCTTCCATGGTGCTGTTTGGAACGAATGAAACGTTCTCAGCCCCGTTGAGGCTGTACCACCAGAAAGCCGAATCGGTGTCCGGGGAAAAGACTTTGAGGTAAACCTGCTGCGGGATGTATTCTTCTCCTTTGGCAGGGCTGATGATGTACAGGGCCGGGGGAATGGAATCCGGCACGAAGGTATCCAGTAGCGGGTGGTAGTCCCCTGCTTCCCGGATTTCTCCTTCGGCAGTGTAGGGCACAAGTGTGTCCCCGAGCCCGTCCCCGTCGGAATCGACTCCTTCATAGTCTTCCCAGTAATTCCCGGCAGTCCAGGGGCCTCCGATAATGTTTGTCCCCAGGGTCGGGGTGATGTTCCATACAGTGCCCGGGGCTGAGGAATACACGTCGCTGGACCCGGTGTTATTGAAATAGTTGTTATAGATGATGGAGTTGGGGGCAAGGTTCCGGATCCCGGTTCCCTGGAGCTCGGCATGGGTGTTGGAAATGATGTTTGAGTGTACGGTTAAGTTTTTCACACTGCTGCCGCTGGTGTAAATCCCGGTTCCGCTTCCGGATTCTGTGGGGTCCCCGTTGTTTGTGATCTCGGAATTTGCGATGAGGGTATCAGGGCAGGTATACCAGAGTTTTATCCCCAGCCTGGCATTTCCGGTTATGATATTGTTCAGGAAGGAACAGCTAGAGCTTTCCTCAAGGTAGACCCCTGCATAGTCTTTTCCAATGGAACTCATCCCATTGCTGTCGATATTCGAGTTTTCCAGGGTCAGCCTGTCGCATTCGTAGGCAAGGACGCCGTACTCCCCGTTTGAGTGGGCAGTAATCCCGTCGACCAGGGTGTCCGTGCTGTTGTAAAGGAAGAGTCCCTGGCAGTTGTTCTCCAGGTAGAAGTCCTTGACCGTGATATTGATGCAGTTGATGCAGGCAAGGTATCCCGGGGCAGGGGAAAGGGTTGAATAGGAAAGTTCCCTGTCCTGCTCTCCTATGAAGTAATATATCGGGTCTCCATCCACCGTATTGCTCGTATCGATGCTGTGCCCCGGTGGGGAAGTCGGAGCAAATGCCCAGTCCCCGGTGAAGCCGAAATTGTACGTGTTATCTTCCATGGTGTTGTTTCTCATGGTGATAGTTTCGGCCTGGGGGGTCAGGAGGATCCCGAATTTCTGGAAGGAAACCGTATTGTTCAAAAGGGTATTGTCTTCTCCTTTATTGATGTGAATACCTGCAAAGTGGAATTCCTGAGGGCCTTCCACGCGGTTGTTTTCAAGAAGGTTCCTGTCCCCCATGACTTCAATCAGGTTGTTTCCCCGCAGGGTATTGTTGCGAATTATGTTGTCACTTGCCCCGTTGAGTAAGATTCCCCAGTTATCCAGGCTGTCTGTCAAAGTATTGTTCTGGATCACGTTGGGGATAGATGAGTAGGGGGGCGTTGAACCGGGATTTAAACCTGCTCCTTCTACTTTAATCCCGTAATGCTCCACATTTGTCAGCTCATTGTCCGCAAAGATGTTGTTAGATGAAACTTTGCAGAAAATGCCTTCATAAGTCCCGTTTATCCGGTTGTTGCTGAATTCATTTTCTCTGGAGCCCTGGTTCACATAAAGGCCGAACCTTCCGGCATCTATTACATTGTCTCTGATGATGTTGTTGTCTGCCCCGTAGTAAAACCAATCTGCCCCATATCCGGTATTATAGCGGACTGAACCTATGCGTATACAGGCGGAGTCCGTTAAGCGGTAGATAGTTTGATTTCTCCAGTACCCGTCTGTTATTTTGAAGCCCTGGAGTATGCAGCCGTCGGCTTTAAGGCTCACAACATCTCCCATTTCATCCAGGGGTTCGTATTCCTCCCCTATAAGCATCGGCCTGCCGATCCCTGTTATGTTCAGACTTTTGTCGACGATGTGGTTCCCGGTGTAGTTTCCGCTGTACACCAGGATGGTGTCCCCGTCAAGGGCAGCTTTCAGGGCGACGGTGAGGGTTGAATAGTCCGCAGGCGGGGTCGGGATGTCCGAATTGTCGTCGTCCACCGTGATTATCATGTTGGGGCGCAGGAGGGTCTTGAAGGAACGCACACTGCTGTTGTCAGAGAGAGAGCTGTTTGCCGAATTGTACGAATAGCAGCTGTAGTAGTATGTCGTGTCGGAAAGCAAACCTGAAAGTTCGATACCAGGATCCGTTGTTGCGTTGTCCCAGCCGGACCAAAGCGCTCCGGTAAGGGAAGGGTCGGTGCCGTAGAGGATTCGGTTGTCACAGGGGATCTCGTTTTCGATATTCCAGCTTACGTTAATTGAACCTGCAGTCAGTTCGGCTGCCTGCACTCCCCCCACGATTGGGGGGTACTCCGGGCGCGGGCCGAGAGGCATCAGGGGATAGAGGTCGAAATTCGGAAGGGAGCCGTCCCCGCTGTAATGGTTGATTTCGTAGGGTGGGTATCCCACCCCGTCTCCGTCCATGTCGATTCCGTCGTAATCACTGTAGCGGTTTCCGAGCTGGAGGGTTGCGTTGTACCAGGTGTTCAGGGGGGTGGTAGTGTTGCTGTCAAAGGCATTGTAGAACAATCCCGGGGTTTTCAGGTCCCCGTTGTCCAGGTTGTTGAAGTAGAGGACGTTTCCGGCGGAGCTTCTGAGGCAGATTCCATACCCATGGCCACCTTCCCCTCCTCCGAGGGCTGAGTTGTTCGCACAGGTATTGTTGTAGATTGTGTTGTTCATGGAGGAAGAAAGGTAAATCCCGTGTTCAACGCTGTCGTTGCAGATGTTGTTGAAAAGAATGTTGTTGTCCGCAGCGCTAAGGTAAATTCCGTAGCAATTCCCTCTCAGCACATTGTTCCTTATCGTGTTCCCGTCGGATTCGACCTTTATGCCTCCCTCTTCCCAGTCCAGGGCCCAGCTTATATTGAACCCGTTGATTACGCAGGTAGGGGACTGCACCGTAAACCCGGTCCCTCCGGCTGCATCCACTACAGGAAGGCCTTCCCCGGTTACTGCAACGCTTTTGTTCACCAGGACGTTTTCAGGGTAGGTCCCGCTCCGTACAAGGACAGTGTCCCCGTCCCTGGCGGCATTGATTGCAGCCTGGATCGTCGAATAGTTGTCCGGGACGTAGATTGTCATGCTGCCTGCGGCGTGGACAAAGAGGGATTTTTCTGTATTTCCGGCATCAAGGTTATTGTCAGTGACTGTGAGGTTTACCAGGTAGAAACCTGGCAGAGCATACTGGTTGGTCGGGTTTTGAAGGGGTGAAGTCTTCCCGTCTCCGAAGTCCCAGGCCCACGAGCTGACCGTCCCGTCAAGGTCAATTGAGGAATCTGAAAATACGATCGTATCGTCCGTATCCGGGGAAAGCGGGGAGTAAGTAAAGTCTGCGCTCGGGGGCTGGTTCGGGGTAAAAGTGAAGAATTCTTTTGTTTTGTTCAGGGGGTAGTCATCGTTGTTCGTATCCCCGGAAATCGTAAATGAGGTGTCCCCTATTCCGTCCCCATTGTCATCACTTTCTGCATAGGACCCCCAGTGGTTTCCGAGGAAGCCGGTGTACTGGTTCCCACCAAAGAAGTAAAGGAGTTGTACGGGACTGCGCCAGGTTGTCGCTGAGTTTGAATAGTAATCTTTGTACCCGTTTCCAATAAAATTATTCAGGTAGATGGAATTCCCATTCGAGCTTTTTACGTTGATACCATATTCGCTGTTATAGCTGGCATTGTTGCTTTTTACGACATTTCCACCGGAAGCTATCAGGAAGATTCCATCTTCACATGAGCTAACGTGGTTTTCCTGAATGGCACTGTTTACAGTCTTGTAAAGGACGATCCCGTAGGAGTTGTTTGTTAATGTCAGGTTTTCCACGCTTACGTTGTCGCAATTTATGCAGTATACAGTGGCTGCATTTGAGGACTCGTTGACAACTGAATTTTCAGCGCCGATGAGGTAGACAATGAGCTTTCCATCTACGAGATTGTTTTCATCAATTGTATTACTGAAATAGTTAATTGTCTCGCCAGATGTTATTCCGAAATTATAGAGGTTGCCTGTGATGTTGTTCTCGGAGAGGTCATTATATCTTGAATTTTTGAGGAAAAGCCCTCTGTTGGAGTTATCCTTTATAATATTCCCAAAAAAGGTATTACTGTGAGAATATTCAAGATAAATGCCGTCGTGACCGTTATCCTGTATTGTGTTGTTCTCAATTGTGTTTCCGGCTGAGGAATACAGGTAGATTCCTGCGTCTCCATAGGGGGCAAGATTCCCGCTGATTGTATTATTTGTGAATTCTCCTTCGTCGCAGTCCGAGCAAAATATACCATATCCGTTGTTTCCTGAAATAATATTGTTGTCAAAGGTGGTGTTGGAAACGTTGTTCACATAGACTCCTTCGGCTCCTCCATCCGATGGTCCATTGTTCCTTATACTATTTTTGCTAAAGATATTGCTATCAGAATCCGTGAGCCATATTCCAGCTCCTTCAGTATTTCCCTCAATGGTATTTTCTGAAAAAATATTCAGGTTAGATGTCTTTTCAATATGTACCCCATTCCAGCCTGATGTCTGGACATTGTTCTTTTCGATAATGTTTGAAGAAGAAGCTTCCAGTTCAAGGCCGAACACATTGTTATCCTTTAGTGTATTATTATAGACAAGGTTTCCATTTGAAGCATAAAGACGAATGCCGGTACTTCCAGAGCCGAAATTGTTGCTGATGTTATTGTCCCGGATTACCGCTCCACTCACGGAACTGAGTTCTATTCCATACCCTTTATTGTAATGGACATAACAGTCCCTGACTTCCACGTCATCAGCCGTGATCGCTACGCCGGCTGCGCTGGAGCCTCCTCCTGTGACCGTAATACCTGTGAAATTTATTCCACTTGCAGCAAGGGTCACAGTGTTAATATCAAATTTAAGTTGCCCGTCTATGACAGGCGTTCCTGTACCGCTTAAGGTCAGGCGCTTATTTACCACAATATTTTCATTGTAAGTTCCGGATGAGACCTCAATCGTATCACTTACATTAGCGTTGTCGATTGCCTGCTGAATTGTAGGGTAATTGGCAGGGACGGATATCGTATCTGCGCTTGCAGGCGACACGGTGCATAAAAACAGGATCATTATAACTATGAGAACAGGTTTTTGGGAAGCTTTCATTTGCTTTTTACCCCCTTAAAGGAGAAGCCAGACGTGAACCACACATCACGTTATCTATGAATATTTTTTTGATCTCCTCACTATAAAAATATTCCTTTATTTTTCACATCAAATGTATAATAACGGAACATTTTAAGTTATGGAAAAAGTTAAAAAAGAATTCTGGGGGCTAAACAGGGAATAAATTTAATTGGTATAAAATTTGAGCAGGTTTTCTCCTTCTGTCAGCTTTAAGTCATCTGGAGCAGCACTACCAGAAAAACCGCATAAAAAAATATAAGCACAGCTCCTTCCCATCTTTTTATTTCCCAGCCTGTGGCGATGAACACGAGAAGAACCGTGCTTATGAATATCATGAAAGGAGCCGTCAGAAAGATGCTGATCTCCTCGACAGTTATGGGAAAGAGCAGGCCTGAGACTCCAAGAATCAAGAATATGTTTGTGATGTTTGAGCCGATGACGTTTCCCAGGGCTATGCTTCCGTAGCCGTTTCGGGCAGCAGAGACTGTCACCATCAGTTCGGGAAGAGAGGTTCCTACGGCAACAAGGGTTGTGCCGATGACGGTATCCGGGATTTCGAGCAGCTGCGCAAAGAAGATGGACTGCTCAACGAAATACCTTGCCCCAAGTATGACTGCCGCGCTGCCTGCAACAAGAGTCAGGACATCCCTGCCGAGGCCTTTCCTGGCCTGAACCTGTTCTTCGCTCAGGTCTGAGTTCCTGTTCCGGCTTGCAGAGTTTATTTTTTGCTTCATGCTGTTCAGGTATTCAAACTTAACAAAATAAGTTATAAACTCCTTGAAATAAAACCTGCCTTTATTAGTGGGTATTTCCTCAAACAGGAAAAACACATAAGCCACGTAAAGCAGTACAAAGACAGCCGCTTCCAGCCTTGAGAGGGCTTCATTAAAGGCAAAGGCAAAGAAAAGCAGGGCTGCAAAAAGCATAATATAGCCGTCTCTTTTGAGCATCTCGTGCGCCGTCTTTATCGGGGAAAGAGTTGCTGCCAGCCCCACAATCAGGGCAATGTTCGCTATGTTCGAGCCGACAATGTTCCCTATCACGATGCCGCTTGCCTGCTGCAGCGAGGCAGCTATAGAGGATGCAAGCTCAGGGATCGAGGTCCCCACCGCAACCAGGGTCAGGCCTATCACGAACTCCGAGACCCCGAGTTTTTTTGCGATAGTTGAGGCTGCTTTTACAAAGTAGTCGGAACCCTTGACCAGCAGGACCAGCCCTGCCAGGAGGATGGCGGCGTTTCCCAGCACCATGAAGCTATAGGGGATCATTTTCGTTCTTAAGGTTATTCCTTAAAAACCAGTTTTTTTTCAAAGGGTCCAGTTTTTCAAAAGATATATGCTGGTGTTTTCTAATGGCCGCTTTATCTTATAAGGGGACACCTTAAATAATTTTAAATCATATGGTCCTCTTAATAGCACTCGTCTCCTGCTTTTCGTGGGGTAGGGTGCCTGTAGCGGGGAAGAACGATAGTATGGAAAGGAAAACACTGGCTGTTGGGATTTTCACTCTTATCCTGTTAGCCGTTTTAAGCGCCGGTTGTTCAGGATGGGTAGGCGTTGCAATAAAAGATGCATATTGTGATTTTAACGGGAATTTTGAATTCACTATCCAGAACCCTGGAGATGAAGAAGTTTTCCTGGATTACAGGTGGACTTTAAACGACCCTATGGCTGACACTCCGCTTCATGAGGGAGAGGGTACGGTGACGCTTCAGGGCCTTGAAGCAAAGACCCTTTCATTTTCCGTACCTTCAGGTTTACACGGTTACGATCCCAGGTTTTATGTGATGCACGTATACCTCTACTCCGATGGGAAAATGATCCGTGAATATCGGGAACAAAAATCCCCTTATGACTGGAACTATTCTGTTTTACCTCCCGTGAAATTTAAGCAAAAGCCTGATGAAGTGTATATTGCATTTGAGACCTTTGTCAGTAAAAACGAAGAGGATGATCTTATAGTCCGGATCGAGAACGTATCTTATGTCCCTTACGAAGGTCAGATAAAGCTGAAATTATCCGAGTTTTATATAACAATTGATGGCAAAAACGGGGGAGGATGGTTCACTTCGGAGCTTCTGGCTCCCTCCGTACTGGAAGATTCCTGTCCTCTTTTCTATGATGCGGATGCTAACAGTATCGTTTCGGATTTTGATTATTATGTCATTCCTTCCGAGCTTCTTAATAATTCGGAGACAATGGTTATTGAGTTTGGTACGGCGTGCCCCTTCGTCTATAAAGGTTGGGACCGGCGGGGTGAGTTGCTGAAAGAAGAGGACAGAGCTGCGATAGTCATAAAAGACATATCCACAAATCCCGAAAACCCGGCTACTCTCGAGTGTCTCGAGTTTATTATTAAAGTCCAATCCCTGTATGGAATTGGCATTACCGATCTTAAGATTGTGGCCTGTAACGGCCGGGGAATGGGAAGTATGGGTACCCACCTTAATCTTATATCACAGGAAGGGCAAAATTATACCTATTCCGGAAAATTTGAAAAAGACCTTATCGAGGATGAGAGCGTCCCGAAGTATGCGTACATCGAATTAAGGGATAATGATGTTAATGAAAGGCTGGTGTTGTATAAACTGAAGCTTTGAATTATGCATATACACAACTATGCATGTTCACAAAAAATTGGAATACTCAAACCAGGTCTGCTCCGGCAAGCTTTAACAGGAGGATTATTTTTGTGCCCCGGCTTCGAGTTCCCTTTCCAGGTCCGTGATATCAAACCAGACCCTTACCGTTTCGTCTTTCCCTGAATCGTTAATGTCGATTTCTATGGGCTGGATCAAGTAATCCTTGATGGTTTCCCATCCCCCTCTTCGGATGTCGGTGATTTCCCAGGGGCCGGATTTCGGGTCTTTCTTTTTGTCCCGGCTAAGCTGGGCAAGCAAATGCTTTTTCTCCATGTAAGATAGGGCTTCAATCCCTTTGATTTCGGACTCGCCCACTCCAGGCTTATCTATTTCAGGCATGTTTAATCTGTGCTGGTTTACCTTATGTAGAGTCGTATCTGGCTGGTTTACTTTATGTTGATTCACTTTATGCTGCTTCATATCGGGTTGATTCACTTTTGCTTCCATCTCTTTACCCCCTTTGTTTATTGATGGTCTCAAGTTTATATCAACTTTAAAGCAAGTTTCAGGTCAACTTCAAAGCAAGTTTCAGATCAACTTCAAAGCAAGTTTAGATTAAGGGCCTGAAGGTTCTCGGGTCCAGAAAGAGAGGTCTCTGGCAGTAGCTGCACAGGGTTTCCAGGTTAGTTCCCTGGAGAAGGGCTCTGTCTACCTCTTCCTGTGGCGAGATATACTGGGTCATTTCTTCCCCGCAGTAAGGGCATTTTATCTTCAGCCAGTCCAGTCTGGTTATCTGCCTTATATTCTGTATCAACATACCCATGGCATCTTCATATGCATCCGCGGAAAACCTGATCGGATTCAGGTGACGGATCAGGAAGGGAAGTTCTACCCCGGCCTCTGCAAGCGGAATTATTAGCTGGTCAGTCCCCACGGCCAGGCCGAGTTCCTGGTTTACTTCCGGAGCTCTTGCTCCTTCCGGGGTCAGGATTGTTATTACGCA
Organism: Methanobacteriota archaeon; assembly: GCA_016841265.1. GTDB lineage: Archaea > Halobacteriota > Methanosarcinia > Methanosarcinales > Methanosarcinaceae > MTP4. The sequence continues at coordinate 9,193 of JAENZL010000015.1, read as the reverse complement.
GTCGGACTGCCGGATCCCGAAGCGCATTCGCTCTGCCCGGGAGAGGGACTGGGCTTTCCTGTACAGGGAATAAAAACTCTCCAGTTCCACGGCCCAGAGGGCCCGGGCCAGTTCCTGGGCAAGAGGCTCGTCCTGCTCACAGTGAGATATGTAGACTCTTGTGATCATGGTTGTGTCGCATCTCAGGGTTGCTTCGCTTTTTTATCCTTCAAGCTTATCCTTCAAGTTTATCCTTCAAGCCGCATTCAACATGCAGTTAACTTTTTTCGTCCTCATGTTTTTTTGTTGGCTCCGGACTGGGCACAGGTTCGGGTGATGGAACAGGTCTCGGTTCCGGACTGGGAATCGGTTCCGGCTGAATAGTTGGTTTTCTTTCGTCTTTTTACAAAATAATTTTCCTCTTTTTATTTCTCCTCTTTTTATTTACCTCTCTATTTGTTTGCCATTTTATTTATATGTAAATATAATATCCCATTATATTATCTCATTTTTCTCTTTTTGTGTTCATCTCTCGATGGAAAAGGAAATCTTGCTGAGTATATGGTTATATTTATCCACCAGTCCCTCGCGGTCGTCTGCGCCGATGTAGATGTCTGCGAGTTCGTAGCTGTAGCTGTCCCTGATCTGGAATTGGGAGAGCTGCTGGCCTTCCCTGACAAGGGGTCTGATGATGGTGTCCGGGATTTCCCTTTTGATCGCGGCGATTTCTTCTCTGCTGGGGACTTTTACCACTTTTCCGGGTTCAAAGGTCCTGAGCATGAATTTTGCGGCGTAATTGTATTTCCCCTGCCATTCGAAGGGGACCGGTTTCCTGCCAAGGGCGATCTGCAGCATAACCCTGTGGTGGGATACCCCGTGCACTTTTTCGAAAAGGTCGGCGTGGGACTGGGACATCCTCGGGTTGATTTCAAGCAGGTAGGTCTCATCGCTGTCGGGGTCGTAGAAAAATTCCGCGTTGAAGGCAGAATTGTCCAGCCCTACGTGCTTGACAATCTTCCTGCAGACCCCTGCCATATGGTCTTTTACCCGGTCAGGGAGGGACGAGGGGTATTCGTAGCGCAATACGGAGGATAAGTGTCCATCAAGGACCCAATCGACGACTCCGTATATTGCCACTTCCCCGTTCAGCACGTAGCCCTCCACAGTGCACTGCCGGCCTGAGAGGGGGCTTTCAGCAAGGCAGCTTTCTTTCATGTCCACGAACTCGGATGGGATATTATAGTTTTTCAGCAGGTACCGGAATGGCTCGTGGAGGAAGCCGATCTTTTCGCGAATTTCGCGGATGTATTCCCTGAACTCCTCCTCACCGTCCACCCTGTACGCCAGAAATGCCCTGAAGGACCTGACAGGCTTAATCCAGAACGGAGGTTTGATATCGATCAGGGCGCAAGATTCTTCATCAAAAGGATTGAAAGCGCAGAACTTCGGAATATTATGAGGGATTATCTTCTGCTGTTCAAGTCGGCTCCAGTATTTGTGCTGGCATTTGAAGACGCTTTCCATACTCGGCCCCGGCACCCCGTAAGCTTCCACAAGGATGGGTACAAGGTCCGTTGCCGGAAAATCAAAGTAAGTGACAATGGCGTGAGTTTTCCCCGGAGTCTTTTCGATCCGCTGCCTGGCTCTGGCAATCAGCTCCCCCATGTCATAGCCGGGGACGTCCCGGATTTCACCCGCATCGAGCGCGGAATAAAAGTTACACTCGGCGGCTTCCGGAAGCCTCTGAAGTTTCTTGAGATTGAATGAATCCATACCCACAATGAAAACGTTCTTTTTCATGCATGCCCCCTCAATCATGTCCCTTTTACTTTACTAATCGAGGGAATCGCTTAGCTACTCGTTCTTACGAGTATTTCATATCCCCCTTTCATACTATTTATTTACAAGGACATATAATTATCTTTGATTAGTTTTTTACGATGATGTTTGTGCTTCTTTTTGGCTTTTATTATTGGGCCAGACGAGCATGAAATTAAAATTGAAAAGTGATATTTGAAAAATAAAAAGTGATATTTGAAAAATAGAAAGTGATATTTGAAAAAGGAAAAGTGAGATTTGAAAAAGGAAAATGAAGAATACAGTGAAGAATAAGGTGAAGAATAAAATGAAAAATAAATTATCACCGGAAGAACTGAAGCGGGATTGCAAATGCAAAACTCCCGCTTCCGGGGATTTCTTCAGAGCATGTTTTATCTTCCGGATCATACATTTTTAGGTTCTGGTTAATTTTCCGGATCATATATGTTTATGAACACTTCTTTTGAAGTTGAAAGCAGTGTTTCGCGATCTGTTAAGACCAGGCCGATAGGGGTATGTTCCGGGATAAGGGTTTTAAACTTAAATGTCAGGTCCGACTCTTCTTCCAGTGATACGTTTTTGTTTGAGGTGAAAAACTCTAAAAACGTATTTTTGTTTTCATTGATTTCAGGGTCCGTCCTGCAGGTAAAAGTTTCTCCCAGAGCTACATCTGCCGGAAATGTCGGTTCGATAAGTTTTAATTTCGGGAACTTATCCCAATCCTCTGTAACCCCGTTGAGAGCCAGGTTTTCCAGCCAGTCGAGTAAGTCCTGGGTTATGTCGGTTTCAAGGTTGAATCCTTCCACATTAAAGCCCACGTTGTAGATCGCACTCAACTGCTGGGAATAATTTTCAGTTGAAGCCGTAAGTGTGATATGCCTTTTATTTTCCGGGTTAAGGCCCTGTACGCGGGAAATGTGCCTTCCGCTTTCCGGATTGGGGCAGTGTACGCACTCGTTTAGCGTCGTTGCTGCAAGGGTTTTGAAAATTCTCTCGTGAACCGGGGCAGGACCACTGTTTGACACGTAGATTTCAATATTTATTCTCTCGTCCCCTTCGTGCACGCACCACTGCTTCAACACGCCGTTCCACCCAACCCTGACCTGCTCCAGGTCCAGGGTCCAGCCTGAGAGGAGCAGATTTGCCAGGGGGTCCGGCCAGTTGCAGCATACGAAAGTATAGGGGTCGAGGCTTTCGTATTTTGCGGGGTAGTCCAGCAGTTCCTTAATTTTGTTCAACTTTTCTGCTTTTTTCTCATCCATTTTCTCGTCTTTTGCCCTTTCCGGAGAGAACGGCAGCGGATTTGCGGCTTCGATCCTTTCTACATCGACCACTCCGTACCCTATTACTATGTCCTCTTTTTTCCCGGGCCTGTCAAACCTTGCTGCCGGGTAAAGTTCGAGGTTCGAATCAACGGCCTGGCCTACATATTTTTCTGCCGTATCGTTTCCGGGGTGAGGTCCTGCACAGGCGTCCAGTATATTGTCCTTATTTAGCAGGCCGCAAAAAGCGTGATTGGCAAATCCTGTCCGGAGTACCGAGTCCTCATCAACGACTTCCGGATCATGGTGGCCGTTTTTCAGGAAGAAGGGATTATTGCACTCTCCCCTGCCCAGCAGGTCGGTTTTGTTGAGATATCCGAACGGTTCTAAAAACAGCCATCCAATGTCATTAATTCCTATTCCGCCGAGTATTGCCTGTAAAGCTGCCGCCTGGTCATAGCAGTTAGCAATCGGGACCGAGCCTGCCAGGTAGGCCTTCAGGTTGAAAAAACCGCCGTGTTCGAATACCCCGTAATGGCTTGCCCCGCAAAAACTGTCGTATTTCAGGCCATGTTTGAAGTGGAAATAATCTACAATTCCTGAGATGCATTCTTCCTTTGACGCAGGGGTGCTAATGACCTTTCCGGAGAGGAATTCCAGTAACTCGATCCATGCTCCTCTCTTGAACATCCTGCCGGGCTGGTCAAATGTCCAGTATATCTCTACAGGAATCGTTTCAACTGTTTCGATTGTTTCGGATGGTTCGATTGTTTCGGATGGTTCGATTGTTTCGGATTGTTCTGATTGTTCTGATTGTTCGGCTGTTTTGATTGCTTCTTCTTTTTTTTCGGAGGTTACTTCAGGGTCTCCAGTTTCTTCCTGAATCTCTCCGGAATCACCTTTTTCTTCTAGAGTTTCTTCCGGATCATCTGTTTCTTCCCGGTTTTCTTCAGGATGTCCTTTTTCTTTCGAATAACCAATTTTCCAGACCATATCTCCTTTTTTACAGCAGAATTTGTCAATTGATTTTTCAGGTCTTGCGAAAACGGTCTGCTCTTTTATGCCTCCCTCAATCTCGCCTGAAAATTCCAGATCATCTATTATCCCCGTTATTTTGAGGGTTTTTCCGCTTTCCAGCCCTTCTTGCTCTATTTCAAGGGATATAATATTGTCAAATTCATTACCGATTACAAATACACCGGGGTTGTGGGTTTCCCTGCTGCTGGCATCCCAGTTGGGTCCTGGGATAACTTTGCCATTTATGCAGGTTTTTATGCCCCCTTTTACATTGAGGGCTTTTATTTTAACATCTATTTTTGGGGTTTCCATATTGATTCCACGCACTATTGGAATTTTATTAGAAATTTATTTTTCTAATCAGAATAAAATTTTTTCTAAATTTAATCCTTTCTATTTTAACTGGCTCCGTTCCAAATTCCGTGCATGCGATGTGAAATAAAAATAGGTGGATTTTAAAACCGGTAGATTGAAGCGCGAACTATTCCTGCAAATTCGTAGCTTATCTAAATAAATGCAAAAATCAATTGATTTTTGAACTGAGTAATTTTTGGGCGCTTGCGTGAACCTGATTGCAGCAACCTAAATTTTTTCTCCGAAAATAGAACCCTACCCGTTTACCTCCTTCGAGTGGAAACTGCCCTAACTCCTTCCAAGGCCTGTCCGAATTTGATCGGGTTGTTTTGTTTCCGGGTGAAGTTGGAAGTGAAAGGGTTTTTAGTATTAATGTGGCGTTTTTCGTAATTATTCGTTCGAGTTTCTCCGGTATAACCGGAATGGTGTCTCTCGTCGTTCTTGTTCCGAACGTAGTGAGGCTAGCTCGCTTTGACAAATTGAATTAAAGAGCTGCATGAGAATAGTAAAAACCTTTCAGTAGTTTCAGCTCTAAATTACGCGACTGCCGATACATTACAAATCTTCTTTTTTATATTTTGACGGGTTTGGGTCAGTTGCTCTGATTTAGCCGGATTCCCACGCAGGATATTTAATATATCCTTGATATCAGAGTAATCATTCAAGCCTGGTGTAATGATTTGCATGCCATTTAATGGAGGGTGGTAACCTTATGGCTGAAGAAGACAACACACAATCTGAAACATTTTCATTATATGTCCGTTTACGGTCCCTTGATGCTGATGATTTGTATGATCTGGTAAGTACCCTGCTGAGTAAAAAACCCGAGTTATACCAGATGGCTCTTGAGTGGTTCAAAGAGCGGCAGAAAACAATGCCCGAAACCATGGAAAATGAAGACCTTGTCTCTCTAAATGACGACCTGCTGCTCGAATACTGGGAAGATGCCAGGGGTATTATCTCAGAGTTCAACAGGCTTGGCGGCGGGCCTGAAGAAGATGAGGAAGAAGCATACGAGTACCTTGACCAGATTTCTGAACTGATTAAAGAAGGAGAACTTTCAACTTCCGTAAAGCTTGAATTTTTAGACGAAGCTTTTGAGGAGTATAATATCGAAAATTCCGGTTTTGAAGATGGCCTGATGGAGATATTTTTCGAGATTTGCCAGACAAAGGAAGAATGGGAGTATCTGGTTAAAAAACTTGATGAACATCCTTCCAAATGGCGGAAAGAAAAAATAATGAGAATCCAGAGGAAACATCTTCAGGACGACGAAGCTTACCTGCAGGAGCGTATGCAAATCCTCAGTCATGGGATGGATTACTGGGACTTGGTTAAATTTTATGTTGATAAGGGCGATTCTGAAAAAGCCCTTTCAACAGCAGAAGAAGGGATCTTGAAGGGGGAAGGCAGGCTAACTGAGTTATTTGAATTTTTATGGGAACACTTCTCCAAAGAAGGGGACACTGCCAATCTGGAAAGGATTGTTCAGACGGCATTATCCCGCAATACTGAAAAAAAGAATATGCTGGACAGGTTGTTTGAATATTACAGGTCAGAAGGGGACTACGAGCGTGCAAGAGATGCTCTTTTAAAGTCGTTTGAGTTTACCAGACGGAAATATTATGCAGAGTACAATAAGTTGAAAGGATTCCTTAAAGGGCCTGATTGGAAATCCGTTGAGCCTAAAATCTTCGATAAGATCAAAGAAGAAGACTTCCACGATTATCTGCGGATCTGTCTGGATAAAGGTATGAAAGATACCGTCCTCAAATCAATTCTAAACCCTCCAAAAAGCAGGTTCGGTTATTTAATCGAAGAGAATTTCGATGAGTTTGCGGATGAATTGAATAAAGATTTCCCTGACAAAATCATCGAATACTACTGGCAAAAAGCCTATCAGAACATACCGAACGGGACCAGAAAAACATACAGCATTGCAGCCAGGTATCTTGGAAAGGTCAAAGATATCTATCTTGACATTTTAAATGATGACCCAGGATGGGTAAAACGTTTCTCTGACCTTAAATTCGAATTTAAGAAGCGGCCCGCTTTTCTTGAAGAAGTTAGTGGATTGTAATATCTCTTATTTTTTCCTTTTTTGCAGTATTTGCAAAGGGTTGGGGAATTGTGGAGGTGCACAAATTATAAACGGAAGTAAGCATAATTTCATGATCAATTGATTATATGCGATTAACACTATGCGGTTGATGATATGCAGCCTGCTACTCCACAATCAGATCTCGAAAAGCTTGAACATAAGCTGAGTGAATTTTTCTCCAGTGTGGATAGCGTTACGGTTGCTTACCTTTTCGGTTCAACTGTCCGGGGAGAAACTAACGGGCTGAGTGATATTGATATTGCTGTACTTTTTGATGAAACCCTGACAAAAAAGGAAGCTTTTGACCTTCAGTTAGAGCTCATCGGGGAACTGGGCTCTCTGCTTAAAACAAACAACGTAGACCTCGTGATCCTCAACGATTCTCCGCTTCTTCTGACTTATAATGTTATACGTTACGGAATAGTTTTGAAATCCGAAGAACGTGTAAGAATTAAGTTTGAAACAAAAATCATGTCCAGATTTCTGGATGAACAATATCATATCAAAAGGCATGCCAGAGAGAGCCTCAGAAGGATAGCAGAGAGTGGATTTCGATGATCGAGGAAATAAACTTTAAACTCGAGCAGCTTGGTGAGTATGTCGGCACCCTCAGGGAATATCAGCCTTATGATATTGAGGAAATAAGAGATAATCGTACTTTGAGAGGGGCTGTTGAGAGGTATATGGAAATCTCCCTTGCCTGCATGATTGATATCTGCGAGATGATCATTTCCAGTGAGAAATTGAGGCGCCCTGATAGTTACAGAGAAGTTATTCTGATTCTTGGTAAGCACGATATCCTACCGAATGATTTTGCTGAAAAACTTGCTCCTGCGGCTGGCTTTCGGAATGTTCTCGTGCACATGTACGCTGATATCGACATGAATAAGCTTTATTCCCATCTTCAGGAAGACATTGATGATCTGGAACTCTTTGCGGAATATATTGCAAAGTACCTGATTTCCAAACAAGAGTAAGTTTCTTGCGTTTCATTAGGCGACCACCTGAATTTGGAATATTATTTTTTATATTTTGGTAGCTTTGGGACGCTTGCGTGAACTTTTCCGAAATAACTTTAGTCCTGATACAAAATCGGATTTTTCAAGGCTTTACCCTCTGATCCAAAACCGTTCGAAATCCTTTCCCCTGATGGTTGAACTTTTACTTTCGTTAATCGGGTGCAGGCCAAAAATGCTGAAATGAAACCTCTATCTCTTAACCCTGTGCAGCAAAGGAATGGCCCCAAGCTGCTGGAGCATGCCAAACATGTCAACAAGCTCCCAATCCTCAATTATCCTGCTATTTGCAAAGCGGGTAATGCAGATTACTGTCACTGTTACCTGCTTGCCGCTCGGAGCAATTCCCATCAGCTCATCTTTATGTGTTCCGCGGACTGTTGCCCGGCTCACAACCCTGTCCCCTTCGGCGATCAGGTCTTCAACCTCTGCATGGAAGTCCGGGAAAGCTTTGAAGTACATGCTGAGAAATCCTTTGAGACCCTCAGGCCCGTGTATCTCCTGCCCCGCAGCTCCGTGGTAGACCCAGTTACTGGCAAAAAGTTCGTCAATTAGGGCCAGGTTTTTCTCACTGAATACCTCATTCCAGAAGCGTTTGATTGTGACTTTGTTTTCTTCTATTGACGTGATATATCCCCCATTAACTTATATTGTCCATTGAATATAATATTCTCCATCCATTGATTTCAGGTTTCTTTTTTAATTTTTGGAGGTTTTGGGAAGCTTGCTTGAATTTTCCCGAAGCGACCTTAATTCTACTGAAAATCTAATCTGATCTTCCCCCTTCCTTCTACAACCTCCCTCCCCTCGTCACAGCTTTGTCGAATTGCTCAGTTCTTTTGACCCTGGGAGGGCAGACTTTTTGAAAGTGGACGAGGTTCAGGCGGTGGTTTCAGTGATCGCCTAGCGAGCACTTCCGATGTAACCGGAATGGTGTCTTCCGTGGTTCTTGTTCCGAACGAAGTGAGGCTAGCTCGTTTTAAGAAACAGAAATACTAATTTTCATGAATATTTTAAAAGATTTAAGCAAGGTCTAGAAGGTTTTTTACAAGATTAAAGGCTAGAAAAAGTATTTTGAGTGTTTTAATTTTGAAGCAACGTTTATAGCTCTCTGGGATAAATGTAGAAGCGGTTTTGAACAAACCTAAGATATATTCATTTTTTATTTGATTTTATTTGATCTAAGTGCCATTCTGCAATATTCAATGATGCATTTAATGCATCTATTGCTTGTGTTTTATCAATTCCGTCCCCGTGAACTGCAATATTTCTTAAGGAACGAATTGTATGCATCCAACTTACAATATGTTCAGGAATAAAATTTCTCTCGGACAATCTCTTAATCATTGTGGCAACATTTGTTTCATCGTCATCGAAATGCTTTTTATAAACATCTTTAACGATTGCTTCAGCAGTTTTCCCAGCTCTAACAACTGCCATCTCAGGATCGGTATCTATAATCTTATGACTTGCAATTAATTTCGTTTTTATCCAGTCTTCCAAACAGTTGAGTCTTTGTTCAAGGCGATCTATGTTATGGTCACGATTTTTTTCAACTTCTACATAAAAATCTGGAAAAATATAAAGGTTATTTGGTATCCTCTTCAAATTTGATGGGTTTTCAATCGCAGGAAAAATATAATAGT
>JAENZL010000014.1:50873-81489 GCA_016841265.1 Methanobacteriota archaeon | reverse complement strand
CAGGGATAGATTTCCTTGAACATGGGAAGGTATTTGTCAAGTTCAGTCAGGGAAACGTTGATCCTGAATTTGTCGTAGAAGACCTTTTTGATGTGCAGAAAACGGTTATAGATGAATCTAACGCAACCGATATGCTTTTCGATAAGCGTCTTTTGTTCATCATCCGGATAGATCCGGTACACGTTCCCCCTTTTCATAACATTACGAATTGTTTTGAAGTTATATAAGGAAATTCTTATATTATTAATAGAGAGTTATTTTATTGTAGTGTTGGGAAGTTGACGGCTCCCATCTCCCACCTGTCGGCCTGCGGCCTCCGAGGAAGGAGTCTTCCCGCCTTCGGAGATAAAAGAAAAAAACGGCCGCCCGGAAATCCCGGATTCCAGCCGTTACAACCCGAATCGAACCGGATAAAAACCGAGCGGCTCGAAAACCAAACGGCCTGAAACCGAACAGGTTCAAACCTGAATCTGCATTATGCGAACGGGTGTTTTGCAGAGTCTTTTTTAGCCAGCGCGTCTTCAACAGTCGGTTTTTCTTCTATGGCGCAGGCTATTGCAAGTTTTGTGGCTTCGTAGTTGTACTCATAGACCTTTGCTTTATCCTTTGCGTCCCATTCGATGAAGACGGAAACGATGATGAAGAGCTCATCGGCCAGTTCTTTCGGGATCACGCCGGCTTCCACCGAGTCCATGACAGCCTTTGCGATCGCAGCCTGGGCAGGGCCGTACATCAGGGCTGCCTGGCCCACGTTCTTGATAGTGACCTTGTTTACGAGAAGGGTCACCGGCTTTGGCTGGACATTCGGTTCAAGGACAGCAAGGAGCGGGGTGTGTCCCTGCCTGGGCATTGCAAGGGAGTTCATAAAAGCCGTCTCCACAGGTCCGCCCCGCGGCCCGATGACAAGGTCAATGTGGGCAACTTCCGGGCCGGAACCTACGAGAGCTTCTCCTACCAGACTTTTTAAAACTAGCTTTACCATATTTATCACCTCAACTTTGATCCAAAACGAAAAACATTACACCCGAAATCCTCCGGGGGGAGGGACTCATGAGATCAAATATTCAGGAATTGATCAAATTCCAGGTATCAATGAGCAGGTGCAATTATTTCCGCAAGTAGTTAAAATAATTCAGCCTGTAAATAGCAAACAGGAATAAATAGTTTTTTAAATAATTTGACTAGTGAGCCGGAGGCCCGCTCAAGCATAAAACAAAATGAGTAGACTTATTATCCTGCAGTTGTAAAACCCCTATATCAAAAAATCCCAAGAAGGTGAAAAGTATGGCAGAACCTCTTATTTACCTCGGCATATTCTTCATTGCACTCGGCTTCCTGGTCTGGCACTTCAAGCTTGCAGGGCTGCTCACGGCTTACGACCCGAAAAAGATCAGGGACAAAGCAGGGTTTGCAAAATGGGGCGGCTCGAACATTATGCTTCTGGGGCTGCTGCTCCTGCTGATTCATCTCCTGATAGGATATGTGCCCGAGCTGGAGGCCTGGGTAGGAAAGCTTATCCTTCTGTCCTCAGTAGGAGTGCTTTTCAGGATGTACAGAGGCTTTGAGAAGTTTGAAAAAAAATGAAGAGAAAATCCGGGGTCCCGGGTCCCGGCAGCAGGCACCCTTAAAGGGGCTCTTGAAAAGAGAGATGAAATTCAGGATCTTGAAAATAGGAGCCTGAAGACTCAGGTCCTGGACACCCGGCTCAAAACTTTACAGCCTCAAGAAGCTGCAGCCTTTTCTTCCAGTGGTCAAGCCCTCTTTTTGCAGCGTACCAGTCAAAATACTTTTCATCATCGGTAAGTTCTCCGGCTTCAAATTTTATCCTGAAGTCCGTAGAGATCAGATCAAACTTTTCTTCAAATTCATCGCAGATCATGGCATAGCGGTATACCTTATATTTTGCAAGGTGCCTTTCATGTTCCAGGGCCGACCGGATGACGTCCCTGGCCTCCTGCGGGGAGACCTCTGTTTCGATTTCCAGGTCCAGAGTAAGTTTCATGATATGACCTTCAATAATTCCCAAGAATTCACAACTGTTACTGATAACCTTCAACTATTCCAGAAAAGTCACAGCTGCCCCAGACAATTCACAAATATTTCAGCTCTCGAAGCAGGAGCCCCCCTCCTCGGAGGCCGCAGGCCGACGGGTGGGGGAGGAATGCGTCATCTGTACCATCTGAACTAATGTTGTACACGCCGCTCTCAGTCTCCTGCAATTTCTCTTAATGTTAACACTTGTAGTTATCATGTTCTCAAAAATATCACACAAAGTAAAGAACCCGCTTGACCGTTTTCCTCGAATGAACCCGATCCCCTTTTCTGTTTTTACAAGATCGAATTTCCTGAGCCCAAACAGCTTTCCGGTAGGTATTTTCTTCTCTGACCTCTTCCCTCTACGTTGTTGATAATCTCCCGCAGGAACGTGTTTTTTGAAGTAGACCGTATCATCCGGTTCTACGGTTTGTTTGTCCCCACAACAGATAGCAAGCGCATCAAAATAATGCGTTTTTTCGAGTCCAAAAACCTGTTCTCGCCGGAACTTTGTTTCGTACCCGAAAACTTCCTCAAAGGTCCAGTCGGATTTCTTGATTTGGGACTTGACAATGCCAATTTCTGTGGCGTGTTTCGTGTTTGACCTTCTCCCTGAAAGCTCAAATTCCCCGGAATGCAGGGCTTTGTGACAGGTTTCACAGAGCGTAATCAGGTTTTCCGGAGCATCTGACCCCTGCTTTGACCTGAAAACTATGTGATGGCAATGTAGCCGGGAATCCTTTGACTTTCCCCTGCAATGCTGGCAGGTGTACCCGTCTCTGTGCAGAACGTAAGCCTTGACATTGTAGAAACCTTTAAGGTCCCCTTCCTGATACCCAATTCCGGAAACTTCCGGGTTTTTGATTTTGTGGATATCAAAGGAAGCAAGTTCGACCTTCCACTTCGTTACAGGGAGCAGGGATTCCACAAACCGTTTTTCCCTGTAATGAGAATCAAGTTTGCTTTTGATGGAAGGAGCTAACCTTTTTTCTCTCCTTGAATTTCCCCGGTTATTGAACCTTGCTGGCCTGTATCTTGTCTTCCGGCTTCTCCGGCTTCTCCGATACATTTTCCGTTGTTCCATCTTTTTCGAAACGTTTTCTCTCAGGTAGATCTCGGACTGATACAACACTTTCCCGGAAGCGATAGCGGCACATCCTACGGCTTTCGAGCCGGTATCCATCCCGGCAGTTACGGGTTGAGTGTAGCTACTGCTCTCGAAAAGTAACTTGATTGTGAAGGGCGTGGTTCGGGCCACTTTTGCCTTTCCTGTTTTGAGCAAGAGCCTAGCTTTTGCCGGTTTAGTGGGCATGAGCGGGGTTCCTTCTTTGCTGAGTACAAATACAAACATTTGTAATTGCTCCTATTGAATAGGGTTATGCGTAGCCGGGTTAGTGGAGACAATCCCGGTTTCCGGCTTCCTCTCGATCTGATATGGAACGGTTTGATGATGCAAGCACTGTCCCTACCTCTCAGGACTGTTTAACTTGCTTCCGTAGAGCCTGAAACTGAGGCGGCATTCCAGGGTAACTAATATTCGTTCCTATCGTTTCCCGATTTTCCTAAGCTCCTAATCGGGGATCTGGTCAACCAGGGCTTGTTAGACAAGCCCCTTACTCTAAAATCTAAGCCATAAGGCTTAGATTTTAGGGAGGGGTAGTTGACATTATTTACAACTGCTTTTGAGAAGTACTCAACGAATTCCAAATACACCCCTTGAGAAATATATTTAAAAAGAAGTCCCTGAAAGGACCTCCAGCCTTTTGCTCCAGTGGTCGAGTCCTCTTTTCGCCGCATACCATTCAAAGAAGTCAGTATCATCGCCAAGGTCCCCGGCTTCGAACCGTTCCCTGAGCTCACCGGAGACGCAGCCAAACTTCTTTTCGAAATCCTCACAGATCATAGAATACCGCTTGATCTTGTATTTCGCAACGTGCTTCTCATGCTCCACTGCAGAGCGAATAGCCTCACCCACTTCCTGGGGTGAGAAATCGGTTTTAATTTCCATCGTGAAACTCATAGCTATCCCCTGAAAGGGATAGTCCTTCATTTTATTTAACTTCATTCAAAAAAAACGGGACTTAATGGGCAGGTCCGGGAAGGGAAAAACGCCCGCCGGAAGGAGCCCCGGAGCATGGAAGATTGAGCCCCTGATCGGGCAGGGGAAAACTAAGGGCTCGCAGCGAAATAACCTGTGTAATTTGTAATTCATAGTAAATTTCGATTGGTCCAGATGATACCGAAAACCATTAGGTCCAATTGGAAATTATACGCACGTTATTTCGTCACGGGTCCTGAGGAGTTTTCCGGGGCGCGATTATGACCAGAAAAATATACGGATTTAAATCATAATGATTTTATTCCGTAAAAATAAAAATGGATAAATATACGAATATACATCATAATGATTATGATCAGAAAATTTGTCAACCGCAAAGAGGAACTGGCCCGTCTGGAGCAGGAGTATGGTTCCGGTTCCTTTTCTTTTACTGTAGTCTACGGGAGGCGCAGGGTGGGAAAAACCGAGCTCATCAGCCACTTCCTGAAGGACAAGCCGCACATCTACTTCCTGGCTGACAGGAGAGGGACGGAGGCGAACCTTGCCAGGTTCCGGAAAAGGACGGCGGAGGTTTTCGGGGACTACGAGCCGAAACTGGACACCTTCGATGAAGTCTTCGGGTACATAAAGGCAAAATGGGAACAGGGGTCCGACTGGAAAATTGTCAGGGAAAAAGCCGGGGAGAGCCGGGAAAAGCATGGAAAAGCGGGAAATGCGGGAAAAATGGGAAAAGGAGAACGGAGGGAAAAAAGGGAGAAGCTGGTAATCGCCATCGACGAGTTTTCCTACCTCGCCCAGGAGGACGAGTCCATTCCATCCGTTTTCCAGCTAATCGTTGACGAGATACTGAAAGACGGTCCCTTCCACCTGGTCCTCTGCGGCTCTTCTGTTTCGATGATGGAAAAAAGCGTGCTCGCCTATTCGAGCCCCCTTTACGGCAGGAGGACTTCCCAGCTGAAGATAGAGCCCATCCGCTTCCGCCACCTCCCGGGCTTTTTCCCTGAAATGTCCCCCGAAGAACTTGTGCAGGCCTACGGGGCGGCAGGAGGCGTGCCTTTTTACCTGCGGTTCTTCGACCCGGCCCTTTCGTTCAGGGAGAACCTGGAAAAAGCTTTCTTTTCAAAAGAAGCCGTTCTCTATACCGAGGGGGAGTTCCTGCTAAAAGAAGAGCTCAGGGACCCTTCGACCTTCATGAACATCCTTTCCGCAATCGCCAGCGGGGCGACCCGCCCGGGCAAGATCGCAGACCGCTCCTTCCTGGAAGCAAAAGACCTCCCCTACTACCTGGACGTCCTGATGAAACTGGGCTTCGTCCGGAAAGAGCACCCTGCAGCCGACAAGCCCACAACAAAAAAGACCATCTACAGGATAGATGACCCCTTCCTGCGCTTCTGGTTCCGCTTCATCCTCGCCCACAGGGACGAACTCGAAATAAACGACAGGGCTCCTGTTCTTGAAGACCTTGCCGGAAACTACCCCGGCTTCCTGGGGGAGACCTTTGAGCAAATCTCCAGGGAATTCCTCCTCGCCCTCAACGCTGCCGGGAAACTCCCCTTCCGCTTCAAGAAAATAGGCCGCCAGTGGGGCAAGATCCCAAAAGCCCCGAAAGGCAAAAACAACTACGAAATCGACCTCTGTGCCCTCAACCCCGAGACCCGTGAAATGCTCTTTTGCGAGTGCAAATGGCAGGACCGCCCCGTGGACACCGATGTCTACCATGCCCTGAAGGAGAAAGCGGGGCACGTGCAGTGGCTCCCCGACAGGAAAGCCTATTTTGCAATTATCAGCAAAAAAGGGTTTACGGAGGAACTGCGGGAGGTGGCAGAGAAGGAAGGCGTCCTGCTGCTGACACTGAGGGATTACTTCGAGATTGTTTGAAAGTGGGGAATATTAACAGTTATTTTTTTATTTTTTAATAATTTTATTTTTTATTTTTTATTTTTTATTTTAATACTGTTCCGGCCCGCCAGAACTCAACCTCAGCTCCCGGAGAAACGATATAAAAATGAGCACTTCCCAGGACCGGGTTAAAACCGGGATCGGAGAGGAAACGAAAAAACAAAACTTCCGGAAATACCGTCCCGAACCGTTTTCCCCCGAACGAAGTGAGGCCAGAGCAGGAAATCCTGAAATCAAAAAAAATCAAATACAAACCCAGCTCAGAACTTGTATTTTTCACATCTCTTCTTCGCCCGCTCGAACATCAAATGATATTATAGTCAAGAACGCGATGTTTGTGACTAATCCCGATGAAGTTCCACAGGAACTTTCCGGCATTTCCAAAAAATCAAAAGCTTCTGTTTCTTGTTTGTGACTAATCCTGGTGAAGTTCCCCAGGATCTTTAACGTTTTACCCGGTTTAGTGCACCGATTCCAAAGTTGACCGGCATATTTTGTTCATAACTGAGACATCCAGTCTCTCAAATTCACTTTATAGTTACCAAATTAATACGATTTGGAAAAGGCCGGTCAGCAAGCTGACCGGTGAGTGCGTTGGTACCTGAAACAGAGATCAAAAAATGTTTAAAGGAATGTTCAACGGGATACAATATTCCGGTTGCACCGGTAAATAGAAATGATCCATTCAAAACGGCTGCTCCGGCAAAGAGAAATAAACCATACAAGCCTGTTACGCCGGAAAATAGACATGGTCTTCACAAGCCGGTCCCGGGAACTGAAAAAGAGAAAGAGAAGAAAAAACCGAATGTCAGGCCTGGACCTGAATTCCTTTAATGACCTCTAATTTCCGATTCATGATATCGAGACCCCTTTTAGCAGCGTACCAGTCAAAGAAGTCGTCTTCATCCCCAATTCCCCCACCTTCGAATTTTTCAAGGAAAACGGAGGAGTCCATTTCGTACTTCGCCTCAAAAACAGTACATTTTTCCACGTACCTCTTTGCTTTGTATTCCGCAATAAATTTGTACTGCCTGAGAGCTGAAGTTAAAACCTCCCTGGCCTCGTCATCCGGAGAATCGGTTTTAATCTCAATAGCTTGGGTCATAACTGCCACAAAGAAAAATTGTTTTCATTTTATAAAAAGTGACCCCAGAGTATTGATATTCGGTATTCGGGAAGAATTCAACACATTCTGAACGGAACAAGAAAATGCAGGGAAATGCGAAAAAACAAAGGAAAAAAACACAGGAAAATACAGGAAAACACAGGAAAATGCAGGAAAATGCAGGAAAACACAGAAAAATGCAGAAAAACACAAGAAAATGCAGAAAAACACAAGAAAAACACAGGAAAATGCAGGAAAACACAGGAAAAAAAGAGAATGGAAAAATGTGGATACAAGAGGGGACCCACATTCCCATCGGATTAGCTTTTGATAATTGAAGGATTTAAACTGGAATGCTCAAACACATAATACGCAAACGCTGACGAATACGCAAGTGTCATGAACTTGAAACCCTCTGTGAAATCCAGTTCCATAAACTTTGCGACCATGTACACGAAGAATAATACCTGTACACCACAAAGCACGACCCCCCGAGTTGCGCTTCGGGAGCACGCGGTCCGTTTCGCGCGCTCCGCTCGCTCAAGCGGACTAAAAATTTACATTCAGGATAAGGAAAGAATTCAACACATTCGAACACAGGAAAACACAGGAAAAAAGAGAATGGAAAAATGTGGATACAAGAGGGGACCCACATTCCCATCGGATTAGCTTTTGATAATTGAAGGATTTAAACTGGAATGCTCAAACACATAATACGCAAACGCTGACGAATACGCAAGTGTCATGAACTTGAAACCCTCTGTGAAATCCAGTTCCATAAACTTTGCGACCATGTACACGAAGAATAATACCTGTACACCACAAAGCACGACCCTGGTCAGGATTGTTATCGTTTTAGGCCATCTACAACCACTACTATCGCTACTATCACTACTGTCTGAATCATCTGATTCTTCTGTCATATTGTTTCAAACCGCTCCTGAGGAAGGTTTTTAAAGATGTTATTTATGGTTAGTTTTTATTTTGATTGCGTTTAAATTCGTTTTTCTATGTTCCGTGTTTTTCCCGAGTCTTGATTTGTTGTTTCGCAAGGCTGTTTTCAACTACGCTAAAAAAACTACAATACCAGGAATTCCAGAGTATAGAGGTAAATATATAAAACCCTGAAAAATCAGACTAAAAGCTGAAAATTCCCCCTGGGAAAATCTGCAGGTTCGCAATTTGTGATCCTTTGGTGCAGCATTATGGAAAAACACTCTCCGATATAGAGACTTAATTACAATTTATTATTAGCACGGAAAATATATAAAACTTGCGAAGATTTTCGGATGATCGGACCTGGGGAGGAAAGAGGTGTGGGAGCGAAATTTAAATCTTATCTTTTATATTTTGGCAGTGCAGGGTCACTAAGAACTTAACTGGAGCTTCCGGTTCTCGACAAACTGCGAGATACTGGGACCAATTGTTTATCCGGGGCTTATTCTAGAAGGTCAATATTCAAAGATCAACAGCATCGGTAGTATCAATAGTCAGTAGCATCAATAATCAATAAAGTAAATGTTTATTTTGACGTAGAGGATAAGAATTTTTGAGGGGATATTATGAAGAAAATATTAAAAGCCACAGCAGTACTCCTTATCGCTGCTGCCTTTCTCTTTGCAGCCGGCTGTACCGAAAATAGCGAGCCCATAGAAAAAGGCCAGGTATTAACCGAAGCTGACAACGGAAAAACTTTAACTCTCGAAAAAGGAGAGAATTTCACCCTTAGCCTCAAGGGAAACCCTTCAACAGGCTACTCCTGGAAACTTGACCTGAGCGACGGCCTCAGCATTCTCAGCGACGAATATTCAACGGATCCGGATCATGAAGGTGAGGCAGGTGCTGGCGGAATCCATTCATGGGTAATCGAAACCAAAGATACGGGCAGCCAGGAGATAAAAGGCATATACAAACGGCCCTGGGAGAGTACCAGCGACGGGGAGAAGACTTTTACACTCACCGTCGAGGTTGTCTGAAAGGCATTTTCGCTTTTCAGATCTTATTTCCTTTTTAAAGGGTGGCAGGAGACATTCAAAACTCAATTTTTATTTTTTGCCAGTCCCGGGTCGCTCAGAACTTAACCGACGCTGCCGGAGTCCATGCACTGAAGAGAACAGCGCCGGAACAACCTTTTCAACCGAGCCCCGCAATAATACCCGGCTCCCGGCCTTAGATCGTACGTCCGTAAAAATTCCCGGCATAACTTTGAGAACTCATTTGGTTTTTACTCTGCGACCTGGTTTTTGATTTCAAGTGTGAGATGGGAGGACTCACGCACGGGTTGGAGAAGGAGTTTGAGAAAGGTAAAGGTCGAATGGGGAGAGAAGAAGGGGGGGTTATCCAAGACTCAATTTTTATTTTTTGGCAGTGCCGGGTAACTCAGAACTTAACCGACGCTGCCGGAGCTCATGCGCTGAAAAGAACACCGCCGGGACAACCCTCAACCCCGAATACCGCCGCAATTCTGAATTTCTACAAATTCAAATCAAGATCAATAAATATCATCAGTTTTAGAAGTAAAAAGCAAATCAAAAAAACAAAAAGAAAAGGGAATAATAGAAATATGACCGAAAATGATGAAAAATCAGTGACATGCCAACTTTGCGGAGCCACGATACCCGAAGACGAAAGTGTGCAGGAAAACGGCCAGGTCCTTTGCGAAGACTGTTATATAAATTTAAAAGAAAATCAAAACGAGCGGAAAGTATGCAAAATGAGGAAGCCAAAAAGCAACGAAAAAAAATATTAAAAGCCCCGGCATGCCTTTGAAAACTTCACTCATTTTTACTCTGCGACCTGGTTTTGGATTTCAAGTGTGAAATGGGAGGTCTCACGCACGGGTTGGAGAAGAAATTTGGGGGTTGAAGGTTGAATGGGGAGAGAAGAGGGGGGATAACCAAGACTCAATTTTTATTTTTTGCCAGTGCCGGGTCGCTCAGAACTTAACCGACGCTGCCGGAGTCCATGCACTGAAGAGAACTCCGCCAGAACAACCTTTTCAACCGATCCCCGCAATAATACCCGGCTCCCGGCCTTAGATCGTACTTCCGTAAAAATGCCCGGCATACTTTTGAGAACTCATTTTATAGTCCCGAACGTAAATATTAATACTTAATTTAAACCACGGAAGACACGGAAAGCACGGAAGGATTGTGCCCCTACTCCCTTCATTCCGTGTTTTCCGTGCTTTCGGTGGTTAAACTTTCACTTGAGATTGGGGAAGGAATTTGGGGCATTGACTATAGTTTTTGATCTGCGACCTGTTTTTTGATTTCAAGTGTGAGATGGGAGGACTCACGCACGGGTTGGAAAGGGAGTTTGAGAAGGTAAAGGTCGGATGGGGGAGAGAAGAGAAGTGGCGAGATATTCAAAACTCAATTTTTATTTTTTGCCAGTGCCGGGACACTTAGAACTTCACCGGCGCTGCCGGAGTCCATGCACTGAAGAGAACACCGCCAGAACAACATTTTCAACCGAGCCCCGCAATAATACCCGGCTCCCGGCCTTAGATCGTACTTCCATAAAAATGCCCGGCATACTTTTGAGAACTCATTTTATAGTCCCGAACGTAAATATTAATACTTAATTTAAACCACGGAAGACACGGAAAGCACGGAAGGATTGTGCCCCTACTCCCTTCATTCCGTGTTTTCCGTGCTTTCGGTGGTTAAACTTTCACTTGAGATTGGGGAAGGAATTTGGGGCATTGACTATAGTTTTTACTCTGCGACCTGGTTTTTGATTTCAAGCGTGTAATGGAAGGACTCACGCATGGGTTGGGAGGGAGTTTGAGAAAGGTAAAGGTTGAATGGGAGAGAAGAAGGGTGGGGGTTAACCAAGACTCGTTTTTTATTTTTTGGCAGTCCCGGGTCGCTCAGAACTTAACCGGCGCTGCCGGAGTCCATGCCCTGAAGAGAACACCGCCAGAACAACCTTTTCAACCGATCCCCGCAATAATACCCGGCTCCCGGCCTTAGATCGTACTTCCGTAAAAATGCCCGGCATACTTTTGAGAACTCATTTTATAGTCCCGAACGTAAATATTAATACTTAATTTAAACCACGGAAGACACGGAAAGCACGGAAGGATTGTGCCCCTACTCCCTTCATTCCGTGTTTTCCGTGCTTTCGGTGGTTAAACTTTCACTTGAGATTGGGGAAGGAATTTGGGGCATTGACTATAGTTTTTGATCTGCGACCTGGTTTTTGATTTCAAGTGTGAGATGGGAGGTCTCACGCACGGGTTGGGGAGGGAGTTTGAGAAGTTAAAGGTTGAATGGGGAGAGAAGAGGGGGGTTATCCAAGACTCAATTTTTATTTTTTGCCAGTGTCGGGTCGCTCAGAACTTAACCGGAGCTACCGTAGTCATGCACTGAAGAGAACAACGCCAGAACAACACCTTTGAACCCAAATCCCCGCAATAATACCCGGCTCCCGGCCTTAGATCGTACTTCCATAAAAATACCCGGCATAACTTTGGGAATTGCAATCGTTTTTGCTCTGCGACCTGGTTTTTGATTTTAAGTGTGAGATGGAAGGGCTCACGCACGGGTTGGGGAGGGAGTTTGAGAGGTCAAAGGTCGGATGGGGAGAGAAGAGGGGGGGATAACCAAGACTCAATTTTTATTTTTTGCCAGTGCCGGGTCGCTCAGAACTTAACCGGAGCTACCGGAGTTCATACACTGAAGAGACCACCGCCGGAACAACCTTTTCAACCGAGCCCCGCAATAATACCCGGCTCCCGGCCTTAGATCGCACTTCCGTAAAAATACCCGGCATAACTTTGAGAACTGCGATCGTTTTTGCTCTGCGACCTGGTTTTTGATTTCAAGCGTGAGATGGGAGAACTCATGCACGGGTTAGAGACGGAGTTTGAGAAGTTAAAGGTCGGATGGGGAGAGAAGAGAAGTGCCGAGATATTCAAAACTCAATTTTTATTTTTTGCCAGTGCCGGGACACTTAGAACTTAACCGGCGCTGCCGGAGTCCATACACTGAAGAGAACTCCGCCAGAACAACCTTTTCACCCGAGCCCCGCAATAATACCCGGCTCCCGGCCTTAGATCGTACTTCCGTAAAAATCCCCGGCATAACTTTGAGAATTCAGTTGGTTTTTGCTCTGCGACCTGGTTTTTGATTTCAAGTGTAAGATGGGAGGTCTCACGCACGGGTTGGGGAGGGAGTTTGAGAAGTTAAAGGTTGAATGGGGAGAGAAGAGGGGGGTTATCCAAGACTCAATTTTTATTTTTTGCCAGTGTCGGGACACTTAGAACTTAACCGGCGCTGCCGGAGTCCATACACCGAAGAGAACAACGCCAGAACAACACCTTTGAAAACGAGCCCCGCAATAATACCCGGCTCCCTTAAACTCGCCATCCTTAATTTCTCCGCAAAACCCCGGTTCCTACATCATACTTTGAAATAAAATTAGAAGATATATTGATCCTCCCGAAATAAATCAAATAAAAAGCAGATGTTTTTAGAAATTCGGAATTAGGTTTCTGTATATTATATAATTGCCGAATTTAATAACATAATATAATAAATATGATGTGATTTTATATGAAAAGTTCAAAAGAAGGGACTAAAAACATCGAAGAATTATACAGTAAAGGTTTAAACCTGTAGAAAATTAAAAAATGTAATGAAGTTCTGGAATGTTTCAATGGAATAATTGATTTAAAGTCCGACTATATAAATGCACTTTATAACAAAGGACTTGCACTATATGAGCTTACAAAGTATGATGAAGCCATAAAACTTTTTGAAAAAGTCACAAAGCTAAGACCTGATTTTCCTTCGGCCTGGAAGAATATGGGTCGTGCATTATCTTCAAAATGTGAGTATAAGGAAGCTATAGAGGCATTTGATAAAGCTCTTGAGATCAATGAAGAAGACTCCGATGCATGGAAGAATATGGGTCGTGCGTTGTCTTCAAAATGTGAGTATAAGGAAGCTTTAGAGGCATTTGATAAAGCTCTTGAGATCAATAAAGAAGACTCCGATGCATGGTACCACAAGGGCATGGTCTTCTACGAAAAAAGCGAATATAAAAATGCATTGGAAGCCTTTGAAAAGTGTATAAGATTTAATCCCAAAAACGCAGAGGCGTGGAACGGGAAAGGTCGTACCCATTTATTTTTAAATGAATATGAAAAAGCAATTGATGCTTATGAAGAAGCAATTAAATCAGATACAAAAAAAGTAAAATCCCTTAACGACAAAGCTTATGTTTTTCATATCACATCCGATTCGGAGAAGGCAAAAAAAATATTTAATGAAGCCCTGTTAAAGTGTGAAGAGAATATAAGAGATAATCCCAAATCTTTTGAAGATTGGTACCAAAAAGGATTTAGTCTCCTTTTTTTAGATGAGTTAGATGAAGCACTTGACGCTTTTGAAGAAGCCATTAAGCTTAAACGAAAATCACCGGAATCTTTCGAAGCATGGAACAACAAAGGGAATACACTATACTTTCTTGGAAAGTATGAAGATGCAATTGATGCCTATGAAAAAGCTTTTGAGATAAAACCGAGGATAACAGTAAAAAATAATATAGGAGGGGCGCTTAGCGGACTAGGAAAATATAACGAAGCCATAAAAAATTATGATGAAGCTTTAAAAAAAGATCCTGATTACATTGATGCATTGAACAACAAAGGTTTTGATCTCTATAATCTGAAAAAATATGAAGAAGCGCTTAAAGTAATAGAGAAGGCCATAAAAATTAACCCAAGGTTTGAGGAAGCATGGAATAACAAAGCTCTCATATATAGAGAACTTTCAAAACACGAAGAGGCATTAAAATCATGCAAAAAAGCCTTGGGATTGAAACCTACGGGCGACATTTTGTTTAATAAAGGCCTTATTCTTAAGGAATTGAATTACTATGATGAAGCTAAAAAAGACCTAAAGCAAGCCCTGAACTTTTTTGAAGACTCGATCAGAAAGAATCCAAAGAGTTTTGAGGCTCGTTACAAAAAAGGACTAGTTCTTTTTAATCTTCAAAGGTATGAGGAATCAATTCTAACTTACAACGATGCCATTAAAATAAACGACAAAAATCCACTTGTATATATATATAAAGGAAATTCTTATTTTTCACTGGAAAAATACGATGATGCGATTGAATCATACCATGAGGCGATTAAATCGCTTAAAACAAAAAAAGAAATTAGCGATAATCTAGACAGCGCATTGATTAACCTAGGAAATTTTTCACAGGAACAATACAAAAACGTCATTGAAACATACCTTAAGACGATTAAATCTCTTAAAAAGGGAAAAGAAGTAGATGATAACCTAGAACGCGCATTAATTAACCTGGGAAATGTCTATTCAGCTCTCAAACATTATAAAATAGCAATATCATTCTATGAAAAAACAATAGAAATAAATGAAAATTCTGATGATGCATGGAATAATAAAGGTCTTGCCATCTATTAGGAAGCAGAAGTAAAAGAAAAAACACTGAAAGAAAAAGAAAATAAGTTGACAGAAAAAACAAAAAAAGAAATAGAAAAAGAAATAGAAAAAGAAATAGAAAAAGCTGAAGAAGTATTTGACAAAGCTTTAGAAATAAATCCGAAAAATCCAATGGTTTACAACAACAGAGCCCTTGTGTTCATAAAGACAAAACATTATGGAAAAGGGAAAAGAGATCTCAAAATAGCCTTGAGAATCAATCCAAAATGCATTTCAGCAAATCTTAACCTAGCCCAATTTCTGTTTAATTTTGGTAACGTTAAAGATTCATACAAACATATTAAGGAAGTTACTAAACAGAAACTGAGCAATGATCCAAACATAATTGATGCATGGAGCTTACAAGGTCAAATTGAGATTGAATTATTAAAATATGATGACGCGATAAACTCCTTTAATGAAGCTATTTTTCAAGGTGGTGAAGACTCTTTATTTCTTCTCTGGATTGCTTATGTAAAATATCTCAAAGTAGAATTTACTTTAGAGAGAAATCCTGTAAAACAAAAAGAGTTAATGCATTCAATAATAAATGACTTAGAAAAAGCTTTATCAGTATCTGAAAAAGAAAAAACAACTGAAAGTGAAAAACCCAAATCTAAAAATAAAAAAGAATGGTTCAAAAAATGGTTCAAAAAATGGAAAAAAGAGCCTAAAAATGAAAAGCGGGAGCCTAAAAATGAAAACGCAAATGAATTTATAGAAAAAAAGATTGCAATCGATTGCACTTTAGGTTGTATTTACTACAAAATTGCGGATTATCATACTTCAAAAATGAAACTTCTTGACTGTATTAAATTATGTAAAGAACAAAATGAAAAAGCAAATCCAGAAGATTATAAAGAACCAGCATATGTAAAAAGAAAGGGAATTGAAAATTCTGCCACTGAACTAGTACTCAAAATCTGGAACTATAAC
The DNA here is from genome assembly GCA_016841265.1 of Methanobacteriota archaeon. GTDB lineage: Archaea > Halobacteriota > Methanosarcinia > Methanosarcinales > Methanosarcinaceae > MTP4. Next base: position 65,993 of record JAENZL010000014.1, on the reverse strand, counting down.
ATTAAACCAATATGGTGGAGATGGTGGTTGGATTATCCAGAGAAATTAACAAATAAAAAAATATTTGGGGTTCTTGTCACATATAAAAGAATATTTGGGGTTCTTGTCACATCAATTTTTATTTTGTTATTTTTCCATCCTTTATATCCAGTATTATTTAACAGAACAGTAGGTTCTGTTCAGAAAGGTGACTTCTTTTCCGTAAATTGGGTTATCTATATTATCATGATAGCTCTTCTAATTTTTATAATACTAGCTCCATCTTTGGAAAAGATTAAAATTGTGAACGTTGAATTTGAGATGACCTCACCCCCCCCTATCGAGTTCGAATATTCACCAGCCAGTTACATCGACCATGTGGGAAACTTCCTTGGTATAAGGTCCTTATGAAAGGCTGGATGAATTGCTGGGAAAGAAACCGGGAGAAGAAGCCGGACAAAACCCGGATGCTGCTTACGGAGATGAAAAGCCCCAACATCCGGCTCCGGGGGATCTTGGAGAGGGCAGCAAGAAAAACCCGGCCTCCGGGGAGTACTTTGAATACATCGACTCCTATGGGGTCGAAGCGACCTCAAAAGCAGACAGTAAAACCTACATAATTGGGAATTTTGAAAGCTTTGAAGAAGCTCAGGACTTCATTGAATGGGAGTTGAACCACTTTGAAACCCTCAATGCAAGGGTAATCAGGCATACTGAAAGAACAAGCATGGAAGCACTGTTCATAGAGGTCATTGACAGATGCTTCGATTATAAGCCGCCTTCCTGGGAGTCGCAAATATGAAAGTTCCGGGGGTTTATGGATTCCCGGCAATATCAGGGCAGGGAATATGAACCAGCTCAAAATTAATTTGAATCCCCAATTTTTACCAGACAATCTTGTTCATTAAGGATTTCCAAGATATTTTTCACCTTGTTTACCTGATCTTTTTTTGGTGAAATATTTCGGAATGACATTTTTTGAATTCTTTTGAGAAGATGCATCTGTTCATCTGAAAACTTTCCACAATCATTTGCATCCCGAATTATTTTCAACCAATTCTGAGGGCTAAGACTCGTAATCAGCTTTTCATAATCATGAGACTCTACTTCATCAAATGATTCACCTTCATTTTTATGATCTGGTAGGGTATCATTATTGGAGTTTTCGGAGATGTTATCTTGTTTGCGAACCCTAACGTCCCTTTGTTTTACAATTTCTTTACTAACTAGTTCTTTCTTTAATGTAGAAGGAAGATCCAATTTCAATTCTAAAAGAGAATCCCAACATTCCTCCTTCTTACACCACTCAGTAACGTTTTTTCCACCCTCGGGATTGGTTATATGGTTATGAACTATCTTACAAAGAGAAGTAATGGCCTCTTCAATGGCCAATGAAATATCTTGAGATCTCCATATTCGTTCAAGATCAATTTGTTTTTCTGTCAATTTGGATAGCAAGGCTACTGTATAGGTCACAATATTCGCTTTGTAACCTCCAAAGTTCAAACTCTTAACAATTTTGTCCGCCGTTCTAAACAGGATACCCTCTGCAACCAAAAGATGGAAATATTCAGAATCTGGCTCAAATTCCCCCTTTTCCCTGTATTGAAGGATAAATTCACGGTAATTTTTCTCTGAACCCCGACTGACAATATGAGGTAACTGGTTCCATGAATTTTCAAATTTAGCCAGATCCGTTTTAGAGAACCTCTGAGAAGTGGGATTTCGATCCCCAAAAATACGTCTTAATTTTGGTGTTTTCTCTCTCCCTTTGTCATCTTGATATTGGCCACGAACACGCTCATAGTACCAGTGGGTTTCTTGCTGACTTCCTTTCTTCGAAGGAGCCCAAATAGATCTAGAAAGTTTTTGAATCTGAACATGAAATGGATCATTAGATGTGAAATCAGCAGCATTAATTTTATTCTGGCTATTGGCATATTCAGATATCTTTGGGACAATTCGATCAAAATCACCATCATTTTTCAGGACTGTCAGCTTCACCTGGACATAGACATCAGATACGTTCCGCTTATCTTTTGTGTGGCTATGATAGATTGAAGCAGTGGTTTGACCTCCATTAACAATCTGAAAATCACGTATCAACTTTATTGTAGGGATTTTGTTAGACGACTCATTGATTTCAACACATTCAGCGGTCGCCGAGATGCCATTATTATACGCAAGAAACATATCCGGTTCATTTCTAATTGTGTCCCTGATACCTTTGTTTATGTTTCCCCTCATCTGCAGAAAGGCACGGACATTTCGCTCTAAAAGTCGAGGTCCGTATTTCCCATAGAGATCTGCGAGAATCTTTCCTGAAATTATAGCCAGATATGATTTATATTTAGGATTTTCTTCTGGCATAGGCAGACACGGAATCGCATATCCAAACTCTTTGCTGAAGTCAATCTCAATCGGCTCAGGACGATTACCCGAGCTCGATAACCTGAAGAGCCTCTGAATATCCCAGATGTGGTGAGAAATTCTACATTGACCTTCCTTTTCGTCTTCAATAGCGTCTATATTTGTAATTCCATCAGTCAGAACAAAAAGGCGAATAGTGGTGAGATTTTCACGAAGCTTAAAAATATTATCAGCAAGATAAAAAGCTGGCGAGGATTCTTCCATAGTCGTGTATTTTTGTCTCATCGATCTATCAAAAAAGGTCCTGAGCCGTTTGAACTGATTTAGAATATCACTTTTAGGCACTTTTACCGGCGAAGGTTCTCCACTAAAGAGAGTGACAAAAAGATCAAGCCATTCATTGTCATTACTAAAGTCATAACCATTTACCTTGATTCCCCGAGCTTGATGGTAACAAAGCTCCAAGTCATCAATTTCACCTGCATTAGCAAGGTATTCAAGCATCTCTTTTGTGAACTGTTGTTCAGCAAATGATTCTGAATTGCTATCCCTAGACTTTGATCTCACATCTTCTTGAAAATTTGAAACAAATTGTTCAAACCCAGGTTCAGTGCTCATTGAAATCCCTCTTTATCGATAACCTGAATTCATCTTCACTCAAAGAAAATGGAATACATGAAGATAGAGTAATAGAATATCGAACATCTCCAACTCCACTAACAAGTTCACTTTCAGTAATTCGGGGAAATTCATCACTTATAAGGAATATATGTAAAGAACGATCCGCGTAACCCCTATCTACATATTTATTATGGTGATCTTCCAAGTATCCTGCATGAAAAAGGAGTTCATTGAAGTTAGAAGTAATTCCTGGATATGAGCCACAAATTTCTCTAATCTCATCAATTATAATGGGGAGTGTTTCCCCACTATCATGGAGTTCCTTAAGTGAGAGATAATATAAATAGAGTGCATCTAATCCTGAGTCGTCAAGCTGTTGTTCACTTGAAATGTGGATATTTTGGTGTAGTTTTTCAGCACCTGTCTTTACTTCAATAGCTATTCCTGAAGTCTGGAAATCCTGTTGTGCTTTGTGCGGACCTATCCAAGCTGAAACTGCTTTTTCTGCACCAATAAGAGGAATCAGGAAATCGCGCAGGAATCGAAGTTCCCCATAAAGACCCCTCTGGGCTACAGTACTCAAACCTTCAAGCCCATATTGCTCCAGAAATTGCTGCCATTGTTCAAGACGAGATATGAATGAATGAAGCATCTCTTCCTCACTTTTCTCACGAGCACAACGATTAACAATATCCTCTGAAAGTATGGTGAAAATATCCTGATATTGGTTTTCAGTCAATATAAGTTCAATTGTTACAGAGTGGCCCCCATCTTCCAAGAAAACAGTTTGGCGTAACTCTACCCCTCTTGATTTAGGGAACGAATATATATTGAAAACCTTTTCCTTTGAGATTTTGACTAGAACCATTCTTCTGTTACTCGGTTTCTCAAAGCCCAAGTATATATCATAGGATGAACTGGGTAAGATCCTGCGGGTTAAAATACCGACTTTAGATTTATTATCAGTTTTCTCTTCAAGGACTTTCCATTTTTCATCAAAACTTTCATATGTCAAATTCTTGTCCCCAGTATCTGTTGTTAACTGTATATTGTACTTTTTCCGCATTTCTGCTTCCTGGAATGCTGAATGCAAGGCCAATTATAGGTAAGCCTTTCTTAACTCCTTCAATCTCCAAATCTAAAGGATATATTATCAAAAGGCCTTTCTTTGGAGAACGTACTTCTCTTATATAGGGTCCACTAGGAAATTTAGGCTCCTTTGAAGTCCTTGATTTTCTATTAGGATCGTTTTTCATCCGACGTAAAGCTTCATCAAACTCTTCTTGCGTGAGGTCAACATATTCGTCCTTGCGATCAATCATGCGCCCATTACTAAGGGAACGATTTCGCTCTGGCATACCTATTTCATCAGGTTTAAACAGCTCAAATGGATAACTATATTCTGCATTTTTTTTGTTAACTAAAGCAATTGTCCAAGATTTTAATTCTCCTTTACCCATTTGTTTTTCTATATATTTTTTGAGAGGCTTTGGAGCTGCCTTTCTTGAGTCTATATGAACAATATATTCGTCTAAAAGCTGTAAAATTTGTTGAGAAGGGATATCTCTCCATAAGATTTTATTTCCATTAGTTGTGAATTTCGGACCGAGATTATATATAAATTGATCAATTACTTCTAGATTATTTTTGAGTACATTTTCTTCTTGAGGAAAAATAACTGTCTCTACAATAGAGTTTGCATATGAAACATCCATAACAGTACCGTCTCTCATTTTATTTACTGCTGTGATCAATAAATTATTTGGATGAGTTCTTACTCTTAGACCATATTGAGAAGGTGTTGAATTGTAAGCTGCCATGTAATCAAATTCACTTCTAAGCTCTTCAGATGCAAGAGCAATATATTTGTACCATTTTACAAGATCTGGAGACGTGTAGAGGCGGCAAAGATCGATATATCCTGGACGGAACCCAAACCAGCGTCCCATTTGCATTAACGTATCGTACATACGTGAGGCTCGAAGGTAATAACTTACAGTAAGCCCTTCCAATGTAAGTCCACGGGAGAGTTTATCACCACCAATAGCAATTACACTCAAACCCTTGGGATGTTTGCTATAATCTAGAGCATCCTTTGCTGTTCCGTTTATCAGTTTAATCTTAATCCTTGAGACTGCCTCAAAGAGGAAGTATTTCACCTCCTCCCATGAAATTTCTTTTATTATTGGGTCTTTGATTTGTTCTTTCACATCTTTCGTTGTGCTTGGATAATCTAGATAAGACTTGGCCCAAAAATCAGACTTCGAACAATACCATAGTTTTTCAAAATCTTTGTAAACACCTTCTGGGTCATTTTGATCTGTATATTCCATTTGACGTCTTAGAAATTGGACCTCTTCGCTGACCAACTGTCCAATTCTTTCTTGAACAGCAGTATAACGAGTCACATGGATTAACATAGAGTTATGATTATTTTGCTCACCACGAGCCATACGAGCTGCGCTCGCAATAACAAATGATTTTATGGCTTCTTTTAGTGAATTCGGTATTTTTTCGGGAACATGGTACTTCTTATGCTTGTCAGGAATATCTTTTTTATAATCACTAGTTTTTATTTCTCTTATTATTTGGAGACCTTTCTCATCTTTATTCTCATCGAACCCTGGCTCATTTTCAGATGGAAAACCAAACAATTGCACTGGACCTATGTAATTTGGAGGTGTTGGTAAGTTGACAATAAAATCACGTGGAAATAAATCCTCTCCGTGGGTTAATGTCTCACCTTCAGGATATATGAAAATATTTGCAAACGGTGTCGCTGTATATCCTACATATGCACTCTTCTCAAAGTGATTCAGTAGCTTTCGAATTTTACCATTAATAGCGGTAACGTCATAATCTTCAAGAGGAATCCCGTATTCATCACGTGGGACTGGATTTGTATTTACTGAAGCGTTATCTGCTTCATCGTCAATTAAAAGTAGAGGAATGTTACGAACCACTTTTCTTCCGGTTTTAGGATCTTTTAATCCGTGGAAACTGATAGCCCAGTTAATTACATTTGTAAGCACAGATTTATTTTTTTTGACAATAAGTATGACGGGATCGTTTCCTCCTAAAATCACTCCTATCTGTGATGCAAACTTTCGATTAAAATCTCCATTTTCATTTTCATCACTACAGGTAAGAGAACAGGGAGGTGAGATCATCTCATCAAAGAATTCTCCTACGCCAACACGACGATTTTTGTCTTCTGAAGACCAACTCACCTTTTCATATCCAATGAATTCTTTTTCTATGCGTTTCTGTGTCTGATTTCGCAGACTTTCATGCATTCCTGCGAGAACAATAATTAACTTGTATCCTGCATCAGCCGCTTTGCATATCAAACCCGTATAATGTGATGTTTTTCCAGATTGTACCTGTCCAACAACCATTCCTCTTCTATCCCATGAGCCTTCTCTTAATGGATATTCAAGGTGTTCTAGGGCGCTATCCGTGAGCTCATCGAAATGCATGACATGTTGTTCTGAGCGACCCTCAACTTCCATAAGATACCTCTCATACCTCTTCCAAAATGTCCATTTAATCTGCGTTTTATGATACGGAAGCCAGATCTCATGATTATTTTTGTCTTTAAGAACGGTTGCTTTTTCTTTCCAGATTTCACAGCGGGACTCAATGTCTCTGATCAAGCGATCTTCATCAATTTTTTCCAAATCCCCCTCTTGATCTTCACCAATTTTCTCTAATTCTTTTGTTAACATGTCAATGACAAGTTTGACTTTCTGAGAAATTATCTCCGGAGTTGGAGAAGGTGTTCCCCGAAGCATAAACATAACATGTTTTAGCGCTTTTTCATACTGATTTATATTTCATTCCCCCTTCTGTTTTTCTATAAATGACGAAATATGTTCTGGATAATCACAAAATGGTTCCATATTCAGCAATCTATTCTTTGCATCTACTGTAGACAAGCCAGCTCTTTTCAATGAATCCCATATTTCTTTCACAACTGAAATTAATTCTTCAGACGGTACATGCTCAAAAGGAACAGGTAAATTATCCGGTTTTTCCGAGCTGTTAAGAGTGATCAGAGGAACAGGAATTGTTTCCTCAATAAGACGCAACATGGCAGAGATTTTTCCTTTCTGATCTCCTGCATTCTTAAGAACATCGTCAACAAGTGGGTGTTTTCTATTAATCGAATAGAAGTATTTTTCGTGAATGCTTTTTGTTTCCCAGGGAAATACAAAATCTTCAGTAGTTTTACGTATACTTGCCTTCCCCCGATGACGATATACCAAAGTTGCTTTTTCAATTGTTAGCCTGGCAAGCCGCTTGAAGTCTTCCCTAAGTTGAGTAGGGGGTTTAGCTGTTGATTTCTTTACATCGATTTTCCATTCATTATCAAGAGAGTTGGGGATGTCTACTGAAATCCGGGCAAGTTTGGTATGATCCTCTTTTCTGAATCCCAGACCTAACCAGTCACCTGTTACAATAATACGATTGTTTCGATAGATATAGAACCCCTGTCTTCTATTCCATCCACCAAGACCATCAGCAAGATCATAAGTTTCATCATTCATTTTAGAACGATGAGGAAGAATATAAGGCTGGACAACTACCTTTTTCCCAAAAATGTACAGCGGTTCTTTTGGTAACTGTTGAGTTGCGGGATGGTTTCTTAAAAATGGATCCCATGGTTTTAGCGGCCACCCATTTACGTATATTTTAAAGTTCTCACCGCTTTCAAGAAAACGATGGAAAACCATCGCAAGATGGCTTTTTACAGAATCAATTTGTTCATAGAAAACATTTTCGTATTTAGGATTGGCCTTATTGGTCCCTTTTACAAGTCTGTCAATCTGTTCCCACAGTACAATTGTACCACTTTCCATTCCTTCAAGGCTGGAAAAAAGACTGCCTGAATAGTTAGTTTCAACATTAAGCAGCCGCCATTCACCACATTTATTCACATAATCTAGATCCCATGACCGGATTGAAACTTTATCATATTTCTTTTTTGAACCTACTGTAAGTTTTCTACACTGAGAAAATGATGCGGTCTTGAGCCCCAATCCAAATCTTCCCAGATCAGCAGGATCTCGATCTTCCAGAGGATTTTTACTCCCCGCACGCATTGAATTTACAAGTTTCTCTTCATTCATCCCACAACCATCGTCTTTTATTGAGATTGTTGAGCTTTCTCCATTCCAATTAAAGCTAAGCCATACGTTTTTTGCACCCGCTGTTATGCTATTATCTATAAGGTCTGCTATTGCAGTTTCCAAACTGTATCCAAAAGCACGTAGAGATTCAATCATAGCTCCGGGCTCTGGCGGAACAACGTCATAAGTTTCAGTACTTACTTTACCTGAATCCAGTTCAAACAAATCGATTCACAACCCCAGATTAATTGAGAATTACAGAAATTTGTGGATTGAATGCAAGGTTACAGATCAACTTCTTAATAAAAATAGATATAGCATATATATTATCTTTTTTCTGTAAAAATACAAAGCTTCAGATATGAATTAAGAATTAGAAACGAGAAATGTAAGGTCGAAAACACATCAAAAACGTTATCTATCAAAGGTATTTTCGTAATAAATGCAAATATCTTTTAGATTACAAACCTCACATCGAGGTTTTTCACCCGCAATACATACCATATTTGCATAATCAATCAAAACAAAGGAAACAGTTCTTGGGTCCCAGAAATCAACAAGATCGTACATGACATCATGGAAAAGCTTGCTTCTTCTTGAAGAATCAGTAATTTTCAGTCCAAAAATTCTCCCAAGAACACGTACAGTATTTGTATCCAGTATTGGTTCAGGTAAATTATACCCAAAACATAAAATGGCCGCTGAGATATAGTTTCCCACGCCAGGCATTGCCATTAGTTTCTTTTTATCCAGAGGCAATTTCCCATCATAAGTATCCACAATTTCTTTAGCCATATCATAAAGCAAGTCCGCACGCCAGAAAAGTCCAAGAGATTTCAAATCAGCTTTAATTACTTCACGGCCAGCCTTAACAACCGATTCAAAATCAGGATATCTCAAGATAAATTCTTCATATACTTCTTTTACCTGATTAGCTTTTGTCCTGTGAAGCATCACTTCAGCAATAACAATTCTATAAGGGTCAGAAGTCTCTCGCCAGGGGAATTTCCTGAGATTTTGTTCACCCCATAATAAAAGCTCAGTACGGATAATTTTTATTCTTTTGAAATAGTCTTTATCTTTATTTATCAGTATCATGAAATCTCTTTGAGCATATTTTCTACTTCAACTGCGATCCCTTTTGCCATAAGTGGGGGTACAGCGTTACCGATCTGCGCAAACTGAGCGATTCTGGGACCCTCAAATTTATAATTATCAGGGAATGACTGTATTCTCGCCACTTCTCGAACTGTCAGAGATCTGGCCTGTTTTATATCCGGGTGAATGAAATAGTGACCATCCTTTGAGATGTGAGCAAGTACAGCATGGGAGTAACCATACTTATTTACCACTTTAAATCTGTCAAGAAACGAAGTTTTATTTTTATGCGTCTGGAGTTCCGGAAGCAGCTCATCATATTTCAATCGTTTTCTTTCTTTATCCCATTTTTCAATTGCAAGTCTGTATATCTTGCGGTCTCTTGGGTTATGCATTCTTGCGTTGTGCTGAATAAGTATATCTTTTTTCTCTCTAATCTTAAATCTTTTAAGGTATTCGGATGACCATGAGAGGGGCTTTGCATATTTTGCAGGACTATCAGTACCTTCACCAGCTTGCAATGGGGGGAGGTCATTCAAAAGAGATGAGATATGAAACCTGCTGGGAAGGTTTTTTGTAAAGTCCGGATATGAAAGATCATACTCGTCTTTCCAGCCAATGAATATTACCCGTCTTCTTTCCTGAAGTACAGAAAAATCTTTAGCATTGAGTATATGAGCCTCTGTTTTGTATCCAAGATTTTTTACTTCCTCATGTAAATTTGAGTAGATGGTCCCTTCTCTTGCACTTCTAAGTCCCGGTACATTTTCAAAGACGAAAATTTTTGGTTCGAAGGTTTTTAGAAATGATAGGTAGTGCCTGTACAGAAAGTTGCGTGGATCATTTTTCATCTCTTCTGGTTTTCGACCTCTTCCAGCAACAGAATATGCCTGACATGGTGGCCCACCTATGATGACATCAACTGAATCACCATCAATGAAATTCAAATGTTTTTGAATCTCTTCCATCATAGTTTCTTCGTTTGATTCAGTCACTTCCCCCTGTAACAATCCAATTGGTGACAGTTCCAGTTCATTGAATTGTTGAATGAATTCTTTCCTGTTGATATTACCCAGAATGTAATCTCTATAAATCTTTTCATTATTTGAGTCTTTCAGAGCATGATAAATTGCTCTGGTTTCAAGAGACTTTCTGGCATGGTCAACTTTCTCTATGTGGGAAACAAATTTGAACCCATTCTGAAAAAAACCTTCAGATAATCCTCCTGCGCCAGAAAACATGTCAAGAACCGTGTATTGGGATGTCACCAGAAATTCACCAAAACTGTTTTTTTGACTTAAAACTTATATTAAGAATGATTTACACCAAACTAAATTAAAATATATCAACATGTTGATGTGATCATCTGATTTTAAAATTTTGGATTCAGTTTTTCTCAAACTACACCTCCTCCTCAAACTACACCTTTAAATCCAATCCCTACCTTTTCTATCCAAAAAATAACCCTCATAACTTCCATCGGTGACATTTTCATGAAACCAAGACTCTACAAATATTATCCCGAAGACTTTGGGGAACTCAAAGTTGACGTTTTGCACATGGACCTGGTGTTTGACGTCTATGATGACCGGACGAATGTGAAGTCCATGTTAAGGGTGAAGACCCTGGGCGAGCCAATCGAGAAGCTGGAACTGAACTGCAGGGACCTGGAGGTCAGGGCTGTTAGCTGCATCCAGTACGAGGTACACTATAAGTACAGGAAGACAGACGCCATCCTGGAGGTCAATTTCCTGGACCCGGTTCCTCCTGAGACTGAAATTACGATTGTCACGGATACGGTGTGCAGGCCAACGAAGAATATCCTGGAAGGGCTCTACTATGACGAGACTCCCGCCGGGGCTCCCCCGCAGCAGATCACGCAGTGCCAGCAGTGGGGTTTCCAGCGGATCGTGCCCTGCATTGACGATATGTGTGCGAAGTGCACCTACAGGACAACCATCATTGCGGACTCGCGCTACACCAACCTGATCACCAACGGGGACGTGGTTGAGGAACGGCACACCATAAAGCCGGGCAGGGACAAAATCGTCTACGACAACTCGGTTACGCCCATGGCGACCTACCTCTTTTTCCTGGGAGTCGGGACCTATTCCACCTTCAGGCTGGAGTTCGAGTACCCGGACGGGGACTCTTTCATGCTGGAACTGCTGGTGCCGCCGGAATCCGAGGACGGACCCGCAGGAAGGGCTCTTGACATCCTCTACGACTCCGTGATGTGGGTCTACCTCTTCACAGGCCCCGAACAGTACGACCCCGAAAAGCTTGCCGTCCGGCAAAAGCTCTGGGAACTTGTCCGGCAGCGGGACCGGTTGAAGTACGGAGCCGGAGCATGGGCAGGCAAAGAAGCCGGGGAAGCCACAGAAACCGGGGAAACCTCGGAAGACACGGAAGCCGGGAAAGCCACGGAAGCCACGGAACCCGCAGTGCAGAAACTAAGGGAAATCCGGGCAGAGCTTGCGGAACTTGTCGGCAGCATCAGCCCTGGCTACAAATACACCGGGACCGTCTACCGGGAGATCGGGATGCAGAACTCGGACTTCGGGGGAATGGAAAACGTCGGGAACACCACGATTACCACCAACCGGATCATGCCCTTCACACAGATCACGGACCCCGCATTCGAGTACATGATCAGGGTCAAGGTGCACGAGTACTACCACAACCAGAACGGGTCCGAGGTGACCGGAAAGAGCCCCTTCGAGATCTGGCTCAACGAAGCCGTGACAGTAAACGTGGAAGAACAGTACCATGCCTTCCTTTTCGGGGAAGAATACCAGAGGCTCGGGCGGGTGCTCGACCTGCTCGCTCCGGGCTACGGGACCTTTGCCCTGGACTCCGGCGCAGCTTCCATGCCCATCATCCCTGACGGCTTCAACGACCCCAACGACCTGATAACAGCCGTAACTTACGTAAAAGCCCCGGAATTCGTGCGCATGGTCGAGACCCTGATAGGAAAGGAGACTTTCGTCCGCGGCCTGGACAATTACTTCAAGAAATTCGGGCACTCGAACGCCAGCACCGGCGACTGGATCGAAGCCATGGAAGAAGCAAGCGGGCAGCCCCTGAAAGAGATGGCAGAGGTCTGGCTCAAACAGACGAAGTTCCCGGTAGTGGACGTCGCTACGGAATACAACGAAACTTCCCAAAACTTCACCTTCAAGCTCAAGCAGAGGGTCCCTGAAGGAGGAAAACCCTGGGACTTCCCGTTCAGGGCAGCCCTTGTAGACGAGAAAGGAAACGACCTTGCCGAAGTCCTGGAACGGGTCAGCGGCGAGCAGGCGGAAATCACCGTGGAAAACGTTGCAAAGCCCGCCTTCCTCTCCCTGAACCGGGACTATTCCTTCTATGGGAAACTCGTCTACGACGCAAGCCCCGAAGAGCTCCTGCTCCAGGTCAGGAAGGACAGCGACATGATAGGCCGTTTCACTGCCTTCTACACCCTGGTGGACCGGGAAAAGCTGCGCCTCCTCAAAGACCCCGAGGCAAAACCCACCGAAGACTTCGTCTCCCTCTACTACAAACTGCTCAACGACCGCGAGCTTCTCGAAAAAGCCGGCGGGCAGTTCCTGGCCATCTTCGAATCCGTGGAAGAGGAGGAATACGCCCACCGCTACCAGGCCCTCTATGAAGTAAAGCAAAAACTCCTCCGGGCCGTAGCCGCAAAGTACTCGAACTCCCTGCTCTCAGCCTACCGCTACTTCGAAGAAGCCTCGGCCGCAAAAGGCGAAACCCTGAAAGAAGAAGCCCGGGTCATCAAGAACCGGCAGGCCAAAAACATCTGCCTCGGCATCCTGGCGTCCCTGGACACCCCCGCTGTCCACGGCCTTATCAAGCAGCAGTTCGAAGAAGCAGCCTGTGCCTCGGACAGGCTCTCTGCCTTTGCCGCCTACCTGGACAGCTCCGCCCCGGACAAAGTGGATATCCTGCGGGCCTTTGAAGCGGAATCAAAGCAGAACCTGGTCGCCTGGGAAGCCTTCCTGGGAGTTATCGCCCGGAGCAGCAGCGCCGACGCCGTAGAACTCGTCCGGGAAATGGAAAAGTCCGAAACCTTCCGGATCGAACAGGCCAACGACCAGCGCGCCCTCTACGCAAACTTTGCCCGCAACCGGAAAAAGTCCCTCCAGACTGAAGAAGGCCGCCGCTTCATGGCCGAAGCCCTCAGGAAACTCGCCCCGGTCAACGAATACAGCACCGTCCACATGCTAAACACCTTCGCGGATATCGACATGATGGAAAAGGAGTACCGCCTCCCCCTGGCAAAACTCCTTGCCGACCTCCTTGCCGACCTTGACCCCGAAAAAGTCCCGAGCGTCTACAACAGGGCAAGGAAACTCCTGCTCGGGAACTCCAGGTCCCTGGAAGAGTACGAATCCGAATACGGAAAAAGCCCCGCCCTCGAAACTGAAAAACAAAAGAAATAACCGCGGGAAAGTCCAGTCCCAAAACATCACACGGCCCGGTAGAAACGAAACAACAAAACAAAATGTTTCCCGGGTCAACTTTTTTTCATTTTCCTGCCGAACTCCAAAAGCGGCCCTGCTTTTTTCGTTCGGCTTTCAAAGCCCCCGGCCCCTATCCCCGTTCCCGAAGGGAACGGCTTTTCCCTGAAAACAGAAAAGAAAGAAGAATTCAAGAATCACCCGACACTGCGATTTTTATTCCTCAGTGATTGTGATTCACCCCATTATGTGACTTTTATTCCTCAGTGATTGTGATTCACCCCATTATGTGACTTTTATTCCTCAGCGATTGTGATAAGCCAAACCGTTAGTAAGGGGGAACAAAAAGATGATACAGGCAAATTTGTAAAGGCAAATGCTCCTTCTATGCAATTTTCAAGGAAAAGCCGCTCGCTTCGCGCTGCTTGCGAGCGTAGGTGGGCATGAGAAAAAGGAGTTGATGGTTGCCCCGGGTTTGTAGAAGAGCGGCAAAACAAGAATCCCAAAAAAGATCAGATCAGCAAGAAAAACGAGAACCCGGAAGTCACAAGCAGGATAGAGATCAGCAGGGCACGCTGGCAGGCAACCTTATTGTTTTCCTGTGCAAGTTTTTCAAGCTCGATTTCAGGCATTTTTCTTCCTCCCGGGGCATTCCGTGAATCATGATAGGATTCCGACAATGAGTTTAGATGATTACTTAAGATAAAGGATGCCGGAACGGATTCTAATCAGGAATCCCGATCAGCGATCCTGATTTAAAAAACGTCAAGTAGGAAGAAATATATATTCAAAATAAATAAATATTAGCCAGAAGTCGCGGGACCTGATGGGAGCAGGTGGAAACCGTTCACTTTCCGGAGGGGAAAAATCCGGAATGGGGAAAATTCGGAAGGTGGAGAATTTCAGAATATTTAGAGGTGGGGAAATGTCAGGGGGATTTGAAGGACCGTTTCTGAACTTTTTTTCCTTTATATTCAGTATAGTGGGCTCGCTGCTCATAATTTACGGTGGACTCCGGGCCACTGTAGAGATCATCCTTTTTGAGGTCTTCAAGAAGCCGTACAAATACCAGAATATAAGAAAAGAACTTACAAACAGAATAGTCTTCGGGCTGGAGTTTTTTATTGCAGCGGACGTCCTGGAAACCGTGTTGAACCCGACCCAGGAAGAACTGCTCCTCCTCGGGATCGTGGTGATGATCCGGACAATCCTGGGCTATTTCCTGAGCAAGGAAGTTACGGAATACCAGCTCGATTGAAAGCAGGCTTCCAGCCAGTACTTTATTTAGGTTATTTTCCCGGAACCTGACTGAAAAGACCCCCGAAGGCAGGGTATTATAATATGCATTATATAGTACCAATAGAGCTTCGGGAGTGTATAGAGTCACGAAGAGCACGCAAGGAGAATTCGTAATTCCAAGACTATTCGTAATTCCAAGACTATTCGTAATTCCAAGACTA
>JAENZL010000014.1:30894-50863 GCA_016841265.1 Methanobacteriota archaeon | reverse complement strand
ATTCGTAATTCCAAGACTATTCGTAATTCCAAGACTATTCGTAATTCCAAGACTATTCGTAATTCCAAGACTATTCGTAATTTCAAGACTATTCGTTTATCTTCCCCTTTATCCCATATTTTCCCAGGGAGGGGCTTGAAAATGGAAATGTACTTAATAGCGGCCCTGGGCCTGGCGGGCCTGTACATGGCCTGGAACATCGGGGCAAACGACCTGGCAAACGCCATGGGAACGGTTGTCGGGACCGGAGCCCTTTCACTCCGGAAGGTCATAGTCCTGGCTGCCATTTTTGAGTTCCTGGGAGCGGTCTTCTTCGGGAAAAGGGTCACGACAACCATCGCAAAAGGGATCGTTCCAATCGACCTGGTAGGGAGCATCGACCCCAATTTAGTCGTTATAGGGATGCTTGCCGCAATCCTGGCCGCCGGGCTCTGGGTTACTCTTGCGACCTTCTACAACCTGCCGGTCTCCACCAGCCACGCAACCGTAGGCGGGGTCCTGGGTTTCGGGCTTTCCGTTTCCTATCTCGGAATCATCCCTCTTTCCGCAATCAACTGGCCTGTCATGCTGAGAATCGTTTTGAGCTGGTTCATCTCTCCCGTAATGGGGGGAGTTCTCGGTTTCACCATTTTTGTCCTGATCCGGACCCTGGTCCTGCACAGGGCGGAAGGGGACGTGGAAAAGTACTTCGTCCCCCTTCAGGTCCTTACCGCCTGTTATATCGCCTTTGCCCACGGTTCCAATGACGTCGCAAGCGCCATCGGCCCGATCTCAGCCGCCTTCACGGCCCTGGGGATTATAGGGGAGGAAATTCCGGACTGGATTTTTGTGTTAGGGGGCATGGGAATAGTGCTCGGCCTTGCTACCTGGGGTTATAAGGTAATCGAAACCATCGGCTCGAAGATAACGGAACTTACCCCTTCCAGAGGGTTTTCCGCCCAGTTTGCAACAGCCTCCGTGGTCCTTCTCCACAGCTACATTTCCCTCCCGATTTCCACCACCCACATCCTGGTAGGTTCGGTCATAGGGGTCGGGCTGGCAAGAGGACTTTCATCCGTGGATTTAAGTGTTATCTGGAAGATAATATTTTCATGGATAGTGACTGTCCCCGTGGCAGCCGTAACATCAGCCCTTATATTCCTGGGGCTTAAAGGGGTTGGAATTTAATGTCAGGGAAGTACCAGCGTACGGTAATCGAAGTTTTCGGGAAGCCGCCTTTTCTTCCTCTCGAGGAACACGCCCGAAAAGCACAAATCGCAGCCTGTAAACTGAACGAAGCCGTACAGGCATACTTTGAAGGAGACATGGAAACACTGCACCGGCTCTGTGTTGAGATAGACAGGACCGAAGAGGAAGCCGACTACATCAAGCAAAAGATCCAGGCAAGTCTCTCAGCATCCGTAAAGCTCCCGGTGGACCCGAAACACCTCCTGGATTTCCTCACCGAACAGGACAAAATAGTAAACGATGCCCGGAACGCCGCCTACTGGATGGAACTCCGGGAATACGAAGAACTTGCCCCGGAAATAAAAGAGGGATTCCCGGAACTGGCCTCAAAGACGAAGGAAACCGTTGAAAAATACTACACCCTGATAGAAAAACTGTACAAACTGGTCGAGTTATCCTTCAGCAAGAAGAAAATAAAAGATGCCTTCGAAATCGTGCCCGAAGTAGACAGGCTCGAACACGAAGTAGACAGGATAGAATCCGAACTCACAAAACACATTTTTGAAGAACAGGAAAAACTTCACGGAGCCGGGGTCTGCCACCTGCTCGAACTCGTGGAAAAAATAGGGGACCTCGCCGACAAGGCCGTAAGCTCAGCCGACGCCCTGCAGACAATGGTAATCCGGCGGTAATCAATAGCTTTACCGGTTTATTGATTTCTGACTTATTTCCAACCCCGTTTAACGTACAGTGAACAGAGTTCAACTTGTTTCCAACCCGGTTCTACTCATTTCCAACCCGGTCCAACTTGTTTTTAATATTATTAGTGTTAATGAATAGCCTTTAGAGCACATTCTTTAAAAGGATACAGCCTTTAGAGAACGTAGCCTTTAAAGCTCATAGAAGACACTCTTAACACATCTCTTAACAGCGTTTCCATCCGGACCACTACCTGAAAACAGTATAACTTAAAAGTAAGTAGCGTGTTAAGGATACAAAATATTATTAAACTCTAATAATATACTAACCCGAAACCCCGGACAACAATCTGAAAACGGTCCGAAAAGGACTGGAAACAGGCCCAAAAGGATTGGAAACAGATCCGGAACAAATCAGAAATTACACTTATTCAGAATCATTAGAAACAGGAGCAATTTAATGTATCATTTGAAATGTATCGAATGCGGTGCGGAGTATTCAAAGGACGAGGTAATTTACACCTGCAGAAAATGCGACGGGCTGCTTGATGTCATTTATGATTATTCTTCAATCAAAATTGATATGGAAAAATTAAAAACCGAGTGCCCTTCCGTCTGGAAATACGCAAAACTCCTCCCCATAGAAAGGGAACCCGTGACCATCCGTGAAGGCGGGACCCCCCTCTACAAATGCGACCGTCTGGCCGAAAAGATAGGGATTAAGGAACTCTACGTGAAACATGAGGGGATGAACCCCACCGGCTCTTTCAAGGACAGGGGCATGACCGTGGGAGTTTCAAAGGCGCTGGAACTCGGGATGGATACCGTCGCCTGCGCATCTACCGGGAACACTTCCGCAGCCCTGGCAATCTATGGGGCAAAAGCAGGCATCCCGGTTATCGTGCTGCTCCCGGCCGGGAAAGTAGCCCTCGGGAAGGTCGCCCAGGCCCTCATGCACGGAGCAAAAGTCCTCAGCATCCGCGGGAACTTCGATGACGCCCTTGCTCTTGTGCGTACCCTCTGCTCCCAGGAAAAGATCTACCTCCTGAACTCCATCAACCCCTACAGGCTGGAAGGCCAGAAGACCATCGGGTTCGAGATTGTGGACCAGCTCGGCTTCAAGGTCCCGGACAGGGTGGTCCTGCCGGTAGGAAACGCCGGAAACATTACCGCGATTTACAAGGGCTTTAGGGAATTCAGGCTGCTCGGCATAACCGATGCGGTTCCGAAAATGACCGGGATCCAGGCCGAAGGCTCCTGCCCGATCGTAAAAGCTATCAAGAGCGGAGCTCCGGCAATTACCCCGGAAATGAGCCCGGAAACCATTGCAACGGCAATCCGGATCGGGAACCCGGTAAACGCAACCAAGGCCCTGACCGCGATCAGGGACTCTGACGGCACTGCCGAATCCGTAACCGACGAGGAAATCGTAGAAGCCCAGAAAGACCTTGCCAGGCTCGAAGGCATAGGTGTGGAACCCGCAAGCGCAACCTCGGTAGCCGGCCTAAAGAAACTGGTAGAGCTGGGCGTCATAGGAAAGGACGAAACCGTCGTCTGCATAACCACCGGCCACCTCCTCAAGGATCCGGAAGAAGTAATCGAAGTCTGCGAAGACCCGATTGTCGTGGACGCGAATATAGAATCCATCCGGAAAGCCATCTTCGAATAAGAAAATAGCCGTCTTCGGGAAGGAAAAAATAAGCGTTTGAAGAGAAAACATATCCTGAAGATACATATTGAAGATAAGTATTTAGGTGCCGGAACCGTAAACAGTTGAAAGTTTGGCTGGAATAAAAGCAAACCCGAAGGCCCAAAAGGCCTGAAAGTTGGCCAAAAGGAAGGGAACTGAAACGGATTCCGGGACTTCCCATATTTTTACAGTTCTCCCGAATTGACTCTTATAAACTGAAAGCTATATCCTTTATCAAATACTCATTAAAATCGAATATCCATTAAATCGAATATCTGTTAAATCGAACATCCTTTAAATCAAACATCCATTAAATCGAATATCCATTAAAATTACACCTTCTTTCTTATCACAATCATCCAGGGGCGTGAACGCGAATGGAGCAGGACTACAAACCACAAGAAATAGAAGCGAAATGGCAGAAAAAGTGGAACGAAAGCAGGGTTTTCGAAGCCGAACCCGATGACCGGGAAAAGTTCTTTATCACCATCCCCTACCCCTACCTGAACGGGAACCTGCATGCCGGACACACCCGGACCTTCACAATCGGGGACGTTGTGGCCCGGCACAAGCGGATGCTCGGCTATAACGTGCTCTACCCTATGGGCTTTCACGTGACCGGCACGCCCATCGTTGGGCTGGCGGAACTGATCGCGAGCCGGGACCCCCAGACCATGGACGTCTATGAGCGCCTGCATGGGATTCCGGGAGACATCCTGCCCACCCTGGACACCCCAGAAAAAATCGTAGACTATTTCAAAGTGGAATCCGAAAAAGCCATGCGCATGATCGGCTACTCCATTGACTGGAGGCGCAAGTTCACGACCACGGACGCCACCTACAAGAAGTTCATCGAGTGGCAGTACACCCGCCTGGAAGAAAAAGGGCTGATCGTAAAAGGTTCCCACCCCGTGAAATGGTGTCCGAACGACAACAACCCTGTGGAAGATCACGATATCCTGCACGGGGAAGAAGCCACAATCGTGGACTACACCCTGGTCAAGTTCCGCTACAAAGACCTGGTCCTCCCCTGCGCCACCCTCAGGCCCGAGACCACCTTCGGAGTGACCAACCTCTGGATAAACCCGAATGTTGACTATGTCAAGGCCAGGGTTGAAAAAGAAGGAATAGTCGAGTACTGGGTGGTAAGCAAAGAAGCCTACCGGAAACTCACTTTCACGGACCGGGAAGTCGAATACGTCGAGGATATGCCCGCAAAAGACATCATAGGGATCATGCTCACAAACCCGGTCACCGGGGATGAAGTAATCTCCCTGCCCGCCTCATTCGTAAAGCCGGGGAACGGCAGCGGAATCGTCATGAGTGTACCCGCCCACGCCCCCTTTGACTACCTGGCGCTCCGCGACCTCTATGACGCCGACCTTAGCGAGTTCGGGATCACGAAGGACCTCCGGGAAATCGCCCTGATCTCCCTGATCAAGGTCCCGGAATTCGGGGAATTCCCGGCAAAAGAAATCGTGGAAAATATGGGAGTCAAGTCCCAGACCGATCCGAAAGCCGAGGAAGCAACAAAAATCGTCTACAGGAGAGAGTTCCATGGCGGGGTCCTGAAAGAAATCACTGGCAAGTACAAGGACTACCCGGTTTCGAAGATCAAGGACGTGCTTACGCAGGACTTGATAGGTAAAAACGTCGGGGAAGTCTTCTACGAATTCAGTGAACCCGTAGTCTGCCGCTGTGGGACCCCCTGTGTTGTGAACATGGTGAAAGGCCAGTGGTTCCTGAACTACTCGAACCCCGGGTGGAAGGCCAAGGTCTACAAATGCCTCAGCCAGATGCGGATCATTCCCGCAGAATACAGGGTCGAGTTCGAGAACAAGGTCGACTGGCTCAAGGACAAGGCCTGCGCCCGCAGGAAAGGCCTGGGTACCCTCCTGCCTTTTGACAAAGAGTGGCTTATTGAGTCTCTGGGTGACTCCACAATCTACATGTGCTACTATATTGCCGCCAAGTTTATTGAAAGGGGAGACCTGAAAAAGGAACAGCTCAGCCTGTCCTTCTTTGACTACGTGTTCTTCGGGAAAGGAAGTTCAGCCGAAGTGGAGGAAGAAACCAGCATAGCCCCCGAAGTCCTTGAGGAAATCCGCCGCGATTTCACTTACTGGTACCCTGTGGACCTTCGCTCCTCAGGAAAAGACCTGGTCCCGAACCACCTGCTCTTCTTCCTCTTCCATCACGTGGCCCTCTTCGACGAGGAACTCTGGCCAAGAGCCCTTGCAGTAAACGGCTTTGTCTCCCTGGAAGGCCAGAAGATGAGCAAGTCCAAAGGCCCGATCCTGACCCTGGAAAGTGCGGTCAGCGAGTACGGGGCCGACATCACCAGGATGTATATCCTTTCCACCGCCGAACAGACGCAGGACGCGGACTGGCAGACTGCAGGGGTTGATTCCGCCCGCAGGCAGGTGGACCGCTTCTACTACTTTGCAAGGGACCTGATCCGAAGTGAGGAACGCTCAGATATCGGGACCGAGCTCAAGCAGATTGACCGCTGGATGCTTTCCCGGATGCAGTACCATATCCGGGAGACAAATATCGCCCTGGACGCCATCCAGACCAGAAACGCCATCCAGAACTCTTTCTTCCTGCTCTTTAACGACCTGCGCTGGTACCAGAGGAGAGGCGGCAAAGCCCTGCTTTACTACGTCCTGGACAACTGGGTCCGCCTGATGGCTCCCTTCACCCCGCACCTCTGCGAAGAAATCTGGGAAGCCATGGACCATGAAGAACCGATCTCCTTTGCCCAGTACCCCCTCTACAACGAAGACCTCATAGACGAAGGTGCCGAACTTGCAGAGGAACTGGTCAAAAACACCCTGGGTGACGTCGAAGAGATCATCAGGGTCACCAGGATGGACCCGGAAAAAATCTACCTCTACACCGCCCCTGCCTGGAAGAACGAAGCCGTGAAATGCGCCTGCGAAATGCAGGCAGAAGGCTCCCTGGAAGTAGGCACCCTTATCAAGGCCCTCATGTCAAATCCTGAAATGAAACGTTTCGGCAAGGAAATCCCCAAATTCGTCCAGAAACTCATCCCCGAGTTAAAGAGCGGCGGAGCCGAACGTTACGGAGCCGTAGTCGGAATGGAAATGGAAGAAAAGGCCCTCCTCGAAGAAGCCACCGCCTTTCTGGAACACGAAATCGGTTGCTCTGTCGAAGTCCAGAGCGCCGACAACCCCGAATACGATCCCGAAAAGAAGACCAGGTTCGCCGAACCGCTGAGACCAGCGATTTATATTGAAAAAAAGAAGGAAGAATAAAGATCAAAACTGAACCAAATTGTTCAGAATAAAAATACGTATCCGGGTAAAATACTAAACCCGGAACCTCTTATTTTTTGCTGTTTATTTTGCTGTTTATTTTGCTGTTTATTTTGCTGTTTATTTTGCTGTTTCTCTTGATATTTTTCGCCCTGTCATGCCAATTTTCACATGGCATTTTGCTCTCTTATTCGCGTCCTCTTTTGCTCTCTTATTTTGCTCTTATCCTGACGCCGAGTTCTACTTTTAAAGATCAAAGCCTGCTGCGGGAAATCAGCTCAGAGAACAAAACCTTATCATCGGCATCCACCCAGCCTGTAATGTAAAGCACTGCTGCGAACAGGGGTATGGAGAGAACGCTCGGGAATAAGATACCTGTATACGGCCTTAAGAGGAGAATGAGCAGGGAGATTACGGCTGCACCCGCAAGAGGGGAGACAGTTTCACGAAACAAACTTTTGTGTAAAAGGTTTTTCCGAATCCAGAACATGCCGAACAGCATTGCCCCGAATTCGGCAACTACGGTGGCAACTGCAGCCCCGGTGTAGCTGAGCGAGGGGATTAAAGCCAGGTTTAAAACCACGTTCAGGAATGTAGCCAGGATTGCCATTTTTGAGATTATTTGCTGGTTTCCGCTCGAAACACAGGTGGAACTGACAAGGACATTCACAAACATGAGAGCGGTTGCCCAGATAAGGATTTGCAGTGCAGCTACTGAACTCTGGTATTCCGGCCCGTAAATCGCAAGAATGATTTTCTCCGAACTAAAGGTTACCAGGACAGCGATCAGCAGACCTGTGGAAAAAAGGTACTTGAAAGCTTTAGCATATGTAAATCCGAAGGAGTTGGAAGAGTCTTTGAAATATTTTGACATCAGGGGAAAAGTGGAAGTTGTAAATGCCGTGGGTAAAAAAACAAAGGCCTCTGTTAACCGATAGGCTGCGGAATAAAAACCTACATCAAGATCCCCTTTCAAAAAGGAAAGCATCAGGACGTCGACCCTGAAATAGATCACGGAAAAAACCGAGGCTATTGCAACCGGAATTGCCTCTCGTATTATTTTTTTCATTAAATCCGGATCTACATTGAAAGATACGTTTACGAGTTTCTTTGAAAAGACGACCATCAGGAAATTATGCACAAAAGTGGCTGAAACCGAAGCAAAAACAAAAAAAGGCAGCGTTAAATTCCTTGAAATGGCCAGAAGGACGAGTGCAAGGAAGAAGAGTTTACTAACAAGGTTGAAAAATAAGGAGTATTCCATCCTCAATTTTGTCTCGTATATAACCCCGTAGCAACTGGCTCCGCTCAAAAGCAGCCCGAAAGAAGCTATATACAACACATTTTTAGTGGAAGGGGGAAAATCCAGGACAGCTATGGCAAAAAAAGCTAAAGCCAGCGCAGCCAGCGAAAGAGAGACCTTGAGAATTGTCCCGTTGC
The DNA here is from genome assembly GCA_016841265.1 of Methanobacteriota archaeon. Classification (GTDB taxonomy): domain Archaea; phylum Halobacteriota; class Methanosarcinia; order Methanosarcinales; family Methanosarcinaceae; genus MTP4. The sequence continues at coordinate 42,590 of JAENZL010000014.1, read as the reverse complement.
CAATAAGTTTCCCCGCCTCCCGGGGTTCCCTTGCAGCTTCCCTGACGAGGATTTTATGAATCCCCAGGTCCGGGATAAAACTGAAAAAGTAGATGAAAGCAAAGGCAAAAGAAAATTTCCCGAAGTCTTCCGGCCCCAGATAACGGGCAATGTAGAGCAAAGCAACGAAACCAAGTATTTTCGTCGCTATACCGCTAAAGAACAAATACCCACTGTTTTTGGCAAGCCGTTTTATTGTGCTCATAAAAATATCTGAAAAGGTTACACAATCCAAAAATATAACTCTATTGCTAGTGGACTACCCCACCCGACCGTATAAATCAAACAATCAATCAAACAATCAATCAAACAATCAATCAAACAATCAATCGAACAATCAATCAAACAATCAATCAATCAATCAAACTCGAAATTGCACCTGATCCCCTCAGGGTCAAAACAAAGGTTGCAGGACACGCAGCGAGCCTTTTCCACTTTCCCGGACCTGAACTTCGGGATAAGGTCGGGTTCGCTGATAAAAGTCCGGCTCATGGATATGAGGTCAGCACACCCGTCTTTGACCAGGTTCTGCATAACCGAAAGGGACCGGATGCCCCCTACCAGGATTACGGGGATGTCCACAGCTTCTTTTATCATTTTAGAATAATTCTTGAAATACGCCTCTTTGGCAGGGGAATTGATCGCAGTCCGGATGGTCACCCCGCCAGCTTCACCGATCCCACCGCTGACTTCGATTGCACAGACCCCAGCCTTTTCAAGGAGCTTTGCGACCCCCACGGACTCCGGAGCATTGAGCCCCATACCCGACTTTGATGAACCTGAACGAAACCCGTCCGTAGCATTCAGCTTCACAAGGATGGGAAAATCCTCCCCAACTTCTTCCTTTATCCTTTTTACAATTTCCGTGATAATCCGCGTCCGGTTTTCCGTGGAAGCTCCCCAGCGGTCTTCCCGCCTGTTCGTGTAGGGAGAGATGAAGTTGCTGAGCAGAAAGCCGTGGGCACAGTGGAGCTGTACGCCGTCAAAGCCCGCCTTTTTTGCCCTGACCGCAGCCCGGGTGAAAGCTTCGATCATCTCCAGGATTTCCGCTTCGGTCATCTCCCTTGGCAGCACCGAAGAATGCCCGTTCTTGACCGGGGAAGGAGCAATCGGCACAGGGTAATCCCGAGAAACGGTAGCCTGCCTCCCCCCATGAACGATCTGAAGCACAATCTTGCTTTTATAGCGGTGCACGCGCTCGGTAATCTTCCTGTAAGGTTCGATAAAACGGTCGTCGTAAATGCCCTGCTGGAGGGGGTCGCTCTCCCCTCCCGGAAGCACATACGAATAACCGGTAACAATCAGCCCCACTTCGTTTCTTGCAAGCTCCTCGTAGAGATCCCCTAGCCTTTCAGTTGGTGTCCCATCCTCTTCGGCCATGAACTCCTGGGTCGCAGACCTGACAAAACGGTTCTGAAGTTTCATATTACAGACTGTGATCGGATCAAAAATCATGCAGAAGAATAGGAAAGGGCAGGGTATATAATTTTCCTGAAATTCAGAGGGTAAAAATAGTAATTTCCAAAAAAGAAGGGGAAATTCAGCCTGAATTTATTTCATAGACAGGGATAATAGTAATTGAACCCTAATATTGATTGGATAGCAAACAACAGGAAAACAACAAGGGGGTAAGGTATATTCCTGGAACAAAATATTTCGTGTACACAATGCTTTTAATCCTGTGTGCATCCCTGTGCTTCGGATGCACATCCCCGGAATCGGAAACCGAAACACCAACAGAAACTGAAGAACCAGCTGAAACAGAAACACCGACCGAAACAGAACAGGAACCGGTTTCAGAAGCCGAAACCGAAACACCTACTGAAACGCCGGAAACCGAAGCCGGACCCGGAGCCACAGGAGAAGAGATCCAGGCTTATGTGATGGAAGAAAACAACTACAAAAACTGGGAACTCTGGCCTGGCACCGGAGAGCTTGACCCCGGGAAAGGTCCGCACGGAGACCAGATTACCATATATGTCTCGGACAGTGCTCTTTCAGCGATAGAGGAAAAGCCCGGCGTTATGCCTGAGAACAGCACAGTTTTAAAAGAAGGCTATAACTCCGAGGGCGAACTGATAGCAGTTGTGGTGATGCATAAGGTCGAAGGCTTTGATCCGGAACATAACGACTGGTTCTGGCTGGAGTATGACGCAGAAGGCGAAATAATAGCAGAAGGCAAGGTGCTGAGCTGTTACAACTGCCATGCAAGACAGGCGGTTAATGACTATCTGTTCACGGGGGACATCGAGTAAAAACAACGTGAAAATCAGGAAAAACGGGGAAAAACAGGAGAAAACAGGGGAAAAAAAGATTTAAAAACTAAAAATGTATAAAAAAGGAGTTTAAAAAGGGGAAATTTGCTTTTCTTAAAGCCCCTCTTCAAATTCCCCGTACCTTTTTTCATCAACAGCTTCCTGCATCCTCTCGTTCTCCACTTTTACCGCAAAGAGGGCTGCAAAGAGCAGGATGTAAGCGATGAAATTCACGGCCAGGGTCAGTTGCAGGGCAGTTCCTTCAAGCCCGCTTCCCCCGCTTCCTCCGGTGTTTCCCCCGAACATAAGGGGGTGAGCCGAGCGCCAGAGCCGGATCGAAAGGAAGCTAAGGGGCACGGATAAAAAACCCATTATCCCGAAAACGGCAGCTAGACGCGCTCTTTTTTCGGGCTCTTCCAGGGACTTCCGGAGCATGAGGTAGGCGAGGTAGACCAGGAAAAGGACCAGGGAAGTCGTCAGCCTGAGGTCCCAGATCCAGTACCAGCCCCAGGCGTCCTTTGCCCAGATAGAGCCTGTGACCAGGACAAGGAAAGAGAAAAGGGCTCCTATCTCGGCAGCCGAGCGGGCATAGATGTCCCACTTGAGGGCTTTTTCCCGGAGATAGAACACACTTGAAACAAACACAACAACAAAAGCCAGGTAGGAAGTGATGGCTATTGGCATGTGGAAGAAAAAGATCCTGAAACTGCCACTCAGGACCTCTCCCCCTTCACCCCTTATGGGGGGCAGGTAAAAGAAGATCATGTAGACTGCAAGAAGCATTACACCGGCAGCCAAAGCCGCCAGCACCCCGGTTTTTCTGGAATTTGCTGCCATTGTATTTCACGTGGTCTGGTAATTGGGATAATTAATTTGAAGAATGAATGAATTAATATAAAAATATAATTAACCAGTGGAACATAAATAAATAGTTATATTTTAAAGGTCAACCTGCTACTATAACCATTTCACATTATTTATTATTGATTCGTTTTTAACCTGTTAAGGCTCGAATTTCCACCTTACTCCAAACAAGCCTTTCAGTCCGAAATCGCGTACTCGAAAACCAGGTGGGAAACCGCAAAGAAAATGAGGTCATAGACCGCAAGCAGCCTGAGTTCGGAAGATATGCCGGAAAGACCATTTCCTGCAAGAACTCCCGCTGTTGCCTCCACCCCGGGGATGAGCACGGGCAGGAGCACAGGTAGGAGCAGGACAGGCAGGAGAAGTTCCCGGGTGCGGGTGCTGAGGGTCAGGGCAGAAAGAAGGGTACCGACAACGATAAAGCCCAGGGTCCCGAGCAGGAGGACCAGCCCGAGCAACAGCAGGGTGCCGGAGTCCAGGCTGTAATTGAAGAGCACGACAAAGAAAGGAAGGGTTACTATTTCCATCAGGAAAACGATTATCAGGTTCGAAAAGACCTTCCCGGTATAGATTGCGCTCCTGTCAACAGGGCAGAGTTTGAGAGCTTCAAGGCAGCCGTTTTCACTTTCCATCACAAAGGTCCGGGAAAGTCCCAACATGCCCGCAAAGGTGAACGCGACCCAGAGCACGCCCGGAGCAAGCTTTTCCACCTTAGAGCTGTCCCCCAGGAAATCCCCGAAGGAAATGCTGAATACCACAAGCACGATCAGGGAAAAAATAAGCATTGAGTTGAACATTTGCTTGGTCCGGAACTCGGCTTTCAGGTCTTTTGCGGCAATGTAAAGGCTCCGGATCATATTTTTGAATCTCCTGTATTATCTTCTGTTTTATCCTGTTTTAGCTTCTGTTTAATCCTGTTTTAGCTTCTGTTTAATCCTGTTTTAGCTTCTGTTTAATCCTGTTTTAGCTTCTGTTTTATCCAACTTTATTCAATTAAATTGGTCAGAAATAACTGGTCAGGCCAGCAGGGGGGCACACGCCTCCTTAAACTCCGAAAACCCTGAGAAATCTCCTTTAAGCCCGTCATAAACAATTCTGCCGGCTTTAAGCACAAGTATCCTGTCACAGAGGGCAAAACCTCTTTCAAGGTCATGGGACACCATTATTTTGCTGCTTGCTTCAAAAGCGGGACTTTTCAGGATATGCTCGAAGACTGATGAGGCTTTTGGGTCAAGACCTGTGTACGGCTCATCCAGAATGAGGAGGGAAGGTTCGTTGATCAAAGCTCTTGCAATGGAAAGGCGCTGTTTCATGCCCCTTGAAAAGGTGCTAACCCGCTCTTCAGCCTTTGTTTCAAGCCCCACCTCTTTTAAGAGATATGCGGTCCTTGTTTCGAGTTGCTGCTTCCCTAGCCCGTACATATTCCCGAAAAAGAAGAGGTTTTCTTCCGCGGTCAGGTCACCGTATAAATAGGATTCGTGGGAAAGCATCCCGATCTCTTTCCGGACTTTTTCCGGTTCTTCGGCCGAGTCAAGCCCGTTTATTATAAGCGAACCTTCACCAGGCTCGATAAGAGTTGCGATCAGTTTTAAAAGAGTGGTCTTACCGGCTCCATTGGGGCCGAAAATAACCGTAAATTCACCTTTTTTCAGGTCGATATCCAGGTTTTTCAGGACAGGAGTTTTCCCGAAGGTTTTTGATAAATTCCGTATTGAGACCGCATTTTCCATTCGGAACTACTTTAGGAATCCATCTAAATTAATCTTTTTATATGGTTTTTACATGGATTTTTTACATAGATTTTTTACATGGATTTGTTATATGGTTTTTTAGATGGATTTTTCCTAAAATCCGCAGGCTCACGGCTAATCAGCCCTTTAATATGCTTGTCAAACTATGAGCTTATCCAAATGCCAATACAGCTCACTTTTTCAGGCTGTGGATAATCTGCCCCAGGAACCCTTTCTTTTCAAAGTACTGTTGGTGATAATCCTCGGCAAGGTAGAAAACGGAAGCCTGGACGACCTCGGTTACGATAGGTTTTTTGAATTCCCCTGACTTTTCCAGCCGTTCTTTCGAGGCGAAAGCTGCGGCTTTTTGATCCTCGTCATGGTAAAAGATAGCTGAGCGGTACTGGGACCCGACATCCGGCCCCTGTCGGTTTTCCGTTGTAGGGTCATGGATTTTCCAGAAGATATCCAGTAGCGTCTCATAGGAAACAACCGCAGGGTCAAAGATTATGCGCACAGCTTCCGCATGTCCGGTCCTGTCGGTGCAGACGTCCTCATAAGAAGGATTTTCAGTGTGCCCACCGGTGTACCCGACAGCCGTTGCGGCCACTCCTTTGACCTGCCGGAAAGCCGCCTCAACACCCCAGAAACAGCCTGCGGCAAAAGTGGCTTTTTGCAAGGGATCTTCCGGGTTTTCAAAATAGTCAGGACTATGTTCAGTAGTTTCTTTTTCAGACAGTTTACTCCCCCCTCATCGGATTTTTTGGGAAAATCAGGTCTTTCCGTATTTTCCGACCAGTTCCCCTTCCGCAAGGATATGCCCAATCATTGCGTTCTCTACATCTTTCCTTCCGGCTCCGGCTTTTATTTCCAGCTTTTTGTCAAGGGCATAGACCCTGAAAAAATACCTGTGGGTACCGGAAGGCGGGCAGGGACCTCCATACCCTATTTTCCTGAAATCATTCATCCCCTCAACTCCGGGGATGCTGTCTTCTTCAATTCCCGCAACAGGTTCGATATCCCAGATTACCCAGTGTGTAAAGGTGCCCATTGGAGTATCCGGATCGTCCATGATAAGCACAAGGCTTTTCGCCTCTTCGGGTATCCCCTCGAACCTGAGCGAGGGATTTACGTTATCCCCGTTGCAGGTATACTTTTTGGGGATCATGCCTTTCGGTTCGAATGCCTCACTAAAAACCCTTATGTCCCGGATGCTCACATTCTCATCCCCTTCGGAATCCTGAAATTCCCGGTTTTCATCTTGCTCACCTGTCCCTTCCTTTTCCGTACATCCCGACAGCACAAGCAATGCCGTCAGCAGGAAAACCAAAAAGATTGTTTCGGCCTTTCTATCCATATACTGCACCGATTCCTGAACTGGTTCGAAAATTTATGCCGAAATCCCACTTTCCGGAATTCCCCTGTACACTCTGTAATTAATACAAAAATTGTTTTGAAACTCTGAATCCGAAACTCTGAATCCGAAACTCTGAATCCGAAACTCTAAATTCGAAACTCTGAATCCGAAACTCTGAATCCGAAACTCTGAATCCGAAACTCTAAATTCGAAACTCTGAATCCAAAACTCTGAATCCAAAACTCTGAATCCAAAACTCTGAATCCAAAACTCTAATTATTACTCTGGTAACTTTACTGCTTTACTTCAACACTTTAATATTAAGGCTGAAGAGATATTAATTTTAGGGATGTTTGCAAGTTAAAGGTTTTTCAGGCACCAATTTCAGGCACTAAATTTAAGTTAATTTTTAGACATTAAGGGCCTGAACCAGGTTGTTGCACCGGGACTCCGGTGAAAGGTTCTTGAGTTCAAGGTCCTCAAAGCAGTAATTCCAAAACCTGCGGTAATTAAAGCCAGCACGGCAAGGCAGGAGATAATGGAATATCAGTGAAACGGCCTCTTATCGAGGCAGCTTCCCAAAGTGCGAAAACGGATTTCTGTAATTTTCGGATTACAAAAATCAGTCTTCGACATCAAGAGACTGGATAATATCGTGGACGGTCAGTTCGCCTTTGCCCACGCGCCGGACCAGCGGATAGATGTAAGCACAATCATCCATTGCAGCCCAGCGGGCTTCCCCAACCTGCCTGACGACTTCATTCATGATTTCGCCGCATTTATCGCAGTATCTTGCGTCACTTTCTGCTTCACAAATTTCACATTTCATAGAAAATACCCAATAATCTATGGGGCAGTTGAAAATAAATAAATTTTGGTGATGTATGATCAAGTTCACACAGTTATGATAAAAGAAGGAAAATAAAAATAGTAGCCTTAGAAAGGGGGAAAGTATCAGAAATCTAAAAAAGAAGAATGTAGCGGACGATGATGCCAAAGAATCAGCCGGAAAAACCTCTCGGCATCACCCTGGATATATATACAGTCCCTTACAGGTCTTCTTTTTTCCCTATCGATATTTTCCCTGTCGATACCGGGAAAGAATCAAAAGGTATTGGCTATAATAGCTTCGATTTCTCCGACCCCGGAACTTTTAATTACTATTTCATCCCTGTTCCGGACCCCGAGTCCCAGTTCTACAGCCCTTTTGATCTGCGGCTGGGCCCATACCGAACCGTCCTGGATTTCCGGAATGGTGCCGAGCGTCTTGAGGAGGGCCAGACCCACCACGTCATTGGCTATCACGTCGGGACTTGCGATGATGAGGTCAGGTTCCTTCAGGGTCCCGATGTTAGGGCCCTCGGTGACGAAACATTTCGTGGCATCGGAAATGTAGAAATCGGGTTTGAAAACAAGATTTGCCTCTGCGATCATTTTTCCAAAAAGAAGGTTCCTGTGCTTCCCGTGGGGAAGCCGCATCCTGTCCTGGTCGGCGGTTATGCTAATCTGGGACTTCAGCCCCATGGTGAAGGTTGCCGTCCAGTGGGTCTTGACCACGGGAAGGGCGACAATATAATCAACCGAAGCCAGCATTGGGCACGTGAAATCCCAGAGGCCAGGAAGAAGCCCCGTCCGGTTTCATATGCCAGCGTTTCATATGGTCAAAAGTAAGGACCTCGTCCACTTCTTCGGACTCCGCAACCTGCCAGAGCCCCAGCTTCTTCATTACCTTTTCCGTGTCCAGAGAGGTCATGGATTTTTCCGCGACGATGATTTTGTCGGGTTTGTATTTCCGAACCTCCCGGATAGCCCCCCTCAGGACTTCCGGATTTGTGGACCCTGGGGGCAGGTCTCCTGTATTGGCATTGGGCCGGATAAGCACCGTGGAACCCTTCCGGACCCCGAGCCCTCCTGCCAGTTCCACGGCAACTTTTACGGATTTTAGGATATCTGCATGTCTTGAAACTCCAACAAACACCATAATCACTCCCATAGACTAATTGGCCCCTCAAAGATATAAAAATCAGGACAAATCAGGGCAAAAAAAGAAACATAAAAAGAAACATAAAAAGAAACATAAAAATCAAAGTCCGAAAAGCCAGAGCTATCCGACCCGGGGTTTCCGGGTTCTGAATTCCCGGTCCCAGGGATTTAATTTAAAAATATTGGAGCAAAGCTTACAGGAGCAGCTTACTGGCGTAACTTACATTCACACATATCGATAAGTGCCCCTTCTCCGATCCGCGAGCCGCGGGCGATCAGCTGGTCTCTGGCCTGTATCACGGTATTGCCCTTCGGGGCATAGACCCAGCGTTCTTCCCGCTTGATTGCCATCACATGCAGTCCGGTTTCGGTTTCGAGATTCAGTTCGGAGAAGGTCTTGCCCACAATGGGGGAACATTTTTCCACTTTTAGCCGGGTGATAACCTCTTCGGAGTTCCGTACGGCAAGGGTTATGACCGGATGAAGTTCAATGTCCCTGAGCACTGTGTCAGCAATCCCGTAGGCTGCATCGGAAATCGCCTCGGAGGCACTTGCCAGGTGCAGGATTCCCCGGAGCTGGTTTACATCTCCAACGTGTTTTGCAGTCTCAAGGACCCAGTGCTGGAGTTCGTACTTCATGGAGTCCATTTCCGATTCAAGGGCATTGACCTCGTATGCTATGTCTTCGTTGTCAAAGAGTATAGCAGAGTATGCGAGCCCTACCGAAAGTTCGGACATGTTTTTCATATCCACAATGATGTCTACGGCATGCTCGAGGTCTTTCAGAACGATGTTATGCTCGATCTCCTTCGGGACAAATTTCTGGGTCGTTGCCATCTCGAAGAAAAGAGGAACTCCTTCATCATGCCCCCTTGCGATTAGCACGTCGTCCTGGCGGATACGGGTTTCCTTGTCAGGGTCATAAATCCAATCTTCACTTCTCCGGATTGCGATCACCCACATCCCGGTTTCAATGTCCAGCTCAAGATCCCCCAGAGTCCGTCCGGCCATGGGGGATTCCTCGGTCACGGTTGCCCGCACAACGGTCTCTTCGGCTTCGCGCAGGGCGACCTTCAATTCCATGGGGATGCCCATGTTCATGAGGACGATCTTGGCAATATCGCCTGCGGCATTTGAAATGTTTTCCGAGGAGGCGGCAACCTTTAAAACTCCGAGGAGTTCTTCGGCTTCGTCAACCCGTCGCGTGCTCAGCATTGCAGCCATCTTCATCTGGTAATCAAGAGTGTCCATTTTATCTTCTAGATGGAGCACCTCTTCTGCAATGTCTTCATCATCGTAGATCATTGCAGAGTATGCAAGATCCACCATGAGTTCGGAAGTATCCTTCATCTCAGTCAACAAATCTAAGATATTCCTAGGAGTGTGCCTGAATTCTTTCGGGAACATGGTCTCTGTATCAACTCTACACAATTATTGGTATGTACTGTATTTACCTCATAGTAATTATTAATTTTCAAACAAATTAATATTTTAGAGATAAAATAATATAAAATAAAAGTAATTTATAAAATGGGTAGCAGCTGATTCCCGGATTTACATATAAAGCTGTTCATGAGGGTCACACCAGGTTTAGTATTTTAAGGGCTACGAAAATCCCGGTAACCCCTACAAGGTCCCCAAGTGTCGCTATCAGCGGGATCACGGTATCGTCAGGGTCGATCCCGAAACGGTGGGAAGCAAAGGCTATGCCGATAGTCGCAGAGTATACCACAACCAGCTCGATGGATACAGCAATCAGGCTAATTTCCAGAAGGGTCAGGTACGGCATCCCGAATCCCATAAAATTGCTGGCCAGCCAGACAAGCACGCTGACCGAAAATGAAGACACCAGGCCTACTATGGCCACAGCTATGAGGCTGTTGTAAACCACGGGGTTCCTGCGGATATGGGTCCCAAGCCCCATATGGAAGGCAGAAGAGAGCCGGGCGCCCAGCATGCTTCCGGTATCCCCTCCGATTTTGATAAGGGCGGGAATAAGGATCAGGATCGCAGGCATTGAGAGAAGGCTGCTCTCTTTCGAGTTAAGGATCTGTCCCACGATGATCCCGATCACACAGGTAAAAGAGAGGACCGGAAGCCCTCTTCGTACAATACCCTCCACCGTATAGTAACTGGTAGCACCCCTTGCCTTTTTTTTCACAGCATCACCACCAGTTTTGCCGCAACAAAGAGCATAAACATGGAAACGATATCCCCGATGGTGGCGATAGAAGGCGTAACCACGTTATCGGGGTCAAAGCCGAACCTGAACATCCCGATAGCAAGCAGGACCGCAACTACGGAAAGGATAATTCCCGAAGTAAGCGCGGCAATAACGGAAATAAGGATTAGTTTGAACGCCCCGGCGCTTTCAAAACCCAGGGCAAGGGTAAAAAGGTGCCCGAGCAGCCCGAGCAGGACCGCCATGAAAAAACCCAGAAGCAGGGAGCCGTTTATGTTGTTGGTAAGTTCGGGGTTGTTCCTGTCAATATCAGTAATCAGCCCCATATGGATCGCACTTCCAAGCCGGGAACCAAGAGTAGAAGAGATGTTTCCACGAAGCCCCAGAACCCCGGGGTAGATCACAATCAAACCCGGGATCATCTCGAGTTCATCAGTCATACCGGAAAAAATGACCCCTGCAATAACGCCCCCTACAGTAGCAACAAGTTCAAAAGGCAACGCCTCACGCACGATAGAGGAAACACTGGCGTACTCGCTCAGGTATTTTTCTATGAACTGAGACTCAAAGGTGTCCTCCTCCCTGTGCGACTCGTGGGCCATGTGCCTGTATTAATTCATTGATACTATTTAAGCAATCGGTGATTCGAAATAACCAGTAAATCGGGAACCCGAACTAATCAGAGACCTGAAAAAAATCGCGGAATCAGGGAATCAAATTAATCGGGGATTCCCCGGAGGCCGGAGGCCGGAGTCAAAAACCTTCAGACGGGGGGCAGGTCACCTTCAAAAATCCTTAACAAAAAATAAATAACTTGTAGCCGTTACCTACGTATTGATACTATGGTAATAGGAGTTACAATGACAAATGTGCTGCCAGGACACGAAAAGGTGGCATATGAAGAACTGAGGCGCATAGAAGGGATCAAAGACGTCTACCACGTATTCGGAGAATATGACTTCGTCATTATCATAGAGGTCAGGGACCTGACAACCCTGAATACCGTAGTGGACAAGATCCGGGAAAGCGATACTGTAACCGCAACCCAGACAATTGTCGGAGCTGAACTCTGAAAAATCTCGGACTTGTCATCAGGACATCAGATCCGGAGATCCGGAAATACCGGAAACAAAAACCCAATACCTTTTTTACCATGCACTTATTTTTATTACCTTGAATATTTATGATGAAAGACCATGCGTCGGGATATTTAAGAAGAGATCATACGTTATCAGCTAAATCTTATTCAGCTAAATCTTATTCAGCTAAATCTTATTCAGCTAAAT
>JAENZL010000014.1:0-30884 GCA_016841265.1 Methanobacteriota archaeon | reverse complement strand
TCAGCTAAATCTTATTCAGCTAAATCTTATTCAGCTAAATCTTATTCAGCTAAATCTTATTCAGCTAAATCTTATTCAACTAAATCTTATTCAGCTAAATTTTATTCAGCTAAATCTATTTGATCAAAAAACCAGATTGATTTAACACATGATGGATTTAACATATGTTTGATCACTTGAGATTGGTGGAATAATTAGGGTACTTGAATTAATTAAACATCAGATTGATTTTTCAGCCCAGAGGGAAAAAATCTATGGAAACCCCCATTGCAGAAGAACTAGCCAAAAAACAAAAATCGATAAGTGTCGCAGAATTTTTTGAGAAGAACAGGCACATCCTGGGCTTTGACTCTGCCCCGCGAAGCCTTATCACAACGGTGAAGGAAGCCGTGGACAACTCCCTGGACGCCTGTGAGGAAGCAGGAATTCTCCCGGACCTCCTTATCCAGATTGAAAGGATAGGGCAGGACTACGTGACTGTCATCATCGAAGACAACGGGCCCGGGATTGTCAAGGAACAGATCCCGAAGGTCTTTGCAAAACTTCTCTACGGCTCCAGGTTCCATGCTCTGAAGCAGAGCAGGGGGCAGCAGGGTATAGGGATTTCCGCAGCAGTACTCTATTCCCAGATGACCGCGGGCAGGCACACGAAGATCCTCTCGAAGATCAAATCAGACGCCCCTGCCCATTACTACGAACTCATGATCAATACCGGCACGAACGAGCCCGATATCCTGAAAGATGAGGTTATGGACTGGTTCCGCCCCCATGGGACTCAGATTGAGCTGGAAATGAAAGCGTCTTATGTAAAGGGAAGACGGCAGTCCATCTATGAGTACCTGAAGGCAACAGCCATTGTAAACCCCCATGCCCGGATAACCCTTATCGAACCGGACGGGAATGAAGAGGTCTTCGAGAGAGCCACGGACAAAATGCCTGAGCCGGCAGAAGAGATCCTGCCCCACCCCGAAGGCATCGAGCTTGGAACCCTTATGAAGATGCTCCACTACACCGAGCGGCAAAAACTCGCACCTTTTCTCCGTTACTCCTTTTCCAAGATCGGGCTCCTTACCGCCGAGGAAATCTGCAAGGCGGCAGGCCTGGACACCGAACTTGACCCTCATGCCCTCACCCGTCACGAGGCAAGAAAGCTCATAGAGGCTTTCCACAAAGTAAAGATCATGGCTCCTCCTACCGACTGCCTCTCTCCCATAGGAGAGGACCTGATCTACAGGGGACTTGAAAAAGAAGTCAACGTGGACTTTATCGCAACGACCACTCGAAAGCCGGCTGTGTATTCGGGAAGTCCCTTTGTTGTTGAAGTGGGGCTTGCTTACGGAGGGAAACTGTTAAAGGACGAAAAGGCAGGAATAATGCGTTTTGCAAACCGGGTTCCCCTGCTTTACCAGCAGGGCGGTTGCGTGACCACCCATGCCGTGGAAAACATAAAGTGGAAGCAGTACGGGCTGAACCAGCCGGGGGGCGGGATTCCTTCGGGACCCATGCTCCTCCTGATCCATGTGGCTTCCACGAACGTGCCCTTCACCTCGGAGTCAAAGGACGCGATTGCCGAGATCCCGGTAATCAGGGACGAAGTCGAACTTGCCATAAAAGAGGTTGCACGAAAACTGAAACACTACCTTAGCAAGCAGAGCAACCTCAAGAAACGCCGGGAAAAGGAAATTATCATTACCAGGGTACTCCCGAAAATGGCCGTAAAGGTTGCAAGCATCCTGGAAAGGGAAATCCCGGACATCAACCCCGTAGTCGCAAAGATCATGGGAAACGTACTCGTAAGCCGGGACGTGAAGAAAAACGGGGACGGTACAGCCGAGGTTGCAATAAAGGTGAAGAACTTCGGGGGGTCAGCGCATTCCCTAAAGGTCCATGACATGCTCCCCTGCAAAATCAGCGGGGCAAAACCCGAACCGAAAGTGGTCACCATGGGCAACGATTACGATTATATCTGGGACCTGTCAGCGGCAGCCGGGTCTTCCAGAGCCCTTACCTACCGGATGGACTCCATAACCGATGAAGAACTCGGAAAACTCTCCCCCCTGATTGTGGAAGGAATCGAAGAAGAACTGGTAACCGGGGCAAAAGCCGTGAAGGGGGTCTGAGATGAGCAAAAAAGAACAGAGCAGGGAAAACAAAAGAGCTGCCAGCGACGCCCTCGCCAGGACAAAGCTGCTGGAAATTGCGGAAAGGATTTACGCCCAGTTTGAAAACGAGACTGTCCCGAGTGTCAGCCTCCCGAGCCGGACAAAGGCGAACATCGAGTACTGCGACCAGAGCGATGTCTGGGTCTACGGAGACCGGGAAAGCGAAAGGAGTGCAAAGACCGTGAAAGGGGCATTCCAGCTCCTGAAGACCACCTATGCCACGGACTTCATAATAAACGAACACCTTGCCCAGAACCGCGGCTCAACCCTTCGAGAACTGTACTATATCTCTGAAGGCTGGGACGCCGCCAAGTTCAAGGAACAGGCAGAAAGCGACCGTCTGATCGAAGACCTGGAACTCCTGACAAGTCTCCATAGGGAATTTTTCCACATGCGTCCGGAAGAAGACGGAGCTACCATGTTCGGCCCTATCGAGATCACGGAGCAGACAAAACGTGGAGAGCGGACCATCCACTGCCAGAAGGACGTGGGGGAAGGAGGCTACCAGATCCCCTTCAACGTGGAAAACATCGAGTTCAAGAACCACGACGCCAGCATGATAATGGCCGTCGAAACCGGTGGTATGTACGCCAGGCTGATGGAAAACGGCTTTGACGAGGCCTACAACGCCATCCTCGTGCACCTCAAAGGCCAGCCTGCCCGGTCCACCCGCCGGATCATCAAGCGCATGAACGAGGAACTCGGTATCCCGGTAACGGTCTTTACTGACGGTGACCCCTGGTCTTACAGGATTTACGCCTCCGTTGCCTACGGGGCAATCAAAAGTGCTCATCTATCAGAATACATGGCAACCCCGAAGGCTAAATTCCTGGGAGTCCAGCCCTCGGACATCGTGGAATACGAACTTTCCACGGACAAGCTTACCGAACAGGACATAAACGCGCTTCGGAGCGAACTATCCGACCCCCGCTTCGAGTCCGAGTACTGGAAAGAGCAGATAGAACTCCAGCTCAAGATAGGAAAGAAGGCCGAACAACAAGCCTTTGCCGGAAAGGGCCTGGACTTTGTGACCGAGACCTATCTCCCGAACCGGCTCAATGAGATGGGAATGGTCTGAACAGGGGGATGACTTTCCCGGACATGCCTGATATACATACAGTATGCCTCAAGAAGCATGCCCCGGAAATCGGAATTCCCCAATCCGGGAATGAGCTACGGGCTGAATTTCCGAATGTGAATCAGGATGTTTGGGTGTATTCCGGATGTTTCAGTGGGGTACATGAGAGTCATGAAATGTGCCCTGGAGTGTGACTCAGAGTTGTGTATCAGTTGTATCCCAGAATTATGGCTAAGAGTTATGGCTCATTTATGGCTCAGTTGTGCCTCAGTTGTGCCTCAGTTGTACCTCAGTTGTGCCTCAGTGGTATCCCAGAGTTATGGCTAAGAGTTATGAAAAGTGTGTCCTAAAGTGACCTGTGGAGGCCATTCCATAATGTGCCCTGGTGTTTGCCCGCAGTACTGGAGCGCCCTGACTGCTGCTCTGTGCCCACACAGTTCAAAGTATTCAGATTAAATCTTCAGAAATATTTTATCCCGTATTTTAATGCGTGGAAAATACGCTTACAAAGGGAAAATATTTAAATGGGAATTCCCGAAAAATCCTCGTTTTCAGGGACGTAAACATTAAGAAAATGGGCTGGAAATCCGGGGAAGCTAAAGACTTAAAATATATGAATGCATATTGAATTTGTTCGTGGAATAAACATAAATATGGAATATAAAAGTTACAAAATAAAAATTGAAGGCTTACAAAATTGGCACGATTTTTAGATTTTATTTTGGGCAGAGTTTTCCCGCGAATTTTGAAAAATATAAGAATACGTTTCAACGCATAAGATAATTATTTTTATTAGATTTTTATGGAGAATAAACCCAGATGAGTGATAAACAGGTTTATGACGCTTCGCACATCCAGGTCCTGGAAGGCCTGGAAGCTGTCCGGAAACGCCCCAGCATGTATATCGGGAGCACGGACAGCCGCGGGCTCCACCACCTTGTCTACGAAGTTGTGGACAACAGCATTGACGAAGCCCTTGCAGGCTTCTGTACCAGTATCGAAGTCACTCTCAATCCCGACGGAAGCGTGACTGTGCTGGACAACGGGAGAGGAATCCCTATCGACCCCCATCCCATATACAAGAAATCCGCCCTGGAAGTAGTAATGACAGTACTGCATGCGGGAGGGAAATTTGACAAGAATACCTACAAGGTTTCCGGGGGGCTGCACGGAGTAGGAGTATCCGTGGTAAACGGGCTTTCGGAATGGCTGGAAGTGGAGGTATGGAGAAATAATAAGAGTTATGTCCAGCGCTACGCCCGGGGAGCCCCGGAAGGCCAGGTAAGCGAAGCAGGCACTTCGGAAACTACGGGGACGAAGACGACCTTCAAACCCGACACTAAAATTTTCGAAACCACGGAATACCAGTACGACATCCTCTTGAACAGGCTCCGGGAACTAGCTTTCCTGAACAGGGGCATCAACATAAGCCTGAAGGACCTGAGAAGTCCGGAAGGCCAGATGAATTCCTTGAACTACGAAGGCGGGATCGTGGAATTCGTGGAGTACCTGAACAAGAAGAAGCAGCCCCTGCATGAAAAACCGATCTACTTTGAGCGGCAAAGGGACGATATGGTAGTGGAAATCGCAATGCAGTACACCAACTCATACGCCGAAAACGTGTACTCCTTTGCCAACAACATCAACACCCATGAAGGTGGGACCCACATCATCGGCTTCAAGAGTGCCCTTACCCGCATCGCAAACGACTACATAAAAACAAACAAGCTCGCAAAGGACGAGGCAAAACTCTCAGG
Organism: Methanobacteriota archaeon; assembly: GCA_016841265.1. Lineage (GTDB taxonomy): Archaea > Halobacteriota > Methanosarcinia > Methanosarcinales > Methanosarcinaceae > MTP4. The sequence continues at coordinate 25,887 of JAENZL010000014.1, read as the reverse complement.
CGACGACATCAGGGAAGGCCTGACCGCTATCATCAGCGTCAAGCTTATGGAACCCCAGTTCGAGGGGCAGACAAAGACCAAACTCGGGAACAGCGAAGTAAAGGGTATCGTGGACTCCATGGTAAGCGACGGGCTTTCCGAGTACTTTGAAGAAAACCCTAAAGTTGCAACCATAATTCTCGAAAAAGCCCTGATTGCCCAGAAAGCCCGGGAAGCTGCGAAAAAGGCAAGGGAACTCACCCGGAGAAAAAACGCTCTTGATATCAGCACCCTGCCCGGCAAGCTTGCGGACTGCTCGAATAAGAATCCCGAAGCCTGCGAAATCTATATTGTAGAAGGAGATTCGGCAGGAGGTTCGGCAAAACAGGGCAGAGACCGGAGTTTCCAGGCTATCCTGCCTTTACGCGGCAAGATTTTGAACGTTGAAAAGTCGAGGCTTTCAAAGATCCTGAAAAACAACGAGATTGTCGCCCTTATAACCGCGCTTGGCACGGGTGTCAGCGAGGACTTTGAACTTGACAACGCACGCTACCACAAGATCATCATCATGACTGATGCCGATGTGGACGGGGCGCACATCCGGACGCTTCTCCTGACCTTTTTCTTCCGCTACATGCGCCCTATGATCGATGCCGGCTACGTATATATCGCACAACCTCCCCTCTATAAGGTAAAGAAAGGGAAGGCCGAACACTACATGTTCACGGACCGGGAACTCAATGCAAAACTTGCGGAGATCGGGGAAAAGGGAGCAGCCGTCCAGCGCTACAAGGGTCTCGGGGAAATGAACCCTGGCCAGCTCTGGGAAACCACCATGGACCCGGACACCAGAATTTTGCTCCAGGTTACCCTGGAAGATGCCATCCACGCCGACGAGATCTTCCGGATCCTGATGGGAGACGATGTGGAACCGCGCAGGAACTTCATTGAAACGCACGCAAAAGAAGTCGTGGACCTGGACATTTAAGGTGGTGGAAAAAATGGCAGAATACGACGAAGAAAACAGGACCGAAGCCGAAAAGAAAAACTCTTTCCAGGCAACCCTGATCCCGGACGAGCCGAAAGAGGAACCTGAAGGAGAGCCGGAAGAAGAACCTGAAGGAGAGCCGGAAGAGGAACCTGAAGGAGAGCCGGAAGAGGAACCTGAAGAACCTGAAGGAGGGTCGGAAGGAGAACCTGGGGATCCCGAAGATCCCGAAGATCCCGAAGGCAGACAGGGAATCGTTCCGGTCCTTATCGACGACGAGATGAAAAAGTCCTACATCAACTACGCCATGAGCGTGATCGTGGGAAGGGCGCTTCCCGATGCACGGGACGGGCTAAAACCTGTCCACCGCAGGATCCTCTATTCCATGAAAGAGTCCGGGATCACTCATGAAAAGCCTTACAAGAAGTCCGCCCGTGTGGTCGGAGACGTGCTTGGTAAGTACCACCCCCACGGGGACTCGGCCGTCTACGACAGTATCGTGCGTATGGTCCAGGACTTCTCTTTACGCTATCCCATGATCGATGGGCAGGGCAACTTCGGGTCCATTGATGGGGATTCGGCAGCCGCCATGCGGTACACCGAAGTCCGGATGGGCAAAATTACGGAAGAGATGCTGGCAGACATCGACAAGGAGACCGTGCCTTTCAGGCCCAACTACGACGGGTCCCTGGAAGAGCCTGAAGTCCTGCCCGCAAAGCTTCCAAGCCTCCTGATTAACGGGTCCACGGGAATAGCCGTCGGGATGGCGACGAACATGGCGCCCCATAACCTCACGGAGGTCATCGACGGGACCCTCATGCTTATCGACGAGCCCGAAACGACAATCCAGGAACTCATGACCGTGATCAAAGGTCCCGATTTCCCGACAGCCGCAACCATCCTGGGAACGGCAGGGATCAGGTCCGCATGCATGACCGGCAGGGGGCCTATTAAGATCCGGGCGGTTGCCGAGATCCAGGAAATGAAGAAGGATAGGGAACAGATTATCGTAACCGAGCTTCCCTACCAGGTGAACAAAGCCCGGATGATCGAGAACATCGCCCACCTTGTCCGGGATAAGGTCCTCAGCGGGATTTCCGATCTTAGGGACGAGTCGGACAGGGACGGGATCAGGGTCGTGATCGAGCTTTCCAGGGGCACAAACCCCCACGTTCTCCTGAACCAGCTCTACAAGCACACCCAGATGGAGACCTCCTTCGGGATCATCAACCTGGCACTGGTGGACGGGAAACCGAAGGAACTTAACCTGAAAGAGCTCCTGGAAATCTACCTGGCCCACAGGATGGAAATCATCCAGAAAAGGACCCTGTACGACCTCCGGAAAAGCGAAGACCGGGCTCACATCCTGAGAGGCCTCCGGATCGCCCTGGATAACATTGACGCAGTTGTGGCCCTTATCCGCGCCTCGGAAAATGCCGAGGAGGCAAAAAGCGGGCTGGTCGAAAACTTCGAACTTGACGAAATCCAGGCAAAAGCCATCCTGGACATGCGCTTGCAGCGCCTGACGGGCCTTGAGACCCAGAAAATCCTCGACGAGCTGGAAGGTCTCATCAAGCTGATTGCCGAACTCAGGGAGATCCTGGCAAGCGACGAGCTCAAGTACGGGATCATCCGGGACGAGCTTACCCAGATAAGGGAAAAGTACGGGGACAAACGCAGAACAAAGATCATGCAGTTTGCCGAAGAGGTCACGGACGAAGACCTGATCCCTGAAGAAGACGTAGTTGTCACGATCACCGACAGCGGCTATATTAAGAGGCTTCCCCTGGAAACCTACTCCAGCCAGCGCCGCGGAGGTAGAGGCATAATCGGCATGGAGACCAAGGACGAGGACTTCGTTGAAAACCTCTTCATCTCTTCAACCCATAACTACATCCTCTTCTTCACTAACAGAGGCAGGGTCCACTGGCGCAAGGTCTACGAGATCCCCGAAAGCAGCCGCCAGTCCAAAGGCAAAGCCATAGTAAACCTCCTGGAACTCCGGGACGGAGAGATGGTAAACGCCATGATCCCGGTAAAGGAGTTCTCGGAAGACCGCTTCCTCCTGATGGTAACGCAGGCAGGCACGATCAAGAAGACCCCGCTCTCGGACTTCAAAAACCCCAGGAAAGGCGGGATTATCGCAGTCGGCCTTGCGGAAGACGACGAACTCGTAAAAGTCCTCCTGACCGACGGCAAGCGGGAAATCGTAATGGTTTCCAAGAAAGGCAAAGCCATCCGCTTCTCCGAAGCCGACGTCCGTTCCATGGGCCGTTCAGCCCGCGGTGTTCGCGGCATGACCCTCGACGGCCCCGATGACGAAGTGGTTAGCATGGACCTGGTCGATGAGAGCACAAAACTCCTCACTCTCACAGAAAACGGCTACGGCAAACGTACCGAATACTTCCAGTACCCCGCCCACCGCCGCGGAGGAAAAGGCGTAATCACCATCAACACGACCATCAGGAACGGCTACGTAGCCAACGTCAAATCCGTCGCCGACGACGACGAACTCATGATCACCAGCGCCGAAGGAATAGTAATCCGCATCCCTGCCACCGACATCTCGGTCCAGGGCAGGAACACCCAGGGCGTCCGCATCATGAACCTCAAATCCGGCGACAAAGTCGTAGGAATGGCAAGAATAAAAACCGCCGAAAACCCCGAAGACCCCGACCAGCTAAAACTCACCGACCTCACCCCCGGAAAAGCCGAAGAGGAACTTGAAGTCGAAAGCGGGGAAGAAGAAGGCGAAGAAATAGAGGAATTGGAAGAAGGCGAAGAAGTAAGCGAAGAGGAAGAAGAAAAAGTCCAGAACGAAGAAGAATACTGAATTATGGACTGTGGGTGAAGAAGAGTAAAGCTTCACCCAACCGCCGCCGGGATGAAAGTTCGGGAGATTGATTTCCGGCGGTGGGCTATTTTTCCGGAGGGGAGCCGGGCAGAAGATTGATTTTTTATTGGGGTCGTTTTTTCGAATTGATTTTTGAACTGGTCAGGTACCGGAAGGTGTAATTTTGCAGGATTTTCTAAATTCAGGGCCGGTTTGAGTTGTGATGCGACTTAAAAACGAGGCAGCTATATGCCTGCGGAGCTGGAAGCTTATTTAGTTAGTACACTTATGATAGTCCACTCTCATTCAAGATGTTTCAAGAAAAACTGAATGTATTTTTCACTCAAGTAACCATTTCCACACTGGTTTTATCAAGATTTTTTTCCCTTCGACTTCCAATACGTCTTCCTCTTCAAGCGTCAGGATCAGCCCGTTGTCCAGTTTATAAGCCGTTATAGCCTCTGTGATTCCTTCAATTTCCCTCTTCTTTGTTTCCGGAGTGCTAAGGTCTACTGAAACCTGAATTGCCTCACTAATCCTCAGTCCTTCTCTTAGCACAAAATCACATTCTTTTTTCCCGGAATGGTAGTACATTTCTTTCTCTCTTCTAGCCAATTCAACAAAGACCAGGTTTTCCAGCCTCTGTCCTTTATTCTCGGAGAAATTGAAAGCTACTGTCTTCAAAAAACTATTGTCTATAGCATAGACCTTGGAAGGCGAAATCTTCTGCTTTTTGAGGGAGTAGTCAAACCTTGGGAGCTGATAGAGCAAAAACACATTCTGGAAATAATCAAGGTAGTTTTTGATCGTGCTTAAACTCTTTATCCCGCTTATGCTTCTTAATGTGGAATAGGAATACACTCTACCCACATTAGAAAGCAGAAACAGTATGATGTCTTTGAGAGCTCTCACTTCTTTTATATTGTAACGGACCAGAATGTCTTTGTTGAGGATATCTTCAAAATACCCCCTGGAGAGTTCGAGATCTCCGCTCTTCAGGACAAGCGGAAAACCTCCATTTTCGAAGTATTCCAGAAAATTCCTGAATAAGACGGCTTTTTGAGAACTGGTAAGCAGGTTGGATTTGAGTTCTTCTTCTGTAATTCCTGTCCCCTTCAGGCGGAGGAATTCCCTGAAGGAAAAAGGAAAGAGTTTGAGCACTTTGTTTCTCCCTGTCAGGAAGGTAGATATTTCCGAACTGAGGAGCTGAGAATTCGAACCCGTGGCAAATACCTTTTTGCCTTCTTTATAGAGGTTGTTCAGCCACCTTTCCCAGAGCGGAACGTTCTGTATCTCATCAAAAAAATAATACATCCGCTCCGTCTCACTCTTCTCCATCTCCTTCCCATAAAGCTCAATCACCAGGTCCTGCAAATCCTGATAATTCTTAACTTCAAAATCCGAAAGCCGGATATCATCGAAGTCCACATAAAACTTAACTCCCTCAAGCTGCCCGGCTATCAACTTCAAAAGCGAACTCTTCCCACACCGCCTGATCCCCGAGATGATAACGATTTCATCCCCCCTGAGGTATCTCTCAAGCTCAACATCCCGGAAAACAAGCTCCTCCCCTTTCCTGAAAGAGGCCTGCTGGTCAATTATTACCTGGCGAAGCTGACTTTTTTCCATATAAGTTAGATATTTGTAAGTTCATTTATATAGCTTTCGTTGGCATTTTACCATCATTTATAAATGGATATGAAATAGTAATGTAAGGTTTAAAAAGAGATGTCTAAATTCTGATCATTTCCCTCTGGCCTGTAATTTCTGAGAAAAATCATCCAGGTTCCGCCAGAGTGACAAATTGCATGAAAATTTCCGGCGGCGGGCTATTTTCCGGAGGGGAGCCGGGCAGGAGATTGGTTTTTTGGGGTGGGTTTTTTCGAATTGATTTTTTTGAGAGGGTAGGTGCCGGTTTTTTTGGAGGGGTTTTGGGAGACAGGGGTGGGTTTTAGTCGGGATGGTTCTTAGAAAACAGGGCAACCACACGCCCGCGAAGCGGGCGGCGCAGTCCAAGAAAAATGGAATAAATACCAAACTCGGACAATAAAGATGACTGAATTTATTAAAATTCCAACATTACAGGCATATGATCACTCAGAGTAATCCAATCATCATATTTACCAATTGAAAATTGCTTTCGATGATCTAGTAAGTCAGATGAAGCAAATATATAATCAATGTGATAAGGAGTCTTTCGGTTTTTCCTAAAAAACAAAGTTGGTTCTCTTTCATTGCCAAATTTTACATTTGTCGAGGTATGGTAAACGCTTTGTATTCCAACTTGCTTTAGCAGATTAATTACATCAGTTAGTGTTCCATACAGAGGAAAACTAGGATTCTTATCCCAAATAACATTCCAATTGAAATCTCCTGCAATAATTGTTGGGGATTCAAGCATATCTTTGTAATAATTCAACGATTACCAAACATCTCCAATATATCTTCTTCGCGGGTCTTCTTTATTATTCTGAGACCATATCGCAATAATGTTTGCGACTTTTGAATTAGCTACCTTGATTGGAATTATATATTTATAGGCTTCACAATAAGATTCGTGTAGCGTAATTTCGATGTTATTAAAACTGAAAACTCCTAAACCCTTGTTTCTGTTATTTCCTACCCATAAAGAGTCAAAATAAAATTTGTAATCAAATTTATCGGGATGCTCACATTCTGGAACAATTAACAAATCTGGATCACATGAAAGGATTTCAGCAAATTTTTTTCTGAAAGCCATATTGCAATTCCAAGTGACGATTTTCATATTAACACCGATATCAAGAATACAAACATCCTACAAAATTAGTAGTACTATTCACATATTAATATTCCTTGAAGTTAAATATTTTTTGCAATCACTGATTTTATATAGATACTTTTATGATTTTTTCAGAAAAGGCCGTCTGCGCAGCAAACGGGGGGCTGCTGCCAGGAACTGGCAACCATTGAGGGCCGTGGTTTCCGAACAAAGAGGATAAAAAGAGGTAACTGAAATTCTCTGACTGATCCTTAAACCCGGGGCGGCCGGAAGATCTTATAATCAAGATAAAGCCGCCCCTCCACCTTCTCCTCCTCTGAAAAAAGCCCGGCCTCCGCCTCATAAATCTGTTAGAAAATGAAACTCGGATGAGAGGGGTTAGGAGGAATTTCAGATTGCAAAAAGTTCGTGGGGGATGAGCGGAAGGAGCCCCCCCCCCTAATAAAAATAAAAAAGAAGTTATTTTAGTCCGCCGAACAAACTCCTCAAATCGATAAAAAGCCGCCCCCTTACACCTTCTCCCCCTCTTCAAAAATCCCGGCCTCCGCCTCATAATTCATGAAATCCGCCTGAAACAGTCCTCTTGAGCGAACGAAGTGAGTGAAAAGGACACCGTGCTCCCGAAGCGGAACTCGGGTGTTACAAACGGTTCGTGGGGGAGGAGCGGGAGAAGCCCGCCGGCGAAAAATAAAAAAGAAGTTATTTTATAGCCAAGGACCCAAATTCCTTCACCCATCTCAATTGAAAGTCTAACCACTGAAAGCACGGAAAACACGGAATAAAAGAAATAAGGGTACAATCCTTCCGTGCTTTCCGTGTCTTCCGTGGTTGTAATGCAGGTGTAAATATTAAGTCCAAGAATATAGTCCGCCGAACGAACTCCTCAAATCGAGAAAAAGCCGCCCCTTCGCCTTCTTCTCCTCTTCAAAAATCCCGGCCTCCACCTCAAAAATCATGAAAATCCGCCTGAAACAGTCCTCTTGAGCGAACGAAGTGAGGGAAAAGGACACCGTGCTCCCGAAGCGGAATTCGGGTGGTACAAACGGTTCGTGGGAGATGAGCGAGATGAGCCTGTCGGCGAAAAATAAAAATACAGTTATTTTACGCTTGAGTGGAGCACAATAATCCGGAAAAGAAAGCGAAATTACGACCTGGAGGAAAAAAAATTAAAAAAGCGCCTAATTTGCTGATTCTTATTCTTCACCCTTTGGACAATTTAATTTGTATAAAAAAGGCAGTCAGGATGATAAAGGACCCACCAGTGCTCAATACAATTACACTGTAATTTCCCGTAAAAAACCAGAATACAGTCCCAATTATAAGAACAAGAAACATTATAATCAAGGAGGATATGACGTTGGATTTCATTGGTTCGATTGATTTTTTCTGCTTGAAATAATACGAAATATCTGGCATGTAGAAGCAAAGGAATAAGCATAAACCAAGTCCGAATAGAAGAAAAATGTTGTATTCAAGATTAAATATTTCTTCACCGGGAATTTCCTGCGTATCTCCAAGAAGTAAGCTACCCAGGTAGAAGATCCGAACTAATATGACATTAAAGAAAAGTTGTATGGCACTTGCCACCGGTATCCTCTTATTATCACCATATAGGTTTTCTATTACTGTTTCCTGTGATTTTCGATTTTTTATTGTGAAGAATAGGAGGAATACTTCAAAAAAAAGTATAATTAGACCTGCACTTGCCGGATAAATGGTTTTTTCTGTTAAAAAAACCCATAATTGGGTTCCGAAAATATGTATAATTGCATCACTGTTTATGAATGCAACGAAAAGCAATTCGAGATATAAAATAGATATATTTATGATAAAAATATTCAGCAAAAAAACCTTAAATCCTCCTCTTGGCAAATTAGGGGACTTCAAAATCTCTAAAGTATCTCCTGAATATTCCCAGAAACTTTTTGAGCACAGCCACAACCTCAAAAAATCTGTGTGCCTTTTTATAACAATATACCAAAAGTAAAATTGGAAGAAAGATGCAATTATGATTAAAAGTATTACGATCATAACCACATCCCTGTAAGCCCCCTCAAAATAAATGAAGTAATGGGAAATTTTAGCGAGCCCACCACTAAGAAATATAAGAATACTGGTGGTAAAAATTCCAGCCACTACGTTTAGGAGTAAAAAAAGACGTTTCATAAGCACGTCTCTTTCTTCCAGGTTATAACTTTGAGGATCGATGTCCCCAAAAATCAAAACATCAAAATCCAATAAGTTAAGAAGTAAGCCCTTCTCTTCGATGGGACTTTCCCTAATCATTGGACCGCCTTTTTCTACTGGAACATTTTTTTTAGCTATCAAATCATAAAGTACTTTGGTCATCCACGCAAGTACCAGGAAGACAAATAAAATGTCTGATGAATAAAAAATGGATAAAACCCACCCGATAATGAAACATATCGCATTAAAAAACAGAGATGAACCAATCAAATTAATCGGATTTTTGGTCTCTTTTTCGAAAAACTCTTCAACTTCATTTAACTCAAGATATTTTTTAGAAAAATCTAGAAATTTGATAAACTCCTGTAAAGGACCATTTAAATTGGTCAAATCCGACTGATCATGAATAATTTTCATCAGAAAGAGCGAACATAGAAAAATAAACAACGCGTTATAAACCGTAGCCTGAGAAGGATAAAAGAGGATCAGGCAAAAATTAATGATGGATATTCCACTAAAGATAATTCTCAGCCACCATATTTCAGAAAAAGATCCATAGATTGGCTTTAATAATGTGGGGCAAACCTGATAAATAATTATAAAGTAGATTAAAAAAGATATTAAAGTCAAAACTTCAGAGGGAAGCAAATTGAAATAATTAACAATGAATGCCATTATAGGAGATAGTGGAAAATCAGCCACTTCTACAAGGAGAAAACCAATTTTTAATACCAAGTACTTTAAAAATAAATAAAAAGATATCAGGGCTGCATTTACTATTAGCAGAACCTTTTGGTTTAGCAAAACTTTTTGGTTTTCTGCATCAACTTTCCAAAACAAAAACCGCATGATTTCCACATCGATAGAAGTCATAATGACTTTTTTAGATTATGGTTATTGTGTGGAACATGTACTATAAAAACTTGATTTTTTGATTCTTATAACCTTACTCCCTTCTTTTCGGACGTATAAGTTCAGTTTTTCCTTTGAAAACAAGAGCGAGGACTATCAGGAGGCCTATGCTACATCAATCTTGTAGAAAGCAGAGAAAAGACATTGGATAGAGCGAGGGAGAACTTCAGATTACAAACGGTTCGTGGGAATGAGCGGGAAGAGCCCGCCGGCGAAAAATAAAAAAGAAGTTATTTTAGTCCGCCGAACGAACTCCTCAAATCGAGAAAAAAACGCCCCTTTCACTATCTACCCCTTCTCTTAAAAAAACCCGGCCTCCGCATCAAAAATCTGTTAGAAAATGAAACTCGGAGGAGAGGGGCTAAGGAGGACTTCAGATTGCAAACGGTTCGTGGGGGATGAGTGGGAGGAGTTCGCCTGCAAAAAATAAAAATAAAGTTATTAAAGTCAGCTGCATAAATGGAATTCACTTAAATACCTTTCATTATAATGATCATTTTTGCATCAAAACCTTGCATTATAATGAAAGGTATAAATACTCACAAAGCAAATATTTCTCCATGAAGCAGCTCATGAAGATGTGGAACCCCTGGTGGGTGGAAGGAGAAGTCCCTGCTTCCAGGAAAAGGATTTCCAGGCCTGATACTCTCAAAAATATCCTGAAAATCCTGGACATCAGGGAGATTGTCTGCATCGCGGGGGTCAGGAGGTGCGGGAAATCGACGGTTATGTACCAGGCGGTAGACCACCTGATAGAAAAAGGGATTGCACCTGAAAATATCCTTTACTTCAACCTGGACGAGCCTTTCGAGGACAAAAGTCTGGGGCTGCTCGACCGAATCTTCAACGAGTATATCGAACTGCACGCTCCGAAAGGGCGAAAGTACCTCTTCCTGGACGAGATCCAGAATATAGAAAACTGGGAGCAGTGGGTCAAGAAGTTCTATGACCTCTACGGGGAAGAGGTCAAGTTCGTGCTCACGGGTTCGAACAGCACAATGCTCTCGGACAGGCTTTCTACCCTCCTTACAGGGAGAATGATCACCCAGCACGTTTTTCCCCTTTCATTTAAGGAGTATCTCGATTTTGAGGGGTTCGAAATAAAGGACACTGACACCAAGCGAAATGAAATCCTGCACCACTTCAACAACTACCTCTCCAAAGGGGGTTTTCCCGAAGTTGTCCTGGAAGAAGACGAAGAGATTAATCACCTGCGGCTTACCGAATACTTCAACAGCATTCTCCTCCGGGACATTGTGGCCGGGAGGAAGATAAGGGAAAGCGCAAAGCTGATCGAACTTGCAAACTATTCCCTTTCAAACGTTTCAACCCTGCTGAGTTATTCTAAAATCTCAAAAGCTACGGGGCTTTCCATCAACGGCCTGAAAGAGTACTTGCTCTATCTGGAACAGGCCTACCTGATATACCAGTTGAACTTCTTTTCGTATTCTGTAAAGGATTCAATCTCAGCCCAGATGCCCAGGAAGATCTACTGCATAGACAACGGGCTCCGTAATGCGGCAGCATTTACCTTCTCTGCAGATGAAGGGCGGCTTGCAGAGAACCTTGCCTTCCTGGAATTGAAACGAAGAAACGTCGAGTTCTTTTACTGGAAAGGAAAAAGAGAAGTGGATTTTGTAGTCAAAAACAGGGATGGAACCCTCACAGGAATAAATTGCACATACACCGATCGCATAAGACCCGGAGAAACCGGTGCCCTGCTGGAATTCAAGGAGAAATTCGGAGAAAAAGCATCCGAACTCATCCTGCTCACAAAAAACCTGGAAAAGGAAGAAGGAGGGATCAGGTACGTCCCGGTCTGGAAAATGGTTCTCGGGATAGAATGATTAAAATGTCCGGATTTTTGTACCGTATGCCATCTCTGAAAAAAAATTCCGGCCTCCGCCTAAAAAAGCTGTTAGAAAATGAAACTCGGAGGAGAGGAGAGAGGCAGAACTTTAGATTGCAAACGGTTCGTGGGGGATGAGCGGGAGAGCCCGCCAGCGAAAAATAAAAATAAAGTTATTTTAGTCCGCCGAACGAAATCCTCAGATCGAGAAAAAGCCGCCCCATTTACTTAATCCTCCTCTGAAAAAATCCCGGCCTCCTTCATAGGTGATCTTTTGGATAAGGTAGTTGCCGGTTTATTAGAAGATTTTCAGAATACAGGATCCGTTGAAGTCGTAATGTTTCTCAGAAAACGGGGCAACAACACGCCCGCTAAGCGGGCGGCAAAGTCCGAAATTAAAAAACTACAGATTAAATGATAAAAAATTAGTAATTAGTTGCTTCATAAGAAATAACAAAACCATGAATAACAGGTGAAAAGATGGAAGCAGATATTTCTGAATCAGGTCTGGAAGGTAAAAAAGAAAAAATGATGGAAATCATAAACAATATTCGTAACTGTGAACTGGGCTGTTACCGGGATAGGTACCTGTTTTCTCTGAAAACAACTGGAAACCGGACAATCAGCATTGATGAACTGGTCAACGGTAAACCACTGATAGATGATTGGAGAGACCAAAAAATCCTGTTTATTTCTCAGGCTCCGTCAAAGCAGGCATGGGCAGACCATGAATTAAGTTCATTAAAAAACTCTTTTTTAGCAGATTTTTTGCTACCAAAAATATACCCAGAGGAAAATCTGGAAACGGCATTTGAAAAATGGCAAAATTCGTTTTTCTGGATTCACACGGCAAATTGTTATCCTTTTGTGAACAGAAAAGGAGGAAAAAACGATCAAGCACCTGGTATGAAATGTGCAAATCGGTACTTTGGTCAGATTATCGATGTGATGAAACCGGAATTAATCGTTCTGATGGGAAGTAGTGCAACCAAATACTTTTCACATTGTCTTAAACCCTTGACTAAGTCTGAAAAAAATTATCCATCTTTAGAAGAAATACTTGATTGGCAATGTGAGAATAGAAATCAAGTAATATTTACCAATCCCAAAAATAATAATGAAACTTATTATGAAACTGTAATAATTCCACATGCTGCAAAGAGAGAAAAGCTATCAATTGCTGAAAAATTTGCGTACGAACTTCTCATCAAAAAACTAAAATCAACTGAAAGACTTTGAGAGGGGCTATTGAGAACTTCGAGTTTTCAAACGGTTCGTGGGGGATGATCAGGAGGAGCCCACCGGAGAAAAATAAAAAAGAAGTTATTTTAATCAGCTTGAGAGAAATCCTCAGATCGAGAAAAATCAGCCCCTCCACCTTCTCCTCCTCTAAAAAAATCCCGGCCTCCGCCTCAAAAATCATGAAAACCCACCTGAAACAGTCCTCTTGAGCGAACGAAGTGAGTGAAAAGGACCCCGTGCTCCCGAAGCGGAACTCGGGTAATAAAAAAGCAACCGGGATTATCAGATCGGAATTTCAAAAAACAGGGCGGCCTGAATATCTCATCCCACCGTTCTTGTCCCGCACGCAGTGCGGCTATTCCAGGAAATCACGGAAAAAAAAGAAACTGGATCAAAACCCCAGGTACTGGTTCACTACTGGTTCACTACTGGCCCACCGTAGCTCATCCGTAGCTCATACGTGGATCTTTCCGGAAAAAATTGAACTCCATGGCTTCCAGGAAGTTCATTTATATAGCTTTCGTTGGCATTTAACAAGTATTTATAAATGAATGTTAAATTGCAATGTAAGATTTGAAATCTCACGAAATCAACTTAACGATCTCCCGCTCAAACCAGTTATCTGCCAGCCGCTCCTCCTCTTCTCCACGCACACTCGCATACACCTCATACTCCCCGCTCTCCTCATCAAACACGAACCTGTAAACCGTTTCAAAATAAGCCCACAAATTGACATACGGGTTCCTGGCATCGGTCAGTACTACCGTAATCGAGCCGTTTTCCTCAGAAACATTGTAGACAGGATAATCGATCTCCACGGGAACCCCGCTATGGTACAGTTCCTCCGTTTTTGCCGCGTAGAGGAGACCTTCCTGGACATTCCCCGAAACGGATATTTTTTCAACAAAACTACTTCTTTCAATCCCTCCCCAATAGGTTGTTTCCATAATCCTGTAGTGGGTATCGTTAAACGAATAAGCTGAAAGGAACCTGCCTGCGGATGCGGGGTAGCTGTTCTGGTAGCTGATTTCAGCCCCTTCGGCTTCGGAAATGTGCTGCACCACCAGGACTTTTGCAATAGGGGCTACAGCAAGCCAGAGGGTGAGCGCGAAGATCAGGGCGGCATAGAGCTTATCGTCGTTTCTCCTCACGTAGGCGCAGAAACCGTTGAATTTCCCCTCCCATTTACCTCTGTTTTTCATCTCATCCACAAGCACGATGAAAAGAGGCAGCAAGGGAAGGAGGTTTAGCAGCGGGTCAAAGAAATAAATGCTCCCGAGGATTGAGGAATCGGTGCTGAAAGGGTAGAGAGGGCGCATTTTCCAGCTCGTTACATAGTCCATATAGAAGTGGGACATGATGGCTGCAAACCCGCCTGCGGTCAGGAGTCTGTCTTTCGTCCTGAACCAGAGGAAAAGCGTTACAAGGGAAATGAAAAGCAGGGAGTGCATGAACTCCCGGTGGCCCAAGATATAGAAGAGCTGGTTTCGGGCTGCATGGCTAAGGCTTTCGTTGATCACGAAAAATATCATGTGGGGGATGAAGTCCAGATCGGGGAGGATGGACAGGAAGGCTATTGTCCACCGTTTTTTTCCTTTGAAACCAAGGGCGAGGGCGATGAGGAGACCTACGCCGAGGTGAGAGATCGTGTTTACCATGCTTGTCCCAGTCCCAATTACAGTTGTTTTATATTCATAAAGAAGGGGGCAGAAACTATATTATATTTATTGAAAATGCCCCTGTTTTTAGTCTGCTTGAGCGAGTGGAGAAAACGAAAGTGAAACGGAAGTGAAACGAAAGCGAAACGAAAGCGAATTAAAAGGATATTAGTAGATAAAAGAAAGTGGAGAGAAAGGGATGTCCTTGCTGAATTCTTTGGCTCTTTAATTTAATTTTTCGGGAAGGGCCGTTTGCTACGCAAACGGAGGCTACTTACTAAAGCTCCGAGACAACAGAAGCCAGGTGTTCTGAATCCAGGATCACTCAAACCGGTTCTCGCCAAGCTTCGTTTCCGTTCTTCCGTATTTGCTTAAATACGCCTCATATTCTCCGCTTTCCCTGTCAAAAACAAACCTGTAAACCACATCAAAATAAGGCCAGTTTTCGACATACGGGCTCCTGGCATCGCTCAGTACAACCGTAACTTTACCTTTTTCTTCCGAAACAGTGTAGACCGGATAATCGATCTCCTGAGAGGGGTTGGTATTGTAGAGTTTCGCTGCTCGTTCAACGTAGGCTGCGGCGTCAGGGACGTCGCCGTTCACAGAGACTTTTTCGACATAGAAACTTTTTTCCGTTCCTGAGCGGTAGCTGACTTCCATAAGTTTGTAGTGGGTATCGTTATAGGAATATGCTGCCAGGAATCGGGTTGGAGATATCGGATAGGTGTCATTGTAGCTAATCTCGGCTCCTTCGGCTTTTGAGATATTGTTGATGAGGAAGACTTTTGCAGCCGGGAACAACATAACCCAGACAAGAAGGACTACGAGAAGGGATGCATAGAACTTTTTCCCCTTCGGGTTTGCAAAAGAGGAAAAGTCGTCGACTTTCCCATTCCATTTGCCCCTGTTTTTCAGATATTCCGCCGCTAAGAGGAGGAGAGGCAGCAGAGGGAGGATGTTTACCAGTGGGTCGTAGGAATAAGTGCTTCTAAGGACCGAAGCATCGGTGATAAGCGGATAGAATATGCGCATTTTCGCGCTTGTGGTGTAATCCAGGAGAATATGGGAAAAAATGGCTCCGAAAGCTCCTGCAGTAAAGCGCTTGTCCTTTGTTCTGAGCCAGATGAGAAGCGTGACAAGAAAGACGAAAAAGATTGAATGCGAAAACTCCCTGTGGCCCAGCAGGTAAAAAAGCTGATTTCGGGCCTCATGGCTTAAGCTGCCGCTGAGAAGTGTAAAAGCCGAATAGCTAAGATAGTCAAGGTCAGGGAGGATTGAGAGAAACGCTACTGTCCAGCGGCGCTTTCCTTTAAGGCCGAGGGCAAGGGAGATTAAGAAGCCAATCCCCAGGTGGGATATGGTGTTTACCATGTATTTTCATTCCGAGTTCAAAGTTAATTGTGCAGGCACAAAAAAGCATGAACAGTTTAAATAATAGAGCGAGAATAAAAAGATCAATACCTATATATTAAGCTTATGAAATACAGTCTAAGAACTTTAAAATATATTGGAATGACCTCGTTATTGGAATGAGCAATTTTTTATAATGAGTCACCTGCTAGAGTGAAACTGCATTCCTGTAAATCCACAACAATCAAAATCAAAATCAAAAATCAAAATCAAAAATCAAAAATCAAAATCAAAAATCAAAAAGAAGAATCGGGAAATTCCCGATTCAAAGCGTCCTTTCAAAAAATTCAATCATTTCCCGGTATGCGTCCTGCGCGACGGAGCTTTTTGACATACTTCCGTTGTCGTCGATCATGAAACCATGGGGCTCTCCCTGATACACTTTCAGTTCGAAATACTTGTCAGCGGTGTCAAGTTCCCCGGCGTATTTGTAGATGTTGGAGATATCACTTGCAAGGTCCCGGCTGCCGTGAATGACCAGCATCGGGGCTTCAAGGTTTTCGATCATGTCAGCAGGCTTTTCAGGGCGACTCATCGAGCCGCTAGTGTAGGGGAAACCATACCAGGCAACTCCTGAACTAAGTTCCTTGATTTTGGGAAGATAGAGCATGGTGTACCTGCCCCCGGCACAGAAACCTGTCAGGCCCAGCCTCTCGGGGTCCACATCTTCCCTGCTCTGCAGGTATTCAGTGCTGTTCCTTACCACGGATTCCACCTCGGCATCTGTCGGAGAGATCGAGTAGGTCTGCCACTGCGGGGCAACTACCACAAAACCATCCGCAGCCATCCTGTCCACCATTTCACGGTAACCGGGCACGAAACCGTTGAAAGAATGAAGCAGGACCACAGCCGGGTATTTGCCTTCCTCAGCCGGGGCGGCAGTATAAGCGGGATAGTTCCTGCCTTCACTTATGATATCCACAGTAACGATCCGGATTTGGGCTTCCCCTTCAGCGGTTTCAACAGTAACGGTCCTCGGTTCCTGCACCGATTCATAGCTCCGGGTTTCATCAAGGCTGCTCCCGGAAATGTTACCTAAGGTTTCCAAAGGATCGACTCCCGAAGGATCAGTCTCCGAAGGATCTGAGTCAGAAGAATCCGTACACCCTGAAAAAAGTAACAGAACCGTAATCAGCAGAAAACATGCAAATATTTTTGCACTCTTTATATAAACCCCCCTTCTGTATCCTGTATTATAGTCTGTAATTATATGCTCAAATGATTTCGCATATTCAATAATAGCATACAGTTTAACAATACGAAAAGGACAGCTGAAGAAATTAAACATTAAGGACATTGTGCTTAATCTCTAAGTAAACCCCTCCAATCTGACCCCGGAAATTACTCCGGATACTGCATCCTATTTTCGAAACAAAAAGCCCGGAATTCATTCCGGAGGAATATAGTTTCACCTTACTCCCCTTCAGCCTTCGCTTCCTCCCCCAGGAAAACCCTCATTCCCACGGGTGAAGCTTGCCTATAGATTTCCTCCAGCTCATCAAGCAAATCCTCTTCCCCCCTCCAGAAAGGGAATTTACCGAGACTTTTTGGCAGGGCAGCCGGGACCGAGGGAATATGGGCTTTACTCCGGGTTTCCATTTCTTTTTCAGTTCTTTCAAAAACTTTGCCCCAGAAGGTTTCCAGATCAAGGGGCAGGGGTTCCGGGGAGAGAGTATAAGCCTCTTCCTCTTCTTCAAGGACGAGAACTGGGGCAGTTCTGGCTTTGGGAGAGAGGAAAACTGACTCAGTCCCTGCTCTCGCTTCTGCACCCAACTTCGCCCCTTCCCCCGGCTCTTCCTCAAAATCTTCCTCCGGCTCTGCATGACCAAGGACGGACATGAAGTCGTCCATATCCACGCCCCGCAATTTGAAGAGCAGGAAAGGGTAGCGATCGAATTCTTCTGCCATCAAATAGTAGACTGCAGCGATGTGTTTGCAGGGGACCGACCAGTCCGGACAGGAACAGTCGGTATCGAGGTCATCGATTTTTTCCGGGAAAAGAGAGAGGCCGGCTTCCATAAAAACAGATTCGAGTTCTTCAGGCATCTCGCCTGCCAGGAGTTTTGCCGCAAAGATTGGTTTTTGGGCAAGCTTTTTGGCCAGCAGGTCCCACTCCGAACCTGTCAGGGTCCGGATCTTTATTGTCACGGAATAAGGGGTGGAGCTTGAACCCTGGACCTTAGCTCTAACAAGTCCGGTATCTATTTTGATGGACAGTACCTGCCCTCTCCTTGCATAACTCTTCCCACGGGTAAGCCGGGCTCCTATATTGAAACTCTCAAGAACTTCGATCCAGCGCCTGGCCCACCAGTTCTCTCCAAACTTACCGCGTTTTGATTTTGCCTTAATGCCGCCTTTGACCTCTTTTGGCCTGGAGGGAGCATAATAATCCCAGTAAGGTGTCATTTTTTTCTCCGATCCTGCTTTAACTTAATTATCTTCTCACCGACGTGTATTCCCGCTGACATGTGTTCCCGCTGACATGTATTCCCGCTGACATGTGTTTTTGCAGACGTGTATTTTCGGCTGCTTCGTGAATCATTCACTAAATCCTTCCCCTCTTCTCTTCTTTTCCGCATTATTCTTCCACAGCCTCTTCCCGAAGGGCAAACAGGTCTTTCAGTTCTTCGTTGGATAGTTCCGTAAGCCATTCCTCGCCCGTGCCCACGACGTTTTCGGCAACTTCCATCTTGCGTTCGATGATCTCATCGATCCTTTCTTCCAGGGTCCCTGCACAGATGAACTTATGTACCTCTACGTTTTTCTCCTGCCCAATTCTGAAAGCCCTGTCAGTTGCCTGGTTCTCCACAGCCGGGTTCCACCAGCGGTCGAAATGGAAGACGTGGTTTGCCGCAGTCAGGTTGAGGCCCGTGCCCCCGGCTTTCAGGGAAAGGACAAAAATCGGGAGGAATTCCTCTCCGGCCTGGAAACGCTCGATCATCCGGTCCCGCTGTTTTCGGGAAGTTCCACCGTACAGGAAGAGGACTTCACAGCCAAAAGTGTCCTGAAGCTGTTCTTTCAGGAGCCGGCCCATCTCGGCAAACTGGGTGAAGATCAGGGTTTTTTCCCCGTTTTCTATAATCACGTCCAGCATTTCCGTAAGCCTGGCAAGCTTTCCGGACCTGTCCGGAATACTTGAGTTATCTTTCAGGAACTGGGCCGGGTGGTTGCAGACCTGCTTAAGCCGGGAGAGGGCCGAGAGGATCATACCCCTCCTCTGGATGCCTTCGGCTTCCTCCATGTTTTCTTCGATGTCTTTTACCACGGCGGTATAGAGGGAAGCCTGCTCTTTTGTAAGTGTGCAATAAGTCTTCATCTCCATCTTTTCCGGAAGGTCGGAGATGATCGATTTGTCGGTCTTCAGGCGCCTGAGGATGAAGGGACCGGTGAGTTCCTTCAACCTCCTTGCCGCTTCCTGATCGCGCTCGGCCTGGATCGGAATAAGGAAATTTCGCTTGAACTCGGCCTGCTTCCCGATGAAACCGGGGTTCAAAAATTCCATGATGGACCAGAGGTCTCCCACGTTGTTTTCCACAGGGGTCCCGGAAAGGGCAATCCTGTACCCGGCATTCAATGTTCTGGCCGCAAGTGCCTGCTTTGTTTCAGGGTTCTTGATATTCTGGGCCTCGTCCAGAACCACCCCCGCCCAGTGTACACCCTTAAGAAAGTCGATGTCCCGATGGAGGAGCCCATAGCTTGAGATCACCATAGAATGCTTTTTGGCTTCTTCCCGGAACTCTTTTTCCTTTTTCCGGGTGACTCCGTGGTGGACCATAACCGACATTTCCGGGGTAAAGCGGGCAGCTTCTTTTTTCCAGTTGTTGATAACAGATGTAGGACAGACCAGAAGGACCGGTTTTCTGGCTTTCTTATTCGGTCCATTTTCCAGGTCCTGCTGGACCAGAGCCAGGGTCTGCACGGTCTTCCCAAGCCCCATATCGTCCGCAAGACAGGCCCCAAGCCCCCAGCGCCGCAGGAAAGCCAGCCAGGAGTAGCCCCTCACCTGGTAAGGGCGAAGCGTGCCGGAAAAGGTTTCCGGAGGCTCAAGTTCTTCAAACCCGGCCCGTTCTTTCAGCTGCATGAGGAGTTCTTCGATCCAGCCGGAACTTTCCACACCTTCAAAGTCAAGCCCTCCTGTTTTCCCCGTATCTGAAGGGGATCCAAGGGCCATTTTCACAATATCAAAGGCACTGACTTCGCCCGCAGGGTTCTTCTTCCAGAACTCAATGGCAGCCCGGATTTCCGCATCATTTACCTCAACCCACTCTCCCCGGACCTTTACAAGCGGGGTCTTGAGTTCGGCAAGGGCTTCAAGCTCCTCAACGGTCAGTTTTTTGTCCCCGAGCGCGATTTCCCAATCGAAGTTTATTACCTTTTCAAGAGTCAGACCGCTTCCGATCTGTGTCGGCTTGCTCTTGACCTTTGCCCGGGTCTGCAGATGGGCTTTCGTGCCCCTCCGGGTCCACCAGGCCGGGAGAAGGACCCCGAAACCTGCCTGGTTTAAGGCAGTTGCTTTTGCCGTAAGAAAATCATACGCCTCACCTGTGTCCAGCTCGTAACCTTCAGGTTTCGGTTTTTCAAGGCTAAGCGCAATCCCGGGACTGATACCGGCGGCCTGTCCCAGGGAAGTCAGGAGAAACTGGCGAATGTTCTTCACATCGTATTTCTTCAGAGGACTGCTTTTCTTCAGTTTCCAGGCGTCTTTTGCAGGGATCAGGAGGCTCGGATCGTCATAAGGCTGGAGGAGATAGCGGACGTTCCACAGGCTTTTTGGGACTTCAATGTTCCCGCCTTCCGGGCTTTCATTTTTCCCGGGAATTTCGCCCAGCTCAATTTTATCAATTCCTTCTTCAATTCCTTCTTCAATTCCTTCTTCAATTCCTTCTTCAAGACCCTCTTCAAGACCTAGCTTCTCGGGTTCTTCCAACCGGAAACAGAGCCTGAGAGGAGAAGTGGCCAGAACAGTGATGGGGCGCTGCCATTCCCTGATCCAGGAAGCAAGCTGAAGGATCTCGTGTTCCTCACCATAAATAAGGCTGTCAGAACTCCTGAGGGCCGAAACCCAGGCCTCATGAATGCTGTCAAAAGAAGGTTTTTTCTTCCTGCCTCTTTTCTTTGCCTCTGGTTTTCCCACCCCAGGTCCCCGGGAAATAGAGGACCGTACCATATAATCCAGAGTCTTTGAGAGAAATTCCTTGAGGACAAAAACTGCCGGAGTTTCGGGAGGCAGACTCACATCTTCAATCTGGAGAGCCCGGGATGCAGAAGGCATTGTTTTTGAGTGTTTGGTCAGCTCCCCGGCGTACTTTCCGGAAAAGACGGGAGCCCAGCAAGCCCTGTATTCCCCGCGTTCGAGCCGGACGTCTGGCAGGTAATCCTGGCCTGCAGCCATGGCCCCGGCAAACTTCAAGGCATCAGCCCACCAGAGGAAGTCGTTTCCCGGAATTAGCCCCTGAGCCAGAACCTTCTTTCCCATAACCCTGCAGAGCAGGTCCACAGTTTCGCTCATGTCCAGGGAGCAGGCAATCACATTCCAGGGCATGAGGCTCGGCTGTGCCTTTGAAACCGGCTTTTCAGCTATTATCGGGCTTGATGGAAGGGGATTCCTTCCCAGCCCGGGAAGCCAGGCCCGGACTTTTTCCAGGCGTTTCACCTCAACCGGAAAGCCCAGGGATTCCAGGGCTCTTAAGAGCTCTTCAGGACCTGTATCGTAAGGAAAAGGTTTCGCTTTCGGGATGACAGGAACCGCACCCCTGACAGAAGGGAGTTTGCTTTCATCCACAAGGGGGCTTTCTCCCCAGACAAACAATTGTCCTTCAAGCCATGCTGCGTGCAGAATAATCATGGTTGTTTACACATTGTCGGGAAAATATTTAAAAATCATGCTTAGTAGTATTGTTTTTACCTTCACGTACTGGAAGTACCCCACTTCAACATTTCCGGCCCTCATCAACATTTCCGGCTTTGTAAACGGCAGGGGACAGTTCAGATTTCGATTATCCGTTTTATGAGATCCTTCTCGGACCTGTAGACCTCATACTTGGCTACCACCCCTATATCCAGCCTGTTGAAGTCCTCCCTGCTTACCCTGTACTCCCGGATTTCGTCTTCCACGCAGAGGCGCATCAGGACAACATACTCGATTTCAGGATACCTGGTTTTAAGTTCGGTTTCCACGGACTCATTGATCAGGAGGTTTTCGGCACCCTCAGGAAGCAACTGTCCGCAGGCAACATCCTGGACCGAGACCCCTTCAAAGCCACTCCTGAAGACGATAAACCTTCCTTCCTCTTCAACCCCGACGACTTCCTTTTGAAGGACAAAACCGACATCTACTACAGGGGACAAAAAACCCTTGAACGAGATGAAAAGAATGGCTACAAGGAAAATGATAACTGCTCTTTTCCTGCGGGTGTCGTCTATCTGGTTCAGTTTCAAGCAATCGACCTCTACTTTATGGGAAAGTGATAGAATATTGGCGGGAAACAGGTTGCTGTCAGGAAACAATTTGCAAGGCCTGAAAATATGAAGCCTGGAAATATGAAATAAGCTGGTATAGTGGTAATTATCTTTATAGGGCATTCTCCTTAGCCGTTATTCTCCTGAGCATAAGTATATCTGCACAATAAATAGATTTTATTATTTAAACGACTTTTATCCTGAAAAGATTTCGCATTAACTATTCTGGGTCAACTACCCCTCCCTAAAATCTAAGCCGTATGGCTTAAATTTTAGAGTAAGGGGCTTGTCTAACAAGCCCTGGTTGACCAGATCCCCGATTAGGAGCTTAGGAAAATCGGGAAACGATAGGAACGAATATTAGTTACCCTGGAATGCCGCCTCAGTTTCAGGCTCTACGGAAGCAAGTTAAACAGTCCTGAGAGGTAGGGACAGTGCTTGCATCATCAAACCGTTCCATATCAGATCGAGAGGAAGCCGGAAACCGGGATTGTCTCCACTAACCCGGCTACGCATAACCCTATTCAATAGGAGCAATTACAAATGTTTGTATTTGTACTCAGCAAAGAAGGAACCCCGCTCATGCCCACTAAACCGGCAAAAGCTAGGCTCTTGCTCAAAACAGGAAAGGCAAAAGTGGCCCGAACCACGCCCTTCACAATCAAGTTACTTTTCGAGAGCAGTAGCTACACTCAACCCGTAACTGCCGGGATGGATACCGGCTCGAAAGCCGTAGGATGTGCCGCTATCGCTTCCGGGAAAGTGTTGTATCAGTCCGAGATCTACCTGAGAGAAAACGTTTCGAAAAAGATGGAACAACGGAAAATGTATCGGAGAAGCCGGAGAAGCCGGAAGACAAGATACAGGCCAGCAAGGTTCAATAACCGGGGAAATTCAAGGAGAGAAAAAAGGTTAGCTCCTTCCATCAAAAGCAAACTTGATTCTCATTACAGGGAAAAACGGTTTGTGGAATCCCTGCTCCCTGTAACGAAGTGGAAGGTCGAACTTGCTTCCTTTGATATCCACAAAATCAAAAACCCGGAAGTTTCCGGAATTGGGTATCAGGAAGGGGACCTTAAAGGTTTCTACAATGTCAAGGCTTACGTTCTGCACAGAGACGGGTACACCTGCCAGCATTGCAGGGGAAAGTCAAAGGATTCCCGGCTACATTGCCATCACATAGTTTTCAGGTCAAAGCAGGGGTCAGATGCTCCGGAAAACCTGATTACGCTCTGTGAAACCTGTCACAAAGCCCTGCATTCCGGGGAATTTGAGCTTTCAGGGAGAAGGTCAAACACGAAACACGCCACAGAAATTGGCATTGTCAAGTCCCAAATCAAGAAATCCGACTGGACCTTTGAGGAAGTTTTCGGGTACGAAACAAAGTTCCGGCGAGAACAGGTTTTTGGACTCGAAAAAACGCATTATTTTGATGCGCTTGCTATCTGTTGTGGGGACAAACAAACCGTAGAACCGGATGATACGGTCTACTTCAAAAAACACGTTCCTGCGGGAGATTATCAACAACGTAGAGGGAAGAGGTCAGAGAAGAAAATACCTACCGGAAAGCTGTTTGGGCTCAGGAAATTCGATCTTGTAAAAACAGAAAAGGGGATCGGGTTCATTCGAGGAAAACGGTCAAGCGGGTTCTTTACTTTGTGTGATATTTTTGAGAACATGATAACTACAAGTGTTAACATTAAGAGAAATTGCAGGAGACTGAGAGCGGCGTGTACAACATTAGTTCAGATGGTACAGATGACGCATTCCTCCCCCACCTGTCGGCCTGCGGCCTCCGAGGAGGGGGGCTCCTGCTTCGAGAGCTGAAATCTACCCTCTATTTTGAAATTTAACGCCAGGAAGTTGCCAGGAAAGAGAGAATAAATAAAAAAGAAAAAGGCAGAAAGGTGCCATTCAGTCTGCTCCGGAATGAGATCAACCGATTGACTATAGACAACCGGAAATTGTGGAAAAATGAATTACACCAGTGTCCTGTCAAAGAAATCAATCATCTCCCGGTAGGCATCCTGTGCAACAAAACTATCCAAAAGCTCGCCTTCTTCGGTGATCATGAAGCCATGAGGCTCTCCCTGATAGACTTTGAGCTCGAAATATTTGTCAGCAGCGTCCAGTTCTCCGGCATATCCGTAGATGTCGGAAATGTTGCTTGCCTGGTCCCGGGTGCCGTGAATAATCAGCATAGGGGACTCGAGCTCAGAAATCACATCAGCCGGCTTTACCGGTTGGACGTCCGAATCACCTGAGTAGGGGAAACCGTACCAGGCAACCCCGGATTTGAATTCCCCTATCCGGGGCAGGAAAAGCATCGTATACCTGCCGCCTGCACAGAATCCGGTAAGGCCCAGCTTTTCAGGGTCAACGTCCTCCCTTCCCCCCAGGTAAGTTATGCTCTCCCTTATCAGGGCTTCTACCTCGGCATCCGTCGGGGAGCGTGAATAGGTCTGCCACTGGGGAGCGACCACAACATACCCGTCTGCTGCCATCCTGTCCACCATCTCCTGGTAGCCTGACTCGAAGCCGTTGAAGGAATGAATCAAAACCACCGCCGGATACTTTCCTTCCACAGCCGGGGCAGCAGTATAGGCTGGATAAGCCTGCCCCTCACTCATGATGTCAACAGTTTCGTTTCGGGTATCGCCGGGAACATTCCCGAAAGCTTCGGGCAATTCGGGCTCAGGCTCAGGAGTATCGGGCAAAGGAATTTCAGGCACATCCTCCGAATCCGTACAGCCTGAAGCGCCGAGCAGACATGCTACGAGCAAAAACAAGAATAGTATTTTCATGAATTTCATATGACCCCCTCACAGATTGCATATACCGGAAATGTCGTTTACCAGAATATCGTTTACCAGAGTATCGTTTACCAGAGTATCGAATTTTCAGGAACTCAATGGTCCAAAGACATCGAATTTCCGGTTATATCGAATATCACGGCAGGTATTCAGGACAACTCATCATATCCGGCGTATGCTGAATATCCAATATACTGAATATATGAAAATTATATATCAAGGAATATAAAACCGAGGGGATAAATTGTTTTGAGATAGAAATACCCGGGCGAATATAGCTGGAAAAAAGAGAGCTTTAAACCCTGAACCTGGCTAACACTCCGATATCCAGCCTGCTGCAGTCTTCTCTGCTTACCTCACATTCCCGGATTTAATTTACCTCGCAAAAAATACCGGATTTAATAAGACCCGAACTCGCCTCCAATGTTGCTTCCGATGTTAGTGTGGCTCCTGATATTGTTATGGCTGCCAGGGATTTTCAGGCAGCTAACCCAGCCTATTTCCTCAAGGGTCTGGTTTGAGATGTGGTTGAGATGGAGTTCCCAGTAATGGTTGCTCATGAGATTCCCGTCTTCCATAAGGGCGGGATACAGGTCGGAGGCTCCGAATATATGCAGGAGCTCATGGGCGTGAACTACCCCTCCCTGTCTCCTTCGGAGCCGAGGAAGGGGCTTCCTGCTTCATATTCCGGAGCAACCTCCACGAATCCACAGGCACTATCCCGTGTCCCACGGGTGTTTTTTTGATTAAGTTGCCAGTGCAAACTTTTTGATGTTGATAGCGGCGTTAATGT
>JAENZL010000013.1:44691-84717 GCA_016841265.1 Methanobacteriota archaeon | reverse complement strand
TGAAGTGCGCGAGCCTTCGGGAAGTCTGGATCGCTGCCATATTCACCTTAATCTATTCCCTTTTCTAACAAATTTTGTTTTTAAGAGTTTAGGCTATTTTTTCTCAGCTTGTTTCCTTAGTTTAGTGTTTTAATTTTGTCCGCTTGAGCGCAGCGAAACGGACTGCGTGCTGTTGCGATTACATCGCAACTCCCAGAAAATCTCTGATTTTCTGTGATCCCGAAGCGCAATTCGGGTGCGTGAGGCATCGGAAACTCTGGCACGCTGCCATATTCACCTTAATCTACTCTCCCTTTTCTAACAAATTTTGTTTTTAAGAGTTTTGGCTATCTTTTTGCTTAGTTTGTTTTTTTGTTTTTTTGTGTTCTTAGCTTCTGTTTTTTTCTCAGCCTACTTCTTTACTTCATTTTTTATTCCGCTTGAGCGAGCTCCGCGAGTGAAACGGACCGCGTACTTCCGTGTCGCAACTCGGCTTCTTGAGCGATCAGAGCGAAGCTAATCGAAATTACCCGGATCACTTTTTTTGATAATCTCTTCGATTTTCTCCAGGATGCAGGTTTTGTTTTTTCGCTAGGAAATTTCCTGGCGTTCCGTCTCTATCCTTTAAGGGGTGTGCACCCCCCGCCTACTGAGGCTGGCGGCTATGCCCATCAAGATGAATCAAAAAAGAACTTCATAATCAATCTCATCGGTTTAATCTGTATAAATTCTTTATCAGTCAGCTTAAAATTCTTGATTTAAGGTGCTTTTAGCTGGATGACATTCTTTAACTTCTCAGCTTCTTTTTATAAATCTCTTTAAATAATAATCCCCCTTATTTCTAAGTGGGGTTGTCTTATGGATTATATTGATACATGGAAAAATGTCATGCAGAGTCCTTCGGAATTTTATCGGAAAATGCCGAAGACCGGAGGATACGCTGACCCTCTTATCTTTGCTGCAATAAACTTTGTAGTATTCGGACTTATGACAGCACTGTTCAACCGTGGAATGTATGGCGGTATTTACGGTGGAAGAGAGTTTGGCTTCTTTATTGTGTTAGGGTCTTTGGTCATGACCCCTATCTTCGGGATCGTTTCCCTCTTTATTGAAGCGTTGATTCTTTACGTCATTTACAGGTTGTTAGGGGGAAGCGGAACCTATGAGGGTACTGTCCGGTTCATCTCTTATGCAACTGCCGTACTGCTCTTATCCTGGATCCCTTTCATCGGCTGGCTCGTCGGGTTTTATGGGATATATCTGTATATTGTAGGAGGTATGTATGTCCATGATGTCGGTATGGGGAAGTCTATAGTAGCAGTTATCTTGCCTACCATCCTGTTCTTCCTGCTGATCATTTTGATGGGGGCGTTAGCCTTTTCGCAGTTTTTTATTTGAGGAAAGCCGATCTCCTTTTCAGGGGATTTTTCTTTTTAATTTTTAGCTATCCCGACATCGTTAATTTCCTTAAAAAACAGGTAACTCAAGCTAAAAACTTATATATGATTGAGTACTTTAAGCAACCTGCATTACCGATATGCCAAGGTGGCGGAGCGGCTACGCAATCGCCTGCAGAGCGATACCATTCCGGTTCGAATCCGGACCTTGGCTTCTATTCTCTGTTCGGATTAATGTAAAAATTTATAATCTGAATATTTATATATAATAACGTACTTTAAGCGATTCCACAAAGTGCCAAGATGGCGGAGCGGCTACGCAATCGCCTGCAGAGCGATACCATTCCGGTTCGAATCCGGACCTTGGCTTCTATTCTCTGTTCGGATTAATGTAAAAATTTATAATCTGAATATTTATATATAATAACGTACTTTAAGCGATTCCACAAAGTGCCAAGATGGCGGAGCGGCTACGCAATCGCCTGCAGAGCGATACCATTCCGGTTCGAATCCGGATCTTGGCTTTTCCTTTTTACCTTTGTTCTTTTTACCTTTGTTCTTTTTACCTTTGTTCTTTTTACCTTTGTTCTTTTTACCTTTGTTCTTTTTACCTTTGTTCTTTTTACCTTTGTTCTTTTTACCTTTGTTCTTTTTACCTTTGTTCTTTTTACCTTTACCCTTTTTACTTTTGCTCGTATTATTTTTTTTATCTTTATTTTTTTGTCTCAGTTTTTGCCGGACCCTGAGGTTTTATTACGAATAGGGTGCTAAGTTCGGGGCATGGACGTCGATGAACTCATGAAGCGGCTTTTCGAACTCTACCCGGATGGGTATACAAACGGTTCAAGAGATCCTTTTTTCGTACTTATCTCAACTGTTATGTCTCATCGGACCCGGGACGAGGTTACTTATCCGACAGCAGTTAAGCTTTTTGAAACATTTTCAACACCTGAAGAGATGGCAGAGGCTGCTGAAGAGGAGATCGAGGCCCTGATCAGGGATGTGGGTTTTTACAGGGTCAAAGCCGGTCGGATAAAGGAGATTTCCCGGATCTTGCTTGAGGAGTATGAAGGCCGGGTCCCGGATGATATGGAATCTCTTTTGAAGTTCCCCGGGGTTGGTAGAAAGACAGCAAACTGTGTACTTGCTCATGCATTTTTCCAGGATGCTCTGGCAGTTGACACCCACGTCTATCGGCTTTCTAACAGGATGGGCCTGGTCCGAACAAAAAGCCCGGAAGAGACCGAAATTGAGCTAAAAAAGGTCTTTCCACGGCGGTATTGGAAACATATAAATCTCTTGCTCGTAAAGTTAGGGCAAAATATCTGCCGCCCCATCTCTCCAAGGTGTGAAGTCTGCACCCTGAATGATATCTGCCCAAAAATTATCCGTTAACATAAGGAAAATTCTCCGGTGACAGAGGGAAAATTCTCCGATCACAGAAATAAAATTATCATGCAGTATAAAAGTTTCAGGGAATTTTGGAGTAAAGGATTATCCGTAATCGAATTCCTGAGGGCCTGTGAGGTGTCTGAAAAAATATTAGGGGCGATACGAGATTATTTATATAAAGGCTAGCATTCAAGCAGGCAAAAGGCCGATGCCAATTCCTTAATTCAGCGGCAAATTCATTATCAAAGTACAGCATTCTTAAAAAATATTTCTTAATAAAAACCCCATCTATTACGGTTATCACATTTACGAGGTCAAATATGTTTCAGATAGGAGAAGCACTTATAGGGCAGGGTTCTGAACTTGCCCACGTTGACTTGATGATAGGAGACAAGACAGGTCCCGTAGGGCAGGCATTTGCGACAGGTCTGACTCAGCTTTCGGCTGGGCACACCCCGCTTCTGTCCGTTATTCGCCCCAACCTGCCTCCAAAACCTTCGACCCTGATCATCCCTAAGGTCACTGTGAAGAATATGGATGAAGCAGCAAAGATTTTCGGGCCCGCCCAGGCAGCGGTTGCCAAGGCAGTTTCCGACTCCGTGGAAGAGGGCATAATTCCAAAGGACCAGACTGAAGATATTGTCGTCGTGGCAAGTGTATTCATCCACCCTGATGCTACGGACTACAACAAGATCTACAGGTACAATTACGGAGCCACCAAGCTAGCAATCCAGCGTGCAATGACCGGCTTCCCGGACATTGATACAGTGCTTGAGGAAGCTAACAAGTCCACCCACGCAATCATGGGCTTCAAGGTCACCAGGCTCTGGAACCCTCCGTATCTGCAGGTTGCCTTTGACAACCCGAACCTCGAATTCGTGCTGGCTGCAATTTCCCAGATCCCGAAGAGCGACCATGTCATCATCGAGGCAGGCACGCCCCTTATCAAGCGCTACGGCGTGGACGTTATCTCGAAGATCAGGGAAGTCAGGGCCGATGCATTTATCGTCGCTGACTTAAAGACTCTGGATACCGGGAACCTCGAAGCCAGGATGGTCGCGGATGCTGCAGGGGACGCCATTGTGGTTTCCGCCCTTGCCCCGATTAACACCATCAACAAGCTTATTGAAGAAGCCCACAAGACCGGAATCTATGCGGTCATGGACACTTTGAACCAGCCTGACCCGATATCTGTCTTGAAACAGCTTGACGTCATGCCCGATGTAATCGAACTTCACCGCGGAATCGATATCGAAGGCACTGAACACGCCTGGGGCAACATTGCCGATATCAAGAAGGTCGCTCCAAAAGCCCTTGTTGCGGTTGCAGGCGGAGTCCGCCTTGACAAGGTGCCGGTAGCCCTGAGCCAGGGAGCCGATATCCTGGTGGTCGGAAGAGCCATTGCAGGTGCAAGGGATATAAGGGAATCAGCCGAGCAGTTCATTAACGCCCTTAACAAGCCGGAAATCGACCAGTTCAGGGTCATGACCGACTTCTAAGCGCGATTATATACGGATAGCAGAAAGAACAGGAAAGAGCGTATTTTTTTGCACTTTTCCTGTTTGTTTTTCTTTTCTTTTTTAGGAGGGGATTCTCTTTGGGTTCACCATTCATCTTACTGAATTACAAGACCTACCTTCAGGGTACAGGTCAGGGTGCAGTTGAAATTGCAAAAGCCTGCAGGGCTGTGTCCGAAGAATCAGGTATCGAAATCGCAGTAGCTCCCCAGCTCCCGGATATATACAGGGTAGCCTCGGAAGTTGAGCTCCCGGTATTTTCCCAGCACCTGGACGGAGTCGGAGCAGGGAGCTTTACGGGACATGTTTTTGGGAATTGTATAAAGGAAGCCGGAGCTGTCGGCACTCTTGTCAACCACTCCGAGCGCCGTCTCACCCTTGCGGAAATCGAGGCTTCCCTGAAAGCAGCAAAAGAGTCCGGGCTCCGGACCGTGGTCTGCACGAACAACGTCCTAACCACAGCCGCAGCTGCAGTCCTTGAACCGGATTACGTTGCAATCGAACCCCCTGAACTGATCGGGACCGGAATTCCCGTTTCAAAAGCCGACCCTGAAGTTGTGAGCGGCTCCGTTGAAGCGGTAGCTGCCCTTAAACCCGGGGTAAAGGTACTCTGCGGCGCCGGGATCTCAAAAGGAGAGGACCTCAAAGCGGCCCTTGAGCTCGGTTCTGAAGGGGTACTCCTGGCTTCCGGGATTGTGAAAGCAAAAGACCCGAAGGCTGCCCTGGAAGACCTGATCAGCTTAGTTTGAATCAATTCTTGTAGTTAATTTTAGGTCACTGATAGTAAAAATAAAAAAGGATGCGGTTTTAGCCGCATTTTACTTTTTCAGTTTTATTCATCGAAAAGCTTTGGTGAGAGGTTCTACAGCTCTTTCATCCCCAATTTCTATAAGGAGCAGGGCTACTTCTTCTTTGAGTTTTTCATCATCACTTTCCAAAGTTTCGATAAGTGGACCTACTGCCGTTTCTCCCATTCCTGCAAGGGCATCTCTTACAGCGCTTCCTAACTTTGTATCGTCAATCTGTTCGATAAGGGCTTCTGCAGCTTTTTTGTCTCCCATATTCCCAAGACCTGAAATGACGCCGCCAGTGATGCTGGTGGGTATTTCTGCGTCGTTAAGCACTCCTGAAAGGGCTTCAACGGCTCTGGGATCCCCTATTTCTCCTAGGGCCTGGGCTGCGGCTTTCCTGACTTCCTGCGGTTCTTCCTCGTCGACCAGCACGTTGATAAGTACTTCAGTGGCATCCTTGCATCCGATTTCTCCCAGGGTCAGGACGGCACTCTTTCGGACTTCCGGATTTGCATTCAGAACACTCTTTACCCTTCCGTCTGCAGCTTTTCCGCTTTCAAGGACTTCTATAAGGGGTTCCACTGCCGTTTCGTCTCCGATCATCCCCAGGGACAGGGCTGCACTGCCCCTTACATCGGCTTTCTTGTCCCCAAGCCTCTGGATAAGGAGAGATACGGCTCTTTCCTCCCCTATTTTTCCGAGGGCGAGGGCACTGCCGCTCCTGACGTTTTTGTCTTTATCGGCTTTCAGTTCCTTTAACAGGGTTTCTACTGCCCTTTCATCGCCTATCATGCCGAGGGAAAGAGCTGCACTGCTCCTTTGCAGGGGATAGTCCCGGGTCAGGATCTGAAGCATGGGTTCCACAGCGCTTTTCTCTTCCAGTTCCCCAAGAGCCAGGGCTGCGGCAATTCTTATAGAACCTTTTCCGCTTTTCAGGGCATGGACCAGCCTTTCAGTTTCGTTTTTGTCTCCGGTTTCTTCGCCGGAGTATTCCGAAAGGGCGATGTTAACATAAATATCGGCATCTTGTTCTTTGGAATTCAGGGCCTGGACAAGGGCATCGGCTTCTGTCCCGTATTCGTCATCCAGGGAGTCTGCAAGGTATTTCCTCAGGGTTTCAACTTTTGCTTCCACGGCCTGGAGCATCTCTTCTGAAATTTCCCCACCTTCGTATTTTTCCGTTTCATTTTGCCCGAAAAGTTCTTCACCTTTATCCAGGCTTCGGATAAGAACATCTGCAGCCCTCTCATCCCCGGTTTCAAGGAGGGCAAGGATAATGTAATTGTTCATGTCTCCCGGTTTTGAATCTTTGGCTCCGAGTTTCTTAATCAGGGCATCAGCTGCAGGTTCCCCGATTTCCCCCAGTTCAGAAACAGTGTCCAGCCGGGTTTCATGGCTGCTGCTTTCCAGGTCCTGTATTAGATTTAAGATCCGGGTTTCGTTTGAGATTTCAAGACCTGTTTCGTTTGCACCTGTATTGCTTGCACTCTTACTTCCCTGCTCTGCATCCTGTTCCTTATTCTGCTCCATATCTGCAGACGCTGCATCAATGCTCGTTTCATTCCCAACTCCGGAAGCATCCGCACTGATGTTTAATAATCCCTTCTCACTCCCCACGCAGCCTGAGCACAGCCCGAACATAACAAGGAAAATGAATAAAAGTGGAATTTTCAATTTTGTTCTGGACATGTTACTTTCCTTTTCAATTTTTTTATATCCTCTTCATTATTTTATTTCTCTATACAAGGTTATTGAATTATCATCATAAATATTTTTTTACAATTGTTCACAAAGGTTTAAACGTACAGGAATTTTCCTGGAGTATGTTGTCGAGGGATGTATAAAATAAAAAAATGGAAATATAACTAAATTCTGTAAGTTTGTGTATAAAATTCTGAAAGTTAATAGCTAAAAGTAAGAGAAGAATGGTGACTGGTAAATAGGAATAAAAACAGGAATAAAAATAGGAATAAAAACAGGAATAAAAACAGGAACAACAACAGGAATAAAAACAGGAACAACAAAAGGAATAAAAACAGGAATTACAAAAGTGCCTTTCCTGAGAGTTGACTTTTCTTTTTGATTTTTCTTTTCATTCCCTTTGCGGGAGGTTTTTCTCCCTGATCCGGCAGCCCAGTCCGCAGAGCAGTTCAGTTATTTCTTTTTCTATTCCATCGGCATCACAATCACCAAAAATAGTTATCCTGTATGTCACAGCGAGTCTTTTCTTTTCATCCGCATCAGTCACCCGGATGCCTTCATAGATGTCGCTGATTTCGCAAACTGCCAGGTGCTCGTTTGTGCAAATCGCGCCCAGGATAACTTCAGGTTTTGCTCCTGCGGGGATGAGTACTGCAATGTCCCTTACCGGGTGTTCCAGATTTTCTTTTCTCCATTCCCTAAGTTCCGTCTCGGAAAGGAGATGAAGGTTTTCAAGTTTTAGCCGGATGTATTTGTTTTTGATGTGGGGGGAAGTTCCTTTTGAGACCAGTTTTGAAAGGAGCACTTCGTCAGGCTTAACTTTTTCGAGCAGGCCTACATGGGTTTTTCCGGAGTAAACATGGTAAAAACCGCAGATCTTTCCGATGGAGTTCAGGATTGTCTCGTATTCCACTATCCGGGAGTTGATCAGCTTGTCGGACCTGCGCAGGGCGTGGGAGGTGTCCCCATATTTCAGGGATGCTGCTTTCATTTTTCTGACAAAGCCTTCTTCGTCGTGTTCCCTTACCATTTCCGAAAGGTGTTTGCATTCCGCCAGGAACGCGTCGTGCACCTCGATCACACTAGGGTTTTCCATCTGGATCAGGGCGTAGAGGTAAGGGTTCTGGCCCAGGATCCTACCCACGAAGTCCAGCATGATATCGTAGACGGGACTGACGAATTTTCTGGACTTCCTGACATCGAAATCAAGCCTGTTAATGGTTGTCCCGATACCGATATAAGCAAAATGGGTTAAGCCCTGCACTACGGAAACCAGTCGGTCGTGTTCGGCTGCCGTGGTGACCTCCACATGGGCTCCGCCTTCTTCAAAGAGTTCCCTGATGACCGGGAACCATTTCTCCGAGCGCCCTTCCACAGGTACCAGGATAACGGTCTGCCCTCTGAGGCTTGGGATTGTCGGCCCAAACATCGGGTGAGTCCCCAGGACTTCAACATCCGGGCGGGCGAATTTCTTCATGGCTTCCACGGGTTTAACCTTGGTGGAGGTGAAGTCCATGAGGAGGCTTCCTGCTTTCATCTTCGGAGCGGTTTCTGCAATCGTTTCTTCCGTTACGTTGATGGGCACGGACACGATCACTATGTCGCTTCCGGAAATTTCGGAATCCAGGTCAGTTGCAAAAGGCACTCCCATTTTCCGGGCAATTTCCACCTTTCCGCCTTTTCCCCATACAGTAACTTCGTACCCTCTTTCCCCGAAAAAATGGGTAAACCATTGTCCCATTTCCCCTGTCCCGCCAAGGATCAGGACTTTCGTTTTCTCAGGTGTTTTTTCCGGTTTTACTTCGTGCTCCTTTTTCAAACCTTCAGAGCCTCCAGAACAGTCTTTTTCATAAGTTCTACCGGAGGTTTCACCCCTGTCCAGAGCCTGAAAGCCTCAGCTCCCTGGTAGACAAGCATAAGGACTCCACTAACTGTTTTTGCCCCGGAGGCTTTTGCATCCCTCAGGAGCCTTGTCTCCAGGGGGTTGTAAACGATATCAAAAACGGTAAGGTCCGGATGGAGGTCTTCTGCTTCCGCGATGCTTGCCTCCCTGTGAGGGTGCATCCCGAGGGTTGTGGTGTTAATCAGGATATCTGTTTCCCGGATGAGGGTTCCCAGCTCAAGCAGCCCCTTACCTTTGACTTTTCCCGGGAGTTTCGCTACAGAGATATCCTCCGCAAGTTCAACTGCCCTGGCTTCGGTCCGGTTTGCGATTATGACCCCGGCTCCGTCGGCTGCAAGCTGGAAGGCTATGGCCCTTGCTGCACCCCCCGCTCCTGCGATCAAGACTTTAGACCCTTCCATTTCCACTGCAGTTTCAAGGAGTGCCTGTCTTGCCCCGAGCCCGTCGGTGTTGTAGCCCAGGATTTCCCCGTCCCTGAACACTATTGTGTTCACGGCTCCGATTTCCACTGCAAGGGGGTCCGGTTTGATGCAGTCCAGTTTCAGGGCTGCCTCTTTCAGGGGCACGGTCAGGTTAAGACCTCCGAAACCCATGGCTTCGGCCCCGAGGATGGCATTTTCCAGCTTTTCCGGCTTCACCTTGAAGGCGTGGTAGACACAGTCCATTCCGAGAGCGGAAAATGCGGCGTTGTGCATGGCAGGGGAAAGGGAATGCTCGATCGGGTCTCCGAATACCCCGAATACCTTTTTCATCCGAGCAGCTCCATCATTTTCTTTACTTCATCTGCCTGCAGCTGTCCCGGGGCTGCGCTGCTTTCCACAGAGGAGTAACTGAGGACCGAACCGTAGAGAGGAGCAATGACCCTTGTGTGTTTCCCGAGCTTTCCCATTGCTATTGTGCACACAGGTCTCCTCGCTTCCCTGGCGTTCAGGGTAAGCTGGAGCAGGTCAAGTATGTCCTGCATGGACCCGGGCATGACTGCCAGTTTGGCAATGTCTGCCCCAGCCCGGAATGCCTCTTCAATAATTTTCTCCATTTCCTGAAAAGAAGGAGTTTTTGAGAAGTCGTGAAAGGAAACTATTACGGTTTTTCCCTGCTTTTTTGCAGTGCTTATAAGCTCTGTCCTTTCCTTTTCCCCTGCCGAAAGTTCGATATCTACAGCATCCACAGCATCTCCGGCGCCTATGTCATCTACACCGTTTTCCCTGGAAAAAGTGAACAGAAGTTCTTTCAGGATTTCAATCCTGTCTTTTTCGCTTCCTTCCCATTTTCCCCCCTCAGCGCGGGAACGGTTTGTAAGTATCAGGGGCAGGCCGGTTTCGGCTTTGATCTTTCCGATTGTTTCCACTGCAAGTCCGGAATCCCGGATTTCCAGGAGGTCCAGCCTGATCTCCAGGATATCGGCTCCCATTTCGGCTGCCTTCCTGGAATTCTCGAAAGGGGAGAGGCTATCATTGATTACCGCTACAACTGCGGCTTTTTTTTCCAGATCGAAGTTTCCTATGCGTGTCATGGATAAATCTTGCATTATAGGTTAATCCGACTTTCGGGGATTGAAATGATTTGCTAACCGGAATTTTTACTTTTCAATAATCGTTTCTTCTATCTTCTTCCCGAAATGTCTGGCTCCTTCTTCCAGGCGGACCAGGACTTCATCGCCTTTTTTAAGTTTGGCAACGGAAATCGGGGTCCCGTCCTTTCCGACCAGCTTGATGGTCTCGGCATTTTGCAGGATTGCCGTCAGGGTCCTGTCCCTTGCTTTCGCTTCGATAAGCATCATGGGACGGCTTTCGATTTTGACCCTGCCAACGATGCCTTCCCGCTGTTCCCCTTTCGAGTTCACGATGGTAACCGGGTCTCCGGTTCTGAGTTCCGAGAGGTAGCGGGTTTTTTCCCCGATCTTAAGGTATGAATGGACGGCACCCGCGTTTACCCTGAAGGGCCTGGCTGCCACGTAAGGGCTGTCTTCGGATTCGGAGTTTACCAGGAACATCCCGCTTGCCTGGGAGCCTATGAGCATTCCTTCTCCCGGCTGCATCAGGTTACAGGTGTCCACGCAGACCCTGTCTCCCATCCCGAGAGGCTCGACCTTTGTGACCTTTGCGGGTTCAAGTTCGGTGCTTCCGCTTTCTATTTCCCTTGCGGCTTTAACCGTCTCTTTGATCTCATTCGGATCCCCGCTGTCCAGAAGGACGCCGTCTGCCCCGTTTTCAAGGGTCTGGAAAGCGAGTCTTGCTTCTTCTGCACTCTTTACCCCGAAAATGATTTTTACTTTCTGCTGCTGCAGGTCTGCAATAAGGTTTTCGAGAGGGATGACCTTCCAGTCGGTGCCCGTGACGAGCAGGTAGTCGGAGACCTTCCCGAGTTCGGTTGCAAAGTGCTCGTAGTGCTTGTCCTTTATTAGCACATATCCCCCTACAGTGAGTCCTTTGTCTGTTAGCAGGGTTGCCGTGTTTATATCAAAAGAACCCGGAATTTCTGATGGAAGAGGTTTTGTCCCGTCGCCTTCTCCCCTCTTTCCTACGACAACGATGTCAGCTCCGGTTTTTCCATCTCGGGCAAAGGCTGCAACCTTGATGTTTCCAAGTTCCCTGACTTTCTCCACGTCGCTTCCGTTTACGAGCACGCAGTCGGCCCCTGATTCCAGGCCGGTCGTTATCCTATCCTTCTGCTCTTCCCATCTGCCTTCATCGGCTTTTATCCAGATACTTTTTTTCTGCAAAAGTTTCAACCCCGGTCTTTCTTTCTGTTTTTCTTCTTTTTTTTTCTCTGTTTTTTCCCCGGTTTTTTATTTTCGGGTTTTGTAAGCTTCATTTTATTAAGCTGGGTTTCATTTCAGTTGTTCCAGGGCCTCTTCAACCGGTCTTCTCCCGTGTACGATCTCACTAATCGCCCGGGTAATTCTGATCGGGTCTTTATGCTGGAAGACGTTTCTCCCGATTGCAACCCCGCGAGCACCTGCTTCCATTGCCCCGTCGATCATTTCAAGGAATTCCTTATCTGTTGAGGTTTTCGGGCCTCCGGCAATTACCACCGGTATAGGGCAGCCCCGGACTACGTTCCTGAAACTGTCTATGTCTCCCGTGTACACGGTCTTTATCAGGTCTGCTCCCAGTTCGGCCCCTATTCGGGCAGCATGGGCTACATTTTCAGGATCATGTGGGTTTATTACCTTTTTGCCCCTTGGGTACATCATAGCAAGGAGGGGAATTCCCCACTCTTCACAGTCCCTTGAAATAGTCCCCAGTTGTTCTAGCTGGTCTGTTTCGGTTTCGGACCCAATGTTGACGTGCATGGAAACGGCATCTGCTCCCATTTTCATAAC
Organism: Methanobacteriota archaeon; assembly: GCA_016841265.1. GTDB lineage: Archaea > Halobacteriota > Methanosarcinia > Methanosarcinales > Methanosarcinaceae > MTP4. Next base: position 72,712 of record JAENZL010000013.1, on the reverse strand, counting down.
TTCTTCCACGGTGCAGACCTGGACCTTGGCGTTCGGGTCCGGGCTCAGGGCGGAAGATGCACTGATATGGACAATTAGCCCGATGTCATGCCCGTATCCCCTGTGTCCGTACCTGACCATGCCCTTTTGCATAAGGACGGCGTTAGCTCCCCCTTCCGCCACCTTGTTTACAGTGTCAGTTACGTTGATCAGTCCCTCTATAGGCCCGTCGGAGATCCCATGGTCCATGGGAATGATGACAATGTTTCTGCTCTCCCGGTTCATCAGCCTTTCTATGCGTATCTTTTTACCAATTTCGGACATTATGATCCCCCTTTTAAGTGCGGGATTTTTTTCTTCATGTATCAAACTTTTTTAATTCAACGATTTAATTCAACGATTTAATTCAACGATTTAATTCAACGATTTAATTCAACGAAATATTTTCGTCAAAGGTTTGCTTTCGGTTTTCACAGGATTTTTGATTTTTCGTCACCCTCTTCCCTATTGAAAAAATTGGTTCCGTAAAATCCCCCGTGCTACTATGTCACATACTAACACAATCCATATATTTATAGTTATGCCAGAAAGATGCCTGATAGGGAGAGTTTTTTTGTGTGATACATGTAATTTGTGTGATACATGTAATACATGTGATACATCTCTATACAATGAACATTCTTGAACTTTTCTGTACATCTATGTACAATTTTATACTTTATATTTCCCTTCTGCCCTGAATCCCTTTATTTTACCTTATTACTTCAAATATATAATTGGCTTCGCATGGCTCTGCAAACAAAAGATCCTTCGGGATTTGGAGGACGCTGATTCCGGGAGATGAGATAAACCCGGAAGTCGGATGAAAGGGATACGAGATTTAAAATAGGAGAACATAGGCTAATAAAATAAACTCAGAGCGCTAGAACCAGTTAGAACCAGTAATAAAGGACATGGAAGGAAACATGAGAGAATTGAAAATCCTTGTTGTAAACAACTACGGACAGTTCTGCCACCTCATCCACCGGGCTGTCCGGGATCTTGATATGGACACCAGGATCATCCCCAACACGACCCCTATCGAGGACATCCTTGCTGAAGAGCCGGACGGTCTGATCCTGAGTGGCGGGCCGGAGATGGACCGGGCAGGCTTATGCTTAGATTATGTAAAGGAAATCGACTTACCTGTCCTGGGGATCTGTCTCGGGCACCAGGCAATCGCCCTCTCCTTTGGAGGTCACGTCCATTCCGGAAAAAAAGGTGGGTATGCAGAGATAGGAATTGAAATTATCGAGGAAGACGATATCCTCAGAGGGCTTGGCCCCAGAACCACCGTCTGGGCATCCCATGCTGACGAAGTTTCTGTTCTTCCTGAGGGCTTTATTCACCTTGCCCGTTCCGATATCTGTGAAATTGAGGCTATGCGTCACCCCACAAAACCGATATACGGAGTCCAGTGGCACCCTGAAGTTTCGCATACGGAAAAAGGCGAAGAATTGTTGATGAATTTCTTTGAGGTTTGTGATCAACATTGAGCAGGTTTGTGAGCAGTGCTGATTTCTTTTCTGCTCATTTTCCCAAATTTGCCGATTTTTTTACCGGACTTTCCCTTTAAAAACAGATTTTGGGATGTTTACATCCCGAGCTTCTTTTTCATCATTTTCTGGATATTGAATTTTCCGCCTCTGAACCCTTTCAGGGCTGTCTGCATGGTCTTGTGGTACTTAAGAAGTTCCCGGACTTCCTCCGGGCTGCAGCCTGAACCCCTTGAAATCCTTTTGATTCTTGTGCTGCCTATTATCTTCGGGTCCACCATTTCATCTTCGGTCATTGAATCCATGATGATTTTGTAGTGCTTCATTTTACCGCTGGTGGCCTCGAACATGTCATCCGAGAACTTCATGCCGCCCATGCCCATGGGAAGCATTGACATGATCTGTTTCAGGGGGCCCATCTTGTTCATGGCTTCAAGCTGCTTGTACATGTCTTTAAGGGTGAAGCGGCCCTGCATCAGGGACTCGATGTCTACGTCCTCTTCTGAAAGGGTTTCCTCGGCTTTTTCCATGAGGCTTTTGATGTCTCCCATCCCGAGGAGGCGGGAAATGAACCTGTCAGCTTCAAACTTCTCAAAGTCTTCCGGGGTTTCCCCTACCCCTATAAACGCGATCGGGGCTTTGGTTTCGGAAACTGCAGAAAGGGCTCCACCACCTTTTGCTGTCCCGTCCAGTTTAGTTATGATAACTCCGGTGATCCCTACCGAATCATTGAAGGCATGGGCCTGCTGGCTTGCCTGCTGCCCTATGGCCGCGTCCAGAACCATGAACTTGTGGTCGGGCTTTGCAACTGCGTGGATCTGCTCCATCTCTTCGATCAGTTCCGCTTCGAGGGCGTGCCTACCCGCAGTGTCCACGATTTTCACCTCATATTTTTCCAGGTGAATGAGCCCGTTTTTAACGATTTCGACAGCATCGGGGTTCCCGTCTTCTCCATAGAAAGCCACGTTGAGCTTTTCACAGAGAATCTTTAGCTGCTGGTAAGCTCCGGGGCGGAAGGTGTCCGCAGCAATAACTGCCGGTTTGAGGCCTTTGCGCTGGAAATAGCGGGCGAGTTTTGCAGTACTCGTGGTCTTCCCGCTTCCCTGGAGCCCCACCATCATAATTGTCTGGTGCTTAAGCTGGATGTCTGCTCCCTCACCGATGATTGCCAGCAGTTCCTGATACACGATTCGGATTACATGCTCCCTCGGGTTCATACCCGCAGGAGGGTCTTCTTTCATCGCGCGTTCCTTTATCTTCTGGGACATCCCCATGACAAGTTTTACGTTGACATCGGCCTGGAGAAGAGCCCGCTGGATATCCTTTACAACTTCGTTTACCGTGCGCTCGTCAATGCGTCCCGCACCGATAAGTTTCTTTAGCGCCCCCTGTAAGGAGTCTCCCAGTTTATCCATTACCATATGAAAATCGTCCTGCCTGGTTTTTTGAGGATGGATGTAAAAATATGTTTAGGGTTAGTTTGTTTAAGTAGCGTGTTAGAGTAGTAGTTTGTTTAAGTAGTGGTGATTTAAATTAACATATTGAGTTTTAAATTCATATTGAATATTATTTAGAGTAACACATTGAGTATAACATATTTGGAGAATTGTTAGAACAGTGTGTTTTGGGTAAGCGTTAAATGTGCGCTTTAAAGATGTCTTCACAATTCTTTTGGTCTTGTGTAAGAAAAGCAATCTTCCCTTAATAAGCTTTTGAATATCCGTTTACGGAATAGTGTTGCAACTGTGGATAAAAAGCATCATAAAAAAGATTTTTTGTAGATAGCGGGGGATGGATTCGAACCATCGGTCTACGGGTTATGAGCCCGTCGGGATCTCCTGGCTACCCCACCCCGCTTCTGGGTTATAATGGGATATACTTTGAATCAGCAACCACAACATACTGGGGATCATGTAAATAGTTTACGGTCCCTGTCCTTTTAAAGTGTGTTATGGTAGGTATGCTTTAAAATTATGTTCTTCATAATTTATTCGACCTTATATCAAAAGGTCAATCTTCCCTTAATAAGCTTCCGGATATCCGTTTGTGAATCATACAGTAAACGAGGATCAGTGATCAATCAGTAAATAAAGCGTGATCAATCAGAATAAAGTGTGTTCAAAGAAAATGAAGGGAGATGAATTAGAAGAACGTGTCTGGAGTTAAAACGTATAGTGTTGCAACTGTGGATAAAAAGCATCATAAAAAAGATTTTTTGTAGATAGCGGGGGATGGATTCGAACCATCGGTCTACGGGTTATGAGCCCGTCGGGATCTCCTGGCTACCCCACCCCGCTTCTGGGTTATAATGGGATATACTTTGAATCAGCAACCACAACATACTGGGGATCATGTAAATAGTTTGCGGTCACTGCTCCTTTTTTACAGTTTTTTTGGAACTCAATCGTGAATTTTTCCTTAAGAGTGTATATTTTTTCCCGGGAAAGGTCCGATTTCTGAGCTTTTTTTTGTTTGTTTTTTATTTTTTCCCCTCCTGGGATTTCCAGGGGCATCTATTTGATATCTAAAAACCTAGATTCTATTATGACTAAATGTCTGTTCTGTGGGGCTTATTGTGAAGTAAAGTGTGGGGTTTACTGCGAGGGTTATCCGGGAAGTTCGGGAAAAAAAGAGGAGGAAGGGAGTTCAGATATTCTCGGATGTAATCAGATAGGCACTTCCTACATATGTGACAGTTGCCTGAAAGATCTGAAAGAGGCTCTTGGGGTTCCCTGAGGATTTTCTGAGGATTTGGATTTTGGTTCCGTCGGCTGAAAACCTGGAGTTACGGTAGCGTATGCTCTCTTCATTGGTTTCTCTTCATTGGTTTCTCTTCGTTGGTTTCTCTTCGTTGGTTTCCCTTCGTTGGTTTCCCTTCGTTGGTTTCCCTTCGTTGGTTTCTCTTCGTTGGTTTCTCTTCGTTAGTTTCTCTTCGGTAAACTCTTATCCGGTCTAATCCGAAAGAAAACAAATGGGTAGATTCACGGGGAACTCAGACCACTTCAATGTCAAGCACGAAGATTTCTTCCTCGCCTGTTTCGTTTTCCCAGGGCCTTTTGTAAATCCCCTTCAGGTGCTGGTTTCCTTCGGTCACAGCTTCGATTTTCCAGATATGGGCTCCACCTGCCCCTACAAGTGGCTCGTCGGCTCCTTCGGGAGGTTCCGGAGATATGAATTCATCATTAAGCAGGCTGAGTCCTTCACTCAGTTCAAGTTCCCAGGAATATCCTGTGGTCGGGTTTTCGGAAAGTTTCAGGTAGAAGAATGTTCCGTTTTCAAAGACTGCGGTTGTCCCATTGTCGGCTTCGGTGAATGAGGTTTTTCCTCCTTCTTCCGGGAAGGGTTCCTCTATTACGTTATCAATTGCAAGCTCAAATGTCCCGGTAACTCCGTTTACATCCACGTTATATATCCCGGCTTCCAGGCCCCGTACTTCGAGGGGGATGGTTTCCGTAAAGGGCACAAGTGCCTGGGTGCAGATCGCGTCTGCGGGTCTTTTCGTGCTGATGTTGATTTTGAAGGTGTTTCCTGTCCGCTCGGTTTGAATTTCATCTATTTCCGTGCAGCCGTCGGGCAGGTTGCCTGAAGCCGATACCCTTACCTGCACCGGGAACGACTCCAGGGTCATGATCTCTATGTTCTCTACATTTGCGGTTCCGTAGATGAATTCTTCCACATTGTCGCCTTCGTCCACGGTATTATCACCCCCGGTTGTGGGGCTTATCGGTTCCAGGTCCGTATTATTCTCTTCCCCGCCGTCCACGCAGCCGGAAACTATGACTGCGGCAACAAGGAGCAAAGCTGCAGCAGCTTTTACAAAATTTGGATTTTTTTTATTTTCCATTCTTTTCATTCTCACTCGCCTCAGGATTCTTCTGGTGCCGTATGAATGAAAAGATGTCTTGGTTGGATTTATCCTTTCCTTAAACTGCTGTCAGGTTCGAAGTTTTCCCGGCTCAGTTTAACTCAGTTTAACTCAGTTTAACTCGCTTCCACTTATTTCCCTTGCCTGTTCTCTATAATGCGAGATCAGGTCTTCAGCCCACTTAAGGGCGGAGGGTTCGAAACTCAGGATATTTTCCTGGTCAAAGGTGCCCTTATAGGTCAGGAAGTTGACCATCATAAAACATTCCGTTTTCGTGAACATTGCTACTTTTATTTCATCTGAAAGCACGAACAACTTTTTTTTCTCCTGAGTTAGAAAATTTTCAAGTTCTTCTTTGAAGTCATTTTCAAATCTTGTAAAAACGCCTTCAGTTACGATTAGAGTAATTTCGGTTTTCTCATCCTTTTTTCCGAGAAATGTTTTGAGGTATAATGGGTGAAAAACCGAGCTCAGGGAGAGTATATGCTTTGATTTTTTTATGTTCTCCATAAATTCTTCTGGGGGTTCGAAGATATTGTCCGGGTTGGGTCTGATCAGGAAACTGGGTTTCAATTCGTTAAGCCTTTCGAGAAAAGTAGTTTGCACTCCACTAAGGTCGCGTTCCTGCCAGAAATCTTCGTTTTCCTCAATCACTTCCAGGATGTCCAGCAGAGGTTCCATTTTTTCTACGAGTATCTCTCCGAGGGAAGAAAGCACGTAGTCTCTATCATTCTGGATTATCAGGTACTCTTCTTTAAGTTTCTTGATCTGGGGAAGCATCCCTGTAGGGTTGACGTGAAGCTCGTCCACGATTTCATCTATATTTTTACTTCCCTTTTTTAGAAGGAGCAGGAGGTCTTTCCTTTTTTTGGACATGAAGAGCAGGTCAGTCAGGGTTTTTTCCATTGTTCTCACTTTTCCCTTTTTGTCATTCTGAGGGATGTTTATTGGTTTCTGATGGAGATTCCGTATATCCGTTTTTCCTTTTTCGGGAACAAATCCTTCAAAAATTCTCATATCATTTTTTGGAGGAAGTTGTCTTAAAGGTTTCTTGAAATCACGCTTAATTAAACTTGCGAAAAGGCAGTGTAAACTATTAAAATATTTATATCCATTTCCCTTAATATTTCTTCAGGATCAGACCCAACAAGAAACCTTAAAGTGATATGGCTCTGATTTATATCTGTTTGCAGGAGGAAGCTTAAAACATCCCGGCTCTGAGGGAAACGGAAGTTCTGATCGGCCCTATGCCGGGCTCTGGCTCAGGGAGGGCTTTGTACGGAATCATTTAAATGTGTGCTTACAAACTGGGATTATATCTATAACCTGTGCCGAAACGTGTCAAACGAAATCAAACGTTCGGGCTACGAGCCGGACGTGATCATTGCACTTGCCAGAGGAGGCTGGTTTGCAGGGCGTGTGCTCTGTGATTTCCTGGGTCTGGATGACCTGACCAGCCTGAAAATCGAACATTATGTGGGAGAGATTGCCATTGACACGGGCGAACCCCACATCAGATACCCGCTCTCGGACAACGTCATAAGGGGGAAAAAAGTACTCATTGTGGACGATATCGTGGACAGTGGGGAGAGCATGCTGAGAGCCAGGTCCTACGTGGCAGGGCGAAAACCTCTGGAGATCCGGACTGCTTCCCTTCAGTACGTCAAGAGTTCGAAGTTTGATCCAGATTATGTGGGAGAAAGGCTTGAGGACTGGGCCTGGATCGTTTATCCCTGGAATTTTATGGAGGCTATGCTCAACCTCATCACAAAAATTATGAGAAAATCCCCCGGGAAAAACTGGGACCTTGTCGCTCTCAGGCACAGCCTCTACGTAAACCATGCTCTCGATCCGATAGTTTTTGAAATAACCCAGCCAGGACGGCTTCCTGAAGTCCTTTCTGAAATGGAAAGGACAGGAAATATCAGTTCCGAGCTTCTTGACGGGAAAAAGTACTGGAAACTTCTATGAAAATGAGACCGTAATTATAAATTTATCCAAACTGATCTGGCTAAAAACCCTGCTTTCCATTGGAAAGTCGGAAGAAGTAAACGAAATAGAAGCAAACAAAGCAAACGGTAAATACCACCGTACATATTATTTACGTTCAAATTAATTTACGTTCAAATTAATTATGTGAATTAATTATGTTTGAATTAATTATGTGAATTAATTATGTTTGAATTAATTTACTTTTACACTATCTATAATCGGTGAACCCATGCCCCACAGATGTACCAGATGCGGAACTGTTTTCGAAAACGGCGATGGCGCCATCCTCAGCGGCTGTCCTACTTGCGGCTGGAACAAGTTCCTCTACGTAAGAAAGGGTGAGGAAACCCGGCAAAACCAGGACAAGCCCGCTGAAGAAGAGCAGAAGCTGGATCTGGAATCCTCCTTTGATGAGGTTGTCAGGAATATTGACGAAGCCCTGGCTTCCGAAGAAGAAAGCAAAGAAAAAGAAAAGGAAGCAGAGAAAGAGAATAAAGAAAGGGTGGAGTCCGTCAGGATCCTGGGGCCCGGTTCCTACGAACTGAACCTTGACTCTCTCTTCGGGCGTAAGGAACTCGTGATGGCTATCAAAGAGGAAGGTTCTTATGCCCTGCACCTGCCCTCGGTCTTCAGTTCCCAGAGAGAGGCAGAAAAAGCTAGAGAGAAAGGCAAAGGCAAGAAAAAGCAAAAATAATTCTTTTTTATGGAATTTAAGGACTTTTATGAAATTTAAGGAAAAGTTGCTGGAAACTTTTTCCTTTTAGATTTCCGCCCTTTTTTTCTTTATTTCTGATTTTTCTGGCTTTTTCCGTTGATCTTTGGTCTCCTTTTCTGTTGTTAGTCTTTGATTCTTTTTCTGTTTATTCGCTTATTTACTGTTCCTTCACTGCTCATTCGCTTGCTTATTTTCTATCTTCTACGGTAAGTATGGAATCTTTCTAAGAAATTCCGATGACAACCGGCTGCTTGGTAACAACATCTCCAATCCAGGGATTAAGGTTGACAGAAACGGAATTCGGCTTGAGGATTCCTGCAAAAACAAGCTGATCAACAATGATGTGTCCCGCAGCTGGATGGCCGTATCCCTCAGCAATTCTTCGGATAACGAGCTGAGTAAAAACATAATCTCAATGAATTATTTCAGCATCTGTCTTGACGATTCCGATAACAATAAACTTCTGGATAACACTGTGGATTCAAACGTACGGGATTACACTGGCAAATTCTAGCAATAACACTCTGGAAGGCAACATTGCTGTTTCAGGGCCTGGTGTCAAAGTCTGGTCTGACCCTTACAGTGAAAACAACAGTGGAAGCTGAATTCTAAATAAGCGATTTATTTCAGTCGAATACCTCGACAGCTTGCTGCGGGGTGTGCCAGCGCAACTTTGATTTTTATATTTTATTATGGATTATTTAATCCCCACTTCTTTCATTTCTCTGCAAACAAATTGCACAAAGATAATTTTATATATTATCAATACTAACTAATAGTTAGTAACTTATACTTCTCTATATTTTTATTTCATTTTAAAAATCCCGGACAGGGATTCACTACGAAAAAAACCTTGATTCGGGGATATTTGCGCTAATTCCGTAAAGGAAAACGACGTATGGGGTTAAGGACACAATATTTCAGGAAAGCCAGGGAGCAGTAAGCAAAAAAGCTGCAGAAAGCATCAATAATTGGTTGTTAAAATCCCGGGTAAAAGTTTGTTTTTAAGATCGTCGTAACAATTTCCCTGAAAATTACGAACTAATATACTATAAATCATTCACAAATTAAGGTATCACAAATAACTCATAATTCAATGTATAATGCATAAGTCACAAATTTACCTCCTGATAGGGTGGAACTCGCTTTTCACATTTAGCCTAACACAGATCCTCGAAGGGAAAAACAATGGAACCAGCAAAATTACTTGACATCCTGGGGAATGAAAACCGCAGGAAGATTATTCAGCTTCTTGCAAACCGACCCTGCTATGTCAGTGAGATCTCGGGCAGACTGGGGGTTGGGCCGAAGGCTATTATCAATCACCTGAGTTTGCTTGAGCAGGCTGGACTGATTGAGTGTAGCGTGGACGATCAGAGGCGGAAATACTTCAACATTGCCAATAACATGCGGCTGGAAGTGTCGGTATCCCCGTATGCTTATACGGTATCGCTTCAGGACATCTCATTTGAAATGGAGAGGAGGGGAGGCATTCAGGAGAAAAAAGGAAGTGCAGGGGAAGCCCCTGAAACGAATGGTGAGATCCAGGGTGCTGCTCCTGTTGCTGCTGGGAAGAAAGAAGTTCCTTCCAGGCCCGATCCTTCAACCGTTTTACTGAAACTGATCGGGAGGCTCCGGGAGTTGAAACAGAGGCGGGTAGAGCTTGCGCGGATGCAACAGCAATTGCAGGCTGATTATACGGAGCTGATGGACAACTGCCTGGACTCCATCGAGGGAGTCGCAAAAAACCCGCTGGAGTGTGAGATCCTCTTTGAGCTTTTGAAGGATGAAACCACCGTAGCCGCACTTTGCTACAACCTGCGCCTTCACCCGAGCATTATCAACGCAAACCTCATTGACCTTGCAGAGAGGGGTTTTATCCAATATGCGATCAGAAACAACCAGCAGTACTGGAAAATATGTGAAATGGGAGAAGAGAATGTATGACTGAAGACGTAAGTTTGAGAGTCGCCGAAGCTTATCACAAGGACGTAGGAAGAGGCATTGCAAGGATCGACACCCGCCTGATGCAGCAGATGGAACTTGTGAGCGGGGATATCATTCAGATCTCAGGCAAAGCCAATACCTACGCCATTGTCTGGCCGAATGTGGAACGCGGGTCCGGGCAGGAAAACAGGGTTCGGATAGACGGAAACCTGCGCAGCAATGCAAAAGTGGGGATTGACGATAAGGTCACGATCCAGAAAGTCCGGGCAAAACACGCCCAGAGAGTCACCCTGACTCCTTCCCAGTCGGTAAGGCTTGTCGGGGGTGCCCATTACATCCTTAGGATCATTGAGGGGAGGCCTCTTAACAAGGGGCAGCAGATCAGGGTGGAGACCGTAAACAACCCTCTGACTTTCGTGGTGACGTCCACAAAGCCCGCGGGTCCTGTTGTGGTTACAAAGGACACCGAGATCGTCATCAAGGAACAGTCCCTTGAAGAGATTAAGACTCTGGAAGGTATCTCCTATGAGGATATCGGAGGGCTCAGGCGGGAAATCCAGCTTGTCAGGGAAATGATCGAACTGCCTCTCAGGCATCCGGAGCTTTTCCAGAAACTCGGGATCGAACCTCCTAAAGGTGTGCTTTTGCACGGTCCCCCCGGAACCGGCAAGACCCTGATTGCAAAAGCTGTTGCCAGTGAAACCGATTCCAACTTCATTACCATCAGCGGCCCGGAAATTGTCTCAAAATACTACGGGGAAAGTGAGCATAAACTCAGGGAAATCTTCGAGGAAGCGGAAAAGGACGCTCCTTCAATCATCTTCATAGACGAGATCGATTCCATTGCGCCGAAGCGTGAAGAAGTCACCGGGGAAATGGAACGCAGGGTCGTTGCCCAGCTGCTTTCCCTGATGGACGGGCTGCAGTCCAGGGGCGAGGTTGTGGTGATTGCTGCCACGAACCGTCCGAACTCCATCGACGAAGCCCTCCGGAGAGGTGGAAGGTTCGACCGGGAAATAGAGATCGGGATCCCTGACCGGAACGGCAGGAAGCAGGTCCTCCTCATCCATACCAGAGGCATGCCTCTTGAAAAGGACATAAGCCTTTCCGAGATTGCTGACGTGACCCATGGTTTCGTGGGAGCGGACCTCTCTTCTCTTTGTAAGGAAGCTGCCATGCACGCCCTCCGGCGGATCACTCCCGATATTGATATCGATGAAGAGATCCCTCAGGAGGTTCTGGATAACCTGGAGGTCAAGAAGAAAGACTTCAGGGAAGCCCTGAAGAATATCGAACCCTCTGCAATGCGTGAAGTCTTTGTGGAAGTGCCCCATGTGGAATGGGGGGACATTGGAGGGCTTGAAAAAGCAAAACAGGAACTGATTGAAGCTGTGGAATGGCCCCTCAAGTACCCTGAAATATTCAGGATAGTTAAAATAAAGCCTCCTAGAGGAGTGCTGCTTTTCGGACCGCCGGGTACGGGGAAGACCCTGCTTGCAAAAGCCGTTGCCAGTGAAAGCGATGCTAACTTTATAAGTATTAAGGGCCCCGAACTTCTTAGCAAGTATGTCGGGGAGTCCGAGCGGGCGATCCGGGAGACTTTCCGGAAGGCAAAGCAGGCTGCTCCAACTGTGGTTTTCTTTGACGAGATCGATTCCATTGCTCCCCAGAGGACTGCGGTTTCGGATACCCACGTTTCCGAGAGGGTCGTCAGCCAGATTCTGACCGAACTTGACGGGATCGAGGAGCTTAAAGATGTGATCATCGTGGCTGCCACGAATCGCCCGGATATGGTAGACCCGGCTCTCCTCCGCCCGGGACGTTTCGATAGGCTCATATATATAAGGCCGCCCGATAAGGCTAGCAGGGAGAAAATCTTTGAGATCCACCTGAAAGATAAACCCCTTGCAGAAGATCTAAGCCTTATCGAACTTGCAGAGAAAACCGAGGGTTATGTGGGAGCAGATATCGAAGGTATTTGCAGGGAAGCTGCAATGCTCGCTCTCCGGGAAGTAATCTGCTCCGGGGTCAGCAGAAAGGAGCTCACGGAAAGGGCAAGGAACATCAGGCTTACGAAGAAGCACTTTGAACAGGCAGTCCGCAGGGTGAAGCCTACAACCTCAAGGGAGACGCTTGGGATTTACGAACAAAGTGCCGAATTCTTTGCCAAATACGCCACCGAGATTGACGAAGGAGTTTGCGAAATTAGTGATGAATAACCGGGATCCGAAGTCGTGGAAGGGGCAGGAGCAGTCTCGATCCTGAAAGATAAGGCTGTCTAAAGACATTCCCTTCCAGGGCATTCCAGGCTCATTGAATGCTGATTAAAGCTTGTTTTCAATTAAACCGGCTTATGACTTTTTGAATTATTGATTTCATGACTTAAAGCTGAGTTCCCTACCAATGGATGCCTACCGGCTAAAATGATGACTATCCGAAAAAACAGATTACTACCGGATATTAATATATGGAGTGATGAATATGGTGGACAGAGACTGGAGAAAAAGGAGAAGTTTCTTTGACGAAATGTTCGGGATCGATCCCCTGCAGGACATGGAAGAGATGTTCGATCGTATCAGCAGGGTCATGGGGATGGACATGAACATGAACGATTTCGAGAAACATCCCTTTGTCTACGGCTTTTCCATAACCCGTCGGCCTGGGGAAGAACCTGAGATCCGGGAGTTCGGGAATATCCCCTCCGCCTTTGAACGGCAGGGCGAAACCGAAGTGCAGCACTACACTGACATGCGAAGGCCCCTGATCGATGTTCTGGAAGACGAGGAGACCGTTCATGTGATTGCGGAGATGCCGGGAATCAAAAAAGAAAATATCCGGTTGAACGCAACTGATTTAATACTTGAAATCGAAACAGTAAATGGGAATCCAAAATATTCCGAACGTGTGGAACTACCCGTAAAGGTGGACCCCCAGAGCGCAAAAGCCACATACAAAAACGGTGTGCTGGAAGTTATCTTTAAGCGACTGGAATCCAGTTCCCGGACTTCAATCGATATCGAGTGAAGTTTTCCGGAGCGCAAGGAAAAGCAGAGGTAATAATGGTGGGCGCAAGAAAAAGAAAAGATTTCTTTGAAGACTTTGGATCCGAACTTTTTGACAACCTGGAAGAGATGATAGATGCCCTCCTGGATGAGATGGGGGAATCCTCTCCCTTTGTTTACGGATTTTCCATCATCCACCGCCCGGGCGAAGACCCGGAGATCCGGGAGTTCGGGAACGTTTCTGAATCTTCCCATGAGGAAGGGGATTTCGTTTCCCCTGAAGCCAAAGAACCTTTGATCGATGTATTCGAAACTGATGAAACGGTTCAGATACTTGCAGAGTTTCCGGAAGCCGAAAAAGAAGATATCTGCCTGCGGGCAACAGCCAGTTCCCTTGAAATCATGATTTCAGGACTTTCCGGCAGTTACTCGGAAAATGTGGAGCTTCCGGTTCCGGTAGACCCGAAGAGTGCAAAGGCAAGTTACAAAAACGGTGTACTTGAAGTGACCTTCAGGCGCTATCTGGAAGAAGGTCCCATAACAATTGATATTGAGTAATGGCGCCCCTGAACGAGGTCCGAACGAGGTCCGAACGAAACCCGACAAGATCCGAACGAAACCCGACAAGATCCGAACGAGATCCGAACGAGATCCGAACGAGATCCGAACGAGATCCGAACGAAACCCGACAAGATCCGAACGAGATCCGAACGAGATCCGAAAGATGTCCAAAAACAATGTACGGACAATGTCCAAAAGAAACCTGAATGAGGCCTGAATGAGACCTCCCAAGAAATCCGTTTAATAAAGACCCCAAAAATGACCTGGAATTTCTGGAATCTCCCAAAAATTCCGAAAATTCCTAAAAGTTCCGGGACCTTCCAAATGTTCAGGAAAGTTCCGAAAGCCCTTGAAGGCGCTGAAAAAGATCTCGAACTTTTCTGAAGAGATCAGGGATAAAAGATAAAAGAGCAGAAGAAGGTGAAGACTTTCTTTTGCATTTTGCTTTTATGAATGCTGAGTTTCTCTCATTTCGTAACCTTGTTTTTTCCAAACCTTAATTTTCCAGTTGCTTCTTTTCTGAGTTTTTCTCCATTTCGTAACTTTGTTTTTTCCAAACCTTACTTCTTTAATTTGACTTCTTTTCAATGCTATTATTTTCTTTTGCTCTGGATTATTTGTCGACATGTTTTTTGATCAGTCTTTGTTTTGATATTTTTCCTATCAGTCATTATCTGGCACATTTTTCTTTTTCATTCTTGCTTTTTGTTAACTAAATCTTTTTTTTGGGAAAATTTGTTGAATAAACTTTTTTCCTTTTGTTCCTATTTTTTCGAAAAACTTTTCTTTTTATTGGCTCAAAATCCCTGAGATTCCCCCCTCAAACTTCGTAAACGATTTTCCATATTTTCGCTTTTATATATAAATGAACTCTTTATTCATTATAGGTAATTATTTTTCAGAGATTTTTGTTACTTACAACATAACTTTTTTTTTATTAAAAAATGAACATATATCGTTCTAGATTTTCATTTTTATTGTTCATGTTTCTTTTTTTGAATTTAACTTGACTAAAAAAATATATTTTACTTCACTTTATTTATTTGATTGAAGCCGGAGCAACTTATTTATTAATTTAATTCATTAAGCAGATTAAATCTTCTTCACAAATGAAATAAAATTATTCTTTTGTGAGGGTGACTAAAAAATATGCAAGGTTTAGTGAGGAGGTAACATTGTTATTTGTGAGCATTCCGGCGGAGTTTTTCATGCAAATCTGGAGGAAAAATAGTTTGCTTGATATTGAAGACGCCTCAAACAAAAACCGAAACATTTTTTAACTATATGACAAAAGAGTATACGTTGAGGAAAATATAAGATTACATTATATCTTTATTTTCTATGTGGATTGAATTCTGGATTGAAACTTTTATGCCTGACTATATTAATTGAATCTATAAACAATTTCAGAGGTTGGGTTGATGATTCATGGATCCATTTAATGCGATAGTAATAGCTGTCTTTTTACCATTTATACTTGCATGGACATTACCCGTATTATATAGCGTATTTAAACAAAGGATTGGCTGGATTGCAGCAGGTATTGCATTTACCTGTTTTATGCTGAATGTCCTGGTAATCCCTTACGCTATGGCGGGCACTCCTGTACAGGGTTCGTGGGTCTGGTTGCCGACAGCTGGTCTATCCTTTGACATTTACGGAGACGGCTTGGCCGTTCTCCTGGCGCTAATCGTTTCGGGCATTGGTGTTATCATCATGTCCTATTCAAACGGTTACATGTCCACAAAGGAAGACCTGCCGAGGTACTACCAGTGGCTCCTACTCTT
This sequence comes from Methanobacteriota archaeon, assembly GCA_016841265.1. Taxonomy (GTDB): domain Archaea; phylum Halobacteriota; class Methanosarcinia; order Methanosarcinales; family Methanosarcinaceae; genus MTP4. The sequence goes on along the minus strand of JAENZL010000013.1, from coordinate 57,329 downwards.
CATGGGTGCAATGCTAGGCATTGCCTATACGGATAATACTATCCAGATGTTTATTTTTTGGGAACTGACTAGTATCACATCATTCATGCTTATCGGGTACTGGAGAGAAAGACCAGAATCCGTATACGGTGCAACTAAAGCCTTGCTGGTGACGGCTGGTGGCGGCCTTTTCATGTTCTTAGGTTTCCTGATGCTTCGGATAGCTTCAGGTACCTATGGAATATCGGAGGTTGCCCAGAGCTCTGAACTGCTCTCAGCAGTCCACGGAAGCGAGCTTTACCTTGTAACTCTCGTCCTGATCTTTATCGGGGCTGCTTCCAAATCGGCACAGGGACCCTTCTATATTTGGCTACCCAATGCTATGGAAGCTCCGACTCCGGTGAGTGCTTTCCTGCACTCGGCCACAATGGTCAAGGCCGGAGTTTATCTGGTTGCACGTATGCACCCCATCCTCTCGGGTACCCCCGAGTGGCTGATCCTTGTTTCAGGAACAGGGATGATAACCATGGTGATGGCAGGTTTCATGGCCTTCCGGCAGACGGATATCAAAGGTATTCTGGCATATTCGACAATCAGTCAGCTGGCTTACCTGATGACCATGTACGGCTACAGTACGGCTGAAAATCCGGGCCTGGGATTCGCTGCAGCGACTTTCCACATGCTAAACCACTCTACCTTTAAAGCTACGCTCTTCCTTGTAGCGGGTATTGTGGCTCATGAGACCGCCACTCGAGACATACGAAAACTGGGCGGTTTGCGAAAGGAGATGCCAAAGACGTTTATTATCGGGGTAATTGCAGCAGCCTCAATGGCAGGTGTCCCCCCACTCAACGGTTTCCTGAGCAAGGAAATGTTCTATGAAACATCTCTTGAGATCGGTGAGCTGGTTACGGAAACCTACGGAGGACCCTGGAACATTATCTTCCCGGTGGTTGCAGTGATGGGTGGTGTATTCACCCTTATGTATTCCATCAGGCTGATAGACGGGATTTTCCTCGGAGAAAGGACCAAAGACCCGGACATCCCTCACCATGTGCATGAAGCTCCCTGGGTCATGCTGACTCCGGCATTCTTCCTGGTAGGTCTGATCATCTTCTTCGGTATCTATCCGAAGTTTCCGATTGAGACCCTGATCCAGCCTGCATTCAGTGGTCAGGTTCCAGGCGCCGAACACCTGCATGTAAAGCTGTGGCATGGAATTACCACGCCGCTTTTGATGACAATAGCAACCTTTGCAATCGGTATCGTGCTCTACAAATTCTATGACACACTTGCTGCCTGGCAGAACAGCTTCAATGCAAAGCTCCCCTGGGTCAGCGTGAACTACTGGTACGATGCAACCGTAAACAATGCAAAGGGAATCTGCAAGAAGTTCGCAAATATCACCCAGCCAGGTCCCCTCGGAGGATACATCAAGGTCGTGCAGCTTTTCATGATCTTCCTTGTCGTATGGCCTCTCTATTACCTTGGTATAGGTGCTGCCAATATTCTGCCTGAGGGCATGAACTTCGCTTCGCAACCCTATGAAATCGTGCTCTATGCCTTGATAATTGTGTCAGCTTTGGGTGCTGCGATAATTCCGAGATACCTGCCTGCAGTCTTATCCCTCTCAGCTGTTGGTTTCCTGGTATCTTTGCTCTACATGTACCTCAAGGCTCCGGACCTTGCAATGACCCAGGTCTGTGTGGAAACGCTTTCCACCATCATCTTCATCCTGGTGATCATCAAGCTTCCCCAGAAATTCAAGGAGCCGATGCCAGCGGGTAAAGTCCTGGTGAACCTTATAATCTCAGGCACAGTTGCGTTTTCAGTCTTCGCCATTATGGTAAACGCAGGCGTTGGAATCCTTGCCCCATTCGAGTCCTTCTCTCACTACTTCATGGAATACAGCTTGCAGCTGACCGGTGGACTCAATGTGGTAAATGTGATAGTCGTGGACTTCAGAGGTTATGATACCATCGGAGAAATTTCGGTGCTGTCCCTTGCAGCCCTGGGTGTCTATAACCTGATCCTTAGCAGATCCGGATCAGCGGCTGAAGAAGGTGAGGAAGAATGACCACAATAATAACCAAAACAATCGCAAAGATCTGTTTGATGGTGGACATGCTCTACTCACTCGACCTTCTGCTGATTGGAGGAAATCGGCCAGGTGGTGGTTTCATAGGCGGTGTGCTCTGTGCATGTGGAATCGCACTGATCTATGTGGCATATGGGTATGAAGATATCAAAAAGATCTGGAACCCTGACTGGCATACCTGGTTTGGCTACGGCTTGCTTTTTGCAAGCATAACGGCCATTTCTCCCTTACTTGCAGGCCACAACTATTTCAGAAGTGCTTTTGAGTTATCCCCGCTGATAGTGGGAGGTTTCCATCTGGGTGAGCTCGAACTGGTCTCATCAATGTTCTTTGACCTCGGTGTATACTTTGTTGTGGTAGGTGGACTGTTGTTTATCGTAACACAGGTCGGTACTGACAAAGGAAAAGACCCGGAGGGTGGAAAATGAATAATGTTATGCTTGCGCTTACTGTCTCTCTGCTCTTTGGGATCGGGACTTTCCTGATCCTCAGGAGAGATATGATGAAAGTTATTATCGGTTTCGGGATCGTTTCCCATGCCATAAACCTCTATATTGTTGCAAGCGGGGTTTTCGGCGAAGGTACCCTCGTACCTATCCTGGAACACCATCAAGCGGTTGAGGGCCTTGACCAGGGCCTGATAGTCGCTGACAACGTGGCAGCCGGGATAATCGGGCCGATAACGGCCAACCCGTATACCGAGTTTGTGGACCCTCTTGTCCAGGCCCTTGTGCTCACAGCCATTGTGATCGGGCTTGCAACAACGGCCTTTATCCTGACCCTTGCATACCGTATCTATGAAGAATACGGCACCACCGATGTTCAGGAACTCAGGAGGTTGTGGGGATGAGCTTTTTAATGGAACACCTTCCAATTCTCCTGATTGCCATTCCCCTTTTAATGGCTCCTCTTACGATCCTGACCAAAGGCTCTCCAGGGTTGCAAAAGGCTATAGATATCGTAGTGAGCGTTGGTTTGCTGGCTTTAAGCGGGCTCCTGCTCTCTTCGGTCTGGAATGGTGGGATTACGGTTTATGAAGTGGGAGAATTCGGAAAGTACGGGATCGTACTTGTAGCCGACCTCCTCAGCGCTTCGATGGTGGGCCTCAACTGCTTAATCGGCTGTATGGGCCTGATTTACTCCTACGATTATATCGAAAGTAAATCCCTGAACCTGACTTACCACTCCCTGTACAACCTGATGCTAGCCGGGATCAACGGGATCTTCCTGACAGGGGATATCTTCAACCTGTTTGTCTTCTTCGAGATCATGCTGCTCTCCTCGGGAGCTTTGATCGTTGCAAACGAAAACTCAAAGGTTACGAAGATCTCGGATAAGATGGAAGCCACTATGAAGTACATTGTCCTGAACATGCTCGGGTCAAACGTGATGCTGATTGCCGTAGCTTCTCTCTACGCTTCCATCGGTTCCCTGAACATGGCAGACATTGCCATTAAGGTCCAGATTCTTGCCGATGCAGGGACCATGCCCTGGCACATGTACGCAATAGGGCTGCTCTTCATTATTGTATTCGGAGGAAAGGCGGCAGTCTTCCCACTGCATTACTGGCTTCCGGATGTGCACCCGACAGCTCCGTCCCCGATCAGTGCAATGCTTAGTGGTGTGATCATCAAGATAGGAGCCTATGGTATACTGAGGGTTCTCTTTGTGGTCTTTGCTCCCCTTCAGGGGGTCTTTGGACCAATTATCCTCATGATGGCTCTGATCACAATAGGACTTGGAGCAACTTCTGCCATAGGACAAAACGACGTCAAGCGTTTGCTGGCTTATTCCAGTGTATCCCAGATCGGATATGTCTTCCTGGGCTTTGGAATGGGAGCAATTGCATATGCGGAAGGTTCGGTGGCGGGAGCTACTTTAATCATTGCAGCGTCCTTTGTCTATCTGGTAAACCACGCTCTTGCAAAGAGCATGTTGTTCCTTACCTCCGGTGGAATCATCCACCACGCGGAAACCAGGGATATGCGCAAGATGGGAGGCATGATTAACAGCAATCCTACCATGTGCGTTGCTTTCCTGGTGGGAGCCATGTCCATTGGCGGTGTGCCCCCTATGGGTGGATTCATTGCCAAGTTCTCCCTCTTTGATGCAGGTCTCAGGTCGGAGTTCTACATCCCGATTTTGATAGCCCTGATATTTGCAGTCTTCACTCTGTTCTATATGTTCAGAGGCTGGATGCTTATCTTCTGGGGAGAAAGAGACCCACAGTACGGGGAATACTCTCATCACAAGTTATCCCTCCTGATGGTAGGCCCTATCTTTTTCCTGGCAGCACTTGTGCTGATTTTCGGAATATTTGCAGAGCCGCTCCTGGAGATTTCACAGACCATCGCAGCTCAGATCATAGACCCGCAACCATATATTGATGCAGTATTAGTGAGGGTGATTCGATGAAACGCCGTCTGATTATTTACATGGGACTCCCGGTCATATGGTGTCTGGTCAGTGGGCAAGTAACTATCGGCAGCATTTTCCTGGGCCTTATCTTCGGAATGGTGGTCGTCCAGCCTTTCAGCAAACTCTACAGGCTGGATGAGGTTGTAACACCTACAGGAGATTGGCTTGCAAAGATCCCCAAGAAGCTTGTGTACTTCTACGTGCTGATTAAGGAGATCATAAAAGCGAACATCGTGGTCGCAAAGATCGTTCTCAGCCCCAAGATCGATATCAAACCCGGGATTATCGCCGTTCCTATTCGGACAAAGACCAACATTGGAATCACCGGGATTGCAAACACGATCACTCTAACTCCAGGAACCCTGACAGTGGATATCTCGGACGACCAGAAAGTGCTCTATGTGCACTCTATCGATTCAACCGATCCTCAGGGGATCCGTGATTCCATCCGGGATGACCTTGAAAAGTATGTGCTGGAGGCATTCGAATGATTTCTCTGGAACAAGCAGACTTCCTTGCCCTGATAGTTATGGTAGCCGCAACAGCACCCTGCGTATACAGAGTACTGTACGGTCCTACCCTCGCTGACAGGATTGCGGCTGAGGATGCCATGGGTAATGCCCTTGTGGTGATATTCGCACTCTATGCTTATCAGGCGAGCTCTATCTTCCTTATGGACGTCGCCATGCTTCTCGCAATTATCTCCTTCGTGGGGACAGTTGTGGTTGCAAAGTATCTCGATAAAGGGGAGGTGATCTGATGGCAGGTGAACTGGCACTCGTGGCAGATATCCTGAGCATTATCAGCCTGTTCGTAGGTCTCTTCTTCCTCTCTGTGGGTATGATCGGCCTTCTGCGTCTGCCTGATGTATACAACAGGTTGCACGCAACGACCAAGGTCGGTACTCTGGGAGCTTTTGGAGTTCTCTTGAGCATCATCTTCCAGGAAGGTATCACTCCCATGGGCATCAAAGCCTTTACAGTCGGGCTTTTCATCCTCCTTACTTCTCCGATTTCCGGGCATATGATCGCCCGGGCGGCCTACAGGATGGGTGTAAAGCTCTGTGATGGCAGCTGCCTTGATGAGTACGCAGGAAAAAGAAAAGATTGAAGAGAAATGGATGTGTTTTCAAAACACATTCATTATTTTTTCGTTTTTTTACCTGTTTGTCTGACTTTTTGACCACTTTTCAATCTTGCTTTTTCAATCCAGTTCTTCGATTTTTATTTTTGATTTTTTTTGATTTTCTATTCTCTTTCCGCAAATTGATTACAAGTGGGTTGCAAATAGGCTGAAGCTATCGATTCTTTATTTTTTCTTCTGAATGTTTTCAAGACTTTCAAGGCTTTCAATATTTTCAATGTTTTCAAGACTCTACAGGACAATGCAGGATTTTTTTATTTGTTTCTCTCCCTCTCATATTTAACACCCCTCAATATTTGATGCCCTTCAATATTTCTTACCCCTGCAGAATCCCCTTTCCCTGGAAATCTCACATCGGCTATGTTATATCTTTTTGAAAATAAATTAGAATCTATGAAACTGGGTTTAGGAATCGACACTGGCGGCACATATACGGATGCCGTCATCATGGACCTCTCGGACGGTGCCATCCTCTGTTCTAATAAAGCTCTGACCACTCATTCCAATCTGATCGAAGGGATAGAAAACGTAATTGCAGGCCTGGGGCAGGAATATCTGGAGCACGTCAAACTTGTTTCCGTTTCTACGACTCTTGCCACCAACTCAACTCTTGAAGGAAAAGGCCACCATGCAGGGTTAATCCTGTCTGGCTACTCTGTGAGTGGGGAAGTCCCTGCCAGGGATATGGTGACCGTAAATGGAGGGCATGATTCAAAAGGAAACGAAATCGGGCGTTTGGATCTTGAAGCAGTTGAGGAGTTCGTCAATAGCACCGGTAACTGTGTCTCTTCCTATGCCGTATCTTCTTATTTTGCCATCCGCAACCCCGAACACGAACTTGCCATAAAGGAAACCGTAGAGCGCCTTACCAGCAAACCCGTGGTCTGCGGACACGAGCTTTCCCTGGACCTGGGCGCCTACGAAAGGGCGGTTACTGCCACTCTGAACGCCCGTCTGATCCCTATAAATTCCCATTTCATCCGGGCAGTCCTCTCCGTAATGGAAGTGAGAAACATCAGCGCTCCCCTGATGGTCATGAAATGCGACGGCTCCCTGGCCAGGATAGAGGACGCCGTTGAAAAACCGGTGGAGTCCATCTTTTCAGGGCCTGCAGCAAGTCTTGTGGGGGCTGCGCACATCAGCGGACTGAAAAACTGTGTTGCAGTGGACATAGGGGGGACCAGTACCGATATAGCCCTTATCGAGGATGGGGTTCCCGAAATCAGTGAAAACGGTGCTATTGTAGGGAACTGGAGGACAATGGTCCGGGCAGTCAGGATCCAGACTTCGGCACTGGGCGGGGACAGCCACGTATGGGTACAGAAAAAACTCTGCATAGGGCCTCATAGGGTTATCCCTCTCTGCCTTGCAGCTTCCCGGTATCCTTCCCTTGTGGACAGGTTGCTTGAAGGGGAAAAACCCTCCGAAAGGATAATGGACGATGTCCTTCAGCCAACCAGCTTTTTTGTAAGGATCGGGCATCCGGAGTCTGAAGAAGACCTGCATTCTCTTAATTACTCAATTGAGTTCGAACTTAACGATTATGAACGCCGGGTCCTGGACCTGATAGAATATGAGCCTATTTCTGTTTATGGCATTTCGGAAAAGATCGGGAAGCATCCCCTTTACTTTGCAAAAGCCCTGCGTTCCCTGATCCAGAAGCACTGCATCTGCCATATCGGTTTTACTCCCACGGATGCTCTCCATGTGCTGGGGGACTACGAGGCCTGGGACAGGGCGGCTTCTTTGCTTGGAGCGGAACTTCTCGGCCGTCATCTGGGCCTGGATGAGGAAGGTTTTTCCAGGGAAATAAAAAAGAACTTTGCAAAGAATGTCGCTCTTGATCTGCTGACCTTTCTTGCAAAGGACATCAAGCGGGAGAACCTTGAAAAATTGATGGAAGGCTCCAGGTTTATGAAGTACAAAATCACGATGCCTGTAGTGATGATCGGAGCCCCGGTGAAAGCTTACGTGTCCGAGCTCCGGGAGTTTATCGATGCGGATATCCTGGTTCCCGAGTTCCATGAAGTGGGCAATGCCGTTGGAGCTCTTGTAGGAAACATAATCAAAAGAAGTGAAATTCTTGTCCGTCCGGTGGGGCCCGGGTCTGACCGGTACCATGTATTTTCGGAAAAGGAAAGGACAGTCGCTGACAGCTACGCGGAAGCCATGGATTATGGGCTTGGTCTCATGGAACAGCTTATTTTCGAGCATATGGGCGGGCACGGGCTCCGGAAAGAACAGGTCCGTTTCGATCTTGAAAGGAAAGACTTCAATCCGGGATACGGGGCTCCGAAAGAGACCCGCCTGTCAGGCCTTGGAGTCGGAAGCCCCCTGAAACTTAAGTGAACCCCAGGCAAAACCTTTATTTTTAAAACCCTTTTCTTTTTATCCTTTCATTTTAATTTTTCCTGAAGGTTTCGGGTCTGATTTTGTTAACCCTGAATCAAAATAGTTCAAGACGCCAGCTTAATGGTTTGCCCTTTTTTACAAAAATTGTATACTACAACCATGCACTAATGAGTGTTTAAAAAGGTTCGGTAGGCTGGGAGGAGCCTTTTCTTTCATTACTGAAAAAACTAACGGCAGAGTCTTAAATCGGAACTCTCAAATCTAATTAGAAACATAAATACAATTAGAAACATAAATACAATTAAAAAATAATCCGATTAAAAATAATCCGATTAAAAATAATCCGATTAAAAATAATCCAAATCCAATTAAATAACTTATAGATATACATGATCGAGTACAATTTAAGAGACCGTTTCCTGAATGTGTTGAAGGGGAAAACCGTGGATCGGGCGCCGGTACTTTCCGTTACCCAGACAGGAACTGTTTCTCTTATGGAAAAATGCGGGGCTTTCTGGCCTGAAGCCCACAGCAACCCTGAAAAAATGGCAGCTCTCTCCCTGGCTGCCCATGAAATTACGAGACTGGAGGCTGTAAGGTATCCTTACTGCGTAACAGTACTCTCAGAAGCGATGGGGTGTAAGGTTAGCAGGGGAACAAAGGAGACCCAGCCCTATGTAACATTTCCTCCCCTTGAAAACTCAGGGGAATTGCCGGAAATCCCGGATTCCCTGCTGGAAAAGGGCAGGATCCCTACGGTTTTGCAAGCAACTGCTCTCCTTAAGAATAAAACTGAAGGGTCTCTCCCCCTAATTGTGGGAATAGAAAGTCCGGCTGCCCTTTGTTCCAGGCTTCTGGGGGCGGACAACTACCTGAGACAGCTTCTTAAATCTCCTGACTATATCAGGGAATGCCTGGAAATCAATACTGAAGCCTGCATTGAGTATGCAAATGCCCTTTTTGAGGAAGGTGTGGATGCAGTTTGTATTCCGGATGGCATATCAGGCCCTGACCTTTTAAACCTGGAGATTTTCGACCTTTTAATAAAACCCGCTTACAGGCGTTTTTGTAAGCAGGTAAAAGGGATCAAAATACTGCATATGTGCGGAAACGCTTCCCCTTTTCTGGAAACCCTTTCTGAATGCGGTTTTGAGGGCATTAGTGTCGAAGAAAAGGTCCGGGACCTGAAAAGTGCAAAGAAAAGCCTCGGAAATGGGATCTGCCTTATAGGAAACGTTGCCAGTTCTTCGACTCTCCTTTGCGGCAGTCGCGAAGGTGTAAAGGCGGAAGCAAGAAAATCTCTGGAAGGAGGGGTTGATATCCTTGCTCCTGGCTGCGGAATTGCGCCTCTGACACCTCTCGAAAATATGAGAGCGCTGGTCGAGGCAAGGGATGAGTATTATGGGTCATCTTCTTCATGTTTCGAAGGCTGTGGGTCCGAATATCATGAATCCAAATCTTATAATTCAAAATGTCATGAATCCAAATATCGCGAATCTGAAGCTTATGAATCCGTATGTTACAAATCAGAATACTTAAAAAACGGGTTGGAATAAACTTTAAATCCTCTTTTTATCTACATTTGGTTTTTCTATTTTGCCTGTCTATATCATATGTATATTATATGTATAGGGGCAGTTTCTGGAATAGCTCTCTTATCTTTTTATTTCCCTTTTTACTTCGGGTCCACATTCAAAGCTTTCAAATGAACAAATTTTTATTTACGTTCAGATACTTCCTTCAATTAGAACTTCATTTTTATCATATAGGAGAAGAATTTACTCTATACAAACATAGGAGATAAAAAAATGCGCAGGGACTACGTAGACCCGGGCTACAGCCCGAAAGACACAGATCTGATCTGTGAATTCCACATTGAACCGGCAGAAGGAGTAAGTTTTGAGGAAGCTTCCACCCATATGGCGGGGGAAAGTTCCATTGATTCCTGGACTGAAATTTCTACCCTGAGCCCAGAGCTTGCAGCAAAACTGAAACCCCATGTCTTTTACCTGGATGAGGGGACAAAATCGGTTCGAGTGGCTTATTCTGAAGAGCTCTTTGAACTTGGGTCCGTTCCTCAGGTTCTTAGTGCGGTGGCTGGCAACATTTTCAGCATGAAGATTGTAGATAACCTGCGCTTGCAGGACATTAGCTTCCCGAAGTCCATGCTCCGGGAGTTCAAGGGCCCGAACTTCGGGCTTTCCGGGATCAGGGATATCGTAGGGGTTAAAGATAGGCCCCTGATCGGGACAATCGTCAAGCCGAAAGTAGGCCTGACCTCAGAAATGCATGCGGAAGTGGCATACAATGCCTTTGCCGGGGGTTGTGACCTTGTAAAGGATGACGAGAACCTTACCGACCAGAAGTTCAATGGGTTTGAAAAGAGGGCCGAACTCACCCTGAAACTTGCGGAAAAGGCGGAAGTCGAGACCGGGGAACGGAAGATGTACCTGTGCAACATTACGGCTCCTACCTGTGAGGAAATGATCCGGCGCCTGCATGTGCTAAAAGACCTTGGGGCAAGTTACGCAATGATCGACATCGTGCCCACAGGCTGGACAGCCCTCCAGACCCTCCGGGAAGCAGCCGAAGACGAAGGCCTGGCGCTCCACGCCCACCGCTGCATGCACTCGGCATTCACAAGGAACCCCCGGCACGGAGTCAGCATGCTGCTCGTAGCTAAACTCTGCCGGTTGATCGGGCTTGACCAGCTGCATATCGGTACCGTAGTCGGGAAGATGCACGGGGATAAGGACGAAGTCCTTTCTATCAGGGACGAGTGTGTACTCGAGACCGTGCCCGAAGATCCCGAACAGAGTGTCCTTGCCCAGAACTGGGAAGGAATCAAACCTATGTTCCCGGTAGCTTCGGGAGGGCTTGCCCCAACCATGATCCCGGACCTCTACTCCATCTTCGGAAAAGACGTTATCATGCAGTTTGGCGGCGGAATCCACGCCCATCCTATGGGAACTGCACCCGGGGCAACTGCCTGCAGGCAGGCGCTTGAAGCTAGCATGGAAGGCTTCACCCTGGAAGAATATGCAAAGGACAGGAAAGAACTCGGGGCTGCCGTTGAAAAATGGGCTGGAAAATAAAAATAGAACTAAATAAGAACTAAATAAGAACTAAATAAGAACTAAAAGCATAAAATAAAAAACCTGAAAAGGGGGTTTTGCTTCTGTGCAGGCTGAAAACGAAAATGGAATAAAGACCCGGATTTTCCGGGTTTCTGACGAAAATTTCGATGCCGTGCTTGAGGAGGCGGCGGAGCTTATCAGGAAAGGTGGTACCGTGGCCTTTCCCACGGAAACCGTCTACGGGCTCGGAGCGGACGGGCTCCTTCCGGAAGCTGTCCGGAAGATTTTTGAGGCGAAACAGAGGCCGCCAGGGAACCCCCTTAGCCTGCTGATCCATTCCATGGAAGACCTCCCACAAATTGTGAGGAACGTCCCGGAAAGCGCTTTCAAACTTATGGACGCCTTCTGGCCAGGGCCCCTCACTCTCGTGCTGGAAAAAAGTGATTCCGTTCCCGCAATTACTTCCGGGAACCTCCCGTCTGTCGGGGTCAGGATGCCTGACCACAGGATTCCCCTGGAACTTGTGAAAAGGGCCGGAAGGCCCCTTGCAGCCCCCAGTGCCAACCTTTCGGGAAGGCCCAGCCCCAGTTCTGCGGCTCATGTGCTTGCCGACCTCAAGGGCAGGATCGATGCGGTGCTTGACGGGGGTGCTGTTACGATCGGGGTTGAGTCCACGGTTGTGGATATGACTGCCGAACCTCCGGTTGTTCTCCGGCCAGGGGCAATCGGGCTCGAAGCCCTCAAAAAAATTCTCGGAGAGGTCAGGCTCGGATATAAAAGTGCAAAGGGAGAGGCAGGTGAGGCTTCATCTGATCAAATTGCCGGACAAAAGTACGGACATTACACTCCGGATACTGCGGTCGTGCTTGTAGAAGGGAAAGGAAATCCGGTTGCTGAAAAAATCGGAGAACTCGCAGGTATTTTCCAGAAGGACGAGCTGAAAGTCGGGTTTCTGCTGAGTGAGGAAAGTGCAAATTTCCTGGATTCGAAAGGGCTGCGTTCCGAAGATCCGGAAGAGTGGTTTTTTCTGGGGGGCCGGAAAGATCCTGATACGGCTGCCCTAAGACTTTTTGAGGGGCTCCGGACTCTTGACTTGAAAGGCCTTGATGTGATTCTGGCTGACGGTTCTTTCAGTAACATGGGACTTGGAATCGCGCTTCTGGATCGGCTGAAAGAGGCTGCTTCCACCAGGTTTGAGGTCTGAGTTTTTCCCGGAAAGAGAACATTTGAGGAGGAGAGGTCTTTGAAAGCGGAGAAAAAGGAAATTCTGGAAAAGGAAATTGCGTACAAACAGGTCCTGGAAAAAAACAAAAAGATGAACAAGATAAATCTTGGTATTCTGGCTCTCGGGTTATTGCTTACTGTTTTGGGCATCGAGATAGGGAGATACATCCTCTGGGCCGGGATCTTTGTCTTCTTTGTTATTGCAATATCAAACATCATTGCTTCAAAGTCCAGGCGCAGGCTTAAATGAAAGTAAAGTGTCTAAAGTGACCGGAGTTAAGGTTACTGAAGTTTAAGGTTACTGAAGTTTAAGGTTACTGAAGTTTAAGGTTACTGAAGTTTAAGGT
>JAENZL010000013.1:0-44681 GCA_016841265.1 Methanobacteriota archaeon | reverse complement strand
TTAAGGTTACTGAAGTTTAAGGTTACTGAAGTTTAAGGTTACTGAAGTTTAAGGTTACTGAAGTTAAAGTGACGGCTAAAAGGGTAAACTATTGAAACTCGAATACATCTGCTGTTTTTCTGGAAAAGAGGCTACTTCCAATGGGTGAAACAATCGCAAGCGAAGAAATGCATGAGTATTTCAATGAGCTTGAAGCCAGGCTTAAAGAGGCCATTGAGCTCGCAAACAGAGCCAGGGTCAATGGGGGAGACCCTAAACCCGAGGTTGAAATTCCTCTCGCCAAAGACCTGGCTGACAGGGTGGAAAACCTGATAGGGGTAGCCGGGGTTGCGGCAAAGCTAAGGGAGCTTGAGACAGAGATGTCCAGGGAGGAAGTTGCCCTTGAGATTGGAAAACAGGTTGCTGAAGGGGTTGTAGGGGATTTTCCCACCAAAAAGGATGCTGTGGAAGCTGCAATCCGGGTCTCTATGGCAACCCTGACCGAAGGGGTGGTGGCAGCCCCTATCGAGGGTATTGATAAGGTAGAGCTCGGGAAAAACGATGATGGTTCCGAGTATATCCAGATCTTTTACTCGGGGCCTATCCGGAGTGCGGGGGGGACAGCCCAGGCCCTTTCGGTGCTGGTGGGGGATTACGTGCGGCGTGGGATAGGGGTTGACAGGTACAAGCCCAGGCCCGAAGAGGTGGAACGCTATGTGGAAGAAGTTCTGATCTACAAGCGGGTTGCAAGTCTTCAGTACACTCCATCGGAAGACGAAATCCGGATGATTGTCCAGAATTGCCCGGTCTGCATTGATGGAGACCCCACCGAAGAGGCTGAAGTAGAAGGGCACAGGAACCTTGAAAGGATCGGGACCAACCGCGTTAGGGGCGGGATGTGCCTGGTGCTGGCTGAAGGGCTTGCCCTGAAAGCCCCGAAGGTCAAGAAGCATGTAAACAAATTGAAGATGGACGGCTGGGACTGGCTGGACACGCTGATCGGGGGTGCAAAAAGCGGTGGAGATGAGCAGGCGGAAGACAAAACCGTCATCAAACCCAAGGACAAGTATATCCGGGACCTGATAGCAGGCAGGCCCGTCTTTTCCCACCCCTCCCGTCCCGGAGGTTTCAGGTTGCGTTACGGCAGGTCGAGGAACACTTCCTTTGCTGCAGCCGGGATCAACCCTGCCTCCATGGTTCTGCTTGACGACTTTGTCAGTAACGGGACCCAGCTTAAGGTCGAACGTCCCGGGAAAGCCGCAGCAATGGCTGCTGTGGACTCCATTGAAGGTCCAACGGTCCGCCTTCGTTCGGGCGACCTTATCCGCATAGATAATATGGAAGTGGCTTATGCCCTGCGCCCCGAGGTCGAGACGCTTGTGGACATCGGGGAAATCCTGATCAATTACGGGGACTTCCTGGAGAATAACCACCCTCTAATGCCATCACCTTATGTTTTCGAGTGGTGGCACTACGATTATGAAGCAAACTGTCCTGAAAAAATCCCTGAGGATGAACTGAAAAATCCCTCCGTAGCCCTGGCGCTGCGGCTTGCGGAAGAATTCAGCGTCCCCCTGCACCCGAAGTTTACCTATCTCTGGCATGATGTCTCGCGGCGGGAATTCGAGGCTCTTCGGAACTTTGTGGCCCTAAAGGGGAACTATCTGACTGATGAGGATATATTGAAACTTCCTCTGGATGCGGCATGGGATGAAGGTATCAAACCTGTGCTTGAAAAACTCCTGGTGCTCCACAAGGTGGCAGCCGGAAATATCCTGATAGGAGATGCCCTTCCGTTTATTTTCTGCCTAGGGCTTGACCCTACCCTGAATGAAAAAGCTTCCATGCCCGACACGGACGATATGGTGGAAGCTGTAAACATCCTGAGTGGGTTTAAGGTCTATCCCAGGGCTCCTTCAAGGATCGGGGCGCGGATGGGAAGGCCCGAAAAATCGAACCTGCGCAAGATGTCCCCGGCAGCTCAGGTTCTCTTTCCGCTGGGCAATACGGGAGGAACTACCCGTAACCTGGTGGCTGCAGCTGATTACAAGACCTCAATGAACGGGAAGATCGGAGAAATCGAGGTCGAAATGGGGATTCGGGAATGCCCTGCCTGCAGGAAAGAAACGTATTTCTGGCGCTGTGAATGTGGGGAATATACCAAACCCAGGCTTCTTTGCCCGCGCTGCAAGATCGATGTGCGGGGTGCGGTGACCTGTCCAAAGTGCGGAAGAAAGTCAAGCTCCGTTGCAAATGTGAAACTGGATTTTCGCAGCCTGTACAAAAAAGCTTTTGAGAATCTCGGCGAAAGGGAAAAGCTGGACATGATCAAAGGAGTAAAAAGGCTCATGAATGGGCAGATGACCCCGGAACCCCTGGAAAAGGGAATTTTGCGGGCCAAACATGAGGTTTTCACTTTCAAGGACGGAACCATCCGCTATGATATGTCCGATATCCCCCTGACTCATATCCGGGCTGATGAACTTGGGATTACGGCAGCTAAACTCTGGGAACTCGGGTACAGGGAAGATATTTACGGGAAGCCTCTTGAAAGGGATGACCAGGTGGTCTGTCTGAAGGTCCAGGACCTTGTGGTCTCCTATGACGGGGCTGAGTACCTTTTGCGTATAGCTCAGTACGTGGATGAACTCCTCGTTAAATATTATCATGTAGAGTCTTACTACAATGCGGAAACTATCTATGACCTTGTAGGGGCTCTTTTGATGGGTCTTGCTCCCCACACCTCGGCAGGGGTGCTTGGAAGGCTGGTCGGGTTTACGAAGGCTTCGGTAGGGTATGCTCATCCGTTTTTCCATGCTTCAAAGCGGCGGAACTGCGACGGGGACGAGGACTGTGTGATGATGCTTATGGACGGGATCCTGAACTTTTCCCGTTCTTATCTCCCTGAAAAGAGGGGAGGGAAAATGGATGCCCCCCTTGTGCTCACCACCCGGATTGACCCCAAGGAAGTGGACAAGGAAGCCCATAACATCGACGTCCCTGCACGTTATCCCCTGGAATTTTACAGAGCCACGGAAGAGATCAAAAACCCGACGGAACTTGAAGACCTGATGGACCTGGTAAGCGGCCGGCTGGGAACCCCTGAGCAGTATGAACATTTCATGTTCACCCACGATACCACGGATATTGCGGCAGGACCCCTTAAATCTTCTTACAAGACTTTGGGGAGTATGATTGAAAAAATGGAAGCTCAACTCTCCCTGGCTGAGCGTATAAGGGCGGTTGACGCTCCTGATGTGGCCGAAAGGGTGCTGAAGTCCCATTTCCTTCCAGACCTTATCGGGAATCTGCGTTCCTTTTCCCGCCAGAAGACGCGCTGTATCAAATGCGGAGAAAAGTTCCGGAGGCCTCCTCTTTCCGGAGCCTGTCCGAAGTGTGGAGGGAACGTGATCCTGACGGTGCATGAAGGGTCAGTCAAAAAGTACCTGGAAGTCTCGAAGGAAGTGGCGGAAAAGTACGGGGTTTCGGCCTATACCCGGCAGAGGATTGAACTCCTTGACTACGATATACATTCCCTCTTCGAAAACCATAAAATAAAACAGATGGGACTTTCGGATTTCATGTCCGGGCCCGGACATTAAAGAAAGGTATACGGAATGTGAATTGTCCCGGGAATTGTGAATTAGCCCGGGAATTGTGAATTAGCCCGGGAACTGTGAATTGAACCAATAGTCGGATTGAACTTGTAATCTGATTGAACAGGAAACGTGAATTGAACAGGGAACATGATGTAGTTCTTGAATTGAATTGAATTGAATCTCTAATCGTGGGTTGAATAAGAACTCTTATGTCTGGACTAGATAGTCTGAAAGTCCGAACAAAAATAACGATTTATATATATTTTTTATTTTTATTAATTCTCATCATTTGATTTGCTTTTCCCAAAATAGCTTTCTAATTTCTCCGGATTTTCTTTATCCGAATCTTCCTGAAAGCCGTAAATATTTTCTATCCAATAATGTATTATACATTCTATATATTTACTAGACATTTATATAATATATATATTATTTATATAGGATCGTTTTTGTTTTTTGTATTTTCTACTTCACTTTTATTATTTTTGTGTTTTGCTTTCAGCCCGGGTTTTGGACCAACGTGCCGATAAAGCTTGAAAAAGTGATGCTGCCGGGAAGGGTAAAATGAGAATCTACCCGGAAGAGGAAGTTGAAAAAGCAAAGCTGCCGGGAAAAAATGGTCCGGAATTAAATGTCAGGGGCAGATGGTTTTATTCCACAGGCAGCCCCAGGGAGTTGATTTGCTCTATTAGTTCCGTGAAATTCTCGATTTCCAGCTGCAAGACTTCTTCGCGGCTCATTCCTATGGACATTTCCCCGTCCACGGAAAGGCATTCGGGACCTCTTCGAACAATCCTGTCCCCACCGTCCCGGTTAAGAGCTTCCTTTACTTCCCTGTCGTGGACAAAGGCTCTTCCGGGTATGAAAACGGTTTCTTTTACTTCCGAGAGGTCCAGGTTTCCGAAGTCTTCTATGGTGATAAGGCAACCCACGTCTTTTTCCAGGGGAACGATGTTTACGGTCCCTCCAAGGGAGTCGAAGATTTCCCTGAGTCTGGGGGCTGCAACCCGGCTCGTAATTACCGTGGCACTTTTGGTTACGGGGGGCAGTTTTTCAAGAGCTTCAGGCACGTTTCGGATGGCAAAGGGAGAGCCGATTAAGGGGTCTTCCAGGGGAGTGCCGGTTATCCGGATGGAGGGGTGCTTTGCCGCGGAACTGCGTACAAGTTCGGTAAATTCAGAAACGGTATGTGGAGTCACTCCCGGCAGGATCGGGGCGTTGTTCAGAATCAACCCGTTTTCCCTGCTGTTTGCAAAACGCATCAGGATGGCCCCTTTAGCTCCCATGGCTTCCAGGTCAGAAAGGGTCTTTTCAAGGATTGTCCCGTCGTTTACTCCGGGGATGAGCACGATTGCTCCGTAGACCTCACAGTGGGCACAGAAATCTTTGAGGACCTGAAGGGAGGCTTCAGGCTCCGGGTCTTTCATGTATTCGCCTCGCAGAGCCGGATCCGTTGCAAACACGGTGAAGCTCACTTCGGTTACCCCGTGGTTGATATAGAATAGGGCGTCGTCAGGTTTGCTGAAACCCTTGCCGCTGGTATACCCGAGATGAATAGGAGTTTTGAACTGGGATAGGAAGGTCACGAGGTTTTTCAGTTCGGGATAGCAACTAACATCGCCTCCTCCGCTGATGGTGAATTTTTTCATCTTCTCATTTGCGAAACAGAGTTTCTGGGCTGTATCCTCCAGGACCCTCTGGAGGGGTTTGAAGCCAGAATAGGATTCTTTTACCCCACGTGTGCAGTAGTCACACCCTTTTTTGAAAGGCAGGCAATGTTTACAACCCAGGGGGGGTACTTCTTTCACTTTTTTGAAATAACAGTATCTACAAAAGCCCCTGCAGTCAATTCCAGGATTTCCGCCTACGTCGACAACAACTTCCATATTAAGCTTTCGTATTCGAAGGGATATTACTAAATCTTTATGGTTTTGTTCTGTTTTATATGGGCATAACTTAAAAAAAAAAATAATTAAGATATCTGCCTTTTTGGCTATTAAAATTTAAAAAGTGTCTTTCTATATCTCGAAGAGTTTTAGAAGCTGTTGAAACGATCGTTATCTATTGATACTGTTTTTTTATATAAAACACTAAAAATAATTTTTTTCTTTATAAAATCCGTTTTAAAAAAATGAACGGATGCCCCCTTTCAAGAACACAAAAGATTTAAGTACCTTCTCAGCGAATGAAAGTTCATTGGGAAAGTGGACACTTGAAAACGAAGCGGTACTTGATCTGTAAGAGTGAACTTGACACTCTCATGAAATGTGACCAGTCCCAAAAATAATTTTTGATAACTTAAGGAGGAAATTAAACGTGTCTGACACAGTAGACATCTACGACGACAGAGGAAAACTGCTTGAGAGCAATGTCGACATTATGTCTCTTGCTCCAACCAGAAACGCAGCAATTCAAAAAATTATCATGGACACCAAGAGGTCCGTTGCAATAAACCTCGCCGGAATCCAGAAAGCCCTTGAAACAGGCAAAATGGGCGGAAAGGGACGCCAGATCCTTGGACGCGGGCTTAACTACAATCTCGTAGACAGAGCCGATGAAATTGCAGCAAGCGTTAAGGAATTAGTGCAGGTCGACGAAGGCGACGACACAGACGTAGATATTCTTAACGGCGGAAAGAACCTGAGGGTTCAGGCCCCCACGTCAAGGATCCTTTCCGGTGCAGACTACATGTCCGCAACCACCGTCGGTGCAGCAGCAATCACCCAGACTCTCATGGACATGTTCAATGTTGACATGTATGACGCTCCTATCGTCAAGTCCGCAATCTGGGGCAGCTACCCGCAGACCATGGACCTCATGGGTGGAAACGTTGCAGGTATCCTCAACATCCCCCAGAACAACGAAGGTCTTGGCTTCTCCCTGAGGAACATCATGGCCAACCACGTTGCAGCCATCACCAACCGGTCTGCAATGAACGCAGCAGCCCTCTCCTCAATCTACGAGCAGGCGGGTATCTTTGAGATGGGCGGCGCAGTCGGTATGTTCGAGAGGCAGCAGCTCCTCGGTCTTGCATGCCAGGGTCTCAACGCCAACAACGTTGTCTATGACACCGTAAAGGAAAACGGAAAGGACGGTACCATCGGTACTGTGCTCCAGTCCATTGTCGGCAGGGCAATCGAAGATGGTGTAATCTCCGTTGACAAGACCGCACCTTCCGGATACAACTTCTACAAGGCAAACGACGTCCCAATGTGGAACGCATATGCAGCAGCCGGTACCCTTGCATCCACCCTCGTGAACTGTGGTGCAGGTCGTGCAGCCCAGAACGTATCCTCCACACTTCTGTACTTCAACGATATGCTCGAGAAAGAGACCGGTCTCCCAGGCTGTGACTACGGCAAAGTACAGGGTGTAGCTGTCGGGTTCTCCTTCTTCAGTCACTCCATCTACGGCGGCGGCGGACCAGGTGTATTCAACGGTAACCACGTCGTAACCAGGCACTCCAGAGGCTTTGCAATTCCATGTGTATGTGCTGCAGTAGCCCTCGATGCAGGTACCCAGATGTTCACAATCGAAGCAACATCCGGCCTCATCGGAAACGTGTTCGGATCGATCGGGGAATTCAGCGAGCCAATCAAGGCAGTAGCAGGAGCGCTCTAAACAAATTCAGTAAAAGGTCTAACAATGTCAGACTCTGCTTCAAACACGGAAAAGCTTATTCAAATCGAAATCTTCCCCCGAAGAATCCTGTCCCCCGAAACAGCTCAGGTCCTCCTGGCCGAGCTGTATAAAGTGGATGGGGTAATCCGCGTTATCGTCCAGGGCCAGAGGTTGCCTGAAAAGGTATCATTCGGCCCGGGTACCGGGGAAAAGGTGGAACATCCTCTCAGGAAACCTATTCAGATTGGGGACCAGTTAATTGAGATGAAGGTCAGTGTGGGCAGGATTCAGATGGAACTTGCAAGCCCTGATGCCAAGGAAAAGGTCCGGGAAGTATGTGATAAGGTTTTACCGTTCCCCTTCGAGTTCAGGGAAGGAAACTTCATGAGACGGAAGGCAACGGTCAGTGACTACGCCAGACTTGGTCCTGACGCAGACCCTATGATGCTTGGCATGGTTGATCCTAAAGCCAAACATGAAGACCAGCTCGTTTTCATAGATAAAAAGGAAAAAGAGTGAATTTGTATGATGTTTGACCGGGAAACACAGGTAGTTGACTGCCGCTGTGGAATGGGACTTGGAAAAGGAGGCGGGCTTGCCCAGCGAGGTACCCTCTCGGAAGCCGGTCGTTCCGATGTGGTGGCCATTGCGATGAGTCCCGGACAGAGACATATTACAAAACCGGTCTGTGAAATTACATACGGAATGCGGAAGGAAAATATCCAGGTCAGTGTACTTGTGCTCTATTCGGGTACGGGGATTCCGGACTCGGGTTTGAGGACGGGAGCTTTCGTAATGAACCCGGTGGAAAAGGCACAGATTGAGATGCACAAGTTGGCCGTCATTCACCTTGGAAACATAAGGGACCATGTGGTAAGGAAAGCCAGGGAAATCCTGAGTCAGGCAAACATCCCGGCAATCATTGTCAGCCAGATCCCGGTAGATTTCGAAGATTTTGCAGAAGCAGGAGTCAAGACGAGATTAGTGATGCCAAAGGACGAAAATATCCAGACAAAGGGAATTGTGATGGATATGGTAAGCGGAGTAACACGTGGAGACTCCTGTCCCAGGGATAAACTAAACTTAATCGTGAAATACGTGAAATCGACATTAGACCAATTAGAAGATCATAAAGGAGTTGCATAAGATGGCATATGAACCACAGTTCTATCCAGGCGCAACCTCAGTTGGCGCTAACAGAAGAAAGCACATGTCTGGAGACCTTGAGAAAATCAGGGAAATCTCTGACGAAGACTTAACCGCAGTTCTTGGACACCGTGCCCCAGGCAGCGACTACCCGAGCACCCACCCACCACTTGCAGAGATGGGCGAGCCTGCATGCTCGGTCCGTGAAGCTGTAGAAGCTACACCTGGTGCAAAGGCCGGCGACAGGGTCAGATACGTCCAGTTCGCTGACTCCATGTACAACGCTCCGGCTACCCCGTACTTCAGATCCTACTTCGCAGCAATCAACTTCAGAGGCGTGGACCCAGGTACCCTTTCCGGTCGTCAGATCGTCGAAGCTCGTGAGAGAGACATGGAAGAGTGCGCAAAAGTCCAGATGGAAACCGAAATCAGCTGCCCCGGACTTTCCGGAATGCGCGGTGCAACAGTGCACGGTCACTCCGTCCGTCTTCAGGAAGACGGTGTTATGTTCGACATGCTCGACAGGCGAAGACTCGAAAACGGCACCATCGTCATGGACAAGGACCAGGTCGCAATCCCCATCGACAGGAAGGTAGACCTCGGCAAGCCAATGTCCGAAGAAGAAGCCGCAAAGAGGACCACCATCTATCGTGTCGACAACGTTCCTGCAAGGAGCGACGCCGAAGTAATCGAGTGGGTTCACAGAGTGTTCGACCAGAGAACTTCATTCGGATTCCAGCCCAAGTGAGGTGAACAAGATGTCAGCAGATATTTTCGCAAAATTCAAGAAGTCAATGGAAGTTAAGTTCGCACAGGATTACGGTACAAACCAGTTGGGCGGGAGCGACATTGAGGCAAAGACCTCCAAGTTCCTCAGACTCGGTCCTGAGCAGAGCCCCAGAAAGCTTGAGATGATCGCAGCTGGTAAGGAAATCGCCGAGAAGAGGGGCATTGCAGGATACAACCCCAACATGCACATGGGTGCACCTCTCGGACAGCGCGCAATCACCCCCTACACTCTCTCAGGCACTGACATTGTCGCAGAGCCCGACGACCTCCACTACGTCAACAACGCTGCAATGCAGCAGATGTGGGACGACATCAGGAGGACCTGTATTGTCGGTCTGGACATGGCACACGAGACCCTCGAGAAGAGGCTGGGTAAGGAAGTCACTCCTGAAACCATCAACCACTACCTCGAGACCCTGAACCACGCAATGCCTGGTGGAGCAGTTGTCCAGGAAATGATGGTTGAGACTCACCCCGCTCTCGTCGACGACTGTTACGTCAAGGTCTTCACCGGGGACGACGCCCTGGCTGACGAAATTGACTCCCAGTTCGTTATCAACATCAACAAGATGTTCCCTGAGGAACAGGCAGAACAGATCAAGGCCTCCATCGGCAAGACCACCTGGCAGGCAATCCACATCCCGACAATCGTCTCCAGGACGACTGACGGTGCACAGACCTCCAGGTGGGCAGCCATGCAGATCGGTATGTCCTTCATCTCCGCATACGCAATGTGTGCCGGTGAAGCAGCCGTCGCTGACCTGTCTTTCTCCGCAAAGCACGCATCCCTTGTCTCCATGGGTGAAATGCTCCCCGCAAGGCGTGCACGTGGACCCAACGAGCCCGGTGGACTTTCCTTCGGTCACATGGCAGATATCATCCAGACCAGCCGCGTTGTCCCAGAAGACCCCGCAAAGGTCTCCCTTGAGGTAGTCGGTGCTGGATGTATGCTCTACGACCAGATCTGGCTCGGATCCTACATGTCCGGTGGTGTCGGTTTCACTCAGTACGCAACCGCAGCATACACTGACGACATCCTCGACAACAACACCTACTACGACGTTGACTACATCAACGACAAGTACGGTGGTGCAGCAGCCGTGGACAAGCCGACCGTAAAGGCAACTCTCGACGTCGTAAAGGACATCGCAACTGAATCCACTCTCTACGGTATCGAGACCTACGAGAAGTTCCCGACATCCCTTGAAGACCACTTCGGTGGGTCCCAGAGAGCAACCATGCTGGCAGCAGCATCCGGTGTTGCATGTGCTCTTGCAACCGGAAACGCAAATGCCGGTCTGTCCGGATGGTACCTCTCCATGTACGTCCACAAGGAAGCATGGGGCCGTCTCGGCTTCTTCGGTTTCGACCTGCAGGACCAGTGTGGTGCAACCAACGTTCTCTCCTACCAGGGTGACGAAGGTCTTCCAGGCGAACTCCGTGGTCCAAACTACCCGAACTACGCCATGAACGTCGGTCACCAGGGTGGCTACGGTGGTATCGCTTCCGCAGCTCACTCGACCCGTGGAGACGCATTCGCTGTCAACCCACTGATCAAGGTCTGCTTCGCAGACGACCTCATGCCCTTCGACTTCACTGCACCCAGAAGGGAATTCGGCCGTGGCGCAATCAGGGAATTCGTGCCTGCTGGTGAGAGATCTCTCATCATCCCGGCAAAATAATTTCATTAAAAGATTAAGTACCGTGAGTAGGCCTTTTTGGCCTACTCTGTCCTCTTTTTTTCTACACTCTTTTTCGAACGATTCTTACAGGGTTTTTCTCGTGAGGATTCTTTCCATCCGCTGTTACTGGAAGCGGTCTAGAAAACCAGCGACCCTCATGTTCTCAAAGAATCCGGATCTTTGTCATTCCTGATATGATCATGGACAGTGCTTTGAGCTCCGTGAAATTGTGACAAAGCTTTCCATTCAACCAGTACGAAGAAGATAGAAAATACCACTCAATATTCTCTTATCATCTTTTCTGGTTTTCACGGGCCGACGATTTCCACAATTTTCGGTCTGGAATTTAACTCCGGAGGCCAGAAGTCATGAAGAGGGCATACTATCAATCGAGTTTTTTTCCAATCTTTCGTTGACGTCTGAAAGAAAAAGAATAGGTAGCGGTTAATAAAGGTAAATTGGGATGAGTTAAAAAAGAAAAATTATAAGCATCAGGCTTTTTCATAATGGCACAAATTCCAGCATTGGATAATAGTTCTCATCTTTTAGTTGGATAAGAGTCATCAAACAATATTTTTCTCCATTCCAGGTTCATATAATTCTCTTCAAATCACAACAACTTTTTTGCCTAATTTGCCTGCGGCTGCCACAAATTCTGTTGTATCTACACCAGGAAATGTATCTATGATACAAATATCAAATTTTTCATCTAAACAATTCACTAATTCTCTTATATCCATACTATAAACTTCAAATTTGTCTCCAGATGCTATTAATTCTTCTTCACTGCCTGAAAGTTTGACTGGAAATCCATTAGATTCTAAATTAATCAAAGTAGTTTCTATTGCAGGATTCCATATATCATTAAAAACAACTTTTCGAGAGCCGGCTTTAAGGCATGCTATTCCTAAAGCCCCGGGACCGCATGTGCAATCGAGAACAGTAGGCATATCATAATCTCTCAAAGCTTCTTTAAGTATCTCTATTTTGGGGGATTCTACCCTTGGAAACTCTATATGAATTTCATGCTGATATTTATATATTCCTAAAGTGCCGTAAGGAGTCTGTATAATATCACATCTCAAATCGCATCCGGCAAGAAGTTCATATACATGAGGATTAGAATCGGAATCTTTTATACCTACAGTTTTTTTTATATCTCCCTTTAAAACCCCTTTAACTTCCCCCACTTCCTTTACTATTTTTTCAGCACATCTGTTATCCACTTCATTAGATAATATTACTAAAGAATCCTCAGACAAATAGGGAACAGAATTGATGGGATAACCTGGAGTCACAAGAGGAACACATGCATTCCTTAAATTAGCTTTTTTATCTTTTATTCCTTCATCGATCATTATTTTTAGCACGTGAGACATTACAATATCAAGCTGCCTCTTTCCGCATTTACAACTTCCAAAATTGTTATCTATTTCATCTAAGTTAATCTGTTCTGCTAGAGGAGAAAATTTCTTTATTTTTTCTGTTTTGCAATCGTTGCACGGATTGTAGAATAATTCAATGTCTTTTAGTACTTCCGAAATAGGCCTTATGCACGTATCTCCACACCTACATCTTATTTCCATATGCTTAAATATGGATATTTTGTATAAAAGTTATATCCCATTTCTTATTATTCCTGAATTTTGGTTCAGATTTATCTCCGAAGGTAAACGATTTTTCTGACCGTTTGGAGGTTAATTCAAAAAAGAAAACACTGAAAGTCTGAGGATTTCTTTCATGCTCAGTATCAAATTTAAGTGAAATCTGCATCTAATCTGCATCTAATCTGCATCTAATCTGAATCTATAGTCCCGAACGTAAATATTTACACTTACTAACCACGGATGACACAGAAAGCATGGAGGACACAGAAAGCACGGAAGTACTGTGCCCTTATTTCCTATTCTGTGTTTCCCGGGCTTTCTGTGGTTAAACTTTCACCTGAGATTGGTGAAGGAATTCAGGTCTTTGACCAATCTGCACCTGGAAATCCAGATTGTATCTTCAACTTATTCTTCTGAGATTTTCTCGATTTGAGCTCCGAGTTCAGCCACGTCTTTGAAGAAGTCCGGGTATGAGACTGAAATCGATTCGGTGGTATCGATGGTAGTGTTTCCGGCTACCATCCCTGCTACTGAGAGGGCCATGACAATCCTGTGGTCGTGCCAGCCGTGGAGGTCTGCACCTTTGAGTTTTCCACCGGTGATTGTCAGGCTGTCTTTTTCTTCTTTTATTTCAACTCCGAGCTTGGGGAGTTCCATGGCAAGGGCGTGCAGACGATCCGTTTCTTTGTAGCGGACGTGTTCGGCATTTTCGATTTTTGTCGTGCCTTCGGCGACGGCTGCCAGGACTGCGACCGTAGGAACAAGGTCCGGGGTTGCTCCGGCATCGAAGGTGATGGCTTTCAGGGGCTTTCCACCTTTGATGGTGACTACGCCGGTTTCCATGTCCCAGTGGATGTCTGCGCCCATCCTTTCCAGAGTGTGGATAATGACCAGATCTCCCTGTTTCGAGGGGAAGAGGTTTTTGACCGTGACTTCGGAATCCGTGGCTACAGCTGCTGCCAGCAGGTAGGACGCCGAGGAGAAGTCTCCGGGGACGGTGTATTCCTTGAGGGCGTACTTTTGCTTGCCCGGGATGATGAATTTGATTCTGTTGTTGTTGTCCAGGTGGATTTCGGCCCCTGCAAGTTCGAGCATTTCCAGGGTCACGTCCACGTAGGGTTTTGACTTCAACTCCCCGACGATCGAGAGAGTGGTGCTGGTCTTTGCAAGAGGGCAGGCGATCAGGAGGGCGGAGATAAACTGGGAGCTGATGGAACCGTCGATTTGTACGATTGCCCCTTCAAGCCCGCCTTCGACTATGAGGGGGGCCCTTTCGTTTTTCCTTGTGGAGCAAGCCCTGACCCCGAGCTTGTTCAGGACTTTGAGCAGGGGACCGTTTGGCCGGGTGCGGAGAGAGTCGTCTCCCGTAAGCACGGTGATCCCGTCGGTCAGGGCTGAGATGGCGGTCATGAGACGCAGGGTGGTTCCTGAGTTTGCAACGTCGATTACGTTGTCAGGGACCTGTGGTTTTCCTTCCACTCCCCGGATCCGGAGGTCTTCACCCCTCTTTTCGATGCTAGCTCCCAGCATCTCGCAGGCCCGGACGGTTGCCAGGGTGTCGGCGGAGAGCAGGGGGCGGCGGATGAGTGATTCCTTTGAGAGGGCTCCGAGGGTGATGGCCCTGTGGGTATAGCTTTTCGAGGGTGGAGCAAAGACTTCTCCTTTAAATGATGATTTGCCGATAGAAACGCGCATGTGCAATCAGGACTCCTTGATAATTGTGATATTTATTTTCTGGTTTTTCAGGAATTTTTCGGGCTTTCCGGCTCCCAGGATTCAGGTTTTCATGCCTTGTCTTTCATCCCGGTTTTTCATCCCGGTTTTTCAGCAAACGCCTTTTACGATGTTTTCCACCATGTCCCAGTCATGGTCGTAGACATGGGCCGAGATGCTGACCGTGGTAATCTTCCCGGGTTCAACGCCGATCCTTTCAGCTACGTACTCTAGCAGTTTCGAGAGCCCGTAGAGATTTGCCGGGTAAGCTCCCCCGAAGTCATGGCTCCTGAAAAGGGTTGTCAGATGCACTTTCCCGTCCCGGATTTTGAAGTCGTCCAGCATCATGCAGGGGACCTCGTTTACCTTCGTGTCCACGGGAGGGATCCAGGTAACGGCAGTAGCCCTCCGCGAGGTCGGGCTTTCCTTTAGCTTTTCGATCACGTACTCGATCTGGTCTACTTCTTCATTCCAGTTTCTGAGCCTCTGTCCGTATGTGTACTCGAAGTCCTGTACGTTTTCACCCGAGATCAGCTGTTTTGCGTATTCCTCAAGCCTCTCTTCGTTCCAGGCAGTATCCGCAGGTATCCTGTCGGTATAGGGGTCCTCGATTACTACCATTAAGTCCATGAACTCCCTGATCTGGCTCCCCCGCTCGTCAGTAATTACCTGCCCGTGGTTCCAGATTATGTTAAGCCCGCGGTACCATGCATCAGAGATGTTTTTTGCCCTGATGATCCTGCCAATCTCAAGCTTTTCTTCCATTGAAAATTCCCCAATTTTATTTCCGGGTAAAGTGTGAACGGATACTATAATAATTGTTTATTTATAAAAATCTTCTTTAAATTTGGCGCTTTGAACTGTTTGCCGAACTATTTCCGCGTAATATGGCATAATAATGGATGAATCGAATATATTGCTTTGCCGAACCTTTTCGATTCTCAATCTTTTTTTTAGTCCGTTTTTCAGTCTTTTTTTTTATGCTTTATTATATTCTTTTTTTGTTTATCGTTTTGCCTTTTTATGTCTATCTGCCATTTTCTTTTATAAGTGTTTTTTCTCAGATTTGCATTTTTCAGCATGAACTATGCTAGCATATAACACGATATGCTTATAAAAATACCGGTACATGCCTTTCAGTTCCGGGAAGATAAATGAAAAAAATGAAAAAAGAAAAAAAAGAATTTTAAGTCGTGAGCGGTGTTTTTAGAACCTCATTGCTCTGAGTCTTTTGACCCTTTCTTCGGTCACGGGGTGGGTCCTGAAAAGGGACTGGAGTGCCCCGCCCTTGAGGGGGTTTACTATGAACATGTGGGCTGTGTTTTCTTTTGCCGGAATGTCCCTGATGCTCGGCTTGTAGTGTGTGTTTCCGTATTCGAGTTTTTCCAGGGCATCGGCAAGGGCCCAGGGTTTTTTACACATCCGGGCGCCTTCGTAATCCGCTGCAAACTCCCTTGACCTTGAGATTGCAAGCTGGATCACGGTTGCTGCAAGTGGGGCCACCACGGCCATCACGATAAAGCCGATAATGTTCCCACCGCCGTCGTCGTCCCTGCCGCCAAAGCCGCCGAAGATTGCAGCCCAGCGGGCCCAGGTGGCGAGCATGGTAATAACACCTGCAAGCG
This sequence comes from Methanobacteriota archaeon, assembly GCA_016841265.1. Classification (GTDB taxonomy): domain Archaea; phylum Halobacteriota; class Methanosarcinia; order Methanosarcinales; family Methanosarcinaceae; genus MTP4. The sequence goes on along the minus strand of JAENZL010000013.1, from coordinate 28,920 downwards.
TTGCAGCTACGGCGCTGATCAGGGTGTCCCTGTTCTTTACGTGGGCAAGCTCGTGGGCAAGCACCCCTTCAATCTCTTCATTTGAGAGCAAATTGAGAATCCCGGTTGTAACAGCCACAGCCGCATGCTTCGGATCCCTGCCCGTTGCAAAAGCGTTTGGCATCCCGGACTCAACGATATAAACCTTGGGCTTCGGAAGTCTTCCCTTCATAATGAGCCCGTCCACAATCTTGTGCAGGTTCGGAGCCTCCGAAGGGGAAACTTCCTTTGCCTTGTACATCTTGAGCACGATCTTGTCACTATACCAGTAACTCCCAAAGTTCATGACAACCGCAAACATAAACGCGATTATCATTCCGCCCGTGCCTCCTAATTCGCCCCCGACAATGACCAGGAGCCCTGTAAGAGAAGCAAGCAGAATAGTGGTTTTAAACATGTTCTTCATGATTTATCACACGACGTCCTCCCAGGCTAAAGTCTGGGTTTTCAGTCTTTTGAATAAAGGGTTTTTATTATACGCTTTTAGATTTTTATAGTTGATGTAGTTTTGGAATCAGGTTTAGTTTGATTTCAAACTATTATATAGGGGCTTCAAGTATATATTATTTATTGAAAGAAATTTTTTAGGGAGGGCGTTTTTTAAGAAACAAGCAAGATTTCATTTAAATGAGAAGAAACATTTGTTTATTACTACGGGAGCGCGGAGGGTCACGAATACCCCGATCTTTCAGGTCGGGGATGAAGTGAACCCTCGCACGTTTTTTGTATTCCTTTAAATTGATAAAACATTACTTCGTTTTAAAGTGAGGTTTCTTGGTATCATGGTTACAGGAGTTGGAAATGCTACTCTATATTGAGGAAACCTTGTTAAATGATACTTAACTGTTCCCAAGAAACCGAGCGGGCGGCCCGAAGCATACCCCACCTTTTAAGGTGGGGTGGCCGTCCGCAATTTGATTTGCTTTTCTTTTTATAATATGTGACGTATGTTTATTATTAATCCTTTTGGATGATATAGTAGACATACTCATGCCAAGAAATGGGTGATTCTTCACTATATGCATAAATATCAAGTTCTATTATATGTCCACCTTCCTGAAGATCTAGTTGACTTGGAGGAGTTATCAAAACTACATAGTTGGCGGCACCATAAGGTTCCATGCTTATTATTTCATCGGCTTCATAGGTACTTGGATTTTTATTTAAGATTGCCCCATTTCTTGGCTGAAAAAAGTATTCTGCTAATAATAATTCATTAATTGTATTTCTACCTACTGAATTTTCATTGTAGAAATTAATCAGATGGGGGTTTATGCTCACTTTAAGATTACTTATTTCAGTGTTTCCGACATTTTGGAGTATCAACAGCACTGCTGGAACAACTGGTTCATTGTTGTCCCTAAATGCACGATAGTAGTCATTTATAAGTACTGTAGAGGTATCATGACTAGGGATGTAATAGCTAAATTCTGTCTCAGTTAATTCTTTACCTGTGTTGGATACTACATTAAAAGATACGTCAGTAACTTCTGAATGATATCTGGAGTCTGAAGGGAAATCATCCACTTCATCTGCGTATCCATCGTTGTCGGAATCTAAATGGTATTTAGAGTCCAAGGGGAAATCATCCACTTCATCTGCATAGCCGTCGTGATCGGAATCTAAATGATGTCTAGGGTCTGAAGGAAAATCATCCACTTCATCTGCAAAGCCGTCATGGTCATAATCTGAATGATATCTAGAATCTGAAGGAAGATCATCCACTTCATTTGCATATCCATCGCTGTCGGAATCTAAATGGTATCTAGAGTCTGAAGGGAAATTATCCACTTCATCTGCATATCCATCGTTGTCGGAATCTAAATGGTATCTATGGTCCGAGGGGAAATCATCCACTTCATCTGCATATCCATCGCAGTCGGCATCTAAATGGTATCTATAGTCCGAGGGGAAATCATCCACTTCATCTGCATATCCATCATGATCGGAATCTGGGTTATCTTTTGAATTTGTAGAAGTACTTTCGATATCTACAGATTGAGAAGATGTTTCGGAACATCCTAATGCAAAAACTACAAGAGAAATCACTAATATAGAATACAGTAATATTTTTATTACTACGGGAGCGCGGAGGGTCACGAATACCCCGATCTTTCAGGTCGGGGATGAAGTGAACCCTCGCACGTTTTTTGTATTCCTTTAAATTGATAAAACATTACTTCGTTTTAAAGTGAGGTTTCTTGGTATCATGGTTACAGGAGTTGGAAATGCTACTCTATATTGAGGAAACCTTGTTAAATGATACTTAACTGTTCCCAAGAAACCGAGCGGGCGGCCCGAAGCATACCCCACCTTTTAAGGTGGGGTGGCCGCCCGCAATTTGATTTTCATTGTGACACCTGTAGATAAATATGCTCTAACATACTTAATATTTTTCACTTCGGTTCTATCCATTTGGAATCTCGATTTATGACACATGCAAAAGCTGGCATGAACTCCCACATTTCTAATATATTTAATAGTTTCACTTTCGATGAAAATATGTTATAATAAATTTAGGGACAACTGCTAAGTTTTATAAACTTTAGGATTTTTCATTTCCTTATGACAGTTCAAAAGTTCGAAAAAATTTCAATATTAGTTGTATTTTTTTCTGCAATATTTGGTTCAATAATTGGGTCTTATCTTAGTTTTTATCTCCTTGAACAAGAGACCCATTCAGAATTAAAATTGATATCTGTAAATTATGAAAATGAACTTTTCCTTTCTAATAATAACCAAACTGAAAATGTGAAGTTGATACCTACAATTGTTTTGTACAATACTAAGAGTTCTAACTATCCTGCAAAGTTGTTTCCTGCAAGGCAGCAAATAATTGATGATCAGACCCACGAAATAATTAGGGATAGGCCCACTGGCTTGGACGAGAGCCAGTCAATTATACTTCCAGGGGATACGGTTACTTTTAACCATGAAATTTCCATGCCTCTATGTAAAACAGGTAATTATACTTTGCAAACTATAATTTATTATTTAGATGTAGAGTCAGGTCTAGTAAAGACATTGGAGTTTTACTTTGGATTTCAGGTTGAGCCAAATAAGAATAAGTTTGATTCTGAGTTATATCCTTATAGTGTGAGACTTTACAACGAATACAATCCGCACGAAAAACAATGGAAGACTGGAAAGAAATTTCCCATAATATCCGAAAATTCAAGGACATATCACTCCATATTTGAATGTCCTGTTCTTCAAAGTTTAAGGACAGTGTGTCTCTCAGACGGGAGTTAAGGCTGCTTTATATATTAAAAATTTTTAAATATGCTTTGATTTTCCTAGTAAAACTTCATACTCCACCCTCACCATCCCGCCCTCATACTTCTCCGTCCTCACCAAGCTCAACCCAATCTCCTTTCCTATCCTATCAAACAGCGGAATCCCGCCCCCCAGAATGACCGGAACCACGAAAATAATCAAATCCTGCACAAGGTCCTGCTCAAGAAAGACCCTGATAATCTGTGAGCCCCCGACCAGCCAGATATCCTCCTCCGTATTTTCCTTGAGCTGGCGCACGAATTTCCCGATGTTCCCGGAGACGAACTCGACGTTCTTTTCACGGGGGAGGGTAGCTTCTTTTTCGGGTTGGCGGGTGAATACGTAGGTCTTTTTGTCCCCGTAGGGCCAGGGGACCCCAAAGCTAAGGACCTGTTCGTAGGTCTTCCTGCCCATGAGGACAGTGCCGATTGAGGCGTAGAATTTGGAATAGCCGTAGTCGGTATCGGAGTTTTGCCCGGGGTCGGGGAGCCAGTCTATACTTCCGTCGGAACGGGCTATGTAGCCGTCGAGGCTGCAGGCGATGTAGAGCTTTATTCGGGGCATGGTTTGGAGCTAGGTTTGGTTTCAGGGTTGTTTTACGGTTGTTGGGATGTAAATCAAGTTTCTCTTTATACAAGGCTTTGTTGTTGAAGTGGTCGAGGCAGAAGGTTAAAGTTCATTTTTTGGGGTGGGTTCTTGAACGTAACCTCGGTTTGCTTCTCGCGTCCCTCGGCGAAATATAAAAATAGAGTTGTAAAAATGGGATACAGCTTCTTCTTTCTCCTCTTCCTCTTTTTTCAGGGCGTTGCAAAAGGAAAGTCCGCTCGTAAACGAGCGGAACAGGACAGAAGGGGATACGGTATTCACGCAGTTTGGGTCCCCTTCCCTCAAAAATTGAGAAATCCTTTTTTTGATTTTGAATGTTTCTATAATTCAAAAATCCTGGTTAAATCTCTAAATTTTGTATCTAAAATACCAAAAAATGTAAAATTTTTGCAAAATACTCACTTAACTATATTAACCCGGACCTCCATATACAATATTATGCTCCTAGAATTCTCCGTTGAAAACTTTCTCTCCTTTAAAGACAGGGTTAGCCTCAGCCTTGATTCCAGTGCGAGCAAGAAGCTTTCCTGCAACCTCATAGAGGTCTCGGAAAAGGAGCGGCTGCTCAAGTCGGCTGTGGTTTACGGGGCAAACGCTTCGGGGAAGTCGAACCTGGTAAAGGCTCTCTTTTTCATGCGGAACATGGTTGCACACTCGCACAACTTCAATATTGACACCAGGATTCCCGTTACGCCTTTCAGGCTGGACAGGGACTGCATTGAAAAGCCTTCCTGCTTCGAGCTCAAATTTGTTCATGAGGGGATCAGGTACAGATATGGTTTTTCCTGCGACGGGGGGCGGGTTATCGATGAGTACCTTTTCGAAAGGCCGGGGAAGAGGGAAAGAGCGGTCTTTAAGCGGAAGAACAGCTTTGAAAAAGACAGTTCTGACAAAGGTAGCTCTGATAGCGATAATTCTGACAAGTGCAGTTCGGACTTTCACTTTCCCGTGGACAAAAAGCAGCAGGAACTTATCAGTTCTCAGACCATAGAAAACACCCTCTACCTCTCGCGGGCTACACAGCTCGGGTATGAGAAAACCAGGCCGGTCTACGAGTTTTTTACCGGGTGCTTGCAGGTCAGCCTCACTCCGGGCTGGAAAAACTATACCCTTGAGCGGATGTATTCTGACGAAGCATTCAAGGCAAGGGTGATTGAGGTGCTGAAAAAGGCTGACTTCGGAGGGATAGAGGAGATCACTGTCAAGAAAGAAAAAAGCCCTTCTCCAGGGCCGGAATTCGTGTTCGAGTACTCCCCTACGGATTCTTTCAAAAGCTCCGGGTCTGCTTCCGGGCTTGCCGGTGGGCCTGTCGATGAATCTGGTGGAGCTTCTGGGGGCTCTTACGAAGTAAGGACCATGCACAGGACCGAAAGTGGGGATGCCGTATATTTTGACCTGGGCGAGGAATCCGAAGGGACTCAAAAAACCCTCACGCTCCTGGGGCCTCTCTTTGACATCATGGACACAGGTGGGGTCCTCTTTATAGATGAACTCGAATCGAGCCTCCACCCGGAAATCACCCGCCTCCTGATCCGGCTCTTCAACAGCAAAAAGAACAGCAGTGCGCAGTTGGTCTTCACCACGCATGATACGAATCTCCTTGACAACGAACTTTTCAGGAGGGATCAGATCTATTTCTGCACCAAAGAGCCTAACAGGCATACAGAGCTTGCTTCCCTGCTCGATTTCGACATCAGGCAGGAGATTGATTTTGAGCGGGCTTACCTGACCGGCAGGGTTGGGGGTGTGCCGGTCGTGGATGAAACTCTGCTTTATTGACAATAATTCATTGAACTGATTTATTGACAATAATTGACAACAGTTTGTTTACAACTGTTGGCAATGATTTATTGATAGGGTTTTAGAAGGGTCGATTATGGTAAGGAAGAAAGGAAAAAAGCCTATAACAACCGCCTGGATCTTCTGCGAGGGCGAAAAAACGGAGTCATACTACTTTAGCAAGTTGAGGGCAGAGGAAAGGCTCGAAAGGTTGAGGATCAAGGTCCATTCTTCTGAAAATAAGGACCCTGTTGGCCTTGTGAATTACTCTGTCGAATTCAAAAAACACAGAAGGGATTACCTGCCCGGTGATTTGATCTTCTGCGTTTTCGATAGGGACCTCAATTCAAACGCGGCCCTTGCAAAAGCAAAGAAAATTGCAGAGGAAAACGGTCTTTCCCTTATCTTCTCGAACCCCTGTTTTGAATACTGGATACTTTCGCATTTCGAATACTACCCGCAGGCTATAGAAAAGGACCTGCTTGAAAGAAAACTGGACCGAAACCTGGGCGAATACCGAAAAAACGACCCGGAACTCTATACAAAAACAAGGGACAGGATTGATTATGCAGTAGGCAATTCCAAAAAAGTCCGTGAAAAGCACCTGGAATACAGTGTGGAAATCCTGAGCAGGGAGAGCAATCCTTTAACGCTTGTTTTTGACTTGATAGAAAAAGTCAATGATTTCAAGTAGCAGCCTTTCTTCTTTAGAAGGACAAATGTTGCTCAAAATGTCCATGTAGGGTGAAAAATTACCGCTAAATTGGTCTCCTATACAAGACCAAATTTCCTTTGAATCGGTCTCCTATACAAGACTACTTTTTCCGGAAACCTGTCTTCCCCTGCAAAAATCCAAAAACCATCCCTTTTATCAAAACCTTTATACCTCTACCCTCCCCAAAAATTCATACATGTCTCCTTCAAACCCCCAGCAAGCAATTCCTCTCAAGGTGGAGCATTCCACAAAGGACCGCCTTTACTGGAACTTCTTCAACATGATTCCTTTCCTTATCGGCTCCATAGCAATTGCCAGGGATTCGCTCAAATGGGTGGCAGTTTATATCGGCATATCCCTTTTCTTTTTCCTGGTCATCGAGTTCCGTTTCACCTGCACCCACTGCCTGCACTACATCCGGAGTAAGGGCTGCGTAAAGTGCATGATGCTTCACGGGGTGCCCAAACTTTTCAAGGCCAGGCCCGGCCCCCACAGTCCATTTGAAAAGGCGATTACGGCTCTTGGGGCTCTTCCCATGTTTCTCTTTCCGGTCTACTGGCTGGTAAGGGAACCTCTGCTGTTTGGTGCCTATATCGTTGCCTGGGCTCTCTTCGGGATGACTGCGAGGAGATACGAGTGCATTCGCTGCATTAATTTTGAGTGCCCGATGAACAGGGTACCGGTAGATGTCAGGAAGGAATTTGAGGAAAAAGAAGGCTGTTGAGATAATTTCTTTTTTGCTGAAGTTCGCTCATATGTTGGCCCCCGATTCTCCGAGCCTGCTTAAGAGTTATGCAAAATCTATTTATAATATTAAAAGGAATGTATATTCCGTAATACTTTTATACATAACGACTGCAAAACCATTGAAAGGAGATCTAATTATGAAAAAAGAAATGGAAAATACTTCTCATAAACCTATTTTGCATGGGTTTTTGTTGAGTAATGGCAGTTTTGTAACTCCCGCAGAAATGAAATTTTTACAAAATTTTTTGGGTTCTCAGACAGCAGAAAACTAAAACCCAACAACATAAATTCCCATTTTTCATTCACTTCCCTCTTTTTTTATTTTTTCTCAAAAGAGTATGCCCATTTTCCTCTCTCTTTCAACTGGAAAAGCCCGTCTTCTGTCAACTTTGTTACGATTTCCTTTTCTTCCAGGTGGTGGTCGCTGAATGATAGGACGCCGCCGGGTTTCAGGATACGGTGAAGCTCTTTCAGGATTTTGTCCGGCTCTCTCAGGGCATGATAGGTGTCGTAGAAGAGAACAAGGTCAAGGCTCAGGGACGGGAGGCCGGTATCGCAGTCGGAAAGGATGGTTTCAACGTTTTTCAGGTTCTTTTTAAAAGCCAGGTCTTTGACCATCTCTATTGCGTGTGGGTGGATGTCCAGGGCATAGACTTTTCCCGAACTTCCTGCAAGCTCGGCGGCTGCAGGGACGTACCCACCCGGGCCGCAGCCGTAGTCCAGAATCCTGAAGCCCGGTTCTATTTTCACCTCTTCAAGGATCTTCCACCTGGGCTTGATGCAGTCCCGGAACCTGAACATGAGAGCCATGACATGGAAGTGAAGGTCAGACATCGGTTCGTTCATAATATTCCCCCTGCCGGTTTGTGGTAATCACTTTGTTGTTATTCCGGCTGTGTTTTCCCCATTAACAATATTTGAAATTCTTAAGCCTTATATTTTGTCCGCAAAAGTGCTGAGCCTTATATTTTTATATCTAAAGTTTGTGAGTCTTATATTTTTTATCCGCAAAATTCGATTGCTTAAATATGAAACTGGTCTCTTTTTCAAAAAATTAAGTAAACAAATATTAAAGCAATAGATTACATACACTTATCAATAAATTGGACTACGACGCCAAAAAGCTATGAATATTTGTGGGGGGTGGTAGCTTGGCTGAGGTTTCCGCATATTCAGTTTCCGGGCATTCCAAATCTAAAAATAAGTCTGAAAATAGTAGCGCTTCTAATAGCAATGTGCATAGCAACGCTTCTCATAGCAGTGCTCCTGATCTATTCCAGGGCAGCTCTTCGAATATTGAGTTTTATTCTGCTTCAAACATGCACATTGTTACATACAGAGGAGAGTACAAAAGCGATTTTTTCCTGAAAAGGATAGCTCCTTCTCTTGTCAGTAATTTCGGCGAGGAAAGAGTCTCAGCTTCCTCAGAACTCTTTTCCTATATGTTTCCTCCTCTTCTCGTTATGTTCTCTTTTCTTTTCTCCGGCTTTCTTTCTTCTAACCTGGGGGTTCCCTTATGGGTGGATACTTTCATAGTCACTTTTGGAATAGCTCTCGGAGTGCTTTCGGTGGCGCTTGGGGAACAGTTTTCCAGAGTCGCGGATTACCACAGGGATGCCCGGTGCAGGGCATGCTGTGAACCTTTTGCCTGTGAAGAGTTCGAAAAACCGGATGTAAAAGAACTCAGCACCCCTCACAGCTACAGCGTAAAAATAACCCGCTACTGGAAATGCAAAAACTGCGGACACGAAGAAGCCAGGACAGGGAGTGAAGGAATCGTTACCTGTAAGGGAGATCCCGGAGTTTTCACTCCTCGAAAAATCTCATGCAGGGCTTGCGGAAAAAATGCTGCCTGCGAGGAATTCAAAAGACCGGATGTAAAAGAAATCAAGCAGAAGTTCTGGGCATTGATTACCACAACCAGGTATTACAGGTGTAAACACTGCGGGCAGGAAGATATCAAGGTGGAAAAGCAACGAATTTGATTCCTGAGAGGAAACACATTTTATTCCTGAAAAGCAGAGCATTCAATGCTTGATGTACAGAGCATTCGATGCTTGATGTACAGAGCATTCGATGCTTGAGAAAAGCTTATGTGCTTAACGGTTTTTTTTGTAAAGCCAGAGATCGTAATGCTTTAATCAAATCGGGATGTATGCAGATTCATAGAACACATTTGTATAATTTTATCTCTGACTCCGGTGGTCTCCCATGAAAATTGCCTGCATCCAGATGAACATCTCCCTCTGCTCAATACAGGAAAACCTTGAGCGTGCCCTCTCCCTGGCAGAGGATGCCGTTTCCAGGGAAGCTGAAATGATAGTCTTTCCTGAAGTCTTCTCAACAGGCTTTTGCTACAGCCGAATTGAGGACGTTGCAGAACCTCTTTCAGGACCCACCCTCGAAGCTCTCCGTACTTTTTCGAAAGAACATGACTGCATTATTGCGGGATCAATCATAGAGGGGATGGAAAGGAAGGATCTGACAGACCCAGTTATAGAGAAGGTGCTGACGAAAAAAACCGGATTCACTGAAAAAAAGCAGAGTCCTTCCCAGTACAACCTCGGTTTCTGTATCGAATCAGGAAAACTTGCCGGCACCCACCGGAAAACTCACCTCTACGGCCCTGAAAAAGAGCATTTTGTACCCGGAGACCGGATTGCTCCTATCCGGCTGGAAAAACACGGACTTACTATCGGGCTCATTGTCTGTAATGAACTCCGCTACCCGGAAGTTGCCCGGAAACTTGCCCTTGAGGGGGCGGACATCCTGGTCTCGGCTGCTGAAATCCCGGACTTTTTCGGATACCCCTGGCGGATAATCTCCCTTGCCAGGGCGCTGGAAAACCAGCTCCCGCACGTCGCCTGCAACCGGGTAGGAAAAGACAGGTATTCGACTTACCTCGGAGGCTCTTTTATCGCGGATGCCTGGGGGAGCGTGCTGGCAGAAGCCGGAAAAGAGGAGTGTGTTCTGGTAGGGGAGGTCGATCTGGAAAAGGCAAAAGAAACCAGGGGAACTACTTCCATTTTCGGAGACCGGAGGCCGGAATTGTACTGAAATGCCTTGAAAAGTATTGAAATATACTCAAATGTATTGATATTTATTGAAATTTCCTGAAAAAAGTTTGAGTTAGGAAAGTGGTGGCTGGCTTGAAGAAGATGTGTGCGGTGCAAAAAAGGGCTTATTCCCGGCTTGTTCTGGGATTTGTTTTCTTCTTGCTCATGACAGCGGTGGGTTTGAGGTCTCTTTTCTTCTGAGGCATCTTTTCTTCTGAGGCATCTTTTCTTTTGAAATTGGGTTCCGATTTATTCTCTTCTTCTATTTTTTTCTCTCTCTTTTTGGAGGTCAGGCCGCTTCGCTTCGTGAGCGGGGACAATAACGACGGCGATGAGGCTATTCACGCAGATCCGGTTTTCTATCCTTTAGCAGAAACCTTCGGCTGCCGGAAAATAAGTCGATAGGAATCATCGATAGGAAGAATTCGATGAATGGGGGGAAATTCGAAAAACGAGCCTGGTTAAAAAAAAGTGTAAGGAAGGTTAACCCTGTCTCGGGCTAACCTATCGGCTTTCAATATTTGTCACTAAAGCTGGTCGGTATTCGAAACTAGGGCCGATTTTCATCCTTTCAGTTCCTTGACGAGCATCTCGCGGGCGGTCTTTGCGTCGGCGGTGCCCTTGGTCTTTTTCATAACCTGTCCTACCAGGAAGTTCAGGGACTTTTCAGCGCCTCCCAGGTAGTCCTGGACTGCGGCTTCGTTTTCGGTGATGGCTTCAGCGACGGCTTTTGTGACCAGGTCGTCTTCGGCTTTGAAGAGGCCTTTTTCCTCTATGACCTGTAGAGGGGTCTTTTCTTCCTCGCCGTCCAGAATTGTCCGGATGACTTCCACTGCAGCCCTGTCGCTGATCTTGCCGTCAGTGAAGAGGGCTACCAGATCGACCATATCGGCGACCCTTGTGGAGTTTGCAATGCTGTGGTCCTTGTCGTTGATGCAACCGATGGTGCTGCCGTCATACGAGGAGATAACAAGGTCGCGGTAGTTTAATTCGCCCAGGAGCACGTCGGCGATCCAGGTGGCTGCCTGTTTTGGGTCTGTGCCTTTTTTGCAGACGCCTTCGTAGAAGTCGGCGAGCATGATCTTGGAGGTCAGGGCTTTTGCATGCATGTCCGCTATGCCGTACTGCTCAATGAAGCGGGCGCGTTTGGCGTCGGGAAGTTCCGGAAGGGTCTCTTTGATCTTCGGGGTCCAGTCGGATACTTTCATCGGCATGAGGTCAGGTTCCCTGAAGTAGCGGTAGTCTTCTGCTTCTTCTTTTGTCCTCATTCCTATGGTCACACCCCGGGCTTCGTCGAAGTGGCGGGTCTCCTGTGTGATTTCACCTCCGCGGCGGATCACGTTTTTCTGGCGCATGATCTCGTAGAGAAGGGCCTTTTCCACGCCTTTGTGGGAGGAGATGTTCTTGACCTCAACACGGGTGCCGCCGTAGACCGAGACGTTTGCGTCCATCCTCATGGCTCCTTCCAGGTTGCCGTCGAAGACGTCCAGGTACTCGAGGATGTTTCGGAACTTGTCAAGGAACCTCCGGGCTTCCTTGGGGCTTCTCATGTCCGGGGCTGTAACGGTCTCGATCAGGGGCATCCCAGACCGGTTGTAGTCGATCAGTACCCCTTTGGACTTTTCGATGCTCCCTATATGGACCAGCTTCCCCGGGTCGTCTTCCATATGGGCTCTCCAGATTCCTACCTCATGTTCTCCATCTTCGCCCTCGATCACTACCTTCCCTTTGCTCACGATCGGGTAGTCGTACTGGGTCGTCTGGAAGCCTCTGGGCAGGTCAGGATAGAAATAGTTCTTCCTGTGAAACTGCGTTTCTTCCGCAATTTCCCCTTCAAGGGCAAGGCCTACCTTGATTGCGGCCTTCACAACTTCCCTGTTCAGGACCGGCAAGGCCCCGGGCAAGCCCAGGCAGACCGGACAGGTGTGGGTGTTGGGTTCCGCATCGTGGTAGTCGGTCGAACAGCCGCAGAACATCTTGCTTTTGAGCTTGTTGAGCTGGACGTGGATCTCAAGCCCTATCATCACGCCATCAGGGTTTTCGTACACCATTTAAGCCACCTCCGGAGGTCTTCTGCTGTGATAATCCGTATTTTGCTCGAATGTATAAGCTGTCCTGAGCAGGGTTGGCTCGTCAAAGGGTTTGCCTATGATCTGGAGCCCGACCGGAAGCCCGTCTGTAAAGCCGCAGGGGACGGACATGGAAGGCACGCCTGCCAGGTTGATGGGCACCGTGTTTACGTCCGAGAGGTAGAGAGCAAGCGGGTCCTCGATCTTTTCCCCAACCTTGAAAGCCGGATTTGGCATCGTCGGGGCCATGAGCACGTCCACCTTTGAAAGGGCCTTCTCAAAGTCCTGCTTTACAAGGGTCCTGACCTTCAGGGCCTTGAGGTAGTATTTGTCATGATAACCCGCGGAAAGCGCATAGGTCCCGATAAGGATTCTTCGCTTAACCTCGTCCCCGAAGCCTTCCGCCCTGGTCTTTGAGATAAGGGAGTGCCAGGTCTCGCCGGCTTCCCTGAAACCGTACCTTGTCCCGTCAAAGCGGGCGAGGTTTGAGGAGGCCTCACTCATGGCGATGATGTAGTAGGAAGCAAGGGCGTACTTCGTGTGGGGCATTGAGACTTCTTCCCAGGAAGCTCCGAGGGCCTCACAGTGGTGGATTGCATCCCAGACCGCTTTTTCAACGCCCGGGCTTATCCCTTCTCCGAAGTATTCTTTCGGAACCCCGATTTTCAGGCCTTTGATATCGTCCTTAAGGGCTGCCTGGTAATCGGTTTTTTCTTCCGGAACCGAGGTCGAGTCCCTGGCATCGTGGCCCGCGATCACGTCCATCAGGACCGCGATATCTTCCACGTTGTTTGCGAGGGGGCCTATCTGTTCCAGGGAGTTTGCATAAGCCACGGCTCCGTATCTTGAAACCGCCCCGTAGGTGGGTTTGAGCCCCACCACTCCGCAGAAAGAGGCCGGACAGCGGATTGAGCCGCCCGTGTCCGAGCCGAGGGCAAAAGGAGCTTCTCCTGCGGCAACGACTGCGGCACTACCTCCCGAAGATCCTCCGGGCACCCTTTCGAGGTCCCAGGGGTTTAAGACGGGTCCGAAGTAGCTGCTCTCGGTCGAGGATCCCATGGCGAACTCGTCCATGTTGGTTTTTCCGAGGATTACGGCTCCGGCCTCGATTAGTTTTTCAATAACGTGGGCGTTGAAGGGCGGGACATAGTTTTCAAGCATCCTTGAGCCGCAACTGTTAGGCAGGCCCTGAACGGAGATGTTGTCCTTGATTGCGATAGGGACTCCCGCAAGCGGGCCTTTGTGCCCCTCGGAATCGATCTCCTTTGACTTTTCAAGGGCTCTGTCCGAAACCGTAACATAGCCGTTGATCTTGCTCTTCTTGATTGCTTCAAGATAGTCGGCTGTGACCTCTTCGGCCGAACTTTCCCCGATTTTCTGCTTTATTTCCGCAACGCTCATCCATTTTGCTGTCATGTAATCCGATACCTCCTCACCCGATTCTCGGGACTTTGAAGGCCCCTTCCTGTTTGTTTTCGGTGTTTGCGAGTACCTTCTCCTGCGGGAGGGACTCTGCTGCCACGTCCTCTCTAAATACATTGTGGAGGTCAATCACATGATAGGTGGGAGATACGTCTTCCGTTGCCACTTCGTCGAGCTGCCCGAAATAGTCCAGTACTGAGTTAAGTTTTTCCATATATTCGGCCTTTTCCTGCTCGCTAATCTCAATCCTGGCAAGCCAGCCGATGTGTTCTACATCTTCTTTTGTGATCATGAAATTTCCTCAAAAAAGAATGATCTGAATAAAAGGATATTGACTCTGCATACTAAAAACAAGTCATGAAATAAATATATATTCTCTACCTCCCCAATCTGTTGCCGGCGGGCAGCTGATAGATAGCCGACAAGAAGCCGGCTAGCAGTCAGTGGGCAGTCAGTAAGTTGCGATTCTTTTCGCTCGCTCAAGAGAACTGTATACATAATATTCTGTCCGCTTCAACCGCCGCAATTCGCTTTTTTTTCTTTCGGTCAAACGGACTGATTTTTCACTCAGGATTTAATTTAGAATTTCACCTGGGGTCTCACTTATATTTTCATCTGGAGTCTCACTTATATTTTCATCTGGAGTCTCACTTATATTTTCATCTGGAGTCTCACTCATACTTTATTTGGCAAGTCTCACTCATACTTTCTTTTGCAAGTTTCACGCTTTTTCCCTCATGTGCAGGGCGTACATCTGGACCTTCTTCATCCTGGCGAGGTTGAGGACTTTTTCCAGTTCGTCGTCGGTCAGTTCCTTTGCTTCAATGTAGCCGGTATCAACGGCTTCTTTGAAGATTTCGTAGCCCATGGCTGATCTCGCGAGGACTGTGGTCCAGCATTTGGGGCTTCCAACGCCGCCAAAGGAGATGTCCGAGTTTTCTCCGGTCAGGTCCGTGCAGAATTTGCAGGAGGAGCTCCGGTATTCGTCGAATTCGCTGAGTTCGAAGGTGCGGTCTTCCCCATTTTTGAGGACGACTTCGAACTTTCCTTTCCTGATTTTCATGGCGTCGACGTCTTCGAGCAAGATCCCGTAACTCTCAAGCACCGCTTTGATTCCTTCGTAGGAGAAAGTGTCCATACAAAAGAAGCCCGGTTTAAGGATTTTTGCCCGCATGAAAAGGTGCAGTAAGCCGTGGGAACTTTTCTGCATCTTCGTTACGGCATCGATGTTGCAGCTTGTGCCCACGAAAGCTATACTGTTCATTCCCTGTTTTATGGCGCTCATGAGGGCTTCCAGGGTCATGGAATGGGAGTATATGCTGCCTCCACTTTCCAGGATTTCTTCCCGGGTTTTTGCAACTAATGGCATGGGTTTCCAGGGTTCTTCCTTTGACTGGCTGGTGACTACAGCGCAGTCAATGAGCCCTCATCGAGGGCGTAAAGAAGGAGGGAGGTCACTACCCCGCCGTCCTGGCCCTTTAATTCGGGAATCGCAGATTTTGCGGCGTAGGCATAGCGGATGTTCCCGATAAGCCCCTCTTTCGTGGTGATGGTCCGCGGGCACTGGTAGTAACAGACACCTCAGGCTTTGCAGGGGCCTACAAGTTTTGGTTTCCCATCTTCGATGATGATGCACTCGCAGCTTGCGGCACAGGCTCCGCACAGGGTGCAGATCCCCGGTTTGATGATATCGCGCTTTAGTTTTCCAAAGGAAATTTTTTCCTTGTCGCTAAGGTTTCGCTTGAGCCGGATAACACTCTTTTCCAGCACCTCGAATTTTTGTTTGCATTCGGGACTGCAGAAATAGTAAGGTTTCCCCCCGTAGTCCGAAACGTATTCAGTACTGTCTGACACAATTCTCTTGCAGATAGGATCAAGTGGCATTAAAAGCTTCCAATGAAGGTTGACACGAAAAATTAAAGTAGCATGTGACTCTCCGTCCCAGGTGATTGATTTGCGCCAATCCGGAAAGGTTAGTCAATTAGTATGTCAATTATAATGTGTTGTGTCTGTGATGCCTGTGATGTCTGTGATGTCTGTGATGTCTGTGATGTCTGTGATGTCTGTATGGTTTTATTTGTAATTTCACCACATTTATATATTTACAATCTTTATATTTATACGCTGTAAGCTTCCTTTATTAAAATGGCGGTTCGGGCTTTTGAGTTTCTCAGAGTCTGAAGGTCGAAAAGTGAGGTGAAAGCGTTAACGGTGTAAACACAGGTGAAACTGAAAGAGTATAAATGAAATAAAGTATTGTGTGTCGGGGCGTAAACCCCTATCTCTTTCCCTTTCCAGGCCAAAATCAGGGGTAATTTATCCCTTCGATTGTGTAAAATACGGATCAGTAGACTCTCAGGGGTCTTTTTGGAAACATTATTATATGCTCTGGTTGATACCTTCATATATACTTCAAATAAATTGTGTTCTTGTTAAATTCCTCTCTCGGAACCCTTTGCAGGTATCCTGAAGTATCCCTTTGTTTACAGCCTTTGTTCACAGGAATCTTTTAAAATTGCAACTCATAAATTTGTCTTATAAAATACAACTCATAAAATTTACAGATTTTAAGAAGGAATAAAAATGGCTCTGAAACCCAGAATTGCTGAATCCCCCCAGGTACGTTTACTTGACCTGAAGTCA
Source organism: Methanobacteriota archaeon (assembly GCA_016841265.1). Taxonomy (GTDB): domain Archaea; phylum Halobacteriota; class Methanosarcinia; order Methanosarcinales; family Methanosarcinaceae; genus MTP4. Next base: position 12,568 of record JAENZL010000013.1, on the reverse strand, counting down.
AAACCTTTCTTCATCGTGGCTTCCGTGGAAGTCGGAAACACCACCACGAAATGTATCTTGACCGCTACCAATATGGACACAGGCAGGACGCATATTATCAACAAGGTCGTGAAGATGACCAGGGACGTCCGGGGACCGAAACCCGGAGAAGTGGTTTTTGGCAGGACGCTTACGGGCGTGGAACTGACCCGGCAGTCCATTGCGGAGCTTGTGCGCAACAGCCTGCTTGAGTCCCTGGATGAAGCCAACCTGGATATTAAGACCGACCTTAACTTTGTTGTCCGTTCCACAGGGGTTGTTGCAGGGTTTGACTCGCCGGATGAGGTCGGGGAATTTGTCAAAGCCCTTGCAGAGGGCTGTCTTCTTGCCGGCGTGCCGCCAAAAAATATGACTCCTCCGATGTCCACCGCAAATATTCCAAAAAAGTTCCAGAAATACAGCAAGATGGAAAAGGTGGTTTTCGATGGGGCTGTTGCAGGAGTCCTGCCTCCAATAGGCTCCACGGGAGTTGAAATTGTTGCGAATGAAATGGAAGGGGAACTTGCAACGGCAGGGATCAAGGAAGCAGCCAAAATGACGGACGTGGATTTCAGGAATCCCTGTATCTCTATTGACTTTGGGACCACCCTGGACGGAAGGATAACAAGCCCCGACCTGCCTTATGCAAAGACCGTCGGAAACTTCTGTGGCTACGCGGGTGCAATCCCCGATGCCATCATCCGGGGTTCAAGGGTCGTGGACGCTAAATTGGGAACTGCGCTCGATGTCCTGAAAGGCGAAAAGCCTACCTCTTTCCTGACTTTGAAGCTGAAGGCCAAGATAATCCAGGAATACACAAAGAGAATTAACGACCTTATCATTATAGAAAAAGTCCCGGAACACAGGACGAGGTATGGGAGCGTGCCCGTGAGTTCCGAAGGGGCTAAAGAAGTGGGGGTCATGCTCATCGGTTGTGATGTTGGAGAAAATGGGTCCGATATGGGCAAACTGAGTGCAATCGGCATGGAAATTTGCAAAAAATACGGGGTACAGGTCATTTCGGCTGTTATTGACGAGGTAATGGCGGATGTTACCTGCAGGTTGGTTAAAGTTGCAAAAGATGAAGGTCTGATCTTTGAGGACAGCACCATCGGGATCACAGGCAGGGCCGGAATTACCGGGAACAAACCAAAGCTGATCCTGAAATGCCTGGATGAAATGGGCATTGCTCCGAAAGTCGATGAGCGCGTGGTTTTCGTTGACGACGGGCTTGCTCGGGGTGCGGCTGTCATGGCCCGCTGCATGAACTCCCTTGGAACACCCCAGTATCCCATTGGAGGCCGGCATGGTGGAAAGTGCATCCTTGCTCAGAGGGTCAAATTGCAAAATAAATAAACAAATAAACAACGACAATAAAAAGGCTCTTCGCTGTTTCGAGTGGGTAACTTACGTTCATTTCCTGAATATCGAAGTAACATGTATAAGATTTAGAAACGTTTGCTGTTGAAAACCACATCCAAGCTTGATGTTTCTATCTTTGGTCTGGCTACTTTATAACTAAGCAATTATTTTCAACCCATACAAAACAGCGGAGAGCCTAAAAAAATAAAGCAAATAAACATATAAGCAGATGAAAATAACACACAATTTCTCAACAAAGCTGTTGAATATATCTTAAATAGGGTGGGCTGGAATTTTAGCCTCCTGCCCCTCCTCCGGTTGTTTTTGAAAGATCGAAAGCTGCTACTTCTTCCTTTGCTCTCCGGATCCGTTCTTCCATTTCTTCGGCTGTTAATTCCTTTTCTTCTTTCTTTTCCTTGAGTTCAATATCCGTGAATTCCAGGGTTTTGTCCTTGTACCAGAGGTTTGTAGTCTCGAGCAGTACCCAGACCCCCTGTTCATCTTCTTTGATCTCACTTACGCGGCTTATTGTATCAGTGTTGACGTATTTGACAACATCCCCCACATTGATGGGTTTATTGTTCCGGCCAAGAGCCGTGATGACTTCAGTTTCAGCCATTATTTCACCTCAACGGCTCCCGGGGCATGCTTGCTTTTACGACCCCGCGAAGTCCTTTGTTTCTCAAGATTGACTGCTTATAGGTTATCTCGTCCCTTTAATAAACTTTGTGCGGCCTTTTTTCCGGAGGGAATTTCCGGAAAAGGGAGGCTTGAAAGGAAGCGCGGGTCCTATTGTTGAATTGTTTCTAAGGAATACTAAAAGTTAGCTGGAAATTGTACACTATTACTGAATAATTCAAAAGTTATCGAATTCAATAAAATCAAGGAAAATTCAATAAATTCAATAAATTCAAAAAATTCAAAAAAGAAAAAAATTAAAAAAATAAAAAAGGTTTTAATTGCAGTTGATCTCTTTCTTGAGCTCTCCAAGGAGGGCAACCCTTTCGGCAAAGGCATTGTGTCTGTGGATACTTTCTTCATTTACTTGCTTGATGGTGATCACTGCGTCGTCGGGAAGGTTCGGGAACTTCTTCACAATGTTGTCGGCCATGGTCCTTACACAGTCTTCCACGAATTTCGGGTTCTTGTGAGCGGTTTCCACGACGGCTTTTTCATCGGCACGCTTCAGGACTTCAAAGACGCTGGAACTCATGGAGTGCTCGATGATTTCGATGAGGCTTTCCAGGGACACGTCGAAATCGTGTGCCACCTTTATCGAGATTGTGCCCCTCCCGCGCTGGTTGTGAGTGGCCATCGGAACCTTTTCGAGGAACTTGATGATAGTCTCTTCTTCAACGCCGAGGTTGGCAAGTTCGGTTGCTGCCTTGTCCCTCATAATTTCCTGGGCGCAGGGGCAGGCAGTCATTCCTACTACTTCAGTTCCTATGAGTTTCTTTACATCAAAGTAGTCGTCATCGCCGCTGCCTCTTACAGCTGAAGCTTCGGCAAAAATGTTCACGACTTCCTGGCATTTCATTCCTGTGGCTGGGGAAGCACGCCTGACCATGTATTCGCTTGTCATCCTGACTTCTGCCTGGTTGGCATATTCGTGGCGGCCTAAAAGGTTGTGTGCGATATCGCTGCAGAGTTTCTCAATCTCGTACACAGGCATGCTGAGTATATTCTCCAGCACCTCGTCAACGGCTTCGAAATTACGTGAGAGGTTAGCTCCCTTCCGGTCAGAAGGCAGGTCAACAAAGACGTCAAAGGTTGAAATCAGTACGATGGGACGTTTGTCTCTTCTTTTTATTTCAACGAGTTTTTTTACGTTTGTAACCCCGACCCTCGTGAGGTTGATAGGCACGCTCGGTTTGCTGGCCTGGACGTCGGGGAGGTTGAAAATACAGTTTTCCATGTTAACCAGATCCATAAAAAGATGAATGTTCTATTTTATACGAATAAATTTGATTGGTACGGATTTTGCAAGCTTGCAATTTTATATGCATTTGCAAAATATAATGGCCATTAGGGGTTATAGCATGTAAAGCTTATGCTTTATATTTTTCAACCCTTTTCCAAAAGTACAATAAAACACTTTTTTCCAAAATACTAATACCCGTTTCCTGAATCCATATTTGGGCATATTTCCAACAAGCCATAAATATTTAAATATTTCCCATACAGAGCACAATATAGAAAAATTTAGTTTATATAGAGTTCCCTGTTTTGGGTAATTTTTCCCCAAAACACTAACTATAGCCAACTTCATGAAGAAAGAATTTATATACTTTAAAACTTAATCAGTGTCTAGCAATACAATTTGCGAGGTGACCTTTATGTCCAACACAAGAAATTTTGTTTTACGAGACGAAGCTGGCAATGAGCACGGAGTATTCACCGGAAAACAGCCTCGGCAAGCTGCTCTCAAGGCTGCGAACCGTGGTGCCGGTACAAAGAAGAAGCCGGAAATCATCCGCCTCAGGGAACGCGGGACAAAGAAGGTGCACGTTTTCAAGGCATGGAAGGATGACGTCGAAGCCCCCAAGAACAGGCCTGACTGGATGCCCGAGAAAATCAGCAAGCCCTTTGTCAAGAAAGAAAGGATTGAAAAGCTCGAGTAAATTGCATTTGTCACAGCCCCTGCAAATAGGGGTTATTTCTTTTTCTTTCCAATACTTAAATATAGATTTTCCTGGAAAGGACTTTATTTTTCAAAACTTTCCGGGATCGTTTATTTCATACACCTTCAAAGGAAATTCCTCTCCTTATATGAAATTTTGTTCTCTATAAAAAATTTCTCTCTTTATATGATGTTTTGTTCTCTAAATGAAGTTTTTCTTTTGTTCTCTAAATGAAGTTTTTCTGTTTTCGGATTTCTTATCCTATAAATCTTTTTTGAGCGCCCGGAGGATCTTTATGGTTTTTTGAATTGTTTTTCTTCAATATCCCGGGGTTTTACGGTCTCTTTCAACGATAAGTTTAATTGCAGAACTTCTGATTCCTAGGTCATGTCACTAAAGCGAGAGAATGTGCTTATCGAGGCACTGCCTTACATGCAGGAGTTCTATGACTCGGTCATGGTCATCAAGGTTGGCGGAAATGCCATGGTCAATGTACAGGTCATGGAAGACATCATCAAGGACATCGTACTCCTGCACTTTGTGGGGATCAAGCCGGTAATCGTGCACGGAGGCGGCCCTGAGATCACGGAGAAGATGACGCTCATGGGGAAGAAAGCCGAATTCGTAGAAGGGCTCCGCATAACGGACGACGAGACTCTGGAAATCGCCCGCATGGTCCTGGTGGGTAATATCAACACGAAAATGATTTCCCTTATAGGGAAAGCCGGGGGCAAGGGTATAGGGTTAACGGGCCACGACGGGAGAATGATTCTTGCCCGTAAGAAAGCCGTTCAGAAGGTCATGGTCGAAGGCGTGGAAACCGAGGTTGATATTGGCTGGGTGGGAGAAAGCGAGGTCATCAATCCCGAAATCCTCCGGATTGTGCTTGAAAAGGGTTATATTCCCGTAATCTCTCCGATTGCCGTGGACGTGGCAGGTAACGCCCTGAACATCAACGCCGATACTGTTGCAGGAGACATTGCCGCAGCCCTCAATGCCAAAAAACTCATCCTCATGACCGACGTCTCCGGACTCCTCCGGGACATGAGCGATCTCGGAAGCCGCATCTCCCGCATCACACTGGATGATGTCGATCCCCTTATCAGGGAAGGAATCATCCGGGGGGGCATGATCCCGAAAATCAAAGGAGCAGCCGTGGCTGTTAAAAGCGGAGTCGAGAGGGCTCACATTATAAATGGTAGTGTTTCTCATTCCATGCTTCTCGAACTCTTTACCGACGGCGGAGTCGGGACAATGATTTATGGGCCCGGTTTTGAGCCGTAAGAACAAAAATAAAAAAAGGAATATTAGAGAGAAACTTAACGAAATCTTCTCTCAGCCGAGTTGCGGCTCGGCAGTGCGCGGTCCGTTTCGCTCGCTTTGCTCGCTCAAGCGGACTAATTATTCGTTTTTCACTCTCTTCACTTCGCTGAGGCGGACTAACTTTTTTGTTTTCTTTTTTACTCTAATATCGGTGTTCCGTAGGTAAAGTCCTCGATTTCGAGCACTTTTTTCCAGAGCTCTTTGCATTCGCAGTCGATTTTTTCAAGGTCTGCGGGGTTCTGGGTCAGGGAGAAGTCTCGGAGGGAGTCTGCGACGTCCCTGCTGCATATTCTGCAATTGCGTGGGCCTCTTTTTGAGCCTGCGCCGACGGGGTCGGACATGAGGGGGAGGTCCGGATGGGCTGCTTTTGCCTGCTTAAGGATTTCAACGATGCTCCAGAGCCAGGGGGGGCGGTACTGGCCTTTTTCCCAGAAGGTCTCGACCAGGGTTCCTTTCTGGACGTTACAGAGGTTGATGGAGATGGTGTCCGAATAGGGGGCTGCGTCGTCTATGGAGCGGAGGATGTCTTCCATGGCCTGTTTTTCGGAGAGGAAGAGGGGTTTTAGCATGAGGTAGGTTTTTACGGTTACTCCGTGCCTTTTTGTTATTTCTGCGGCGCGGGTGAAATCCCTGAAGGTGAAACCTTTGTTGATGGAATCTTTCCTGATCCTGTCAGAACTGGTCTCAAGACCAAAGGCAAGTTCGAAGGGCTTTTCTTTCATAATGTCAAGGCAGTCCTGCACGTTTTCATCGCTTACGAAGCCGGGGCGGGTCTCTACGAGCACCTTGACCACGCGGGGGTCGGCTGCCAGGGCTTCAAGGATGGCGTGCCGCGCTTCGAGGGGGACTTCCTGGTCATCCAGGAAACTTCCTGAGGTGAAGATCTTGATCATGAGCTCCGGAAACTTTTCGGCTTTTTTCATCGCTTTTTCAAGCTGGGCCTTATAGTCTTCCAGGGTCGGGGGTTCGCTTGCGCAGTCGTAGACGTACCCGCACATGGTGCACCCTCCGGCTTTTCCCCAGCGGCAACCTGCGGTCTTGAAAATCATCGTCAGGGTCTTTGTCTCTACACCGTTTACAAGGTCGCTTCCTGTCCAGCTTGCCGCCGGCACGTTTGTTGGGGAAGGCCTGACTTTTATCCGCTTTCGGATATCGAGTACTGCTTTATTCAGGGACATGGTTGTGAAAACTCGCTTTAAAGCTAGGTTTGTTTAATGCTTTTCAAAAAAAAGAAAAAGATTTTTGAAGCCTTTTCCGGCTTCACTCGAACTCAATGGTTGCAGGCGGTTTTGGCGTGATGTCGTAGACCACCCTGACCACGCTCGGGATCTCGGAGGTGATCCTGGACTGGATGTGCCTTAGGACGTCCCAGGGCAGTTCCAGCGCTTCTGCGGTCATCCCGTCCCGGGACCCGACAGCCCTGACTGCCATGATCCAGCCGTAAGCCCGGATGTCGCCCTTGACCCCGGTCCCTTTGCCGATCAATGCGGCATAGGTCTGCCAGGGGCAGAACCGGTCCAGGAGTTCTTCTTCGACAATGGCATTTGCCTCCCGGGTTGCCTCTACCTTTTCTTCGGTAACTTCTCCAAGCACGCGCACAGCCAGCCCGGGGCCCGGGAAAGGCATCCTCTCGCAGATCTCTTCCGGCATTTCAAGCGCCCAGGCAACTTCCCTTACCTCGTCCTTGTAAAGGTCGTCAATGGGCTCCACGATCTTCTTGAAATCGACTACTGAAGGCAGTCCACCCACGTTATGGTGGGACTTGATCCCACCCTCGGACTCGATCCTGTCCGGGTAGATGGTGCCCTGGATCAGGTACTCAGCCTGCAACTCCTTTGCTTCCTCTTCGAAGACCCGGATGAAGGTCTCTCCGATTGCTTTTCTTTTCTCCTCGGGGTCTGTGATCCCCTTGAGAGCCCCCAGGAACCTGTCCTTCGCAAACACAATGTGCAGGTTCATGTGGGAAAAGATGTGGGCGATCCTTTCGGTTTCCCCTTTCCTCATAAGCCCGGTATCAATATAGATCGGGTGCAGCTTCTCCCCGATTGCCCTGTAAGCAAGCTCCGCACAGACCGAACTGTCCACGCCGCCAGAAAGGGCAATTATCGCCCTCCCCTCGATTTCGTTTTTAATCCTATCAATTGCCTTTGGAATGAATTTCTCGGGTTTTACCATCGAAATGCTCCTTTGAATGGTACTTTGATTCCTTCGAATTAGTTACCTTGAATTAGACTTCGAATTGATTTCCGTTGAATAATAACCGTGATTGGTGAAAGCTAATGGAATTATTAGGATTTGATGATGTTTTAGTGGGATATATGTGTCAGTGCATGGGGGTTTTGATATTTAAATGTATAGTAGGTGGAATGGCCCACTATTATATAGTGACATTTTGAGACACTTAAATGTTAGAAGGTCTCGCGTAGTGTTCACTTTGAATTGGTAATCCCGCATTCTTTCGCAGGTGCATTTCTACGCGGCTGCAAACCTGGACGTAAAACCGGGAGTTTCAACCACAAAAGTCCGTTTCGACCTGAACATCTTGGCAACCTATAATCTTCTGGAAGCCATGCGCAAGCAGGGGACAGGAAAACTTGCATTTACCTCCACTTCCACCGTCTACGGGGAAGCAAAAGTCATGCCCACTCCCGAAGATTACGGGCCGCTGATTCCAATATCCCTTTATGGGGCGTCCAAACTTGCCTGCGAAGCCCTGATAACCTCATATACCTACACCTTCGACATGCAGGCCTGGGTCTTCCGCTTTGCAAACATAGTTGGCCCCCGTTCCACCCACGGGATAACCGTGGACTTCGTCCGGAAACTGCGGGAAAACCCGGAAAGCTCGAAATCCTGGGCGACGGAAAGCAGGAAAAATCCTATCTGCACGTTTCGGAATGCGTGGAATCGATCCTTTTTATCATTGAAAAAAGTAAATAAGAAGTCAACATCTTCAATATCGGCTCGGAAGGCACTATCAGCGCAACCCGGATCGGGGAGATCGTTGTGGAGGAGCTGGGGCTTTCGGATGTCGAGTTTACGTATACGGGTGGTTCGAGGGGATGGAAAGGGGACGTGCCCAGGATGAGGCTTGGGATTGAGAAGTTGAAGGGGATAGGATGGGAGCCGGAGTATAGTTCGGAGAGGAGTGTGAGGGAGACTGCAAGGAGTTTGGTGGCTGGTAAATGAAAAAAATAAAGCGGATATTTTTACGATGTGTACCCAGAATGAAGGGTGTTGAAAGTTTTCAAATTCGATCTAATTAATAGGATGAGCAACGATAACAATTTATTAAAGAAACAAAATAAATAATGGATAATACGTAAATATTAATGAAGATTACTCGAAATAGATAGGGAAATTGACACCGGAATAGACTATAAGTGTATCTGCTCCTGTTGTTATCCATTGTAATAAATTAGGGGGGCTAAGATCCAATGGAGTATATAAAAAATGATTATACTTGATTATCTGAAAGATAATTCTTTTATGGACGCGAACATTGGCTTAAAAGATAATGATTCTCGTACCCAGAATGATACCATTGATTTGATCAGGTTACTTGAACTGAGGGACTATGTATGTGAAAACTAGTCCATCAAAATTCTGACAGACATGCCGACTCCGGAAAAATTATGATTCACTGCAGGGAATTACTAACCTGATTGTCAAACTGGCAAAGTGGTACTGGTAACGGGCGCAAGTGGGGGAATTGAAAGAGATATCGCCTTGCTGGCAGCAGAAAAACATGCACATTCTATCATAAACTACAACAAAAGTGGGGGAAAGGCAGTCGAACTTGCGGGCATGATCCGTGGAAAAGGGCTCAAGGCTTCACTTGTAAGGCCGATGTCTCATCCGAAGATGTTGCAAAAGTGATATTGTTTTTGAGATCGGACCTTGGGGAGTATGTTAGTGGCGATGTAATTGCAGTTGACGGTTGCCATATGATATGATTATGCTGTTGTCGGCATCATATGCTGTTACTGGCATCACATTCTTTCACTAAATAATACAGAACCTAAATTTAACCTAAATTCAAAACTTATATTGAGGTGTAATCATGAACACCAGAGTTTCCATCGTGCGTTGCAATGATTATTCAAACGCAAAAGATGCAATAAAAGAAGCAATAGAGCTTATCGGTGGCCTTGAATCCATTATATCTCCGGGCTCCCGTGTGCTGCTAAAGCCCAATGTGCTTGCAATTCGACCTCCGGAGGATGCCGTTACAACTCATCCGGCAGTGGTATCTGCGATGTGTGAACTGGTTTCAGAGGTAGGGGGTATTCCGGTTATAGGGGATGGGTCCGGAGCTGCAAGGCCTGATCCCACTACCACTGCTGAAGCTTTCAGGGTATCAGGTATTGAAGCTGCTGCTTCAGCCTGCGGCGCAGAAATCATCAATTTCGAGACTTCAGGTTTTGTGGAGGTTGATGTACCCGGAGCAAAACATTTTCCGCGCCTGTACATCTCAAAAGCCATACTGGAGGCTGATGTTATTATCTCGCTTCCGAAGCTCAAGACTCATGAGCTCACACTCTACACAGGAGCGGTCAAAAACTTTTTCGGCACCGTGCCCCGGAAAGTCCGTAAACAGGCCCACTATCTGGAAGACCGTGACCTTTTTGGGGAGGCGGTTGTCGAGATCTACTCTTTCGTCAAGCCTCATCTTGCAGTTATGGACGCTGTGGTCGGAATGGAGGGGGATGGCCCGGCGGGTGGTACCCCGGCATACATGGGAGTTGTCATGGCAAGTTATGACTGTGTAGCTTTAGATGTTGTGGCCTCGGAACTTATCGGGTTCGACCCTTTGAAGATCCCTACGAACAAAGCTGGGCTTGCAAGGGGGTTTGGGACAATGCATCCGGAAATTGTAGGGACAGCACTGGAGGAGGTAAAGGTCAAGTTCGTGAGTCCTACGGGGGGAATAATTGCCCTCATACCGGCATTTCTTCGAAAGATGCTTAGAAGGCATTTAACGGTAAAGCTCTTCATTAACACTTCAAAATGTGCACTTTGCAAGGCGTGTGTTTTGAATTGTTCGGCAAATGCTATTGAGGAAGTGGGGGAAGTACTCAAAATCAATGATGAAAAGTGCATTCAGTGTTATTGTTGCCGTGAACTGTGCCCAAATGATGCGGTAGAAATCAAAAAATCATTGCTTGTAAAGCTTGTAAGCAGGGGAAAAATAAAAATAAGTTAAAAAGAGAAAGCAGAATGAGAAATTCGCGGGAAATGTTTGAGGGAATTCCCATGAAGAAAAAAATAAGGGGTAAATCGAAATTCTCAGTAATAATTGGCCTATTGTTTATTTTCTGTCTTTTCCACCCACAGTGCGTGGAATCTAAAAGTGTCACTACATACGTCGTACCTGCGATAACTGATAACAAAATATTACCAAATTCTACAATCCCCCCCTCCTTTATATCTGACACCATCTCACTCCGAGCGTCTCCCGGAGAATTTACACCGGCTAGTTTTGTAATTCGTTCTAATGAAGATATTGAATCTGTGACAATTGAGGTAAATAACCTAACCGGAAGCAACGGAGAAATACAAAGCACAAATATAGACCTAAGAACGGTCAAGTGCTGGTATCAAGGTTCTTACGGTTCTGATACTTCTGGTTACTTAGTACGTGGGCGATATTTAACCCCCGAACTTCTCTTGAAAGACGATTCACTGGTATATGTTGAGGGGGAAGAGTGGGCAAACTATGATGTATCTAACCCAAACGGCAAAAATTATCTAAAAGTTGAAGGATCTTACATCGACATATCCGAGTCCAGTACATTCACGTCAAGTATCAAACCTACAATATCTGAACGTCCTATAGCGGATGCAACAACCCTTCAACCTGTAACGCTTAAACAAAACATGAATAAACAGTTTTGGGTGACGATATACATACCACCGGAGACACAACCTGGAAATTATACAGGTATTATTACAGCTAGGGATGGAAATACAATACTTTCTAAAATTTACTTACTTGTTGAGGTACTACCTATTACACTTTTAGAACCTAACTTAGAATATAGTCTTTGTTATACTGGCTATTATTCATCAGAAGCGACTATATCACCGTATAAGAAAACCATAGAACAGCTTACTGTAGAAATGCAAAATATGTATGACCACAGAATAACGAATCCTGCAATGATGTCGAAAGAAACAGAGAGACTTAGTATATTGTACCCTGTCCGTCAACAAGTAGGTATGGATAACTCTAATTTTTACTGTTACAGTTTAGCTTTTAATAATATCGGTGATCTTGACCTTATCAAAAGTACACTCGCTCCTTATGGAGTTAGAGATGTTTTTTTCTATGGGCCTGATGAAGAACCAATCTCCGATCCCGTGAGTATAGCACAAATGAACGCTATACATGATGCAGGAGGTCAAATATTCGCTGCTCAATCAAAATCTGAGGCGGCTGACGTTGCACACATTCTGGATGTAGCTATTGTTGTCTATGAGCCAGACCCTGACCTAGCGGCACTGTATCATAGCTATGGTCATAAAATCTATTCATATGGAAACCCCCAGGTAGTCCCAGAATATCCAAGAACATTCAGGCAGAATTATGGACTTTTGTTATGGCAGAATGATTATGATGGGGTGATGGATTACGCTTACCAAGCTAATTGGGGGGATATATGGAATGACTTTGACCTCCCTGAAGACACTGCTTATTGGGGTGAATATAGGGATCACGTTTTTGCTTATCCTACTATGAATGGAGTCATTGATACAATCCAGTGGGAAGGCTTCAGGGAAGGCGTGGACGATATTCGGTATCTGACTACGCTTCAAAATACAATCAGTTTAGCTAAGAGTCAAGGAAAGGATACAACTGACGCAGAGAACTATCTTGCAAATCTGAAGAAATCTGACTTGTCCTCTCAGAATCTTGATGCAGTTCGTGGACAGATGATAAACCACATCCTTTCGTTGCAGGACCAGCTCAATCCAGTAGCAGAATTTACTGCAAATAAGGTTTATGGAAAAGCACCATTAACTATAGGCTCTCAAATTAGCTCCGAAAATCGGCATTCTAATTTGATGAGCATTTATCAAATAAAGACCAATCCATTCAAAATATCAGTTCTTGCCAAAAAAAGCATTACTCTTCAATAAATTATCGTCTCAGATTTATGAATCCCTCTACATAAACCAAAAAATCGTATCCTCTTCAAATTTGATGGGTTTTCAATCGCAGGAAAAATATAATAGTTGTT
>JAENZL010000066.1 GCA_016841265.1 Methanobacteriota archaeon | reverse complement strand
TGAAGCAGGAAGCCCCTTCCTCGGCTCCGAAGGAGACAGGGAGGGGTAGTTCACTGTTTAACCGGAGCTTCTTCAGGTTAATATTGAACCGGGTCAGAATTTTTGTGGAAAATGCGGGAGATTAAATTTATTACGGGTCAGGAAAAGTTATAACATAATGGCTATAATGGGTGGAAGGGAAGCAGGAAGAGGACCTCTGCAGCTGGACATTGGTATAGTTTTATCAGGCCTTGGGGGAAATTCCAACGAAGAAAGGAACCAGTTCAACGGGCTTTTTTCCTTTTCTGGAATCGATTTTGGACTTTATATAGGACCATCATATAATCCGTTTCATACCATAGGGCCCAGCATAGGTATTGGGATGGTCATCGGGTCCAGTGGTTTTCTGGCTGCAAAATTAGGCATCCACTTCAAAAGAACATTCGGTCTGGCTATGCTATTTCCCATAGCTCCTATTTATGGTGCTAGCGGAGCGGGCTTTTTAGCCGTATTGCCTCTTTCTGAAGGTGTTAAAGCTGCGGCCACTGTCCCATTGCTTTTAGTGCCGGCAGCTGTTGTATACCAGGAAAATCTCAAAGAACTACGGAGACAGGGAACAGAAATTTTAATGAAGCTGAGATCTTACATATCAGGAAAAGGTAATTGATAAAGTCCCTGATAAGCATCCCCTCTAAGTCTTTCGTTCCGAAAACCAGTTTCCGTTTTATTTTACCAGGCAGAATAACTGATGTCATATATTTATTCGAGATATTCAGGCTTCCGTTCTTCAGGCTTCCGTTCTTCAGGCTTCCGTTCTTCAGACTCCCACTCTTCAGGTTCGGTTTCCGTTTCTTTTCTAAGGCACCCGCCGGTTTTTCCGGGGTGAGCGGGAGGCTCGGGGATATCGGGTTCGGCTTTTACAAGGACGTAGGTGTAGGGACCGAAAGCTTTTTTCAGGGAGTGTTCGACGTGGAGGGCAATCCTGTCCGCTTCGCTGACGTTCAGGCTGCCGTCTACCTTTATGTGGACGTCCACGGCGATGTTGCTCCCGATCCTCCGGGTTTTCATGTTCGAAAGAGCCCGGACCCCTTCGGTGTTCAGGATGATTTCCCGGACCTCCGCGTTTGTTTTTTCGTCAAGGGAGGCTTCGATAAGTTCGTTTACACTGCTGCAGGAAATCTTCAGGGCAACTTTGAAAATGAAGAGGCTCAGGAAAACCGCCATCAAAGGGTCGAGGACCGCCCACCTGCCGCCCAGGAAAATAGCAGCTCCGACCCCTATCATGGTGCAGACCGAGGAGAAGGCGTCCGAGCGGTGGTGCCAGGCGTTTGCGGTCAGGGCCATGCTGTTGATTTTTCTTGCATGGCGGATTGTGTAATGGTACATCAGCTCTTTGGAGAGGATGGAAAGAATAGCGGCATACAGTGCGATCAGGGCTGGCTGCTGGAGGGTCTCCCCATTTATTACAAGCAGGCTTTTCCGGAGCCCGTAGAGAAAAGTTTCCCCTGCAACTAAGAAAAGCATGAGCCCGACCAGGCTTGCAGAGAGGGTCTCGACCTTCCCGTGTCCGTAGTTATGGCTCCTGTCCACGGGCTTCCTGGCAATCTTGAAGCCCAGGATCACCACCAGGTCAGTCAGAAAATCGGAAAGGGAATGGACGGCGTCCGCAACCATCGCTGCGCTGTTTCCCAGAACTCCTGCAAACAGCTTAAAAATAGTCAGCCCCAGGTTCACGAACAGCCCTGCGCCCGTTACCCGTACTGCCTGTTCGAAACGCTCATCCTGGTCCATATTCCGGATCACTTCCCACTTCCACTGCAGTGGACCCCCCGGAATATCTACTCTCGGAAAGTCTCAGTTTCCTCTCCACTTCCGGTCCCTTCTCACCCTGAATAACGCAAAATTAAAGGCTCCGGCTGCTCCCCGGGGGTTTGCAGTCTAAAGTAAAATCAATATACAAACTTTAAATATGTTATTATATATATTAAAATTGTACGTCTTAATTTTTTTTAATATTAGTCTGGAGTGTCGAAGCTCCCATCTCATTCAAATTTTTCAAGGCATTGTTTAAAAGGGGTTTTATAGTCCCGAACTCAAATATCTGCACTTACATTATAAGCACGGAAGATACCGAAAGCACGGGAGGATTGTGCTCCGATTTCCATTTTTCCGTGTTTTCCGTGCTTTCAGTGATTAAACTTTCACTTGAGATTGGGGAAGGAATTTGGGTTATGGACTATAATATTGTCCAGGCCCACAGGGGCTTTTCAAAAGTTCTTTCAGGCTTTTTTAGGGCCATCCAGCCTTTCTCGCCTTTTTCGCCTCCTAAAGTCTATCCCGACTTTCAGCCTTATTCAGATCCTTCACATTTTTATCAGCATTTTTCAGGTCTTTCAGGGTTTTTTCAGAATTTTTGCAATAACTACCAGCCCGGTCAGATTTATCAGCCCTATCAGGAAATAGCCTATAAGTTGCCCGAAACTCACTCCAAAAATTCCATTGCTTCCCGCGCCGGAACTCCTCCCCATTTGGGCGTCGCTGGCAGTGGCGCTCTCTATTCCGGAACCATCGTCAGCTCCGGGTTTCAGCTCAAGGTCCCTGAATTCGATAACAGAGTCGGTTTCCAGAAACAGTTCTTCTTCTTTTTCTTCCTGGCCGTTTTCGCCTTCAAAGGTAGCTTTTACCGTGTAAGTGAAGTCCGGTTCAAGACCCAGGAAAAGAAACTCGTTGTCATTTTTCGGGGAAGCGATAGGTTTCCCGGCTTTCAGGAGTTCCACGGAACCTTCCCCGGGCAGTTTTACCTCCAGGTTCACGTAGCTTTTGAGCACAATCTGCTCCCCGTCGGTAAAGCGCGGCTTTCCGGGGACGTTCAGGATTCCCAGCAGGGTAAGTGCCGCATCTTCCTGCCCGAATTCCCCTTTTATCAATCCGCTTTCCACATCCGGGGCCCGGACTATCAGGGGGACCAGCTGGGCTTCATCGGATACGGAGTACTTTTCGCCCTGGTGCCCTCCCCTGGAATCGTCTGTTGGAAAAGCCATCCCGTGGTCGGCGGTCAGGATGAAAGCGATATTGTTCCCCTTGCAGAGTTCGTAGAGGGGCATAAGGTCAGAGTCCAGGCTTTCGATGCAGTCCAGGTATCCGTAATTTCCGCGGTAGTGCCCGCTCATGTCCACGGCTCCCACGTTGACCGTGAGCAGGTATTTCTGTGCGGGGTATTCCCTGGCCATGTACTCCACAAGGGCATATGCCGTATCGATGCCCCACCGGTTGTACCCACTGTACCTTTCCCCTGCCTCTTTCGAGCTCACATAGCCGGGAGCTCCGGCTGCCTTTTCTTCCATAAGCTCAAGCAGCCCGGACGGGACTTTCGAAGGGCCGGGGTTGTGTTCGTAGCTTTCAAGAGTGGGTTCCATTTTACTAATTGAGTTTTTTTCGTCTCTCAGGATGGCGTCATGCTCAGCACAGATTGACCAGGAATCCCCTTTTTCCATCACCCCGATGCAGAGGTAACCCTGTTCATGCAAAACATCAAAAACACTGGCGTCCCTGAAACTAACCAACTCACTATCCGCCCCGGTGTTCCCCGTAACCAGGACCGAATGTCCCCCTTCCGTGAAGGTCTGTGGGACGCGGAGTTCCAGGACTTTTGCGCTCTCTTTGCTGATTTCAGGAATCGCTTCAAGCCTGGCTCTTTCAAGGGGACTGCCGTCCAGGGCATATGGGGTCAGTTCGGGATATACGAAAGGAGCGCTCATGCCGTCTGCGATAAAGAGCACGGCGCCGTTAGGGGTCTGCACCGGGCTTACTTCAACTTCAGTATAGGCGGATGTTATTGGAGATAGAAGAAGAACAAATAAAACCAGAAAAACCAAACTTTGAGTTCTGAATAACATTAAAAATAATTTCTAAATATAGTATAAAACATTTACTTTATCAATTTTATTGCTCACATTACTATAAGCCTAACTTTACTGATAGATCTTTATACTTTTTTACGATATTTTTCTTTTAATTTCTTTATCTTTTCGTCTATAAAATTATGATTATAAATTTGCAGATTTTGTAATACTTTAGAAGCTTCTTGATACTTATTAAGGGCTGATGCATAGTCACCGTTTGATTCCAAAATAATTCCCATGTTTGTAATTGCGGTTGCAGTTCCTTTTTTATCCCCCAGTTCATTTGTGATATTTAATGCCTGTTTATACAATTCGTTTGCTTCTTCACAATTTCCCTCAAGGTAATAGATATTTCCGAGATTTGTTAACGTGGAGGCAATTCCTTTTTTGTTTCCTATCTCTTCATCTATCTTTAAAGCTTGATCATATAATTTCATAGCTTCTTTGTAATTACCCTGCTCTTTGTGAATGATCCCTATCTCACTAAGTGTACTTGAGATCCCTCTTTTATCCTCTAATTTTTTTTCGATACCTAATGCTTGCTCATACAATCCTATAGCGTCTTCTAAATTACCTAAGTCCCTGTTTACCATACCTAGTTGATGGAGTACAGTTGCAACTCCTCTATCGTCTTCTGCAGCGTTTGCAATCTCTAAAGCTTGATTATATAATTTTATAGCTTCGTTATAGTTTCCTTGTAAGTAATTCACGTTGGCACAATTATTTATAAATCCCGCTAAATACTTTTTTCTCTTTTTTAGCTTTGCAAGTTTTAAACCTCTTTCTGTATATTGACTTGATTTTTGTAAATTCCCAAGCTTTCCATATGCAACGCCAAGTTTTAGCAGAGAATTTAATGTATATGTGAGCTCTCTGTCATTTGACTCATCCAATGACTTTAGTAATTTTTCATGTATTCTAATTTCCTGTAGTAGATCTTCTCTATTAACAGTAAATTGATCCAATGTTATAAGTTCATCAAGGTTTAACATCACTTGTTCATCTCTGGGAATGAATTCTATTTTTTTCGCACGGATGTGCCAGAAATCCGGTGCAATGGTCATTATTTTCCTTACTGTTTCGGATTTTACCCAGAGAATCAGAGGATATCTGAAGTCATAGAAATAGTCCCTTTTAAGATTTAATTGGGTGAGTGCTTCAGGAATTGCCTCTTCAATCCCGGTTGCCGAATATACACGTTTTTTCGAATCCGGAAGTTTCGAATCCGTTTCAAACTTTTCAAGTGTTCCAATAAGGTTCCTGTTTTTCTCATCGAGTTTTACCTCGATAAACGATATACCCAGATCATTACCTTTATTTTCAAGGTTTGCGATGATTTCGTCCCGAAGACGGGTATTATTGCATACAGCTATGACTACTGCGCCATGTTCTGCAATTTTCAGGATTCGGAAAAGGATATTGATCTTTTCGGTAATCAGTGGACTTATTTCCATGGTTTCACTTTTTAATCTATGTTTTTATTTTTATATTTTATTTCTTTTATTAATGTGAGTAATTTCCTGTTCTGATCGTAAAATAGGTCTGAAATCCCCCGATCACACCTGCAGAAAAGTCTTCTCCTCTTTTCACACTTTTTTCGGTCTCTCTTTCAGGAGCTGATCGATAACCGGATGAACATCGTACCAGCAGTCGCCGTTAAGGTAATATAGCACGCTGAGACTGTGTAATAGTCCCATCAACGATTCGTCTTTATCCGAGTCTTTCTTTTCCTTAATTGTTTCCAGTTTTTCGTAATCTTCAGCTGTAAGCATTCTTCTATAATCGTTTTTCAGCTCACTTAGCGCCTCATGTACAATTATCGAATCGATTTTAACATCGCTTTCAGTGTCCGCTTTTAAGCTGGCAGTGAGACAACAGTCAGCTGAGAGGTTCAGGAGGTCCCGGATAATTCCTCCGGTTTTCATTATGAGATCTTCAAGTGCATCCTGTTCAAAAAGATTCAGATCTACTCTTTTGTTCAGAATATTTTTCAATTCTCCGATTCCATCTTCATATCTTGTTCCATCTCTCTTCAGGGTTTTTACCATTGGTAAAATTTCGATTCCGTCGAACATCTGCTCCATTTGCTTGTAATTTTTGGAATAGACGAGGGCTATGGGGATTGTGTAAATTATTTTACATATAGGCTGGGTGAGGGAATCAGCATGCTTGTAAAAAATTTCTTCGGCAATTTTGAGGTTAGGTTTGTCAAGATCGTCAATAATGATAAGCAGGTCTTTTTTGTGGAGCTCATCTCTGGATTTTATATAAACTTCTGAAATCAAATCGTTAATCAATTCTATCAAGTCGGGGGTTTTGCGTTCTATTTCTTCCCTGAACTCTACACGGCTACTTCCTTCTGCCCTTAAAACACTCGATATTTTTGCAAAAATAGTACCTATGCCCGCTTCAGTTGAAACACTAGCCTTAATTTCTTCACTTGTTATTTTGGTAGTGTCTATCATCCAGTTTTCGAGTTTTTCGACGATGTCTTTGTTTAGGTGCAGATTTTCCTTAATGGCAATCTCGTAGATTTTGAGACCAATTGAAATAAGGACATGAGTATGCGTAACCTCTGAGAGGTTAAAGTTTTCTTTCATTGAATAGTATACCACAAGGAATTCATTATCCAGCTCATGCATTAACCTGAAAAGTTCAGTGGTTTTTCCACTCCCTCGATGTCCTGTAAATAAGATTTTTGAATTCGAATTATCTATTTTTAGTCTCCGAGCTAGTTTTGATATAGGACTGTGTTTTCTTGAGGTATAGTAAGTCTCATAGTCAACAGGGTCGATTAAATATTTCCTGAGTGTATTAAATGCGTCATCGAAGTTTTCTGCATGCATCAACTTTACCCTCTTGTTAGAATATGATTAGTGATCTTGTAATAGGTTTCTGTTTTGCCCTGATTTAATTATTTCCATATCGATCTCACTGATATGTAAAAACTTATATCAAATGTATCTTTTTAAATGTGTAACTTTCTTTAGTTTGCGTAGCTTCATATTACATTTCTAACAAATATACATAAACATCCCGGAAA
Organism: Methanobacteriota archaeon; assembly: GCA_016841265.1. Taxonomy (GTDB): domain Archaea; phylum Halobacteriota; class Methanosarcinia; order Methanosarcinales; family Methanosarcinaceae; genus MTP4. The sequence goes on along the minus strand of JAENZL010000066.1, from coordinate 3,283 downwards.
AATCTATCATTTTACTCAAAAAACAGGTAATGTTCCCATGAAAATGAGCCCTCGCTGTACCTACTGTCTGCTTTCCAGAGTGCACTTCCAGTCCAAGCTGTCTACGGATGACGAAGACCTGATAAACAAAACAATTCATGAGTGTCTCTGCGTTCTGAATGATAACTACAGCCCTGATGCCGTTTCCTCTGTTGTTGCCACCAAAGTCCACAGGAAATGCTATGAAGTCCTGGGGGACAACGACCCTTATGCCGTTACCAAGAAACTGATCAACCAGGCTGCGGAAAAAGTCCTGCCCTTCGCAAGGGAGAAAATTTATGAAGGAAACCCCGATGACGCGGAAGTTTTCAAGCGAGCCGTGCTCGCCTCCGTTATTGCGAACTATTTTGACTTCGGGATCATGGGTTTTGATGCCAGTGAGGGCAAGTTTGAAGCCGCCTTCCAGAAATATTTCGAGCAAGGGCTCGATGTGGACCATACCCGGGGGATGCTCGGGCTCATGGAGGACGTTGTCTACATTGCCGACAACTGCGGGGAGATCCTCTTTGATATCTTCGTTTTTGACATCATCAAAAAGCTCGGCGGAAAAATCACCCTGGTGGTGCGGGGAGCCCCGATTCTCACCGACGTGACCATGGAAGAAGTCCGGGAGTACGAAATCGATAAAAAGGTCGATAGGGTTCTTACCACCGGGTCCAACGCCATAGGCGTGCTCGTGGATGAGATCCCGAATGAACTGCTGGAAGCCATGAAGGACGCAACCCTCATCATCAGCAAGGGCATGGCAAACTACGAGACCCTCTCCGAACACAACTTCGGGCCCATTGCCTACCTCCTCCTCACGAAATGCGAATGTGTTGCCGACTCCCTGGACCTGGATGAAGGTCTGGCCGTTGCAAAACTGATGAACTGCCCGTGATCTTCGGGACGCGGCTTTAACTTTCCTGCTGCAGCGTGGCCTGCAGCAACAATAGTTTTTCGCTAGCAAACCGCCAGCTCATATCCTGCTGACCATCCTTCCGCTTATCCTGCCGTTTATCCTGCCGCCCGTCCTGCCAATTATCCTTCCGATTATCCTTCCGATTATCCTGCTGACCATCCTGCCAATTATCCTGCCGTCCGTCCTGCCAATTATCCTGTCGGTCATCCTGTCGATTTATTCCGGAATCTTTTTATTGTTCCGGGTTTCTAATTATATACAGTTACTATAATGTAAATATGAAATTACAACTGATAAAAAGCGCAAATAAAAAAGTGCAAATAAATGAAGTAAAGGGAGAACTGTAAAATGTGTGAGCTGAACGTCATTATGCTTCGTGGAGAAGAACGTGAACAGGTTATGGAATCCGTAGCAAAAATAGTGGTTGAAGGCGACTTGATTAAGCTCACCGGGATTCTCGGGGAGAAGATGACGGTTACGGGTTCTATCAAAGAAATTAACTTTTCAAGCGGAGAAGCCCTGCTTCTGGCAAAGTAAAACCGGATTCCCTGAAGGAAAACGAAGTTTGAGTTGAATTCCAGAGTCCCGGAATTCTCATTTCCTGTTTTTTTACGGGCTTAAAGCCAGGCACCCCTTAAAAGTCGGAAGTTTACACCTAAATTCACATAGTACCGAGAAGCCCAATCAAAATATATGGGTCACACGGCATTTTGAAATTTAGTACCAATGTTTAAATGTGCCAAAATTTTGGCAATTATCGACTTTTCCGACGCTCTCACTTCCAATATCTATAAAACTTCATCTTTCATATATAACAGGCATGCGGGGGATTATTTTTATCGATGAAGGAAGCCTTCCCACACCTGAGGGTATCATGAGGGAGTGGGTAAAGGCTGCAGCTGAAAACCGGGACGAGGACGAAAAACTCTTTTCCATGATAAGGGAGGCTTTCCAGAGAAAAATTGATGTGGGAGTACATGTTCCCACATATCCTCAGTTTAGAGATATGATAGGTCAGTTCCTGGATATCATCAGAGAAGAAAAGAATTGTTATGAACCTTATGTGCTAAAAGAAGAAAATGCAAAGATCCTTGAGCTGGAAATAATTGAAGAGGTTGCAAAACAATATAAAGAGGAGACAGGAAAGACTCTTGAGGTTAGGGTTTGTATTGCAGGCCCTACGGATATGTATCTTCAGGCTTTTGGGGCAACAGCTTTTGTGGACGCATATCATATCCTTGCACTGGATATTGAGAAATTCATTAAACAGGCATTTAAAACTGCAAAAAATTTCAAAATTAAGGTTATAGCTTTTGATGAACCCAGCCTCGGGATAAATGATAGGGTCCAGTTTTCTGATGCTGATATCATCTCCGCTCTGACTCTTGCTTCCAGCTATGCTCGGCAGCAGGGAGTTGACGTGGAGATTCACCTGTATTCCCCATTGAAGTATAAGCTTATATGCGAAACCCCTATCAATGTCATCGGATTTGAGTATGCGGGAACTCCTTCCTACCTGGATCTTCTGGATAGAAAAGTACTGGAGGATTCAAATACTTATATAGGAGTCGGAATTTCGAGAACCGATATTTCCAGTCTTATAGGTATTGTCAATGAAAAGTATGGAATTAATGCCTGGGAGGAAAAGGAGTACATGCAAAAAATCGTAACTGAGCTCGAAACTCCGGATGTCATAAAAAAGAGGCTTGAAACGGCTTTTTCCGTTCTTGGAGATCGCATAAAGTATGCGAATCCGGACTGCGGGCTGGCGTTCTGGCCGGATCAGGACCTCGCTTTCAAGCTACTTGAGAATACCGCAAAAGGTATTAATGAATTTAATGCAGAAAATAAGTACTCTGGTCCAAAACGAACCTGAAAAACGTAAACTTTACCTGTAGATAATGTGACTGAAGTCAAAGAAACCATCGTCAGAAGCAAAAGGAAAAACCAGACAAAGGAACTTGAGCGATGCAGGGCGATCTATGGGGAAGAAAACGCCGTAACAATCGACCGTACCGTGAAATGGATAAGCCCTTTTGCAATCGGCAAGGATGGGACCTGGGAAGTTTCGAGTATATGTAAACGTTATCAAAGGTTTTCAGTTAGATATTCTTGTTTCAAAAACGGCATCGGAAAAAATAACGGGGAACATTTTAAGTACCTGTAGAAAGCAGGGGTTAAGTGTTGGTGGAATATTTTTGATAATAATTAACCCGACTTTGTCCGATTAGACAGTTACTCCAATTGCGGTTATCGATTTCACTACAATCAATATATCTGGCATATGAATTCAACCTCCGCAGCAGGAGTCCCCTTCCTCGGAGGCCGTAGGCCGACAGGTGG
>JAENZL010000065.1 GCA_016841265.1 Methanobacteriota archaeon | reverse complement strand
GAAAAGAAGTTATAATGTGAAAAGAAGTTATAATGTGAAAAGAAGTTATAATGTGGGACACTTTATTATGTTGAGGAAGTTCCAATGTTGGGCAATTTAAGAACCGGAACAAAAATCTTTATGATTTAAGTCTCCCATATAATAACGTAAGGGGTGAATATTATGTTATCCAAGATTCCAATTGATCTTGAAAAAGTACCAGACGAAGACATTGACAAGCAGATTCTCAGAGCCGGTATCATTGCCGAACTCGATGCTGTAAGCCTTTATGAACAGATGGCTGACCTGACCAAAAACGAGGATATCAGGGCCATCCTTCTGGACATTGCAAAGGAAGAAAAAACACACATGGGGGAGTTCCAGACCCTTTTACTCAGGTTTGACCCGCAGCAAGGGCTGGAACTGGAAGCAGGAGCTGAAGAAGTAGAAGAAGAACTCTCCAAATAAAGCTTCATGAGACCTGAGTTCTGACTTGAGTTCTGACATAAATCCTGAGTCCGGGTCTAAACACCCGAATCCTGAACCTTCTAAAAATCATATTTTGAGGGGAGTCCTTTATTCGAACCCTCCTCCTTTTTTTACATATCTCGGCCCTTATTTTCCCCCGCAATGAAGAACTCGGTCATGCGGTATGCTTCATCGTCAGGGAACTGTTTTGGCGGGTGCTTCATGAAATAGGCTGACGGAGAATAGAGTACTCCCCCTACCCCGCGGTCCAGGGCAAGTTTGCAGCAGCGGATGGCATCGATGACCACGCCTGCGGAATTCGGGGAATCTTCCACCGAGAGCCGGAGCTCCAGGTTCATGGGCACGTCCCCGAAGAGCTTGCCTTCCAGCCTGAGGAAACAGACTTTGTTGTCTTTCTGCCAGGGCACGTAGTCGCTGGGCCCCACGTGGATGTTTTCTACATCAAGGCGCTCGGCCAGCACGGACTGCACGGCTTCGGTCTTGGAGGTCTTCTTGGACTTCAGGCGGCTGCGGTTGAGCATGTTCAGGAAATCGGTGTTCCCGCCGGTGTTGAGCTGGTAGGTGCGCTCCACTTTGACCCCCCGCTTCTTGAAAAGGTCAGCAAGGGTCCGGTGAACGATGGTAGCCCCCAGCTGGGACTTGATGTCGTCCCCTATTATCGGGAGGGCTTTTTCCTCAAAACGCCTGGCCCAGGTGGGGTCGCTTGCTATGAACACGGGCATGTTGTTTATAAACGCGCAGCCTGCCTCAAGGGCGCAGTTGGCATAAAAGCGGGCAGCCTGTTCCGAGCCTACAGGCATATAGTTCAGGAGGACTTCGGCTCCGGAACTCCGGAGAGTCCGGATGATCTCTTCTTTTGTAGTCTCTTCAGCGTCCGAGAGCAAAAACCTGCATTCTTCAGGATAATCTACGAGATGTTCGGAACAGCCGTCCAGGACCCTTCCCATTTTAACTTCCACGCCCGTAGCCGGGACTCCGGAACAGAAAACGGTGGTGCAGTTGGGAGGAGCGAATATAGCATCCGAGACATCCTTTCCCACTTTTCGTTTATCAATGTCAAAAGCCGCCACCACCTCAATATCCGAGGGGTGGTAACCTCCCAGGTCCCGGTGCATCAGGCCGATTATATCACTGCTTCCCCTGGCTCCACTATACTTTTCACTGCTTTCTTCATCGCAACTTTCCTTTATCCTGTAGTATTCAATTCCCTGTACAAGGGAACTTGCACAGTTCCCCATCCCTGCAATAGCTATTCTAATCCTGTTCTCCCCAGCCGTCTGCATTCCCCCTGGATGCGATTTCCTGAGCTTTCTATCCCCAATAAATATAGCCCGGAAATAATATATGAAATTTCTTTTAAATTACGATGCTTTTTATCCGATCGATCCTACTATCCTATCCCGATGCTCTCCGATCCAGTTGCTTACAACAGGCTCATTAAGACCTGTTGCTGCCGATTGTACCAGGGATAACCAGTGATAAGTAATGATGATAACCAATGGTAAGTAACGATAAGTAAAGATGAGTAACGATAAATAGCGGAAACTATAACCCCCAATATTCTATGCAGAAAGTACTATAAAAAACATTTTACAAAAAATAAAAAAACTGTGGCACTGTGTGTCCGGAAAGAAGTCTCCCAATCTTCATTATTCAGTTCATGGAAGCTGGGTGGACAGGTATCAAAGATTTATCCAGAGCACGTACATTACATGAATTCCTATGAACAAAGGTACGAGAAACTTAAACAGGGGTTTCTGGGTCTTATGCCTGAAGCGCTGCATCCCCATCCAGGCCCCGATGGGTCCGAAAAAGGCTGCTACCAGGAGGGTCTGCTCCGAAATGCGCCATTTTTGCCGTTTCGCCTTGAACTTGTCCAGCCCGTAGAGGCCAAACGAAATTGAGTTAAGTGAGGCATACAGGATGGGAATTAAAAGATACACGCCGTTTTCCATGGAAGGGGATTATCCATACTAATAATTAAATGCTGTGATATTCTACGAATATTAAGGGCTTCTGGATCTGTTTGCGTATCAATTTCACATCTTTTGGGAAAGATTTAGAAGGAAAATGAAAAGTAACCCGAAAACCAATATATGCAGGCAGAAAAAGTGGGGTGGAAAATGAAGGGGGATGAAAAATAAAGGGGAGCAAACGATCAACGTGAGTTTATTATCAATGGGGTTTGACCAATGGGAATTTACGAGTAACGGGAGTCCATGGTCAACGGAAGTAGACGGTTAATGGGAGTTAATGATGGGAGCTGAAAAACAAAATTTCCGTAGCCTGGCTTTTCCTCCGACGCTTGTACTGCGGGCAGGCCGCTACATTCCCACGCTCGTCTTTCTGGGGCTTGCGGTTAATCTTATTCTTCCCCAGCTAGCCTCGGTTGAAGAGTCCCTGTATATCATTAAAACAATGGTCCTGTGGGCCGTGCTGCTGGCTGCCCTTGCCCAGATTATAAGGTATATGGGAAGTGGCTATCTCCTGCATTCAATTGTGGCAAGCGTAAACCAGAAACTTTCGGTGCCCAGGGGAGTCCTGATAACTCTTGCTGCAGCAAGCATCGGGCTGCTTGCGGGAGGACCGCTTGGAAATGGGGCAGCCACATACCGCTGGGTACGAAAACTGGGCGTCAACGCCGAAGGTTCGGGGCTTGCAGGTACCCTGCCCACTATTTTTAACAATACACTTTTAGTGATACTGGGGGTTGCAGGGATGATCCAGCTGCTGGCAGCACAGGAGCTTTCCTCCGCACAGTTCTTCGTCTTTCTCCTGACCCTTATCGGGATGGCGCTGAGCCTTGCAGCAGTAAGCTGGGGAAAACACAACAGGGAAGGATTCACGGCTGCAGCTGTCCGGAAAGCTGCCTTTTTTTCCAGGGCCATACACAGGCAGCATACCCCTGCTGCCACTGAAAACGCAGTACACCGCATGTTCGCAACCCTCGAAATACTGGAAAAAGGGGGCTGGAAGCGCCCCGTCCTGGGGTCTGTGCTTATCGCCGGCTTTGATATGCTTACCCTTTACTTCTTCTTCATAGCTGCCGGGAACCAGGTAAGCCCTAGCATCCTGCTTGTGGGATACGGCTTGCCCTTGCTTTTCGGGAGATTGGCTTTTGTCCTTCCCGGCGGGGTGGGGATTGTGGAGAGCACTATGGCAGTGCTGTATACAGGCCTGGGAGTGCCAGGTCCGATAGCTGTTGTGGTCATCCTCAGCTACCGGATATTTTCTTTCTGGATCCCGACCTTTATAGGGTTCCCGCTTGCGGCTTATCTGCAGAGGGAGTGAAACTCGGGATGAAATTCGGAATTAAACTCAAACTCAAACTCAAAATCAAATCAAAATCAAATTAAACTCAAAATCAAATCTAAATCAAATTCCTTTTAACCCTTTTAATTTTATTTTCGTTTTTGATTCAGTTCGCGTTTCCATTCGATAATGTTTATATGTTGGAAGGAAATTACACTACAGATTAATTTTTCCCTGATCGTTATATTCGAAAGAGGAATTATTGAGTGCCTGCATGATATGTAGAGTCATGGCATAGAAATACTCACTAAAAATCATCAAGTCAAAAGAAGGTCCTTCTAATGAAATACTGGCAGCCGAAATACGAAACAATGGGTCACGCCGAGATGAAAGAACTGCAGTTAAAACGCCTGAAAAACAGCGTCAAACTGGTCTATGACAACGTCCCCTTCTACAGGCAGAAATTCAAGGAGGCAGGGGTCACTCCGGATGACATCAAGACCCTCGAGGATGTCCGGAAATTGCCCCATACCCGCAAAACAGACCTTCGGGACAACTATCCCTTCGGGCTCTTTGCTGCCAGCCAGGATGACATCGTGCGGATTCACGCCTCTTCCGGGACAAGCGGGAAGCCCACGGTTGTCGGCTACACCGCACATGACCTCGATGCCTGGTCGGACCTGATCGCAAGAAGCCTGACCATGATCGGGCTTTCGAACAAGGACGTTATCCAGAACTCCATGAACTATGGCCTTTTCACCGGAGGCATGGGCTTCCACTACGGCGTAGAAAAACTCGGGGCAATGGTCGTCCCCGCAGCCACCGGAAACACCGCCCGCCAGCTCGAGATGATGATCGACTTTGGCGTAACCGCAGTCCACTGCACCCCTTCCTACGCCTTCTACCTTGCCGAGACCGCCGAAGAACTCGACCTCATCGACAAACTCTCTCTAAAAGCAGCCATCTTCGGGGGCGAGCCCTGGTCCGAAAACACTCGTAAGCAGCTTGAAAAGCGGCTCAACCTCAAAGCCTATGACTGCTACGGCCTCTCCGAAATGATCGGCCCAGGCGTTGGTTTCGAATGCCAGGAACAGGACGGTCTGCATATCTGGAACGACAACTTCCTCGTAGAAGTCCTGGACGAAAACGGAGAACAGGTCGCAGAAGGTGAGAAAGGTGAACTGGTATTAACCTCCCTCAACAAAGAAGGCTTCTGCAACATAAGGTACAGGACCGGCGACATGACCCGCCTCCTCGAATCCGACTGTGCCTGCGGCCGCACAACAACAAAAATCTCCCGTCTCCTCGGCCGTGTCGACGACATGCTCATAGTCAGAGGCATCAACGTCTTCCCCTCCCAGATCCAGGACGTAATCTCCAGGATCCCCCAGGTAGGCGAACAGTTCCAGCTAGTCCTCGACCGTAACAAACACATGCTTGACGAACTGACCGTCGAAGTCGAACTCGAAGAAAACGCCTTCACCGGCGACCTCAAAGACCTCAAAGCCGTCCAGAACCACGTCCAGAAAGAACTCAAAGCCATCCTGAACATCCGCACGAATGTTGAGCTGCTTGAGAAGGGCAGCATCGAAAGGACCGCAGGAAAGGCAAAGAGGATTATTGACAGAAGAGAAAAGCTGTAAAACTATTATTTCAGGGAACTTTTTCCCTGCCCCTACTTTTTTTTTGATTTAAAGGCTTTATATGCCTTTTTTTACTTGTTTTTTCCTGAAATTGAATTGTCGGATAGTTTCTAAAGACTCAGGGGTTTCCTGCTACGTTCTTATGAATGCTGGGTAGTTGACATCATCAAAATAGGCAAAGGTATAAGAGAGAGCTCACCGTTACAAGCGATTGTTAACTTTTAAGCAGTAAATTAATCTTAACTCTTCTGAAGTTGTGCTTATAGCTCTTAATTGTTTTTAATATCTCTTAAATATACGAATATGAAAAAGCAATTAAGTAGCTTTTTCAGACAAATCATGGAAAGTTTAACTATGAATGATTTTAAAAAACTAGGCCTCAGTAATGCTGTTTTGAAATCAATAAATGAACATGGCTTTGAAAACCCTTCAGCAATACAGGAAAAATCAATTCCCCTGATACTTGCTGGGGAAGATGTTATAGCCGGATCAGCAACAGGTTCCGGAAAAACACTCGCGTTTGCTTCCGGCATATTGCAAAATTCCGAAAAAGGAAAAGGAATTCAGGCTTTGATCCTGACCCCTACAAGAGAACTGGCGGAGCAGGTGGCAAATTCTTTCAGGGACTTCTCAAAATACGACCCGTTAAAAATCGTATCTATCTATGGCGGTGTAGGGATCAATCCACAAATTAAAGCATTACAGAGTGCCGAGGTTGTTGTTGGAACACCCGGTAGGCTACTCGATCATATCAGCAGAAATACCATCAGATTCAATAATGTGAAAACACTTGTCCTTGATGAGGCAGACCATATGTTTGATCTGGGATTCAAAGTGGATGTAGAAAAAATCATCAAGAAATGTCCTCAAAACAGGCAGACCCTTTTGTTCTCTGCAACCATTTCAAAAGATGTTGTCCAGCTTTCCCGCAAGCACATGGAAAACCCGGTTCGAGTATCAGTAGAGTCTTATATCGACCCGCAAAAATTGAATCAGGTCGTTTATAAAGTGCAGGATGACATGAAATTATCTCTGCTCGTGCACCTTCTAAAAAATGAGAAGTCAAACCTCGGGATGGTTTTCTGCAACACAAAAAGAAACACTGACAAAGTCGCAAAAAACCTGAGAAAAGTAGGTGTCAATGCCCTGGCAATTCATGGCGGATTGACACAGAACAAACGAACTCACATAATGGAAGAATTCCATTCCGGGAACATATCTGTCCTTGTATGCACAGATGTAGCCGGAAGAGGACTTGATATACAGGGTGTTTCCCATGTTTACAATTATGATATTCCCAGAGAGAGTAAACAGTATATTCACAGGATTGGAAGAACTGCACGAGCAGGAGCAGAAGGAAAAGCGATAAATATCCTTTCCAAAAATGACCATGCTAATTTCATGAGTGTGCTGAAAGACAATGATGTGAATATTAAGGAACATGCACTACCTGCTCTAAAGAAAATTGTAATTGAAAAACCGGGAAGAAGATTGCCAAAGCCAGTAAATAAAATGAAAACCCCCTCCAGAAAAGGTCAGCAATATACCAGGCACAGAAACAGGTGAACACCGTTCGCCTGTGCATTACATTATAATTAACCATTGATCAATTGGAATCGGCAGGAGCAATGGACAGCTCCTGCAAAAACCCAGGCATGAGAATAAGAACGACGGCCAGGGTGTGCCACTACGATGTTAATCAGTTGGAAATCAAACAGTCCTCATGCCAGGCTTTGTTGCTGATATGAGGGTGACATTGCTGTTGCCGTGATCTGCCAGTGCCCTATAAGCTCATCCACAAGGCTCGATGCGAAGAGCCCGTCCGGCCCCTGTAGGGTAAGGTGGGTGAATGGGGATTCGTAAAGTAGTGCAGCATCCATCACGCCATGTTCTGTAAGGTGGTTCACAATCAGGTTTATGAATTCTATCTGGTTCGCGCTCAGGATCTTGCCTGATAGGAAAGTGGTCATCACTTTTTTTGCAGCTCCCCGGTCCAGGCCTAACACTACTGTTTTTTATATATTTCTTTTTTAGACCGATACCAGTAATTTAGAGCATCTTGGCGAAGCCCAGGTGCTTTGGACCGATACCAGTAATTTAGAGCATCCCGATGAAGCCCAAGTGCTATTATGCTCATAACTATACTTACCACTAACAAAAAGGGTGGGTCCAGGATGACGCTTGAAACTAATCCTGCTATCAGGAAATAGGCATGAAATCCGAGAGGCACAAGAAAGACAAATGCAGCCTGAGACTGGGTCGAGACTTCTGGGTGTAATGCCAAAATCAAGAGCAAAGCACTTCCTAAGACTGCAATGATAGTAGCATAATGTATCAGGTCATTGGGAATGTTGGTAATGAGCTCGTTGGTAATAAGCACGCCCGTAGTGCCACAGATTATAGCTCCTGCAGGGGAGAAACAGCGCCCCCAGAAGCCAGGGAGCTTTGATAGCAATCGAAGGCTTGCTGAAAATGAGAACACGACCCAGAACCATGCCCAGAAGTTGTTGTAAGGAACACCGAAGTACTGATGATCAAGACCTTTTCCCCAATCCCACATGCCCAGGCGGATGGCTATTGCATCCAGGGAAAGGTCGATGTTCAAGGCCATCAGGCCATCGAGCACCGGGCGTGCCCATTCCGGAAGGTTGGTTTTATCGGAAAAGGAGCGAACGCTATAGATGATAGTTCCCCAGGCCACCCCAACGACCACAGGGACAGACCCAAGCATTACCAGAAAGCATCCGTACTCGTAGGCGTTGAGCTGTTGGATTGTAGCCCATTCCAGCAGCAAGCCGAAGAGCACCCCGGCAAGAAGTTGCCAGACTGCCCAGGAGCCTCGTTGCCAGGCATTTTGCAGACAGGCCAGAAAGAGCACTAAAACCAGAATCTCGAAGGCGAGAAAGTATAGATTTAGCAAGGGCATGCGCATTAAATACTAAATGACGGCTTAAAAAGCTTGCGAAAGTGTTTGATAACATAACAGATAAAACCTTGAAATTATTCATTTTCCGCTCCAAGCAACAAAAAGCTATAATAAAACGGCTCTGGCGTTGTAGATATTAAAAAATGAAGATCGAATTTTTATTTTTTAAAAACAGGGCTCCTGTTAAATTTGCTTATTTTCAGGAAACAGGGCACCCATCCAGTTTCAACGCCCATGCCCACCCACGTTCGCCGAAGGCGAACGGCTTTTCCCTGAAGACTGAAAAGCAGCAACAGCTTTGGAATTTCCACCATCTTTTGAATTTTATCGCAAAAAACCCAAATCGCCCACTTTTTAACACAATAAATGGCAAAACTTATTTTACCTGCCACCAATATCAAAAAAGAAATTGGAGGAGTTTATGGATCCGGCTATTCTCGCCCAGCAAGCAACAGATTTTCTTCTACCAGCCCTGCCCTTTATCTATGTGGGAGGCAAAGCCGCAGCAGACAAAGGAAAAGACATGCTTATTGAGGGGGGAAAAGCCGCTGCAGAGAAAGGTAAAGATATGCTTCTCGATAAAGGCATTGAAAAACTTGGCTCTGAAGGCGGGAAAAGGGCGAAGGCTCTGCTGGGTAAGCTAAGCCCGAAAATGAGTGATTCACTGGAAAGAGCACTCACTAAGGCGTCCAGAAATTCCGAAGACCCGAAAGTAAAGGAAGAATTGCAGCAGGAAATTCTGAAACTGCTTGTGGAAAACCCTGACCTTGCCAGAGAAATAGAAATCATCGTAAACATAAATCTCAAAATCGACCTTGTCAAGCAACTTGTTTTCGGAGACAATAACCTGATACTGAATCTGGAAGGCGTTCAAGGTGAAGAACTAATAAAAATTATGAAATATATGGAATGGAAGAGGCAAGAGGAACTGAGACAGGAAGTTCAAAGAAGTTATAGCCCCTCTGTTCTTCCAGATTATTCTGAGAAGCTCACTAAATTTGTCACCGAAAACAGGGCTGAAGAACTTTCTCATGCCCTCAACCGCCTTCAGGAAAACAAGGTTCTACTTTTCAGCGGCATTGCAGGTGTCGGAAAAACTACCCTTTCGCGGGTCCTGATCGACTTCAGGCCAACAGGCATCCCCGAACCTTTCTGGTTCAACTTCCATCATAATAGGGATGCAACCCTTGAAGATGTGCTTGAAGCTCTTGCAGCCTATCTGGATGCCCCTGAAATTCTGAGTTACAAAGGAAAAAGACAGGCTGGACGAACTGATATAAACAGACTTACCGAGGAACTGAGAAAAAGAAACTCCCTCTGGCTGGTCTTTGATGACCTGAGCTACATAATTAATGAAAAACGAAATTTCATAGATCCAGGGTTGGGTCTGCTCTTCACATCCCTCAGGGACAACACCCACAGGGCAAAGGTAATCCTGACCAGCCGGGTTATGCCCCTGCTGGACAACGGAGAATACCTGATCGATGAACTCGAAGATGAAAACCGGCAAGAAATAAAGGGACTGAAACCTGATTTTGCCGTCAACTACCTGAGAGCAAACGGCCTTGACAAAATCGAACTCGAAATACTGGAATCTCTGGTTGAAAGTGTGGACGGACATCCCTTCTCATTGAAACTGCTTGTGGGTCTTGCAAAGAAACATACAGCAGAGAACATACTAAAAGACCTCAGTCTTTACAGAAAGCACCAGAAAGATCGCATCAAAAAAGCAAGGTTCCTCTTCGACAAACTTGTCGGCGGAGAGAAAGAGCTACTGGAACGCATCGCCGTCTACCGTCAGCCCGAGCCCCCTGAAGCCATCAAAATAATGTTCACAGACAGTATCCCCGTTGATTCCATTGACACTCTGCTTGATAAATCCCTCCTCGAAACCGATCATAATGGAAGCTACTGGCTCCACCCCCTTGTACAGGAATTCGCATATGGTGACCTAGAAAACAAAAAGGCAGCTCACATGCTTGCCGTGAAATACTACCTTTCCCTTCCACTGCCTGAGAAGCCCTCAGGAAAAGAAGATGTGCAGCCATTAATTGAAGCACATCACCACGCCTGTATGATTGGAGAGTATGATCTGGCAGCAGTTCTTATTTGGCGATCTAATCTCAATTATCTCCTGGATCTCTGGGGCAATTCCAGAACACTAATCGAAATTTACGAAAAATTACTACCTGAAAACCATCTCACAGACGATCCTCTCCTGAAAGATAAGCAGATTCATGGAGCTGTCCTGGGCAGTCTCGGTCTTGCATACAGTAATCTGGGCGATCCCAGAAAAGCGATTGAATATTACGAACAGGCGCTGAAAATTTCTAAAGAAATCGGCGACAGGCGCGGAGAAGGAAATC
>JAENZL010000012.1:63020-94055 GCA_016841265.1 Methanobacteriota archaeon | reverse complement strand
CAAAATTGGTGTAGATATCAGTAGTAATTAGTGGATACTGTCAAATTTAGGTTATTATCGAAAAAAAGATGCTTTATCGATCAAAGAAACGTAAGGAAAGCTGCCAAGGATTCACTGTATCTCCTACCTGAAGGTAGGATTATTCATAACCCTCTGCCCTCCGGATTTAATAAATACTAAATTATTAAAAAAAGACACAGTACTCCCCAAGTATTCAGGGAAAAATTATCAGGAAGGGCATGCCACAGTTACGCAAAACCGTAACTGCCCCATCCTTCAATCCTCAAACATTCTGCGTAGCTCCAAACCCATTTCCTTCAAAAGACAGCACCTGCTTTGGCAGTTCAATGTCCAGTGCCTCTTTCAGGACCTCTTCGATGGTCTCTACCGGCACGAATTTGAGTTCATTCCTGACTTCTTCGGGCACATCTTCAAGGTCTCTTTCATTCTCTTTGGGGAGGATGACCTTCTTTATGCCTGCCCTGTGGGCTGCGAGGATTTTCTCTTTTATGCCGCCGACTGGCATTACGGCCCCGCTCAACGTTATTTCCCCGGTCATGGCAAGTTTGGGGTCAACGGCTTTGCCGGTGATCAGGGAGGTGAGGGCGGTAAAGAGGGTTACGCCGGCTGACGGGCCGTCCTTCGGGGTTGCACCCGAGGGGACGTGGATGTGGATGTCGCTTGCGGTGAAGTTAAAGCTGTTCGCAGTGTTTGCAAGCCTGGACCTGACAAGGCTCAAAGAGATCTGGGCAGACTCTTTCATCACGTCCCCGAGCTGACCTGTAAGGGTAAGTTTTCCTTTTCCGGGCATGAATGTGCCTTCAATGAAGAGGATGTCCCCTCCCACAGGAGTCCACGCAAGTCCGGTGACCACTCCGGGTACGTTTTCTTTCCTGGCTTCTTCCTGCCTGACCAGCTCTTTTCCGAGGGTCTCTTTGAGCATGTCCGGCTTTACCACGTAAGGAAGCTCGGCGGTTCCTGAGACAATCTTCTCGGACACAAACCTTGCAGTCTTTGCAAGCTGTTTTTTAAGCTGCCTGACCCCTGCTTCGCGGGTGTACTTTTCGATGATCTGTTTCAGGGCTTCATCTTCGATCTTAAGCTTGTCCGCATCAAGACCGTGTTCTTCCAGGGTCTCGGGAAGCAGGTGGTCTTTTGCAATTGCAAATTTCTCGTTTTTCGTGTAGCCCGAGATCTCAATCATCTCCATCCTGTCAAGGAGCGGGGGTGGGATGGTTGCCAGGGAGTTGGCGGTGGCAATGAAGAGCACGTCGGACAGGTCATAGGGGACTTCCAGGTAGTGGTCCGAGAAGCTGCTGTTCTGTTCGGGGTCGAGGACTTCGAGAAGGGCGCTTGCCGGGTCGCCTGAGTAGGAAGCTGAAAGCTTATCGACCTCATCGAGAATGAAGACAGGGTTTTTCGTGCCTGCTTTTCTCATGCCCTGGATAATTCTTCCGGGAAGAGCACTAACATAGGTCCGGCGGTGGCCCCTGATCTCGGCTTCATCTTTGACGCCTCCGAGACTTGCCCGGACATATTCCCTGCCAAGGGCATCTGCAATGCTCTTTCCAAGGCTGGTCTTGCCGGTGCCTGGTGGGCCTGCAAGAAGCAGGATCGAGCCCTGTTTTTCCTGTTTCAGTTTCATAACCGCAAGGTGCTGGACAATTCTTTCCTTGACCTTTTCAAGGCCGTTATGGTTGTCCTCAAGCACACGGCGGGCTTCGACAATATCGATACTCTTTTTCTCTTCGGTTTCCCAGGGAAGGTCGAGCATGAGGTCCAGGTAATTTTTGATAACAGGGGCTTCATGGTTGTGGGGGCCTCCGGCTTCGAGTTTTTTATACTCTTCCATTGCCTTCTTTCTGACCTCGGCAGGCATCCTGGATCTCCCGATTCTTTCCCCGTATCCGCCTTCTCCCGAAACCGGGTCCTGTCCTCCGTTCAGCTCTTCCTGGATCATCCTGAGCTGTTCCCGAAGCATCGCTTCCCGGTTTGACTTGTTTACTTTATCGGTAACTTTTTTTGCCATCTCGATCTGGAGGTTTATGTTCTCCTTCTGCTTCGTCAGGACCCCGATGAATGCATTATATCGTTCCCGGACCGAAACAATCTCCAGAAGGGCCTGCTTTTCCTCAAGCTTTATCGGGATGTACGGCATGATAAATCCCATTATCTGGTCAATGGAATCCATCTTAGCAATAGGCCGGGTAAATTGCTCGGAACCCTGAATGCTGCTGATCTCATTAATTTTATTTTTTACATTCGCCATCATCCCTGCCTGAACATCCTCACTGAGGTCAGGAAGGTCCGGAACAGGCTCGTATGCGGCATAGAAAAGTCCGTCCTTCCGGCAAAAGGAAACGGCCTCTACTCTCTGGATCACCTTTGCAGCAACCAGATATCCGTCATCAGCGGGCTGCACAAATGTTGCCTTGAGCAGGTTTCCTGTTTTGTAAAGATTATCTTCTGACAGTTCCGAAGCTTGCGTGCCGCTCTTTGTTGTCAGCCCGATAGTATACGCATATTCGCCATTTTTCATCCCGGCAAGCAGGGCTTCTCCGATGGCTTTGTCAACCCGGAGTTTTGTCCGGCTTTCCGGGTAAACCACTACCTCAAAGAGGGGTATTACGAGGCTTTCTCTGCTGTAATCTGTTTGTTTTGTATCCATTGTCAGTTGTCCCGTTTATTGTCTCGTTTTTTTGATTATTAGTTCAAATTAACACTGTTATTATTGTGATTGCTTAGTTTTAATTAACCTAACTATAGATTATTAGCTCAAATTAGCACAGTTAATTGCTTGAATTAGCACAGTTAATTGCTTGAATTAGCACAGATCTTACTGCAATTATTTAGTTAGAATTTTCCTAACTAAGTTGTTAGCTAAAAAAAATTATCTGACCTTTTCAAGAAGCTTAATAAGGGATTCCATTTCTTTTTCATCCAGGGAATCTGCCATCTTTTCAATAACCCTTAGTAAAGCTTTCTCTTCGGCACGGGCTATCCTCTGCCCCTTTTCGGTCAGGCGGATATAATAGATCCTGCCGTCATCGGGGGATTTTTCCCTGTAAACACACTGCATTCGGGCAAATTTGTTAATCATCTCTGTAATTGTGGGTTTTGAATGGTTGGTGATTTTAGCAAGTTTGCTAAATGTTACATCCCCATGCTCATCAATGACCTTTAAATATCCGATCTGCTTCACAGTAACATCCGATAATCCGCATTCGGAGAAGATCTCACAAGAGCATTCGCTTTTGATTTTGATCAGGTTTTCAAAAACTATGTATAAATGCTCTTTTTTCGCCATCATATCTCGATCATTCTGTTAGTTAGTATTACCCTAATTATATTGTATGATATATATAGTTTGTGGCTATGCGGAATTTCTGATCAGATGACTTCCAATGACAAAATCATTTTAACTCTATTTTTTTACCCACTACTTTTCACAAATATACAAAGCCTTTTATCAGCATTTCACAGTCATATTTATCCCAAAATCCAATTCCAATAGTGCCCCGGAGAATTCATATGATTATCAGAAAAGAAACAGAGAAAGAATTTAACCAGATATACGATCTGGTGAAAGTTGCATTTCAAACCGCAAAAGTTTCCAATGGCAAAGAACAGGATTTTGCCACTGAACTGCGAGACAGCGGCAACTATATTCCCGAACTTGCGTTAGTCGCAGAGGAAGACGGCAAGCTAATCGGGCATATTATGCTGACAAAAACTTATATCACAACCGGTGATAGTAAATTTGAAGCCCTTTTGATAGCACCTATTTCCGTCCTATTGGAATATCGGAACAAAGGAGTCGGCTCCGAACTGATAAACGAAAGTTTCAGGCTGGCAAGAAAGATGGGTTATACGGTAGTAGTTCTTGTCGGCGACCCTGCCTATTATCATAGATTCGGGTTCAGGCCGGCTGTGAATTTTGGTATCAAACATATACCTGAAATTCCCGATGAATATGTCATGACCTGTGAATTAGTTCCGGATGCGTTAAATGGATTTAGCGGGATAATTGATTTTAGCTGAAATGACAAAAGAGTCGGCGAAATAATTGATTGTGCTTGAAAGGGCAAAAAAGTAAAAAAGTAAAAAAGCACAAAAGCACAAAAGCAATTAAATCTGAAAATTAAGGAATAAACTGATAAAGGACTAACACCGGGGCAAAAAATGTTATACCGTAAATTAGGAAAAACAGGTGAGAAGGCCTCAATTCTTGGCTACGGCTCCATGAGGCTTCCGGTTATCGACGGAGCGGTTGATAATATAGATGAAGAAAAAGCAATCGAGCTCCTCCGCTACGCCATTGACCACGGGGTAAATTACGTTGACGCTGCCTATTCCTATCACGGCGGGAAAGGCGAGGTATTCCTGGGAAAAGCCCTTGCTGACGGGTACCGGGAAAAGGTCCATCTGGCAACCAAACTTTCCTGCAAGCGCGTAAACTGCAAGGAGGACATGGACCGCTTCTTAAACGAGCAGCTTGAAAAGCTCCAAACGGACTGCATCGACTTCTACCTCCTCCATGGGGTAAAGAAAAGCTACTGGGAAAAAATGAAGAAATTCGGGGTTTTCGAGTTCCTGGAAAGAGCCCGTGCAGCCGGGAAGATCAAATACACCGGCTTTTCCTTCCACGACGACCTGGACGTATTCAAGGAAGTCCTGGACGCCTACCCCTGGGACCTCTGCCAGATCCAGTTCAATTACCTGGACGAAGACTTCCAGGCAGGAGTCGAGGGCCTGAAATATGCGGGTGAAAAGGGCCTTGCCGTCGTCATCATGGAACCCCTGCGCGGCGGAAACCTGGCTTCAAAAGTCCCCGAAGAAGCCAAAAAGGTCTGGGACCGTGCCAAAACCAGAAGAAACCCCGCAGAATGGGCTTTTCGCTACCTCTGGGACTATCCCGAAATCAGCGTCGTCCTGAGCGGGATGTCGGAAATGAAGCACCTGCAAGATAACCTGAAAATTGCAGACGAAGGGCTCCCAAATTCCCTTTCCCCCGAAGAAAAAAGCCTGATAACCGAAGTCAAAGAAATCTACAAGTCCCGGATCAAAGTCAATTGCACCGGCTGCAAGTACTGCATACCCTGCCCCCAGGGAGTGAACATCCCTCGGAACCTCGGTTATCTGAATGACGTTTACGTTCTCGATGATGTAAAGAATGCCAGGTTCCAGTACGGAGTCCTTCTGGCCCCGGAAGAAAAAGCCGGGAACTGCGTTGAGTGCGGGGAATGCGAGGAGGTCTGCCCGCAGGGGATTGAGATCAGGAAGATGTTGAAAGAAGTAAGGGATTCATTCGAGTGATTTTGAGTGATTATGAGTGATTATGAGTGATTATGAGTGATTACGAGTGACTATGAGTGATTATGAGTGATTATGAGTGGTTTTGAGTAATTTCAAAAAATCCGAACCCCGGATTTCCGAACATTTTAAATTGTAAGCTGTGGTGGATTTTTTTAAATTCAATTTTCGATCTTTGCCGGGGTTCCCGTCATGTAGTCCAACACCGTGCCCACTCCCGGTTGCAAAGCAACCGGCTTTTCCCTGAATTTAATGAATAAGAAATAGTAATCAGACCAGAAACCGTATTTTTGTTTTTGAACACTGGGCTTCATATTGACTCAAAAAACTGGCCTTCGTGTGTTCAATGTTGATTTCTTCTACCGGAGCCGTTATTTTTTGAATATTTTCGTCCTTTTGGCAGTTGTTCTGGGCGGGCCTCGCTGACGCTCGGGACAAAAACGGCGGAAGATACCATTTCGCTTGCTTCGGGAAAGTTCGAGTTTACAATTAAGGAGCCGACCGCCGGAGTATGCAGTTATTTCCATTTGCTTGCCTGTTTTTGTGTCGAATCTATCAAATTCGGTTAATTAGTTTCACCAGTAACTATTTATCCGATAAAATCTTAGAAAATGTCTTAAAGTTAGTTTCATGAGTAACTAATTGTCTGGAATTTAAGGCGCTTACTCTCAAAATAATCTCTTCACCATTCCCCAAAAATCGAGGATTTAACAATGGAAGACCCCAGAGCAATCTGCGGCCCGATCGCCCACATCTACCGGAGCCACCTGGCATACATGGCAAGGGAGCTCAAACCTTACGGGATCAGGAGCGGACAGTTTGATTTTTTAATGGTTTTATACCGGAGGGACGGCATTTCCCAGGAAACTCTTGCAAAGAAACTGAAGGTAAGCAAAGCCACGAGTACAAGAGCGATCATGAGCCTGGAAAAAGAAGGGTACGTATACAGGCAGGTGGACGAAACCGACCACAGGGCGTACAAGGTTTACCTGACCGAAAAGGGAAAGGAAATGAGGGGTGTGGTCCTGGAAAAGCTGCTGGCTTTTGTCGATACGCTTCTTTCGGATTTCACGCCTGAAGAAAAAAAGGAGTTCAGGCATCTGGTACAAAAAGCCGTAAAAAATTTCTGTGAACCCGGGTTTAAACCTCCTGAACTGGCAGCACAGGAAACATGAGTTCAGGGAACGGGCGATGTTAATGATAGGATTGGGAATCGGACTCAATATCGTAAGGTGTAAAAATGGAAGAAAAAAGTGATTTTCTGGGCAGGGAAGATATTAAAAAACTGCTCTTCAAGCTGTCACTCCCCGGAATAATTGCAATGGTGGTCCAGGCTTTCTATAATGTAGTGGACACTTTTTTCGTGGCAAAGGCATACGGGGCAGAGGAGAGCATTCTTGCGATAGGAGGGCTTACAGTTGCTTTTCCGATCCAGATGATACTCATTGGAATTGCCATTCTGCTGGGGACAGGGAGTGCATCCGTTATCTCGAGAGCCCTTGGAGCAAAGGAAATTGAAAGGGCAAGAAGAGCCCTTGGAAATGTCTATTCCGCCGGGCTTGTATTTGGAGTGCTGTTTTTTGCATTAAGCTTTTTTGACCTTTCCCCGATCCTGAAAGCTTTCGGAGCAACGGAAGGGATCATGCCTTTTGCCGTGGATTATATACGGGTTATACTGGGCGGGGCAATTACCTGCATCCTCGGAATATCCATTCAAAATATAGTCCGTGCGGAAGGAAATGCCCGTTTTTCCATGAATGCGATGCTGCTCGGGGCCGGCCTTAATATAGTTCTTGACCCTGTGCTGATCTTTGGCTTCGGGATGGGAGTCCGTGGAGCTGCAATTGCAACCGTCTTTGCCCAGGGTGTGAGTGCCCTCTGGCTTCTGCACTACTTCCTGGCAGGAAAAAGCGCCGTAAACTTCGGCTTCGAGATGTTGAAACCCGATATAGGGATTTTAAAAGAGATCTCAGCTATAGGAGCAGGGCCTTTTGTAATGGACATTTCACAGAGCATTACGATTATTTTCGTAAACACCGCCCTTGCGATTTACGGGGGAGATGTCGCAATTGCTGTTTTTGGGCTTATTTTCCGGCTCTTTTCGTTTGTCTTTATGCCTCTCATGGGCATGTCCTTTGGCCTCCAGCCAATTGCCGGCTACAATCACGGGGCAGGTAAACCGGAAAGGGTAGTAAAAGCCGTAAAAATTGCGGCAAGAGGAGCTTTTTATTTCGGGACGGCAGGGTTTCTGGTCATGTTTCTTTTCCCACAGCAACTCCTTTCCATCTTCAGTTCCGACCCGGCACTGCTGGACCTGGGAAAAACCGCAATGAGGATTTTCGTCTTTGGGATGCCTCTGGTGGGCATCAATATAATCGGGTCAACTCTGTTCCAGGCTCTCGGGCGGGCAAAGCCTTCTTTTATTCTTTCGGTCTCCCGCCCCGTCCTTTTCTTATTGCCCATGGTAATCCTTCTGCCAAGGCTCTACGAGCTCAATGGGGTCTGGGCAGCGTTTCCGGTTTCAGACCTGATGGCTTTTATCCTTACGTTGCTCTTCCTTTTGAGGGAACACAGGCTTTTCCAGCAAATTTCCATTCCGGAAGGAGTAGCTGTCGAACCCTGAAGTGCGGGCTTTCAGTTCCCTTTCTTTTCCGGGGATTTCTTATCAGAACCTTTGTTTCAAAAGCAGTTTGAATCCGGAGTGCCATATTTTTCTCATCAATCAAAATCAGGTGATTCAATATGCGCTGCAATGAAATGAAAAAAGGCCAGCTTCTTGTATGTGAAGACTGCGGATTTGAAGTGCAGGTCGTAAAAGAGTGCGGTGAAGAATGTGACCTGGGAGCCTGCTGCACAGGAGACATTTCCTGCTGCGGAAAGCCGATGAAGCTAAAAGAGTGAACAGGGGAATAAATTCCCGGCCGTTTTAGTGGTTTGTTCCTCTGCCTCTTTCTTCTTTTCTTTTTTCGAGGAAGCCCTGCATAAGCCGGATGAACAGGACGGAACTAACAAGCCATGCAGCAAGGGCAATTAGAAGGGAAAGGCCCCATTCGTTCAGGTACTGCATGCCGAGAGTGGCTACAAGCACACAGACCGTACAGCCCATCATCCCGGCGCTTGCTCCGAGTGCAATGTCAGCGGCCCGCTCGGAACTTTCAAAGTGGCCTGCCATAATAACAGCTGCAACCATCACTGCCGGAAAGGCGGCAAAAATCCCCGCAAAAGCCTTCCATGGGAGGAGCTGCAGGACAAGAAAACAGGCAACAACAGAGCTTCCCCCGAGGATGAACCTTAAAGCAAGGTCCCTGATATCAACTTCCATGATTTTCTCCCTTATCTCAAATTTCCGTCTTTGACTTCGAGTTTTAATTTCCTTTTTAATTTCTTTCCCTTTCCCTTCAGATACTTTTTGGGTTTTCGTTTCAAAAACCGTACCACGCAAAGTAAATTGCCGGTGCAAGCACTGCCCAGAACAAAAGAGCCCGGGATAAGCCCGATTTCCACCCGTACCTGAGGATCAGGTAGCTGGCTGCAAGGGCACAGCCGATGTCCGCAATCATTCCCACAAGGGCACCCTTTGAGACCTGTTCGGACATAAAGAGAAGGTCCTGTCCTTTGAATTCCAGGCCCAGGCTAAGGATGGCTGCCAGGTAGACCGCCGGAAAAGCTGCAAAAATTCCCCCTATCCGGCCTCCGAAAGCCCTTGCAATCAGGGTGGAAGCCACTACTGCACTGCCACCGAGCACAAAGCGGAGGGAAAGAGAGAAGAGATCGATATGAAACATGATTCATACGCCACGAATTATATATTTTCAGTCAAGAATTACGGATTTTCAGTCCACGATTATGCATTTTCGGTCCTAATTATGCATTTTACGCAAACGAAAACTTTATTCGGTTCCGGAAACCCCGTACTTTTCTCTGATTTCGGATTCTTTCAGGACCGAAAGCCCCATTTTTTCCACGATTTCGGTGATCCTTTTCCTGTCCGCACTTTTCATGGATTTCCGGTCAAAATAGACAAAGTCAGCACCCGATTTCTCGATTGCCTGCTGGATAAGGGCCTCATCTACGAATTCAAGCTGGTATTTTGGAAAGTTGTGCCCGAAGGAGATGGCGGTTTCCAGCAGTAGGCCTGTCTGGCGCATGGCGTAGTGCCCGCCCCCGAAGCCAACTGCAGTGGGGACTTTTTCCAGGGATACGGCAAGGATAGCCTGAGCGACGACCTCCCCGGGAACCGGTTCTTCCCATTGTCCTTCAGTGCTCCCGATTTCGGCATAGAGGGAGGGCACAGTTAGTTCGGTTGGCCCGTGGTGGGTTACTTCCAGGGTTACGTCGTAGTCAAGGCCCTTTTCTCCGGCAAGCCTTTTCATCTCCGCCAGGATGGACTTCATGGCTGCCGGGGAGGAGACCGCAAGCTCTTTCGGGTGCCCCCCGAGCCTGGCTTCGTCCGAGGAGTTTCCGGTGCAGTGCACGGTCAGGGACTTTACTTCCTCCTTGCTCCTGTGCTTGGAGGCAAAAATAATCAGTTCGGCAGGAAGCCCTGCAGCTTCCAGTTTTTTATCAAGCCCGTCCTGGAAAACGTGGATCTCCTCGATATCCACAAGCCTGAACTTCCCATCAGCGGATTCACGGGCAGCGGAAAACCCGGAGTTTTCCGGGAGTTCCAGGGGCTTCCATTCCCTGAGGGCAAGAAGATGCTCTTTGATGTTCTGGCTAGCAAGGTCAGGGGCAGAACAGATGATGGTGATTTTCGGAGCATTTTCTGAATTCAGGGCGTTTTCTGAACTTTCGCTCTGGTTTCCAGATTTCCCATAGCTTTTTTTTTCAGTTTCTTCTGGATTGCTCTTTCCTGTCATTTTTGAATCAATCCGGGTCTTATTAATCCTGATTTTTCTGAACCAATCCTTTATACATTTCTTTACAGTAGATAAAGCCAACCCCGAAATTCGGACTCCAATCAAAAAATCAACTTTGATTTTTGATCCTCAAGGACAAAATCCTGCATCCCGTTTATAGAGAGTGCTCACTACGATCCAAAAAACCCTTTACCTTACGTCCAGAAAAGAGATCAAAAGCCTCCGCCAGCTTGCCTGGCGGCCCTTTCCCAAAAAGAAATTTAAAAGGAAATAGTATCGGATCATTTTCTTTTCGATGTGAGCGCTAAAGAACTCTAGCATACACCGAAAATACACTGTTTTCAAATATTGCTGCTTTTTTGCTGCATCGCACAGATTTTTTTGTCGCTTCCATTTTTTCCTCTGCTTTTTATTTATTTTCAGGGAAAAGCCGGAAGCCTTTGGCTTTCGGGATAATAACGACTGGAGAAAACAAGTTCCGGTTATTCCGGCCCCAGAAAAGAATGGATCAACCGACCAAAACATAAGCTTATAATTTTGCCCCGCAACGCTTACAGAATTTAGCGTCGATGTCATGCCCCTCAAAACTGCAATTTTGACACACCCTTCCTTTAGAGTATCTGCTTGCATAGGTGATCTCGGATGTGACAATACCTGTCGGGACCGCTATGATGCTGTACCCTATTATCATGATAACTGATGCCAGTGCCTGTCCGAGATTCGTCTCAGGGACAATGTCCCCGTATCCTACGGTCGTAAGGGTTATGATTGCCCAGTAGATGCTCCGGGGTATGCTGGTAAACCCACTCTCAGCCCCTTCAATAACGTACATAAGGGAACCCAATATCACCACCAGGGTCAAAACAGTAAATAAGAACAGGGTTATTTTTCGCCGGCTTGCACGTAAAGCTCTTATCAATAAATCAGCTTCACCAATATACTGGGCAAGTTTGAGCACCCTGAAAACCCTGAGTAAGCGTAAACTCCGGATCACCACCAGATACTGGCTGCCCGGCAGCATCAGGCTAAGATAAGTAGGGAGAATTGCCAGCAGGTCTATGATACCGAAGAAACTTGTGGCATACCGGGAGGGCCGGCCAACACAGATCAGGCGCAAAAAATACTCCACTGTAAACAGTATCGTGAAAATCCATTCCAGGGTATAGAACAAATCGCCATATATAGCCGCGAAACTACTTACGCTATCGAGCATAACAACAATAATGCTAAGCAGGATGGCAAGAATCAGGATTTCATCAAAAAGCTTTCCTGCGGGGGTGTCTGCTTCAAATATTATTGTATATAAGGTATTTCGCCAGTTATTTTCAGGCGGCCTATTTTGCGGGTTATCTTTCACTGAAGCATCCATTGTTAACATCCACGCAGCGAGGGTTTGATACGCAATCCAGGTTTTAATTTTTCGGAGATGAGCTTATGATGCAGCATCTAACAAAACAGTTACGTTAAGCTATGTTTCACAGGGTAATAAGTATTTTCATACAGTAGATATTCCTTGAAAGAAACTTGTACTGGATGAAACACGTTCATTAATATAACAAAAGTGATAAAGTATTTCCTGTGCTTATATCATATCTCAAGCAATCCGGCTTCGGAGTGATTTCCAATTTTGTTTGAAGAGGTGTTCTCATGAACAGCAGCACAGCAGTTAGAAATCTTGGCATAGGACTGACAATCACAGGCTTTGTCTTGCTACTGGGATATGCCCTTTATAATTTATTTACTCTGGAATCCAGTCTGATACTTAAAATGTCTATTGGGGCAATTGTAGCAGGTATAGTGTTGGTTTTATTGGCCCTGATAAAGGAAAAAATGAGTGTTGAGGATAAGGAGATTGAAAGGAGATATTAGGTGAGAACATGATAATCGTGACCACAGATACAATAGCAGGAAAAGAGATCGTACATACTCTCGGAATGGCCCGGGGCAGTACCATCCAGGCCAAGCATATTGGCAAGGATATCATGTCAGGTCTGCGCACCATCGTAGGGGGCGAACTGACAGAATACTCCCAGATGCTTGAAGAGGCAAGGGAAAAGTCAATCAACCGTATGGTGGCGGATGCCGAAAAGATGGGAGCTGATGCCGTGGTAAATGTCAGGTTCATGACCTCCATGGTGATGGCAGGGGCAGCCGAGATACTTGCATACGGAACAGCTGTTAAGATAAGAAATAGAGAATAAAGAATAAAAAACCACCATTGCATGGTGAATAAATTATAATTGTCCTTGACTATTGATACTCAGCTCCTTCCTCGTACAGATTATGTTCTGTCGCTTTTTCTTTCCACTTATCTTTTCCTTTTTTATTCCGGAAAAGCCGGACTGCGTCCGGGACAATAAACGACAAAATGAAGCTATTCCGGTTAATTCGGCTTTAGTTCAGGAATGGTTCGAGAAGGCCATTTAAGGTCATCCAGGTCTGAGTTTGGGGTTTTTAAATCCAACAGCCGTGTCCTTGTAGTCAAAAAACCATCGGTTTCAAGGTTCCTGTAAAGGATATAGAGTACCCGAGGGTATCAGAAAAAGTGCAGGGAATAAAAAGAAGTGTAGGAAATAAGGAGGAAAAACTGGACAGAGGAAAGATGGTTGCAGGACCCCTGCCCTTGCAAAACAGGGGTCCTGGTTCTTTTTCCGGCAGGAAAAAGAAAAAAAGATTCGTTTTTGAAGGTTCGTTTTTAGTCTTTTAGACTATCGTGATCACGCAATGTGGATGAAAGAGTCCACAAGCTTCTTAATTTCGTCGTTCTTGCCGTAGAGCCTCTCACTGAGCTGATCGTCGTCAAAGGCTTCAAGGAGTTTTACGCTGTCGTTAATCATACCTTCAGTGAAGACATCGTACTGAGTGAAAACGTCCTTTTGTTTCTTCAGGGCCTGAGCGGACTCGTAGCAAGAAGCGGGGAGGTGTTCAAGCTGGGCAAGTCTGTCTTTATGTTCGTCCTTGAAGATGTTAACGCTGATATAGAGTTTGTCGGCAATTTCAAGGGCATCTTCCATCTCAAATCCATGGCGGATACCTACTGCAAAAGCTGCTAAGAGCAGGTAAAGGTCAGCTGAGGGGTCGGCAGCACGGAATTCAAAGGTCGACTTGTAACTGTGTTCCCTGAACTCCTCGTCGTAGTTCGGATTGGCTATGGCTACCATCTTGCTGGAGCCTTCGGAGAACCAGCCAAGGGGCACACGGACCAGGGCAGAGCGGTTTCTGTCTCCCCAGCAAATATTTGTGGGAGCTTCCTGGTGAGGAACAAGGCGCAGGTAGGATGTAGGGATCCTGTTTCCAAAGGCAGTGATTCCTGACGCAACGTCAAGAAGCCCGGCCATTGCACGCTTTGCAGTGTCGCTAACGTTGCCGTTCTCGACCATGACACTCTTTCCGTCCTTCAGGAGCTTCATGTGGACGTGCAGTCCGCTTCCGGCCTTTCCGACAGTGATCTTCGGGGCAAAGCTGACAATTACACCGTACTGGTCTGCAAGCATCCTGAGCATCCATTTTGCAATAAGCAGACTTTCTACACTGCTTTCAGGGGAGTCAGTCTCGAATTCGATTTCGTTCTGCTCGTAGTAGTACTTGTCGTCAGTGAAGTTCCCGACTTCAGAGTGTCCGTATTTGATTTTTCCGCCAGCTTCGGAAATGTACATCATTGCTTCTTTCCTGAGCTGGTCGAATTTGGTAAAGGGATTGGACTCGTGGTATCCTGCCTGATCAACAGCCGGGAAACCCATGTTGACTTCATCTTTGTTAGCGATGATATAGTATTCGAGTTCGCCCATTGCCTGGAGTTCGTAGCCTGTCTTCTCGGTAAGGGTCTGGGTAGCCTTCTTCATGACGGTTTCAGAAGAGCTTTTGAGGGGGGTTCCTTCCTTGTCGAAGTAAGAACAGAGGATATCCAGAGTGGGGATTTCTTCAAAAGGATTCACGAAGGCAGTCCTGTATTTAGGAAGGACATAGAGGTCACTTGTGTCTGCCTCAATGTATGAAAAAAGACTTGATCCGTCTACTCTCTCACCGGCGGAAAGTAAGTTGTCAAGATGCTCTTCGTCTCTGATTACGAAGGTGAGGGCTTTAAGCCTTCCATCGCCGCCAACATAGCGGAAATTCAGCATCTTAATGCCGTGATCCTTGATGAAACTTATAATGTCGTCTTTAGTGAATTCGCTTGCTGGCTTATTGAGATGCTGTACCAGTCTGTTAGGATTCAGTTCTACATTTGATGTTTTCATAAATATCCCTTCTTTTTTGATTAGAATATAAACAGTATTCAAAGCCTCATTTCAATACTGAATATTCTTCAGGCTTCAATGGTTCCCACATTGCTCAATTATTTTTAATTTAATTGCCTGACAGGAAGTAGTTAACTGCTTGGTGACTATATATACCTTTCATTCCATATTTTTTATTAATGCTTAATTAGATAAAGAAGGAAATAGGCAAATGCTTTCCACATATATAAATATATAGCAATGAGTATATAGATAAATAATTAATTGGGATATAGATTAGGAAGATATATTTATGCAAGGCTCCCAAACTTAAAAATTATAATTAGTTATTGTAATTTCTTACGGAGCTTTCCAAATTAGGGATTATATATGATGTAGCAGTATAATTCTTAAAAGAACATTGCTTTCAGTCCGGCCGGATAACAGTTGAAATGACACATTGTATAGTTTGGATGGAATCAGCTTATGTGAGAACATTTCATATGACACCGGTTAAGGTGAGAACATTTCATATGACACCGGTTTTCTGCTGCATTTCCTTAAATGGCACCCTTACTGCCTCGCTGCTTTTCGGCTGGAGTACTGTTCCGGAAAATGGGGGAATAAGATATGGAAAGTTATTACGTACCTGAAATTGCTGACAATGTATTCTGGGTAGGGGCAAAAGACTGGAACCGCCGTCTCTTTGATGCCTTGATCCCTCTTCCGGAGGGCACCAGCTACAATTCGTATCTGGTGAAGGGCACGGAGAAAACCGTTCTTATCGACACCATAAACCCGGGGTTTGAGAAGGAATTTGTGGAAAAAATCAATAAAGTAACCGAGCTCGAAAAGCTCGACTACCTTATAATGAACCATGCCGAACCTGACCACTCCAATGCGATCCGTTTCATCATGGAAAGAGCCCCGAACGCCGTGCTTGTCACCACGAAAAAGGGGATAGGGATGGCCAGGAATTATCATGAGATCCCGGATGAGCGGGTAAAAATCGTTGGGGAAGGAGACCTGCTCGAGCTAGGGGGAAAGACCCTCAGGTTTATTGAAGTCCCCTGGCTCCACTGGCCCGAGACCATGTTCACCTATCTTGAAGAAGATAAAATCCTTTTCTCCTGCGACTTTTTCGGGGCTCACACCGCCCAGGGTGTTTATGACGAGGACATCGAAGACCTGATACCCATGGCCAAGCGCTATTTCGGGGAGATCATGATGCCTTTCAGTAAGATGGGAGCAAAGGCGCTTGAAAAAATAAAAGACCTTGAAATCAGGGTCATTGCCCCCAGCCACGGGCCAATGTACAAAAACCCTGAAAGGATCCTGGGACCTTACAGGAAATGGACAGCGGGAGAAACCGAAAAGAAAGCCCTCGTCGTCTATGTCAGTATGTGGGGGTCCACGGAAAAAATGGTCCGGGAAATGGCCGAAACCCTGCTTTCCAGGGGGGTTGACGTCCGCCTGTACAACCTTGCAGTCTCGGACCTTGGAGACCTTGCCCGGGAACTCGTGGACAGCCGGGCCGTGGTGCTCGGAAGCCCAACAGTCCTTGGCGGGATGCACCCGGTCGCCCTGCAGGGGGCTTATCTGGTAAAAGCTTTCAAGCCGCCCATTAAGTATGGGGTCCTTCTCGGCTCCTACGGCTGGGGGGGAGGGGCTCTGAAGCAGGCAGCTGAAATGCTGGCCCCGGCAAAAATCGAAGTTGTTGGAACGCTCCAGGTGAAAGGGGCCCCGAAGGAAGAGGACCTTGAAGAAGTGAGGAGAATAGCCCTGGAACTTGTCGATAAGCTGGAAGAATAAGCCGGATGAATAGCTTGAAAATCCACATGCTTTCAGGTTTTCGGCGCTTGCTTATCAAGGCCAGGAGATGATTTATCCCGGGCTCCTGCCTGTTATCCGCAGCAGTGAATGCAGAATCCCATAAAGGGAAATGCCCGCCACCGCGCTCCATAAGGGTATCAGGAGCTCAATTCCCGGCCAGCCCTCCAGGGCTGCAAGCGCAAGGGCGCCCAGTAATGCTGTGACCTGGGCAACCTGCACTCTTTTTGGATCAAGGGGAAGCCCGCTCAGGTCACCTTTAGACTTCATTTTGTGAGAGGCAAGGATATGCGGTACGAAGAAGATTGCCGGAATAAGGATTAGCAAAAATAAACCCGGTTCCTCTAAAAGTGCGGCTTCGCTTACTCCACCTTCCAGAGACCCTGTTTTCAACTCCCTGAGGAGTGCAAAAGCGGAGATGAGAGCGGCGATGCCTGCAAAAAAGAGCTGCTGCCTCTTAGGCTCTGAAAGCCTGCTGTCCAGGAAGAAAGCCGCAGCAGCAATTGCCCCGAAAATCCAGTTTTCCTGCAGGGTGACCAAGCTTGAAAGTAGCAGTATCACCACGGAGTCGAAGCTTTTTGCGGGGAGTCCGGTACTCCGGTTCAAAATCCTGGCTAAAAGGAGAAACAGGGCCAGGGGAAGCATCCCGGGTACAGGGAAATACAGGAGTCCGACACAAGCAAGAAAAGCTGCAGCAAAAGCCGAGAGCCCATTGTCAGGGTCCAGTTCCCGGGCAAGCGCCCAGGCAAGAAAGACGTAGATTCCGGTTCTAATGCCCGGTATTAGCGCCTGTACCGGAGGGATACCTGAAAGGACCTGAAAGCTGGCGCTTGCGAAGATGACGAAGAGCATAAGTATCAAAATTGCCCTGTTTGTGGAGTAGTTCGGGTCGATCGGGCGGGCAATGGAACTGAACCTGGAAATTTCCATCTATTTAATTACTGTTTGTAAACGTTTAACTGTTCTGCTAAGTGAAATTTACAGGTCAATGTTAGCTTTTTTCAGGATCATAGTTTCCTCATGTATATAATTCCTTGAATTTCAAATGTAATCCTCAGTAAAGATATTTTCCAGTGGAAAGGCATTCCAGTGGAATTTTTTGGATACAGAACAGGGATTTTTTGGAATATGGGGGGTTGCTTACGAACGGAGAACCGGCGTTAAAGCGGGAATTGAGTCTGGTTGAGGTTACGCTAACCGGGGTGGGCAGCATCCTCGGGGCCGGGATTTACGTGCTTGTGGGAAAAGCCGCCGGGCTTGCAGGTAACCTTGTCTGGCTTTCGTTTTTGTTTGCAGGTACTGCTGCGGCCCTCTCTGCCCTTAGCTATATGGAACTTAGTTCAATGTACCCCCGGGCAGGAGCCGAATACGAATTTGTCAGGAGGGCTTTCGGGGAAAAGCTGGGGCTCCTCATGGGCCTGCTGATCATTTACGTGGTGGTTATCACGAGTTCCGCGGTTGCCCTGGGTTTTGGGGGGTACTACAATTTGCTTTTCGGGACAGGAAGCTTGACAGGGGCTATCGGGGTGCTGCTAATCCTCGGTTTTGTCCTGTTTTACGGGATCAAGGAATCGGCCCGGCTTGCAATCCTCATCACGCTGATCGAGTTTTCGGGGCTGCTGATAATAATCTACATAGGGATTCCATTCCTGGGAACGGTCAATTACTTCGAGATGACGAGTTTTACAGGGGTATTTGAAGCCTCAGCCCTAATCTTTTTTGCATTCCTGGGCTTTGAGGACATTGTAAGGCTTGCCCAGGAGACAAAGGACCCCGAAAAGACAACCCCAAAGGCCCTGATCCTTGCAATCTTTACCACTGTCATCCTTTATGTCTGCGTAGCGGTGGCGGCGGTAAGTGTACTTGACTACAAAACTCTCGGGGTTTCAGAGGCGCCTCTCGCCGAAATAGCAGCTGTGGTCCTCGGGGACGAAGCCTTTACCCTCCTTTCCTGGATTGCCCTCTTCTCCACGGTAAACACCGTGCTGGTTGTTATGCTGGGGGGTTCGAGAATAGTCTACGGTATGGCAGCTTCCGGCTCCCTTCCCGACATCCTTTCCCGGGTTCACCCTTCCCGTGGGACTCCCTGGGTGTCCATAATCGGCATCGTGGGGCTTTCAATCCTTTTCACATTCTTGAGGGACATCACAACCGTTGCAAACATTTCGAACTTCATGATTTTCATCGTATTCTTCATGGTCAACCTATCCCTTATCAAGCTCCGTTACACCGAACCCGAGAAAAGAAGACCTTTCAGGATCCCCCTTAGTATAGGAAAGTTTCCGATTCCTCCTACCCTTGGGGCCCTCTCAGCCCTCTTCCTTTTTACCCAGCTGAGTGTTATGGTTATGGCCTATGGTTTTGCTCTTGTAGGCATCGGTGTTGTGCTGGTGTTTCTGAAAACAAGAAAGAAAAATAAGACCTCAAAACAGGCATAATTCCTGTATATGGGGTTTAGCCAGAGGAAAATTTGACGGCATTGTATATTTGCATACCTTTATAATATTCACATTAATTAAACCGTTTTAAGGAAGCATTGAATTTGAAGCGATTATGATATATATTTTCAAGTACTTATAAAAAAACGTAGATTGAGAGTTAAAGGGTTTCCTCTCGATCTCATGGGTTGGATCATTGGTAGGAGCCGGAAAGTGGGAACATCGGGCTCCTATCCACTACTTCTCTAACTACTTCACTAACTTTTTCTAACGTTTTTATAAGAAATAAAACTTGTGAGCGATCCTAAAAAAACTTTTTATTTTAGGGAGTTTTATCCCGCACCTATTTTCGGTCATACAGCAATTCGATTTGATAAAATACTGCGATCTATTCCGGTTCTGCTGAGCTCCTGGAGCCGGGGTGAACCACTTAGCAGCTTTTCTTCCGAAAACATCAGCGGTTTTAAATCTCAATTAATTTGAAATGCTGGAAAAGCTCAAAGAGCTCATTTACTGCCCCAGGCCAATAATGTGAATTAAAGTGTTTTTTTGTAATAGAGGGTATTTAAAGCAATATTTAATGATTTAAAGAGAATTTGTACAATATATTATGATTTAAAACAATTAAATAGCCTTTATTTGGAAATATAATGAATTATAATGGATATATATCAAATTAAAGCTTTTAAAATCGTAATAAATCATTATAATTAATTTTATATACCTGAAATGCTATTTGAATCGATTTATACCCATATAATTTCAAATAAGTGGTTATAAATCGCTTAAAATCGATTTAAAGCGCTAAAGTGCTAAAAATTACAAATCAGTTTAAAGGTGGCAAAGGAGCAGATATGAGAAAAGAGCCTTATGAGTTTCCGCTGGAGGAATTTATTTCGGGGGAAGAGTTCAAGAAGATCAAAAAATTTTCGCGGGATAAAGAAACTCCTTTTTTGATCGTGGACCTACAGAAAGTAGATCGGATGTACGATAAAATTATAGAGAATATGCCTTTCGCAAAAATTCATTATGCTGTAAAGGCAAACCCCCTGGATGAGGTAGTCCTTTCCCTGAAAAACAAGGGGTCCAACTTTGATGTGGCAACGGTCTACGAACTTGACCAGCTGCTGAGTCTCGGGGTGGAACCTGAGAGAATCAGTTACGGGAACACGATTAAGAAGGAAAAGGATATCGCCTATGCCTTTGAAAAAGGGGTCAGGCTTTTTGCTACGGATTCGGAAAGCGACGTGAAGAAGCTTTCAAAATATGCCCCGGGGTCCAGGGTCTTTTTCCGGATCCTCACGGAAAGCGACGGGGCGGACTGGCCGCTTTCCCGAAAATTCGGGGCGCACCCTGACCTTATCTACAAAATAATCATGAAGGCTGAAAAACTGGGGCTTGAACCTTACGGGCTTTCATTCCATGTGGGCTCCCAGCAAAGAGATATCGGGCAGTGGGACAGTGCGATTGCCAAGTGCAAATACCTCTTCGAAGCCGCAGCTTCAAAGGGAATAAAACTTAAGATGATAAACCTGGGCGGAGGTTTCCCGGCAAAATACCTCTCTCCGACCAATGACCTTGAGACCTATGCAAGGGAAATCTACCGTTTCTTATCCGAGGACTTCGGAGACGAGCTGCCTGAGATCCTGATAGAACCTGGCCGCTCCCTCACAGCCGATGCCGGCATTATCGTAAGTGAAGTCGTAATGGTCTCCAAAAAAGCCCGGTTCAACCAGTACAGATGGGTCTTCCTTGACGTCGGGAAGTTCGGGGGCTTAATCGAAACCCTTGATGAGTGCATCAAATACCCCATCTACTGTGAAAAGAAAGGCTGTTCCGAAGAGGTAATCCTGGCAGGTCCTACCTGCGACAGCATGGACATACTCTATGAAGATCACAAATACTCCTTTCCCCATACCCTGAGAGAGGGCAACAGGGTCTACATCTTCACCACCGGCGCCTACACCCAGAGCTATAGTTCCGTAAGTTTCAACGGGTTCCCACCTCTCAAGGCGTATGTTATCTAAAGGGAGACAATCCTAAAGGGAGACAATCCTCCCTTATTATTTTTCAATCCTGCCCGGTTTCTATTTCATACCAGTTTCCCATTCCGGTTTCAGGTTTTATTTCATCCTGTTTCAGGGCCTCTTTTATTCCTGAGATTTCAGGTTAAAATTTCAATGGCGTTGAAAAATACAAGGCTGGAGAAAAAATAAAGCCGGCTTAAGATTTTTTGGCATCGCTAAAATAGTAATAAGAATTGAATTTTACAGCAACGACAAATAATTTTGATCGATTATGATATATATGGACAAGTCCTTATAAAAAAGCTGTAGATTGAGAGTTTAAGGGTTTCCTCTCAATCTCGTGGGGTTGGATCATTGATAGGGGGACGCCGGACGGGAACCGGTCCCTATCAATCACTTCTAGCTATTGATCGCTTGCTATTGATCATTTTAGCTTTTGATCGTTCATAGCTACTAAACGCATTTGAAAACTCAAACACTTAGTGAATACTTTTTGCGTCGAACTTCTGTTTTTTATAATGTCCTGGATCTTGATAAACCTTATGAGTGGGTTTTAAAAATTATAAAAAGTTCCCTACGAAGCGGTTTAAGTGGGTTTAGTTAACATTTTTATCAATTTTACATGCGGGTTTTTTGAAAGCCAGGTGAAGGGCAAAGCTTTTTCAAAAAAGATTGGTTTGGGGCTAAAGTTTTTTAATTTCCCCTCACATCTCCGGGTGATTTCAGGGCGCTATCTGCGGCCGGCCCTGGAGATAAAACGGAAGAATTGGTTCA
Organism: Methanobacteriota archaeon; assembly: GCA_016841265.1. Taxonomy (GTDB): domain Archaea; phylum Halobacteriota; class Methanosarcinia; order Methanosarcinales; family Methanosarcinaceae; genus MTP4. The sequence goes on along the minus strand of JAENZL010000012.1, from coordinate 72,597 downwards.
TTCTCCCTTTTTCGTCTCCTTTTTCGTCTTTGAGATCCCTGCAAGGAAAAGCAGTCCCGTGAGAACTCCTGCCATCAGATAGGAGATATTCGAAAAGCCCTCGCTGTTCCCGGTCTCCCGGGTCTTTTCTCCTGCAGGCACGTTTTCTTCCCCGACCTCATCCCGGACGGAAGCCCCTGAGGCACTTATTGCCACGTCCGTTTCTGCAGCCGTATTTTCCCCCGGATGGATGGTCAGGCTTCCCTGCCTGGGAGGGCTGAGGCCTTCGCTAAGCCCCTGCCCTGCGGGACTCAGGGTAACCTTCTTTACTGAGCTGCCGACCTTCACTTCATAGTCCCCTGCAGGCAAGGATTCGGTGTAATATGTATAGCTGAATGTTCCGTCGGGCCCTGCAGTCACTCTTTGAAGGGCGCTGATCTTCAGTTTCACGGTTGTAGCTTCCCTTTCCGCATACCCTCCTACATTAAACTGGTAATTCCCCGGAGGGATGCCCGTATGGGACGCGGTGGCTGTCCCGTCCCTTGCTATGGAACTGTTCGTCTTCCAGAAAAGCATTTTCCAGCCCACGTTCAGGTCCTCCACTCCTTCTGCCCTGACAGTGACCTGGTTGTTAAAATCCAGGATTTCAATCCCATCAAGTTCGTAACTGTACTCCCTAAGGTAGACAGGAACCGTTTTTTCAAAGGAAACCAGAATTCCGACTTCCTCTCTGGGCTCAGCGTTCCCCCTGATCTTCAGGCCATCTCCCAAAGCCGGATTTTCAGGGATAACTTCCCAGCCGCCGACTTCCCCCGCAGCAGGCTGGATAATCAGTCCCAGAAATATGAGAAGTAAAACTAAAAGTATACTACGTGACACATTTCCCCCACTCTTAAATGTCTATGATCCTAATTTTTTTGATGCTAATTTTTTTGACGCTACGGTAGCCTCTGGTGTTTTTTTGCGCCTCAAATTCACGTTTTTACATCTCCTCGTTTTTCAGATCATTTTTTTCAGTTCAAACTCTCCCGGAAAGATTTTGGGCTTCAAAGTACTTATACTTTTTATTTTTTTGAATCCATCTATATTCCATTATTCACATAGTTGGCAAGCAAAATCAGGAGAAAAAGCGCTTCATAAGAATAAAACAGTGTGAGATTAAAAGAAATCATGAAATAAAAAGAAAAAGAAGTTGAAGGGCAGACCATCCAACTTTGCCTGCCCTTCTACTTTGCCTGTCCTTCTACTTTGGCTTCAAATTTGGCTTGTCAAGTTAGATCCAGCCCTTTTCCATCCAGTGCTCGCAATTGTGCGTCCATTGTTCTTTATTGGCAAGGATGACATACTTGAACTGTCCTCTCCAGGCTTCGTGTGCAACTTCCTGTTCCGGGTATGGTCTCTTCTCCTTTATCGCTTCAACGAGATCTTTGCCCATTTCCTGCGATTTGTCAATGGCTGCTTCCATTGCCGAAGGTCCCTCTGCCATTGAGCAGCCCACCCCTCCGGTGAAGTTGCCTCCACAGTGCATCATATAATTATTCATGATGTCAAGGACAAAATCAATTTCTCCGCTGCCTGCAGTCGTCAGGGAAAAGCCGTACTTTCCTTCAAAGAGCTGTTCATGAATAACAAGCGGACTTCTATCAAAGAGAGTCTTGAGCTGGGCTGTCACGTTTGTTATGTAATTGGGACTGCTCAGGATTATGCCGTCCGCAGCCAGAAGCTTTTCCAGTAAAGCCTGATAGTCGTCTTTTATTGCGCATACGCCTGTCTCATGGCAGGAATTGCATGCAATGCAGTACTTGAGATTTAACTTTGTAACGTCAATTGCCTCGACTTCGGCTCCTGCTTCTTCGGCTCCGGTCAGGGCTGCGTCCAGAAGTTTTAAGGTACTGCTGTTTTTGCCTCTCGGGCTTGATGATATTCCGATTATTTTCATGGTTTTTCCCTCTTTCTTTTTCTTCCCTTTGATTATTCTTTCTGAATTTTTACAAAATAACACTACTGTATTCAATTAAAACTTTATTATGCTCTGGTGGTCTCGATTAATCGGTTGATATCTTAAAATCTACATAGTACAAGGAAGACCATGGGCTTGCATCAGAATCTGATATAAGGGACTGTCTGACCGCTGAGCAGAAAGAGGCAGTATGTGACCTGCAAATCACTAATACGAGCCTACTCAGGGCGAGAATTGAGTATCATGAAAGGAAATCCCTTTTGAAGAAGCGATATCAAAATTCAGTGATTCGGCTGGCAGTGCTCTGTATTGAACAAAAAGAAAAGAGTGAAATGGCCTAATTGATTCAGGTCTGCAGACTCGTGATTAGCAATTTGGAAAATGAAGCAGTCTCATCCCAAAAACAAAAATAAGAACTCAAGCAAAAATCGAAAATTGTAATAAGTTTAGTGCGAGGGAAGGGAGTCGAACCCTTGAACCCCTGCGGGAATGGATCTTGAGCCCATCGCCTTTAACCACTCGGCAACCCTCGCGCAATTGATCTTTTTCTCGGTTTAAATATTCTCCAGGCTTTCTAATTAATTCTTTCTAATTAATTATATCTTGAGCCTGTAACCGTTGACCGCCTGGTTACTCCTGCTTATGGATGAGTAACAATATGGTAACGATGAAACTACCATATAAAGCTAATCCTGTAAACAGTAGTTCCGATTAAGTATAGTTCCGAACGTCTAATTATCACATAAGTTCGGAACACTTGCTCATAAAGTTTGAAATACCTCCAAAAATCTCACTCAAATCCGTGGAATTCACGTTGCACCCCTAAGTTTGAAGAGGATACGAATTTACGATAAATATTATATCCTATCCAAACGAATAACAGGTTGATAATTATGGGGAAGAATATCGAAGAAATCAAAACGCTTAAGGGTTTCATGCCCAGAGCCATTAAGTACGCTGGAGACATGAACGAAGACTTTGCCGAAGGGCTCGCAGGTTTTTACAAAGCAATCTGGGCTGATCGGGAAGGCGGGCTTTCCATGAAGAACAAGCACATCCTGGTCTTCACAGTCGCCTGCTCAAACAACAACACGGAGAGCGCAGTCAAGATCCTGTCAAGGCTCAAGAAATTTGAAGCAACAAAAGCCGAAATCATGGATGCCATGATGATGGCAGCCTGGACAGGTGGAATCCAGAACTTTACGGATTTCAGTGCCGTCGTTCTCAAGGAGATGGAAAGGCTGGGTTTTGAATAACCTGCTTTTCTTAATCACTCCTTTTTCCCGTTCCAATTGCTTTTTTCAGCATTTTGTTTTTTCCAACATGTTGGCGTTTTTCCAACCTTTCAACAACTTTGTAATTTTTTCCAAATGAAATATTTACGTCTGACAAGCAGAAAGCTCCAATATTCATTGTGGGGATGATCGGCTCCCAGGTCCCTGGACAACTTTCAGCTGCGGTACGGTAGGGCATATTGCTACAAAGGAGAACATAATCTGTCGAAAAAGAGGTTAACATTCTGTTTTTTCCCTTGAAATTCCCCATTTCAATTAGTAAATAAATCATTTAAGTAATTATTTATTTCTTTAAGAGTTCATTATACTTTTAATTAATTATTCCGTAGTTTATTATGGCATATAACCAGTTTAAGACTATTTAAAACCTTTTTTTTGAGATCAGGGATTTTTAGTTTGACATTATTTATTTTAAGATTACATATGGCTTTTTAATGTAATTTTGGCCTTGAAAAGCCTTTTTTTGTTTTAAATAATAATTGGTAAGTCTTTCTTTTAAGATTCCAGTGAATTCCCTGAGTATCAACCTATTTTTAGATTCTACTTTTTTATATAATTAGCGTTTTTTTCGGAATGCTTATGAACACATATAATATTCCCTTTTTTCATAGAAAAAATAAACCATTTTAAGAGGAATTTCTACGGAGCAGCAGAAAACAGGTGTAATCTTTCGCGAGGTCCAGAACCTGCATAACAATATCTTCTGGATTTTTGTCCTTTATCCTGCTCTCCTCCTCTGGTATATCCAGGTCCAGCGCTATGTCTTAGGAAAACCTCTCGGCGTACAGAACATCCCCGACATTTACCTTAACATTCTCTGGTTTGTTTTCGGAGTGTTTTTCCCCTTTATGTTATACTTCACAAAGCACATTACAGAGGTCCGGAAAGATGGGATATACATCCGTTTAGTTCCCCTCAATTTCTCTTTTAAAAAAATTCCCTATCATATCGTAGAAGAATGTAAAGTCCAGGTTGATGACCCCTTCAAAGGAGAAGACGCCGATAAATCAAAAACTCCTCGGCAAAAGGTCGGTCCCGTCGTAATTCTAAAGCTGATTTCCGGGAAAAAAATGCTTATCAGTTCCAGAAAACCTGAAGAACTCTGCAGGGCAATCCTACAGGCTTCTGCTCAGTACTGAAAAAAAGCAACACTAAAAAGAGATAATTCTGAAAAAAGGCAGCACTGATAAATGGTCAATATTGAAAAGGAGTTTGCAGGGGTATTTTCTCAGTCCTTCTCTTTTTTTGTAATCCTCATCTTTTTTGTAATCCTCATCTTTTTTGTAATCCTCATCTTTTTTGTAATCCTCATCTTTTTTGTAATTTTTCAGGGTTAATAAGAAGATCAGTTGGTTTGTGCGAGTATGCAAAGACCGATAAACAGAATTATATCTTTACCCGCCCAATATTGAATCGGAACATATCAATATTGAATCGGGACATCTGGCTTTATTTTTATAATAGCCCGGAAGAAGGGGGTAAAAATAACCGGGGAAAATAATTTTTCAGCGCAGGGCACGGAAGCCCTTTACAGGGAGCATGCGGGAAAACTGGTAATTGAGCTTGAACTCCATAACCTGCTGGAGCTCTACGATCCTTTTGATCCTGCTCCATTGCACGAAAGGGAGCTTGACGCCGGTGCAAATGAATATATTTACAATGCAGTGGATGAATTCTCTCTGAAAAAACCCCTTGAAATAATGATCTATCTTCCTCCTTCTGAAATCAGCGAGGAAGTCCAGCTTGCAATCAAAAAAGCGATCAAAAACCACTTTGCTTACAAGAAGACTCTCAATGAAATCGATCTGAAAAGGCTTCTTAAGCGGGGGAGAAGAAACCTGTTCATTGCCCTCTTTTTCCTTTTCCTCTGTCTGGTTTTAATCCAGCTGCTCTCCGCTTTTGAAGAAAGCCTGCTAAATACCCTGGTTTCCGAGGGTCTCCTTATCATAGGCTGGGTTGCCATGTGGGAACCAGTGCATATTTTCCTCTACGGCTGGTGGCCAATTGTGCACAGGCGAAGAGTTTACGACAAAATAATCGACATGAACGTGTATGTCAGGACAGGTCCCCCGGTCGGGCCCAGAGGCATCAGGTACAGGTTCAGTCTCTGAGACGACCCCTCTTAATTATTTATATTCATTTTTATTTTAATCTTAATTGAATACTCAACTTTTACTCAAATATCCGGGCATCAACGACAACATGCAGCACTCCGGGAGAGTATTTCTTGATCCTCCTGAGCCCCAGGATTTCCACTTTTTTTCCCAGCGTCTCGGCGGCTTCCCGGATTCTTGCTGCAGGCCTTTCCTCTGCAAGTTTTTCGGGCACTGTTTCGTGGTAATGCAAAATCCCTCCGCTTTTTTTGAGAGCCTTTATAGCCGGGAGCAGGTAGTGGTGCGTTGTTCTCACATAGCCCATGAGAACCCTGTCGGCTTCTCCTTCGGGAGCGACCTTGGCACAGTCCCCCCTGAGGGAAACGATGATGTCTTCAACGTGGTTCAACCTGATGTTTTCTTTAAGATAGGCAAAGGACTCGGGGTTTATTTCAATCGAGTAGATTTTTTCCGGCCGCGCATGGACAGCCATGGGAATTGAAAAGTAGCCTATCCCTGCAAACATGTCCACAACAACTTCTCCCTGCCCGAGTTTGCTCATCCGCTTCCTCTCTTCCAGGTTGCCTTTGGAGTACATAACTTTCGTTACGTCCTGCTTGAAGAGGCAGCCGTGTTCCTTGTGGATGGTTTCCGTGGAGGTCCCGAAGAGAAGTTCCCTTTTCGGCTGGCGGAACTGCCCTTCGATTCCCATGTCCCTTACTATGCTTTTGCATTTCGGGTACATGGTCAGGAGGGCTTTTGCAATAGGATTTTTTTTGCCTTCAAGGATTTCGGGGATGCTGACGATGATAATGTCTCCGAGGACATGCCAGCTTGAAGGGACATGTTCCAGCTCTGTTTCGGTCAAGGTGTCTGAAAGGTATTCTTTCAGGGATGCCGGCTTTTTCAGGAATTCGGGGTTTTCCTGGTTGATAACGGAGAAGTCTCCAATCCGGTCACCTGTGGCTTCCGTTAACGGGATTTCCAGGAAAGTTCCTTTTTCTGTCCGGACTTTACGGATTTTTCGAGTGTGGTCGAGAAGCCCTGAGGCTAAAACCTTCAGGCGGGCTTCTTCCCCTTCTTCGACCGGAACACGGATGGCTCTTTGCATAGGAATGAATTGGATATCAGACATCTGATTAATGTTTTTTGTTCAGATCTGGTTTGCAAAGCAATTTAATATGTGCTTTTCTTTTTACCTTTTACATTTCAAAATGATTTTCGTAATCTATTTTTCTTTCTGTAATTTATTCAGCTATCTTGCTCCTAACTTATTTTTCTACTACACTAAATACTGGTTATTTTCATATTGATTAATATATAAAACTGCATGAAAAAATATATTTCGTGCTTTGTATGGAACGGGATGAAATCCTATTCATATATCACTCTAATCCAGAAGCCATTGTTGACCATTTAGAGAGTCTTGAGATTGAATTGAATGATGTTAAGGAAGAAGTTCGAGGTCTAAAGGCTAGTTCTGGATGGTTCGTGAGTTAGTCACTGAAAACCATAAGCATCAGAATCTCAACATTTCCCAAACACCGGGTTGTGCTCGGTTTTCAATATTAAATTAATAACTCATTCACAGGGTCCAATTCCTTCCTGTAATAAATTATAATTTCATGATGTGGGGGTTATACTTTGACGGAAATAGAGGCATCTTTGGATGGTTATTGCAGTAGTTACGAAACGATGGTTGAGGACATCCTCGAAGGCATTGAAGAGGGTTTCTGCGAAGGTCTTAGAGAAGGTATAAAAAAGGGATTCTTAGCCGGTGTCTGTGAGTGCAGGACTACGGGATTCGATAATCTTGATGTGAAATGCATGGAGATAATTCTGAAAGATGCCTGCAAGACTGCTTTAGACGAGACTACTTCAGACGAGACTACTTCAGACCCTATGTACATCACGATTAAGCAGACCGTCAGTAACGAATACAGGGCGAAGATTGGCCCTTCTTTTAAGCAGAAAATGGAGAAGGCATGTAACAAGGCAGTCGAGGAAATAAAGGACGTTGATATCGAGCTGGATAAGAAATCTGCCTCTGAGTTAAAATGCTGTGTCGACACTTCGGCTAAAACGATTCAAGTGTGTGTCGGGAATGCCTGTGGAAGTATGAGAAAAAATATTCCTACTGATGTGGTATTCGGGAGCTTTTTAGACTGCTTGCAGGATGAGTTCAACAAGGACCTGAAAAATAATCTAAAAGTGTGTGAGGAAAGGATCTGCAAAGAGATTGATTGTAAACTTGACTGCAAAAGGGTTGATCATGAGCGACATTAAACCGGATGTAAAGGTTAGTGTAAAAGATTTTACCCAGACTGCTGTCAGCAATGTAGTCAGTGAGTCAACTAAAAAACTGATTAAAAACCTAACACAAAGCCAGAAAAAGATACTCGAAGCCAAGATTAAAAATATGTCAGAGGATCAACTGGAACAATATATTGAGAACGATCCCTACTTCAAGAATGCACTGGAAAATACTATAAAATCGGTTAATGATATTCCACCGGAAGATGTTCCAGGATCCTGGATGGAGAATTTTCAGTCAGTTTATGAGACTACTTATAGTAAGGACTTAACAAAGATCTTAATCTGGCCAGCTCCTAAAGTGATAATTGAGACCGTAGTTTGTATAGCACTATTGACCATGATCGTCATTTACATGGTATTTGGTGGTGTAAACCACCCGGTTCCAAACTTCAATAGCAGTGTATCTGATTCGGATCCTCTTTCTGTAAATTTTACAGACCTATCGTGCAATGCAATAGAATGGAAATTGCTTGGATACTACTCAATCGAATTAACTCCAGATCTAACGCATACTAACTCCGCAGCAGGAAAATATACCGTTTCCCTGTCCACAGCCAATGCAAACGATACGGATTCAAATCCTCTACCAATCCCACAGATAGTCCTTGATGCAGCAAATGTCATCAGCAATGTCACCAATGTTCAAGTTCCCTTTTCTGTGCAGTCTACAATCCTCTCTGAAAATGAAACAAAATGGAAATGGGACTTTGGAGACAATAATTCAACCTGGAAGAATACAACTTGGAATCCAAAATACACTTACTCTACAGCAGGAAACTATACCGTTACGCTAACTGTAACCAAGGGAAATTATACAGATTCAAAGAACGCCACAATAACCGTTCCGAAACCTCCCGCGCCGCCTCCCGTCCTTCCGGTTGCTAAATTCAACTTCACTGTCATGCAGGGTAGTCCTTTTTCTGTGCAGTTTAAAGATCTCTCGGAAAATGCAAAAGAATGGAACTGGGACTTTGGAGACGGAACGAATTCAACCCAGCAGAATTCAACGCATAATTACTCTAAAGCAGGAATCCTTCATGTAGAAAATTTCAGTAGCAGTGTCATAAATTATTGTGATCTCCCTATACCGTTTTTAGACCGATCGGGCAATGCAATAGAACAGAACTTGGACTTTGGAGACAATAATTCTTCACCCAAGCAGAATCCAACGTATACTTACTCTACAGCAGGAAACTATACCGTTACGCTAACTGTAACCAATGGAACATATAACAATTCAACACATTACAACATAACCGTTCCGAAACCTCTCGTCCTTCCGGTTGCAAACTTCAGCACCAAATTCGGTAAAGCACCTTTAGAAGTACTGTTCAACGATACCAGCACAGGAGGAGAACTTACTTCGTGGTACTGGGACTTTGGAGACAATGCTACTTCAACCGAGCAGAATACAACGTACACTTACTCTACAGCAGGAAATTATACCGTTAACCTGACAGCATCCAATGAAAACGGTACGGATTCAAAACTTGACAACATAACCGTTTATAAACCTCTGCTGCCTCCGCCGCTGCATGATCCCGTCCTTCCGGTTGCTAACTTCAGAAGCAGTGTCACAGAGGGTATTGCTCCCCTTTCTGTGCAGTTTACAGACCTCTCTGAAAATGCAAAAGAATGGAACTGGGACTTTGGAGACGGAACGAATTCAACCTGGAAGAATACAACTTGGAATCCAAAATACACTTACTCTACAGCAGGAAACTATACCTTTACGCTAACTGTAACCAATGGAAAATATACAGATTCAAAGAATGCCACAATAATCGTTTCTCCCCTGCCTCCCCCGCTCCTTCCGGTTGCAAATTTCAGCAGCAATTTCATGCAGGGTCATCCCCTTTCTGTGCAGTTTACAGACCACTCTAAAAACGCAACAGAATGGAACTGGGACTTTGGAGACAAAGCGAATTCAACCC
>JAENZL010000012.1:58628-63010 GCA_016841265.1 Methanobacteriota archaeon | reverse complement strand
TCTAAAAACGCAACAGAATGGAACTGGGACTTTGGAGACAAAGCGAATTCAACCCAGCAGAATCCAACGCATACTTACTCTACAGCAGGAAGCTATACCGTTAACCTGACAGTATCCAATGGAAATGTTCCAGCTTCAAAGAATGCCACAATAACCGTGCCGCCTCCCGGCCCTCCTGTCGCAGATTTCAGATACAATGTCACGCAGGGTAATCCCCTTTCTGTGCAGTTTACAGACCATTCTAAAAACGCAACAGAATGGAACTGGGACTTTGGAGACAAAGCGAATTCAACCCAGCAGAATCCAACGCATACTTACTCTACAGCAGGAAGCTATACCGTTAACCTGACAGTATCCAATGGAAATGTTCCAGCTTCAAAGAATGCCACAATAACCGTTCAGAAATTTCCCGACACGCCCGATCCCGACATGCCATATGCCTTATATATTACTAACTCTGAAAGCAACAATGTCTCTGTAATTAACACCTCTACAAACAATGTTACAGCCACGGTGCCTGTAGGAAACTGTCCCTGGGGAGTTTCGGTCACACCGGATGGAAAAAATGTATATGTGGTGAACCACCGGAGCGATAACGTTTCCGTAATTGACACAGCTACAAACAAGGTTATAGCCACGGTGCCTGTCGGCAGCTATCCCTGGGGAGTTGCAGTCAACCAGGCAGGAACAAAGGTATATGTGGCGAACTCTGAAAGCAACAACGTCTCTGTAATTGATACAGCTACAAACAAGGTTATAGCCACGGTGCCTGTCGGCAGCTATCCCTGGGGAGTTGCAGTCAACCAGGCAGGAACAAAGGTATATGTGGCGAACTCTGAAAGCAACAACGTCTCTGTAATTGATACAGCCACAAACACTGTTACATCCACGGTGCCTGTCGGCAGCTGTCCTGAGGGAGTTGCAGTCAACCAGGCAGGAACAATTGTGTATGTGGCGAACTCTGAAAGCAACAACGTCTCTGTAATTGATACAGCCACAAACACTGTTACAGATAATGTGCCTGTTGGAAGCCGTCCCAGGGGGGTTGCAGTCACATCGGATGGAAAAAAGGTATGTGTGGCGAACTATGGCAGCAACAACGTCTCTGTAATTGACACAGCCACAAACACTGTTACAGCCAGGGTGCCTGTCGGAAGCTGTCCTAAAGGAGTTGCAGTCACGCCGGATGGAAAAATGGTATACGTGGCGAACTATAAAAGCAAAAATATCTCTGTAATTGATACAGAAAACAACACTGTAATAGATAATATTCCTTTAGAAAGCAATCCTATTGCCTTCGGGCAGTTCATAGGCCCACTCCAGTACTGAACGTACTCCCTGTTGCAAATTTCAGTGGCAATGTGACAGGTGGGTCCGTTTTCCTTTCTGACCCTCTTTTTCATTAAATCTAAGTATCTCTTCTGAATCTTTTCTCGGTTTTCAGAACACTCAATTTTTTATTTGTTTTTTGGGCGGTTTTCTGCTTTCATCCCTCATGACAGTAAGCGAAATATACGAGTAGCTCGTAAAATCCATGGGGAGAAAATGATAAGCAGGAGGAGAAAGCAACTATCCTTAAGGGAGACTCTGAAGAGCTGGCAGTTTCTGGTTTTCCTATCTTTATCACTTGTCCCGCACCTCCTTTATACGGCGGGGGCGGACTTTGCAGGCATGTTTTCCGTATACCTCTGTTTCCCGGCTGGGATGGGATTTTTTGCGCTTTTGCAGCTCTACCTGGTCATTTCCTTTTTCGGGTGGACTTCTCCCCTGGTCTACGTCTCAGCCGTGTTCTTTTCACTTCTCTGGATTCGAATAGTGCAGAGAGTTGAACTAATTGACAGGTTTCTGGTGGTTGTTTTCTATTTCGTAGTCTTTTTTTCGATGTGTTGGACGATACTAATGGAGATTATGCCACCTGACTGAGGACTTCCGGACAAACGGATTGAGGGACCTACGAACTGCTGGACTTGTAGACTGAAGGGCTGCTGGATTGAAGGATGAAATAAAGCAGGCTGGACCATAGGATTTGAAAGGCTCCGGGGGATGTATGGGAGTACTGGAACTGAGTGAAAAGCAGGCAAGAGCTGTGGAAAAGTTGATGGATTTCGACCCGGAATGCAAAATATTCTGGGATTCCCGGGGGAAATTTCCGAAGTTTATCAAGGGGACGCTTTCAAGGCCCTCCTCCGACAGCCCGGAGATTATTGCCCGCAGCTTTCTGGAAGAATCCCGGGAGCTTCTGGAGAGGCAGGAGGGGCTTGATGAAAAACTGGAACTTGCAGTCCTGGAGACCGACTTTATGGGCTTTTTCCATGTCGTTTTCCTCCAGCTTTTAAGCGGGGTCCCCGTATTTGAGGGGTCTGTCCAGGTCCACATAAATCCGGCAGGTGAGGTTATTGCATACAAGGATTTCCGATTGATGGAGCTTTCCGTCCCCCTTGAACCGAAAATAGGGGAACCTGATGCCGTAAAAACCGTTTTTGAAGACATTGGCCCCGGAAAGGAAACCGTTATCCTCAGTACCAGGTTGATGCTGTACAGGGATAGGGAAGAGCAGGTTTACCTGGTCTGGCAGGTCGAATCCCTTTCTTCAAAAGGTCTGGCAGGCAGGTTCTATTTTATCGATTCTCATACCGGGGAACTGCGGTACAAATTTTCCCAGATCAGGGCTGCCCTTTCGAGAAAAACGTATTCCGGGCACAATAAGGAAGTCCTGCCCGGGGAACTGCTGCTTGAAGACGGCCAGGCGGGTCCTGACGAGGTAGCCCGGGCAGCCCACGAGAATATGGCAACAGTATACTGGTATTTTAAGCACAGGTTCGGAAGGGACAGTTATGATAACCGGGGATCGCCCCTTATGTCCACTGTCCATTTCAAAAGGAATTTTAATAACGCGTTCTGGAGCGACCATTACAAACAGCTCGTCTTCGGGGACGGAGACGGGTACAGGTGGCTGCCCCTGGCTTTTGCCCTGGATATCGTTGCCCATGAACTGACCCATGCCCTGGCTGCCTATACTGCAAAGTTCGTGTACAGTGAAGAAGCCGGAGCCCTGGACGAGTCCTTTGCAGATGTTTTTGCGGTCCTGATCTCAAACAGGGGAAAGATAGTGGAATGGGAAATCGGGGAAGGAGTCTATACTCCCTTTCATGAGGGAGATGCCCTTCGGGACCTGTCAGACCCCCCGAAATACGGGCAGATAGACCACATGGATAACTATATGAAGCTCACTTCAGGAGAACTGCCAGACCTGTACAAAAACGACAGTGGATACGTTCACATAAACAGCGGGATCCCCAACAAGCTTGCATACCTGATCATAGCTGGAGGGACGCATTACGGAATCAGTGTCGAGGGAATTGCCCGAAAAAAAGCCGAGCAGATCTACTATCTCGCTCTGACCGCATATCTCTGCAGTGCGACCCTGAGCAGGTGGACTTTCAGGGAAGCTCGATATGCCCAGCTGAATGCCTGCCGTCAGCTCTACGGGGAAGAAGGGCCTGAATACGCCGCAATCAAGAATGCCTGGGCTGCAGTGGGGCTCGGGCAGCCATCAGGAGCCCTGCTCATAGTCAAAGGGGAAGTATCCCCCGAAACTCCGGTCCCTATCCCTGACCTGGACCCGGAAGGGGTCCTGAGTACCATTGATGTCGAGGAGGAGGGGCTGGTAAAAGATATCCGGTTGAGCGTAAATATCGAGCATTCCTATACAAGGGACCTCATCGTTACGCTGCTCAACCCTGTAGGAGGGAGGGTTGTCCTGCATGACCGGAAAGGGCTCCCGGGAAAAAATATCGTCCGGACATACAACCTGGGCTCGGCTCCGAAGCTCAGGACCTGCATTGGCGAGCGAGTCCACGGGAAATGGCGTCTCCTTATTGCGGATCACGCCAGGGAACACACCGGTTCCCTGGTCGGCTGGGGGCTTAAGTTCCTGGTCCAGAAAGCCGAAAAGAAAGAGCTCAGGAGAGAACTTTTCCTGTGGCAGGAAATCCCCGATAACGATCCGAAGGGCATCGAAAGCCAGATCTATATTGAAAGACCCGGGAAGATTGTAAACCTGGACGTCTCTCTCGGAATCACCCATCCCTGGATCGGGGACCTCAGGGTAATCCTTCTCATGCCGTCAGGGGAGAAACTGATGCTGCACAACAGGACCGGGTACAGCAGAAGGGAAATCAAAAAAGTATGCAGCACCAAATGGGATGAAGATTTACAGGCAGCCGTCAGCAAAGAAATGAAAGGTACCTGGACCCTGAAAGTTCTGGACCTTGCAGAGAGGGACACCGGTACTCTGGATAGCTGGGGGATGTGCATCGTATACGAATGAGGTGGTTATGAGTGAGGTGGTTATGAGTGAGGTGGTTATGAGTGAGGTGGTT
>JAENZL010000012.1:51395-58618 GCA_016841265.1 Methanobacteriota archaeon | reverse complement strand
TGAGGTGGTTATGAGTGAGGTGGTTATGAGTGAGGTGGTTATGAGTGAGGTGGTTATGAGTGAGGTGGTTATGAGTGAGGTTTTTACCAATAAGGTGTTTATAAATGGGAAAATATTCATTTTTTATCAATTGTAATGTGTGAAGTGTCCATAACTTCAATACTTGACGCAGTCCCCACCATTATGTCCTCTTCCTCTTCAAAAGCCTGCAGTATTTTTGATATCAGGAGGTGGCTGACAGTCCTCCTTTTCTGGGGTTCGACCACGTAACGCAGCCTCATGTCAATCCAGTTCTCCTCAATTTTTGTGTAGATTTTTGTTTGCACGTCATAGGTGGTAATAAAATATTTCTCTCCCATGCGCAGGAGTTCTTTTTTTGCCAGGATTTCGAACTCCACTATTACGGGCTCTGCGACTTCGAGGGTGATTTTTTCGGCTTTTTTCCAGTTGCTACCGTAGATCAGCATGATCCGGACTTCGTCCCAGATAAATTCGAAGTCCCTGGTATAATTTTTTATCGTTGCACTCAGGACAAAGCTGTTGGGGATCTGGATGATCCTGCCCGTGTACTGGTCTGCGTCCACCCATTCCCTGATTTCCATGAGAGTTGTGCTGATGTTTCCAATGTCGAGCACGTCCCCTATGCTGTCTCCTACCTGGATCCTGTCCCCTGCCTTAAACGGTCGGGACACGAAAATGACGATACCCCCTGCCACACTCCGCAGCAGGTCCTGAAGTGCAATCGCAACCCCGGCACTCAGGATCCCGTAGGCTATAAGCAGGCTGGTTGTCTCCTTGAACCAGATGGCAAACAATGCGGCAAGAGCAAGGATGGTAAGGAGAGTGGACACGGTTTTCCGAAACGTATAGCGGTCCTTTGCGTCGCTTACCTTTCTTCGGATCAAATTATCCGCAACGATGTTTAAGATATATGCTACCAGAACCACACCGACCGAGTACAGGGCGTCAAGCAGGAACGGACTTCCCCCGAAAAGGTCGGTGAAGTAACGGACGTAAGCAATCGCAAATAACAGACTCAGCAAAATAAGAGTGTTCAGCCCCCGGACAATTCCCATGCAGACATATATGGAATTTTTACTTTAAATCAGTACTTTTTTAATCAAATAAATTCAAAAAGAGCCGGACAAGGGACAGGGTGAAACCCCTGCGAGGGATTAATCATGCGTGAAATAAATGGCTCTGCATGTTTCTTTTCTGCTGCCTTTTTCTTCACCTTTCCCTGTTTTTCAGTTCTCTTTTTTACAGCCCCCTGTTTTCCATTTCTCCTTTCTCCAGTCCCCTGTTTTCCAATCCTTTACATTTTTTCAGTCGAAGATCTCTTCGTTATCCTCGTCCCAGGCAGGCTGATTAATGACAAGGAAGTTAAGGCTTTTGTTCCCGGTATTGTAAGTACACTGGATGGAATCTTCAGGGATATACACCAGCTGGCCGGGCCTGAGTTCGACCGGGATTCCGTCTATGTAGAGCACGCCCCCCCCTTCGAGGATGTAGTGGACTTCAGGGTTGCTCATCAGGTGGGGTTCATTGAATTCTCCGGGCTCGAGGATGGAATGGGCGATGCTGTAGTCCAGGTCAAGTTCCCTATCAAAGTTTTCCGGATGTAAGAGCTCGGAAACGTAGATGCCTCCGTCACGGGAGAGGACTTTGCATTCATCAAGGTTCCTGGAAATAAGGTAGTCATCAGCGTAAAAACCTGCTCCGATAAGGTAATCCTGCCCGTCTCTGTTAACCTTCCTGATAAAGGAATACTTCAGGACAGCTTCGTCTTCCCCGGGTTTTGGCCAGTAGTAGTCCACCCAACCTTCCCTCTCCCCGCTAAGGGCGGTTTCAATGAAAAGTTCTCCTATGGGTTTCCCGGTGGAGTCCTGAAGCCTCTGGAGGTCCTGTCCCTCCATACTCCTGTCAGGGGGATAGACAACAGCCGTCCCGTCAGTTTCCCAGACAAAGACGTAGAAGTCATGGTGGAACCAGGAAGACCCTTCCTCCCTGAAATCCGGAAACACCTCTTCCCCTTCTTCCTCGATTATCTCGGCTGTTGCTTTTACCCTGGCTTCGATGTACCTCTGCTGGCCTGCCATTTCGCTTTTTCCTTCGCCGAACATCGGAACTTCCGGCACCGCGGGCTCAGCAGTAGCAAGCCCTTTCGTCCCGGCTTCCCTGGATGCGGAAATTTCTCCCTCTTCTTCTCCTGTTCCTTCTGTTACCGTTTCTTCTGTCCGGACGGCTCCTCCGGTTTCTCTTCCATTTTCGTCCAGGCTGACGGTAGAGTTGTACTGATTCCCGTCATCCGGGCTTCCGCTGGTAAGAATTCCCAGAACCAGGGCGACCGCGAGCATGCCGCAAACAAATTTTATCAGATTCATGTGTTTCCCCGTTTTTCGGCTTAAAATCCTAACACTCGATCACAGAAATGTAAAAATTCTTATTTCGAATACGTATAAGGTTATGTGAACTACCCGCTAAATCTAAAGATTTAACGGGCTTCTTGCTTCATTTTCCCTAGCAACCTAGACGAATCCACAAGCTTAACCCCACGTTCCATAGGGATTATATGACTATCAAATTTTGATCTTGCAAAGCAAACTTTTTAATGTTTATAGCGGCGTTTATGTCCCGATCATGTTTTGTTTTACATTCAGGGCAAACCCATTCCCTTATTTCTAGAGTTATGTCCTTATTATGATAGCCGCAAACATTACACAACTTTGTTGATGGTTCAAATTGTCCTATTCTCAGAATGGTTTTTCCGTACCATTCGGCTTTATACTCCATTTTTGTAATGAAGCTTGACCATGAAGCATCACTTATAGCCTGTGCAAGACAGTGATTTTTTACCATGTTCTCGACTTTCAGAGTTTCAAACGCTATTGCTTGGTTCTCGCTGATTAATCTTGATGAAACTTTGTGCTGAAAATCAGTTCTTTGATTTGTTACCTTTTCATGGATTTTAGCAAGCCTTTTTATTGCTTTTTTCCGGTTATTAGAGCCTTTAACCTTCTTACTTAATTGTTTTTGAACTACCTTAAGACGCTGTAAAGAGTTTTTAAGATATTTCGGATTATCTATTTTTTCTCCATTTGACAAAACAGCAAAATCCTTTATTCCAACATCAACACCTACTGTATTATTTTCTGTGAATGTTTGCTTTTCGGGCAAATCCTTTTCATCATCCACCAATATACTAATGAAATATTTTCCGGTTGAAGTTCTGGATACTGTTGCTGTTCTTAATTTACCTTCAAAATTCCTATGCAGGACAGCTTTAATTTCCCCTATTTTAGGAAGTTTTACTATATTTTTGTCAAAATCAACTATGTAATGTTGAGGTATTTCGAAGGATTGAACTTGATTCTTTTTTGATTTAAAGTTTGGAAAACCTGCTTTTTCTCTATAGAACTTAGTAAAAGCATTTTCTACATTTTTAGTCATTGCTTGCAATGACTGAGAATTTGATTCCTTTAACCATTCATGTTCTTTTTTTAGTTCAGGAATCATTTTATTAATGTCGAATCTGGAAAATGATTTTCCTTCTTCTTGATATGATTTAATTTTTAGTTCTAAAGCCCAATTAAAAACAAATCGACAGCTACCTATATGTTTTGCTATCATTGTTTTTTGTTCAGTTGTAGGATACAACCTGAATTTATAGGCTTTTAACATCATGTCACCATATGCTTTAACTGTTTAAATACGTTCTAGTAAACGTAAAAAGAAGTTAGCAGGGAAACTTTAGAAATGTATATACGGAATAAGGGTTAAGTTTACGCTTATATCCCCCAGGCTAAAGACCTGGGGGTTTTACGCTCTTATTTATAAAAAGTTAAATCATTTTTGCATAACTTCCTCAAAAAAGAGCCATTTTTATCAATTTGCAAGACCTAGTTTAAATATTTAAAAAGAGAAGTTTTCGGGGCCTTTATTCTTCTTGTAAGACCCCCGGATATATATTCTCGGGACTAAAAGGAATCCAGAGCTTTTCTCGCAGCTTCGATTTTCTGCTGGATTTTTTCAGACATTTCGGGGTATTTTTCAGGTGGCCGGACTTCCGAAGCCTGCCCATAAGCTTCGAGAGCGCTGATAAGGTTTGTTTTGCGATACTCTACATTATTCTCTGCAATGGCAAGGGCAAAGTGCGCATCCCCAAGACTTTCCTGTATCTCTGCAAAATCCCCTGGATAGTCTTTAATATCCTTAATTCTTAAAGATTCTTCATATGCTTCAATAGCTGCATTAAGGTTCATTTTTGGATCCCTAAGTTCAGCAAGGGCACGGTAAGCGTCTCCCAGGTTTTTTTGTGTCCTTGCATACTCAACGGGATATTCGGCTTCAGAGAAAATATCCAGAGCAATCCTGTTAGCTATGATTGCTTTCCTCACATTTTCTTCTTTGTTTTCGGACTCCGAGAGACAAAGATACGCATTTCCAAGTTTATTTTGAGTTTTTGCGTAATCTATCGGATAATCGATGAATGTAAAAATATTTAGAGACTTATTATAATAATTGATGGCTTTTCCGGCATTGCTTTCCTTATCCCGGACTTCAGCCAGCGAACAGTATGCCAAGCCCAGATTGAGCTGAGTTTGTCCATAGTTCTGGGCATAATCGTTAAGCAGATAATCATTTCTAAAGAATCCTTCGGCTTTATTAAACGCTATGATAGCTTCCCAGATATTATTCTCTTTGTTTTCAAACTCGCTAAGGGCAAGATATGCTCCTCCAAGAGAGTTTTGAATTAGCATATATTCGAAAGGATTTTTTTCACAGGTAAGGCAAGTAGAGGCATTTTCGAAGCAGCGTATGGCTTTTTTAATATTTGATTTTTCATCTTCAAACTCAGACAAACTTAAGTATTCGCAACCAAGGTTGTGCTCTAAAGTCGCATAATATTGCGTATATTCCCTTTTTCCTGCCAGGATGTTCAATGCGCTTTCATAGTCAATGATAGCGGATTCCGTATTATTCTTCTTATCCCGGACTTTAGCGAGATTAAGATATGCATTGCCCCTATTGTTCTTGTTTATTGCATAACTGATTGAGTAACCTTCGCTGTCACCACTCATCAAGGATTCATAAGCTCTTAGAGCTTCATTATAATTCTCAATAGCCTTGAACAAATTCTTCTCTTTGGCTTCAAGCTCAGAAAGCCCGCTATATGCACCTCCACGGTTGCTAGTCACCATTGCATAGTAACGTGGGGTTTTATTAAGTGTATAAAAATTCAATGATTGATCATATGCTTCAATTGCATTTCTGAGGTTCGTTTCCTTATTTTCCTTTTCAGCAAGCTTTTTAAGTGCATCACCTAGTTTGTATTGAGCCCTTGCCTTTTTATGAGGGAAGTTATCTGAAATGTCGATAATTTTCCTGTATTCTATACATGCATCTTGGTAACGTTCATATTCCCCTTCTTCTCCCCGTTCATAATAAGCATCTCCTTGAATAAAATACACCTCGATATCTTTCTCGGCTTCTAGTAGTTCAACAACGTGCGCATAACAAGATGTAATGACACACCCAATGAATATGAAAATTACCGGTTTGATAATTTTATTGTAGAAGGAGTTCACAGAGGGTTTTTCCATTGTGGACCTTATCTTCTCGTATAATTTTGAGGCTCTCTGGCTAATTTCTAATTTTAAGAGTTTTCTCGTCCTGTTCTCTGATCCCCTTTCGGAATCCGAGTTTTCCTGGCTCATTTCCTCAAATTCCTCTTAACCATGATTGAAATAAGGAGTCCCAATACTCCGTTCCAGAGTTTAAAACCGGGGACTGAGTTACTTTTTTCATGAACTGGATATTCCGAGTATCCTTTTTTTTCCGGTCCAGGGTCAGGAATATCTATTGTTCTACCGGTTATAGAAAAAAGAGAGAAAGCCGGAGTTTCAGCCACAAAGTAGATGAAATCAGTATCTTCACTGACCTTTGAAGTGGGAAGAGAGTTCCATTTTCCTTCTGAATACCTGTTCAAAGTGATTGTGGACACGTCAATGTTGTTTTCTTTAATCCAGGCATTTTCAACCCTAAACTTGATTGTTGGATTTTTGAAGTTCCCCTCGAAGCTTGAAAATTCAGGATTGCCTATCTTGATATTCATGATTTTGTAGACGATACACTTAGGTGGGGCTAAAACCTCAGAGGAAAAGCCGTTAAGCATCTCTACTTTAGCTATCACGAAACCCACAGTATTTTCAGGTATGAAGGACACGGCTACAATACAGTTTTCCGGATTTTGAAACACATAATTTACACTGGTACCTTCTTGTACATACTTCTGTGAAGTCTCAGTAATTGCTATGATTTCAGTAGGTTCATCAGAAGGTTCTGGAATCATGGGAGGATCAGGATCATCACCACCGTCATTTTTGGGTTCTGGAGTTTCTTCCGGTGAAGGAATGAGAAGAGGCAGATAATCAATGTTCCCTCCACCCAGGTCATAAGCCACATAACAAATGCCATCTCCATCGGTGTCATCGTGGGTCTGGCTGAAGCCGTTCTCAGTTGGTGTTGCCCAGAAGTTTCCGCTCAGGTAAGGACCGCTGACGATGTTTGAGTCGGTGGTTTTGGTTGTGTTCCAGATGTTGCCGGGGTTTGTACCTTCAAAATAAACGTTATTAGTGTTGTTGAAGTAGTTGTTGTAGATGAAATTGTCGCTGGAATCCCATAGATAAATTCCATATTGGTTGTTCGATGCTATGTTATTTTCAAGCGTGTTGTTGCTGGAGTCCCGCAAATATATGCCGTAATCGTTGTTCGAGTCCGCGGTGTTATTTTCAAGCGTGTTGCTGCTCGAAGAGTACAGCCAGATGCCGTCGTCGTTGTTCGAGTCCGCAGTGTTATTAGAAAGCGTGTTGCTGCTCGAAAACCTCAGCTGGATGCCGTAGTGGTTGTTCGAGTCCGCGGTGTTATTTTCAAGCGTGTTGCTGCTCGAAGCTTCCAGATAGATGCCGTAGTAGTTGTTCGATGCTGTGTTATTAGAAAGCGTGTTGCTGCTCGAATAGTACAGCCAGATGCCGTACTCGTTGTTCGATGCTGTGTTATTAGAAAGCGTGTTATCGTTGCTCGAAAACCTCAGCTGGATTCCGTAGTGGTTGTTCGAGTCCGCGGTGTTATTAGAAAGCGTATTATCGTTGCTCGAATAGTACAGCCAGATGCCGTCGTCGTTGTTCGATGCTGTGTTATTAGAAAGCATGTTGCTGCTCGAA
>JAENZL010000012.1:17886-51385 GCA_016841265.1 Methanobacteriota archaeon | reverse complement strand
GATGCCGTCGTCGTTGTTCGATGCTGTGTTATTAGAAAGCATGTTGCTGCTCGAATAGTACAGCCAGATGCCGTCATCGTTGTTCGATGCTGTGTTATTAGAAAGCGTGTTGCTGCTCGAAGAGTCCAGCCGGATGCCGTCGTCGTTGTTCGATGCTGTGTTATTAGAAAGCATGTTGCTGCTCGAATAGTACAGCCAGATGCCGTACTCGTTGTTCGATGCTATGTTATTTTCAATGAGGCAATCTTCAACTCCTTCAAGATAGATTCCGGCACAATTGATGGCACTAGCTCCCGTTATGCTAAACCCGCTAATTTTTACTCCGTTTGCAGTGACATGAAAAACGTGGTCTGAGATACTGGCTGCCTGAACTGTAGTGTCGAAAGGGTTTCCTGAGTTGGATCTTATTGTTATGTTAGCTTTATCCACGTCTAGATTTTCCGTATACGTGCCTGGTTTGATGATGATTTCATCTCCGGGGCTTGAGCTGTTCAGGGCTGCTTGAATTGTCGTGAAATCTGCCGGTCCGTCGTCATCCACAAAAATCGTTGCAGCAGCTACATTGCCTGCAATTGTCAGGTTGAACGCAAGCATCAATACTAAAAAAGTTATACTGATTCTTTTGACTTCCCACATAATAAACACTGCAATAATTATTGTTTGTAGCAATCATCTGAATTATAGTAAGCTGCAAAGTTATTTCTGACTTTGAACTTTATTTGATTGTGTTATTGAGACATTGAGTGCATCCAAGTAAGTTCTGGACTGCTATCGCATCTTTCTGTTTCCTGGGTTACGATTATGCACCATCCAATAAGGAATAAACATACTCAAAAAATTCAATACATAGTGAGACTTTAAATCTTACTAAAAACTTACGATTTTATTTAATAGGTTCTAAATAAATAATTAGAGATGTCAATACAAAATTATAACTAATTTAAAAATGATGATCCCTGTTGACTTTCCGGTTTGCAACCTTAGTTCATAGCTGAGATCCCTACTTTTTTATCCTGTGAGACATTACAAATATTACCGAGTTGCCAGATATATTGAGATATATTGAGATAGTAAACATTGAGGAAACTTGAGGACACAAAAATGCCAGGCAACTACAAAATCATCTCCTGGAACGTAAACGGGCTTCGGGCTGCTATGAAAAAGGGCTTCCTTGAGCTTTTGCTGGAGCAGAAATTCGACATCATAGGCATCCAGGAAACCAAAGCTTCTCCTGACAAGCTCCCGAGAGAAGCCAAGAACATCCCCGGCTACCACAACTACTTCGTCTCTGCCGAGCGGAAGGGCTACAGCGGGGTAGGTCTCTTTTCTAAGGAAAAACCCCTTAACATTGAGACTGGCATGGGGATCGAAGATTTTGACAGTGAGGGCCGCTTCATCAGGGCTGACTACGAAGACTTCACCCTTATGAACATCTACTTTCCGAACGGAAAAGCCTCCCGGGAACGCCTGGACTACAAAATGGCCTTTTACGATGCCTTCCTGGACTACGCAAACACCCTGACAGCCGAGGGCAAAAAACTTGTCATCTGCAGAGACATGAGAAAAGAGAAGGGAACAAAAGCTTTACAAAATCTGGACCTCACTTCATCCTTCAACTGTATGTTTTATTAGGATAAGACGCATATTTAATTGTGATATTTACATGGATGTAAGGCCGTATTTTTATCTTCGAGTGAGGGGTCATACTGGAGGAAGTAATGATCAAAAAATTAATTGAAAGCGCACAATCAGCAATTCCTATATTCCAACAGACCCTCACTGGCTCTTACGGGGTGAATTTTCTACTGGAGACTGCCAATAACTCAACATTCACTATTAATAACTCAACATTCTCTATTAATAACTTAATATCCTGTATTAATGACTCAATATCCTCTATTAATAACTTAATATTCTCTATTGTTCAGTTCCTTGTAGCTATAACTCTTTTAACTTTCATTTTCAAACTAATTATATGGATGTCCAGAGAAGATGAAAAGATTGTCGTGTCACCCTTCGACATCCATATCTCCGAAAAGAGATATAATGAAAAAATAATCTCAGATTCCCTTATTCTGGAACTGCGTCGAATTGATCAGATTCACTGTAACGACTACCCCAACATAAACCCCGAAAAAATAATATTGCCAAAAGTGACCCCTAATAGGGAATGTCTTGAAGCTAAAATATCCAGTGTAGGAGAGTTTAGCATCGGTGGGGTGAACCTACCGATTGGAGACTTGGCTGTTGTCCTCAAACAATTGTGGCCTCTGGGAGGGCCAGGGAGACGAATCACAGGAAACCTGCAGGAATGTGAATCAGGTATCCGTCTTACCGCACAGATGGAGGGTAATGAAGTCTTTTATTGGGACACCAGCCGTGAAAATATTCAAAATGGTGATGGGGACCAGATTATAAGCAAAATCCGGGAACTTGCCTTCATGATAGTTTATGACATCTCAAAAGAAGAACTCCAGGCAAAAACATGGACCGGATTA
This sequence comes from Methanobacteriota archaeon, assembly GCA_016841265.1. Lineage (GTDB taxonomy): Archaea > Halobacteriota > Methanosarcinia > Methanosarcinales > Methanosarcinaceae > MTP4. The sequence goes on along the minus strand of JAENZL010000012.1, from coordinate 48,887 downwards.
AAGTATTATACAGAAGCTCTTGAAGCGTATTCTCGATACACAAAAAATCAGCAGTTTGAATTCCTTGAACTTTCTGCAAAAAATTGTATTGGAGCAAAAAAAGCTGAACCTGAATATCAGCTTCTTTACAGTTTATTTTACAACCTTGGAATCGCTTATTTTAACAGAGAAAAATATGAGTGTTCCAGAAAAATGTTTGAACATTCCACTGACCTAAACAAAAACCACGAAGGCTCATTTATTGGCCTGGGAGCCTCCCTTTCCAGTCTTGATAAGCACGAAGATGCTCTGAAGGCTTATGACAGGGCTCTAAGAATAAATCAAGAGAATGCAGACGCAATGATTAACAAAGGAAAATCTTTGTTCATAATAGGCAGGCTTGAGGACGCCTTAAAAGTTTATAACACAGTTTTGGAAACAGACCCTGACGACAAAGATGCACTCTACGACCGTGCCTGTATTTACTGTACGAACGGAAAGAAAAAAGAGGCACTTAATGATCTAAAACACGCAATAAAAGTTTATCCGGAATGGAAGGAATATGCAAAAAATGACGAGGATTTTAAAAAATTATGGAGTGACGAGTTATTCAAAAAATTGATGAACGAAACTTGATTAATAGAACATATATCCTACATTCAGCACCAGGACACAATAAGGATAATATTAATGCCCAAAAATGCAAAATAGAGGAGTTGCCTCCCCTAAAATGATTCATCTGTACAGATAGATGTCTCATTTATGTATTTCTGCCGAATATTGGAATAATCACAAAAATGAATTATTTTTTATCTTGGTCCTTTTCTCTCGACACAAAAAATTTTCCGAGACAAATTATTAAAAGATACGCTGTCGAGAAAATGCGAACATCATTCGTTAGCCCATCCGGTAGTACCTTTCCAAAGATGTCAAACGGAGAGAAACCCGGAGTTTCAGCCACAAAATAGATGTAATCATCATAATCATTGACTTTTGGAGTTTTAAGATAGTCCCATATTCCCTCTGAATACCTTTCCAAATGGATTTTGTCTTCGCTAATGTTGTTTTCTTCAATCGTTGCATTGCTGACCTTTGAAGTGGTAAGAAGGGAAGTGTTAAGATTTTCCCATTTTCCCTCTGAAAACCTGCGCATAACGATTGTGGATTCATTAATGTTGTTTTCTTGAATCCAGCTCTTTTGAACCCTGAACTCGATTGTTGCATTTCTGAAGTTGTCCTCGTTGCTCGAAAAATTAGCTTCACCTACCTGTATATTCACGTTTTTGTAGACGATCTCGTCAGACGGGGCTGAAAACTCAGAGGAAGCGCTTTCATTCACAATTATACCGGGGGGATTGGAGTACCCAGTATCTAAATATTTTAGGGAAATGGTAAAGTTTTCAGTGTCATTTTCTAGTGGCTTCCATTCAGACTCTACCTTCCTTACTTCTCCTCCAAGTTCTTCTTTATCACAAATAGTAAATAAAGAGAACCCCGGAGTTTCAGCCTTAAAATAGATGAAACTCTCATCTTCACCGACCTTTGGAGGTTCAAGATCGTCCCATTTCCCCTCTGAATACCTTTTCAAATTGATTGTGCCGTTGGTAATATTGTTTTCCCAGCTCTTTTCAACCCTGAACTCGATTGTTGCATCTTTGAAATTGCTCTCGTTGCTCGAAAAATTAGCTTCACCTACCTGAATAGTCACGTTTTTGTAGACGACCACGTTAGACGGGGGTGAAACCTCAAAGGAGACGCTTTCATTCACAATTACTTCAGGGGGCGGGTTGGAGCACATGGGTTTAAAATATTTGCAGGAAATGGTAAAGTTTTCAGTGACATATTCTAGTACCCCCCATGGGTCATTGATAGTGTCTGGAAGGGGTGAAGGGATGAGCAGAGGCAGATAATCAATGTTTCCTTCACCCAGGTTGTAAGCTACATCACAAATGCCATCTCCATCTTTGTCCTTGTGGATCTGGCTGAAGCCGTTTTTGGTCGGTGTTGCCCAGAAGTTTCCGCCCAGGTAAGAGCCGCCGATGATGTTTGAGCCGGGGGTTTTGGCCGTGTTCCAGATGTTGCCGGGGTTTGTGCCTGAGAAAAAAGCGTTATTATTGTTGTTGAAATCATTATTATAAATACAATTGTTGCTGGAACTATTCAAATAGATTCCGCGTCCATTTGAATTTACAGTGTTGTCAGTAAGGGTGTTTTCATCGGAATGTTCCAGAAAAATGCCATCGTTGTTATCCAGCACATGGTTATTGTTTAGCGTGTTGTCGCTGGAATAATCCAGATAGATTCCAAAATCGTTTTTTAAGTTTGCTGTGTTATCGTTCAGCGTGTTCTTGTCGGAATAATCCAGATAGATGCCGCAATCGTTGTTCGATGCGATGTTATTTTCAAGCATATTGGAGTTGCTCGAAGAAGAAAGATATATTCCATAGTTGATGTTTTTCGATGCGGTATTTTTTGAAAGCGTGTTGCTGTTCAAAGAAGAAAGAGATATGCTGTAATTGATGTTTTTCGATGCGGTATTTTTTGAAAGTGTGTTGCTGCTAGAAGAATACAGCCAGATGCCGCAATAGTTGTTCAAATTTGCTGTATTATTGCTAAGTGTGTTTCTACTGGAACCTGTCAGATAGATTCCAATATCATTTTCCGATAATTCGTTATCTTCAATAAGGCAATATTCGGCTCCTTCAAGGTAGATTCCGCTGCGCCCGTCACTGGCCCCCGTTATACTAAACCCGCTAATTTTTACTCCGTCTGCCTTAACGTTAAAAACATCGTCTGAGCTACTAGCTGCCCGAACTATAGTGTCGAAAGGGTTTCCTGATTCGGATCTTATTGTTATGTTAGTTTTATCCACGTCTACATTTTCCGTATACGTGCTTGCGTAAACAAGGATAGTGTCACCATTATGGGCAGCATTTACCGCAGCCTTTATGAATTCAAAGTCCGCAACAGGGCGTGGGTTGTTGTTTACGGTAATTGTCTTTGGTCCTGGTTCTTGAAGTGGAAGGTAATCGATGAATCCGCTGCCTTCAATATTATATTGGGAATCAAAGATGCTATCATGATCTATATCCTCGGCTCCCTCTGGATAGACCGTACCATCCGGGTTTGCCCAGAAGTTTCCGGCCAGGTAGGAGCCTCCGACGATGTTTGAGCCGGCGGTTTTGGTCGTGTTCCAGGTGTTGTCGATATTTGTGCCTTCAAAATAAGCGTTATTAGTATTGTTGAAGTAGTTGTTGTAGATGGAATTGTCGCTGGAATCCCGCAACCTAATGCCGCATTCGTTGTTCGATGCTTTGTTATTGCTCAGCGTGTTGTTACTGGAATTACCCAGATAGATGCCGTGATCGTTGTTCGATAATTCGTTATTTTCGATACTGCAATTTTTAACTCCTTGAAGATAGATTCCGGCACACCAGGGGCCCCTAGCTCTCGTTATGTTAAACCCGCTAATTTTTACTCCGTCTGCCGCAACATTAAAAACGAAGTCTCCACTATTGCTTGACTGAACTATAGTGTCGAAAGGGTTTCCTGATTCGGATCTTATTGTTATGCCAGTTTTATTCACATCTACATTTTCCGTATACGTGCCTGATTTGACGACGATTTCATCTTCGGAACTTGCGTTATTCAGGGCTGCCTGGATAGTAGTGAAATCTCCCGTTCCGTCGTCATCCACATAAAACGTTTCAGCAGCTACATTGCCTGCGATTGCCAGGTTGATTGCAAGCATCAATGCAAAAAAGAGTATAACGATTCTTTCTATCTTCCACATAACAAACACTACAATAAAAGTTATTATTCGTATCAGGCAATTTGTATCTACTATCTGGATTATGGTTAGCTGCAAAGTTTTTTTTGATTTTGAACTTTATTTGACGGTGTTATCTAGAAATTGAGCACGTACAGGTAATTTCTGGATTGCTATCGTGTTTCTTTGTTTCAAGGGGTAAGATTATGTACAATCCACTAAGGAATAATACATTCTCAAGAAATTCAATACACAGTGAGAATTTAAATCGTACAAAAAACTTGCGTTTTTATACAACAGTGTCTAAAAAAATAATTAGAGACATCAAACAAAAAAATTGTAAAAAACTTAAAATGATAATTCATATAGCTTTTCCGGTCGACCTCCTTAGTTCATAGCTGAGATCCCGGCTTTTTTATCCTGTGAGACATTACAAATATTACCGAGTTGCCAGATATATTGAGATATATTGAGATAGTAAACATTGAGGAAACTTGAGGACACAAAAATGCCAGGCAACTACAAAATCATCTCCTGGAACGTAAACGGGCTTCGGGCTGCTATGAAAAAGGGCTTCCTTGAGCTTTTGCTGGAGCAGAAATTCGACATCATAGGCATCCAGGAAACCAAAGCTTCCCCTGACAAGCTCCCGAGGGAAGCCAAGAACATCCCGGGCTACCACAACTACTTCGTCTCCGCCGAGCGGAAGGGCTACAGCGGGGTAGGTCTCTTTTCCAGGGAAAAACCCCTGAACATCGAGACCGGTATGGGGATCGAGGATTTTGACCGTGAAGGCCGCTTCATCAGGGCTGACTACGCCGACTTCACTCTCATGAACATCTACTTCCCGAACGGCAAAGCCTCCCGGGAGCGCCTGGACTACAAAATGGTCTTTTACGACGCTTTCCTTGACTACGCAAACGCCCTGATAGCCGAAGGCAAAAAGCTCGTCATCTGCGGAGACGTTAACACCGCCCACAAAGAAATCGACCTGGCAAGGCCAAAGGAAAACGAGACCAACTCCGGTTTCCTCCCCGAAGAACGGGCCTGGATGGACAAATTCCTCGATGCCGGCTACCTCGACACCTTCCGGATGTTCAATCAGGAAGATAAGAATTATACATGGTGGTCGATGCGAACCCGTGCAAGAGAAAGGAATGTGGGCTGGCGCCTCGATTACTTCTTCGTTAGTGAGAATATGAAGGAAAACGTAAAGTCTGCATCGATACTTCCGGAAATTATGGGTTCAGACCACTGTCCTGTGGGACTTGAACTTGAATTCCCTGTTTGACTTTAGGGGACGGTAGTCATAGCTGGCTCCATGCCAGGATGTGAATTAGTGTGGCAAAGCAGGCTGAAGCTTCGTGGCAAGGTTGCTCGCCCAGGCACGGATCGCTGTCCAATCTCGCACGTCGCTTGCTGGCATCTTGCGTAAGGGGCTTGCCGGCAGAAGTGCAAGTAAGTTGTCAGGGAAACGTAGCTTCGCCGGGTCGAATTTGCCGCCAAATATTTCAATAGCGATGGGTGTAAGCCATGGGAACTTCGCAAGCTCTTCATCGAGCTGTTCGCGCGCTTCCTTCCACTCCTCTTCCTCATCATGAAATGGTCCGAGCGCAAAAATGGCTACTGGCCGCTCCGTAAGGGCTTCACGGTGCCTCGATAGAAAACCGCGCGCGTCCTTATGCCAGCGGAGCATGTAAAGTGGCGCGCCCAGCACGACCGCGGTGTATTCTTCAAGAGCTTTTACTTCTCGCATGGGCTCAAGATCTACCACAAGGCCACTTTCGCGCAAAGTCGCCGCGATTGCCCCGGCCACTTCCTGCGTTGAACCATACTTGGAAGCATAAGCCACAAGAACTTTGATTTGCATCCGAATTAATCCCCCCTAATTGTTATCTTCGCTCCTGTTACTTGTTATCTTCGGAAACAGTCCCCAGCAGGTGTTTTATTCATACCTGTAACCTCTTTCCAAAGTAATAACCTGATGAACCGGTCCTTGCCTCTTCAAGCTGTGATAATTCCTTTTGGCCAATCGGCAGTACGCTCTCTGCCTCCTTCAACGGCCCTTTTTGCCTGTGACGATGAAGCCTTCAGGAGACAAAATGAGGGTATTACTTTTTGTTTTCTTTCCTCATAAACTGTAGATGACCCCGAAACGAAACTCGGTTGGCGTAGCTTGGGTGGCGCAGCTTGGACGTGAAAAATAGAGAATAAAATCAAAGTACTCCTAATGAATCCAGGCCCAATTTAATAAAAGTTAATCCGAATACAATCTGCGCAATTCCCAGAATGCGAATGATAGAAAAATAATATTTACTGTTGATAAAATATTTTGACCTTTCTACAAGTAACGCAACAATTACCTTTGATCCTACAAGAAATATATAGAAACCAGATACAAATAGAATTGTAGCCCAGGCATTTGTGTTTAAACTCTTGAATATTATTGGTCCGCCTATGGAAAGCCAGAATATGTATGGGTGCGGATTCCCGAAGTTGACAATAACTCCTTTTTTAAGGGCATCTTTTTTTTCTAACTTTATATCCACACTGTCTTTTTTGATTTTCAGCGATTCCATTCCTGAATATATAAGATATGATGCACCAAAAAACGCAATAATTCCGATAATGGAGTTATAGTTTGCCAAATGTGACAGAATGAACAATACGGATAAAATTATTGGCAAGTCTGTAATCAAAGGGGATATTGCAACCTTTATTCCTTCCCATTTGCCGTGCTGCAGAGTTTCGGAGATCGTTATAGCTAACAGCGGACCTGGCGACATTCCTGAAACGAGGCCAAGAAATGCTCCCATGACTAAAAATTCGGAAATTCCTAACATGCTCAATTATTATACCTCGGTTTTGTGCTTCAGGTCCCCCAGATCTCTCAGATCCCTCAGTTTTTTATGCATTGTCAGTTCAATGAATCTGCCGTCAAATCTGCTGAGTGAGCAACGAATTCCCGATCAGTAAATTCGGCACACATGATCAAATCATGTATAAGTTGTATATAATTATACACGATGGTGCGAATTACAACAGAGTAGTATATAATTATACGTTTTTATTTATATCTAAAGAAGCGGCCAACTTAAGCCTCAATCTTCGAAAACAACACGGCTCCTATCGTACAGATGAATGCCGACAGCGCGGCGATTGCAGCAAGGTCGGTGTACACGCCAAAGGTGCTGACCCCGGTAAGTGCTCCCCTGAGGCCGTCTACGCCGTAGGTAAGGGGGTCGATCCTGCTGATGAAGTAGATTGCAGGGGGCAGGTCTTGCAGGGGGAAGAGGGCGCCTGAGAGGAAGAATATTGGCATGATCAGGAAGTTCATGATCAGCTGGAAACCGTGCATGTCTTTCATTTTCGAGGCTATGGTCAGGCCCATGCCCGTGAAGAAGAGGGCGATCAGGAACATGAAAAGCAGGCCAAGCCCGAGGCTTCCGAAACTCGCGGCCCTGAACCCTAGCAGGTAGGTCAGGCCAAAGACTACGAGGCCCTGGATCATGGCGATGGTTGCCCCTCCGAGGGTTTTTCCGATCATGATTTCCGTCCTGGTGATCGGGGCTACTAGAGTCTCTTTCAGGAAGCCGAACTGCCGGTCCCAGATAACTTCCAGGCCTGAAAAGACGGCTGTAAAAAGGATTGACATGGAAACGATCCCTGGAGCCAGGAAGTCCATGTAATTTGCCCCACCACTGGCCCGGGCGTACATGGGGCCGAAACCGAAGCCAAAGGCAACCATGAAGAGGAGGGGCTGTCCCAGGGAGCCGATCAGCCGGGCTTTTGAGCGCCAGTAGCGTTTGAGCTGCCGCAGCCACAGGATGTAGATTACTTCGATCAATGTCTCCGCCTCCCGTGCATGCCACCCATAAGCCTCATTTTACTCCTCGATGCTCCATTTTCGTCTCTTATGTCCCTTCCGGTCAGGTTAAGGAAAGCTTCTTCCAGGGTTCCGGTCTCATTTCTCTCTTTTATCTCTTCCAGGGTTCCGGTTTCTATGATTTTCCCGTGATCTATGATTGCGATTTTGTCTGCGATTGCTTCGGCCTCTTCCATGTAGTGCGTTGTCAGGAAAATTGTCATGCCTCTTTCTTTGTTAAGGGTCTGGATATGGCTCCAGATGGCTTTTCGAGTCTGGGGGTCCAGGCCGACCGTGGGCTCGTCCAGGAAAAGGATTTTCGGGTAGTGGACAAGTGACCTCGCAATCTCAAGCCTGCGCTTCATCCCCCCTGAGTAGGTTTTCACAAAATCTTTGCGCCGCTCCCAGAGTCCCACAATTTCAAGGGCTGTCCGGATCCTTTCGTCCCTTTCTTTTTTCGGGACCTTGTAGATCACCGCATGGTAGGTCATATTCTCGTAAGCCGTAAGCTCGTCGTCCAGGCTCTGGTCCTGGAAAACGATCCCAAAAGAAGCCCTGGCTTCGTCCTGTTCTTTTAGCACGTTGAAGCCGTTAATCCGGATCTCGCCGTTTGTGGGCTTCAGGACGGTTGTGAGCATTTTGATCGTCGTGGACTTCCCTGCACCGTTCGGGCCGAGGAACGCAAAGATCGAGCCGGCTTCGACGTCGAAGCTGATACTGTTCACGGCTGTGAAGTCGTTGAATTTTTTTGTAAGGGACTGGACTGAGAGGATGTTTTGCATGGCTTGGACCTTTAATCAATTTTTTATTATCAGAAAAACAAAGGTATTCGAATTTTTTCCTGAATCTTTTGAATTCCTTTATGATAAAAAAGATATCGGTGTTTTCATTAATTGGGGGGTTGGATTGCCGGTAATGACTGAGTTCTGGTAATTGCATTTACAACTTACTTATATACACATTGAGATTGCGATTACAGCTTACTTATCTGCACGTTGGTATTGCGGTTACAGCTTTTTTACAACTTGTTTACCTGACCCTCCTGAGGTTCTGGTTCAAATAAGATGAAGAATAAAATATAAACAAAAATATAACGAAAAATTACATCGGCAAAATTGCGGATGCACAATAAAAACCGGGGGAAAATCCATGAAACGGAAATGGGAACAGGACTGGGGTTTACAGGGCAGGATGCTTTTTACAATGTTTCTTCTGGCGGCAGTTTATCTTTTTTTCCTGGTGTTTCTCTCGTACAGCGGGGCGCCGCCCACGTTCATGCTGCTCTTTATAGGGGCTTTCATGGCAATCCAGTACTTTTACTCGGACAGGATGGTACTCTGGACGACAGGGGCTCATATCGTTTCCGAAAGTGAGGCTCCACGCCTGCACGAAACGATAACCAGGCTCTGTGCCATTGCTGATATCCCTAAGCCAAGAGTTGCCATTGTGGATACTCCGGTCCCGAACGCCTTTGCCACCGGCAGGAGCCCCAGTAATGCCGTGGTTGCGGTCACCACGGGGATCCTTGACAAATTGACCCCTGCCGAACTCGAAGCCGTGCTTGCCCACGAACTGAGCCATGTCAAGAACCGGGACGTGATGGTCATGACTATTGCCAGTTTTATTTCTACCATAGCGTTCTATTTTGTCCGCTACAGCCTCTATTTCGGAAGTGGGGGGCAGAGGCGGGAAGGCGGGAGCATTTTGCTGGTCTGGTTCGTTTCGGTTTTCGTCTGGTTTGTCAGTTTCCTGTTGATCCGTGCCCTTTCCCGCTACCGGGAGTTTTCTGCAGACAGGGGTTCGGCAGTTATCACGGGGCAGCCTTCGAACCTGGCTTCCGCCCTGATGAAGATCAGCGGGGTGATGCAGAAAGTCCCCACGGAAGACCTCCGGAAGGTCGAGGGGATGAATGCCTTTTTCATTATCCCTGCCCTTTCCGGCTCTTCGTTCATGAACCTCTTTTCCACCCATCCTCCGGTGGAAAAGCGGCTTGCAGCCCTTGAGAAGATCCAGAAGGAGTTGGCCTGAATAAGCGAAATGAATGGCGAAATGAAGATGTGGGATATGTGAAATATGTGGGAGAGGAAGATGAAGAAGATGGGGAATCTGGAGAAAATGGAGAAGAAGAGGAATCTGGAGAAAATGGAGAAGAAGAGGAATCTGGGGAAAATGGAGAAGAAGATGGAGTTGAACTAAAATGGGGCTAAAGGATTTCGTGGATGCAGTCCTTGGGAGGAGCAGCCTTCCGAAATCACGGCCTGATAAGCTTTTTGCGATTTCCACGGCCAGCATAACCCTGGAAACCAATATGGGCCTGGAGCCGTCCGGAAAGGCGGGGATCTGCTTTAAGCCCATCGAAGCTTCCGCCTACACCAGCGCCCGGAAAGAGATTGAGGAGCTTCTGGAATACGGCGCAAAAGAAACCGGGACCGAATTCCGGCTTGAAAAAGATGAATACAATTTTCTCTGGGCAATTTTCAAAGACCCTGACTTCGAAGACCTGGTCGCAAACATCCACCTGGTAAGCCAGACCCTTGAAGAACACGGTTTCGGGAAGCAGCTTCTTTGTGCAATCTACCGTTTTGAGGCTGAGGGTGATGGTAATCTCGAAGGTCTGGAAGCCGGGGGGCATACCGGCAAAAAAGTGGTTTACTGGATCTACAATTTCAAGCAGGGTAGCTATTATCCTTTTGTGCCGCTTGCGGGAAAGAAAAGGGATACTCCAATGGAATTCAGGCTAAGGACAGGGATGGAGCGGGAACTACCTATTGAAAAAAATGTGGAAAAATGGTATCCTCTGTGGGGAATTCCCTTCTAATTTTCTACATACTGAAATTTCCTGCTCCTTAGTTCTCTTCTAATTTTTCACATCCTGAAATTTCCTGTTCCTTAGTTTCCGACGGTTTTCTATCTGTTTTTTGGCTGCTTATACGCGTTCAACCGTCACGTCCATATTTACCGTGTCCTGGTCGGTGGGCACACCGTTGTGCATCGTGCTTACGTAGTCTCCCTTTGAGACTTTCCCGTCTCCATCAACATCTACCTGGACATAGAGTGAATACGTCCTGTTTGCCACAAGTTCCGGGAAGCCAAGGATGAAAGGAACTTTATTTTCTTCAGGGCTCACCGACACATTTTCAATAACGGTCTCCGAGATCATTGTGGAAGGGGCATCCGCAAGACTTACGTCGTTAAGCCGGATGTAAACAGTAACGTCTTCGATCGTTTCGTCAAGGTCTTCAAAGAGGATGTTTCCTTCAATAAGCCCGTAAGTTTCCGCATCTTCGCCTGAAGCATTATTTGAGGGTTCGGATGGTTCGGATGGTTCGGATGGTTCGGATGGTTCGGATGGTTCGGATGGTTCGGATGGTAAGGAGGGAATTCCGTAATCACCCAGGACAAAGGTGTTGTTTACCCCGTTTACCGAGACCGTGTATTCTCCCGGTTCAAAGCCTTCGATGTTGATCGGGATATACTCCGTAAAGGGTACCAGGTTCATGGTGCAGGGAACATTTGTCCGGCTCAGGGTTGGAAGCTCCACAAGGATTACCCGGTCCTGCCTTTCGATTGATATGTTCCCGACATCGATCCTTTCACAGTTTCCGGCAAGCATCCCGGAGACCACTGCCCTTACCTGCGGAGGAATGGACCTTGTCATTATGACCGTTACGTTTTCTACAGCTACTTTTCCGGGGGCGTAGCTTTCTCCGGGGGCGTAGCTTTCTCCCGGGGCTACGACATCGTAAGCAGTAAGTTCAAAGCTTGTTTCGACCCTGTTTACGGATACCGTATAGTTGCCGACCTCAAAGCCTTCAAAATCAAGCGGGATCTTTTCTTCGAAAGGCACCAGGGCTTCGGTACAGACCGCATCAGCAGGCCTTATAGTGGGTATGCCAATTGTGATGTTTCCGTTTTCCTTTTCCATCGTGATGTTCTTTCGGTCAATCCCGGTGCAGCCGTCGGGCAGGTTACCTTTTACAGAGATGCTTATTTCGGGCGGGATTACCGTCTTTTTCATCTCTACCTGCACTTCTTCCACGGAAGCAGTTCCGTATACGAAAGCTTTGCTCTGTCCTATACTCTCAGTTTCCGGTGTCCGGTCCTCCTCATTGTTATCAACGCAACCACTGAAGGATAACAGGACTAAAATCAAAGCTAATGTAAACAATTTTGTCAGGAATCTGGAATTCATGTCATTCTCCTTTATTGACCTTCACTTGTCCCCGAATGAATATATTTCTTGCCTAAACTTCAATTCAATTCGTAGTTTTCCGGTACTGTTTTTGTGAATTAATTTTACATGTGTCTCAATGTTATATGTGTTAATTGTTTGAGCCCTTTATTGCAGAAATCAGACCCTCCGGGATGAAATTTTAATAGTAATAATGCATATTTTATAGTATAGTGCTAAGGGGAGTTGATATACAATGGGGAATCTTTTCAAAAAAATCCTGATTGCAACTGATGGTTCGGAAAACGCCAGAAGAGCTGTATCTCATGGAATAGATATTGCGAAGGTAAGCGGTGCTGAAGTGTGCGCTGTGTACGTCGTTTCCGATGAGCATGCAAAAGTTTCAGGGAAGGTCATGGGCTGGGCAGAACCTTTTGAAGAATATTTGACTGATCGAGGGCAACTTGCGACTGCATATGTTGAAAAAGCCGGAACAGGAGCTGAAGTCAAGGTGGAGCTAGTATTGCTGAAAGGCAGCCCGGCCGAACAGATCCTTGAATATGCAGAGAAAAACGGTATTGACCTGATAATAATGGGCACACAGGGTTTGACAGGGATCAAAAGGTTCCTGATCGGCAGTGTGGCAGAGAATGTTACCCGGCACTCAAAAGTTCCGGTAATTGTTGTACGTTGAATGTGGGCTCCTGAAGCCTGCTAATTTACTCTTCCCACATTTTTATTTTTATTTTTATTTCTTTTTCGATCTCTATTTTTATTTTTCATTCTCCTTGTTCCGTTCCTGAGGAGCAGCAGCTTAATTTTAAAAGTTGCTTCCACATCATTGGCAGTTACCCACGTGTCATTGGCAACCGCTCCTTTGGTAAATCTGACCTAATGTATTCTGGAAGCCGTACCTTTAAAGGTTGCACTTCCAGGGTTGCAATTCAGGGTTGCAATTCAGGGTTGCAATTCCAGGGTTGCACCTCTGAGAACCATATCCCTGAAAGCCGAAGCAAACGCGGCAGTTGCTCAATCCTCGAAAATCCCGGTCCCCTTAAACACGTCTTTTGCTTCTTCAAGGCTGAGGTCTTCAGGGGGCACGATGATATCCGATTCCAGAATTTCTTCAGCTGCTATTTCGGTTCCTTTTGTCCTTATAACGGCTACCAGCTTTGCAAGTTCGTTTTTGAACTCCCCTGCTTTCCCTTCGGCAACGAAGTCCACGATTCGGTTGTCCATCACGTTCAGTTCGTCAAAGAGGGCAGCATGTACCCGGAACTGGCCTTCTCCCATAATCCTGATTATCATTTCTCTGCCCCCTTGCCTGCTTCTTTACTTTCGGGTTTTTCGGGTTCTTTGCCCGCTTCGGCTTTGAGTCTGGCGAGTTCGGACTCAATATTTGTCTGGGCACTGATTTTTGCAAGTTCCCGCTCGATATCGTCCTGGGGACCTGTAAGGTCTTCCAGGGTCCCGACTTCCATGAGCTCGTCGATAGCCTCAGCCCGGGCTTTCATTTCTTCGGTCTTGTTTTCAGCCCGCTCGATTGCAAGCCCCACATCTGCCATCTCTTCGCTGATCCCTGTCACGGACTCATTGATCCGGACCTGGGCTTCGGCTGCGGAGTACCCGGCTTTTATGGACTCTTTCCGGGTCCTGAAGATCTCGACCTTGGTGGAGAGACGCTTTTCGGAGGCAATGAGCTTTTCTTGCTGCTTCTCAAGCTCGGAAATTTCCGTGTCAAGGCCCTCTATCTGCTGCATGAGGGCAGCTTTCCGTTCAAGGGCCATCCTTGCCAGGTCTTCCCTGTCAGCCGCTACAGCGTCTTTTGCCTGGGAGTCAAGTTTGCCCACGCTCTGCATCAGTTTTGCCCGCTGGAGCTGAAGGCGCTTTTTTGAGGTGGTCACCTCGGCAACACCCCTTTTCACATCCTGAAGCATTTCTAGCTGTTTCTCGTAGGAATAGTCCAGTGTTTCCCTGGGATCTTCCATTCTGTTGAGCACTTTGTTCATCTTTGACTTGAAGACCGTTTCCATTCGGTTGATTAACCCCATGTTTTCCCCCCGATTTTTTCCTGCTATCTGTTAATTGGAGAGGCTGGTATTTTTATTTATTTGCCGGGGGATTCATCCGATCCGGGGGCGGAGCTTTCTTCGGAAGGGAACCTGAAGCTTCACAATTTATAACTTCATATTTATATATCAATATTGATTATTCGCAACCATGCGAACGTTTTATATATTCAAAAAACAACTTATATAAAGATATTATGGGAAGGCTTGAGAATAAAACAGAATTTTTTTGCACGGAATCCGGGCTTGTTGCGGTGGACAGTCCGGTAAAGCTGCAAATTCTCAATCTCCTCAGGGAAGATTCCAGGTCATTTGATGAAATCGTTAAATACACGGCAAAGGCAAAGTCCACAATTTCCGTACACCTCAACAACCTCAGGACCACTGAACTTGTAGAGGAAATGGTTGACCCTGCCGACCGCCGCCGGAAGATTTATTCCCTTACTTCCCATTACATGGGCTGCTCCCAGAAACCTGTCCATGAACATTATAACAGTCTGCTGGAAAAGGTTGCCAGAAACGGGAAAAAAGACCGTTTTTCCTTTATGGAATCCGTCTACCATGCTTTACGCTTCGGGTTTGAAGCCTACGGGATTGATAATGTCCCTATTGTAAAAAAGATCGGATGCGACATCGGTGTCCACCTTTCATCCGCTTTTGAGTCAGAAACCCTCGAAGGGCTTCTGGAAGAAATCGGATACTTCCTGGAATCCGGGGGAAACGGAAGGCTCTCCATACTCAAAACCGAACCTCTTTCCCTCCTTATTGAAGACCCTTTCAAGGCCGAGTCTATGCCCATTATAGGAAAGCCGTTTTGTGCCCTGAGTGAAGGCCTCATCGAAGGTGTTCTCTGTGAGAAACTGGGCAGGGAATTTCGGGTTCGAGAAATAGAATGCTATGGAACCGGGCACGGACACTGCATGTTTGAGGTCACGGTGCTCTGACTATGGCTTCTGATTAAGATCACTGATAATGTTTCTATTACACAATCCAGATTATGTTTCTATTACATAATCCAGATTATGATTCCTTACTAAGATTGTTTATTGCAGTATCCCTGATTAAGGTTCTCGCTTACACCAGTGAAGCACGGGCCCGGATTCCAGTCAAATTATTTTCTGTAAATTCCTTTATAACATCCTCTGTTTTTTAAACACCATTTATATAACTCTCTTTTAATTTTTCCTCCAGCCTTCCGTTGTCTGGAAAAATAAGTATTAATATTTCGGGGCTGTTAGGATGTCGATCAATCGGCGCTTCTTATCACGACTCCCATTTCCGAGTTCAGGAGCGGGCCTATTGCGGCTACGATCCCCGGCCCGTCTGTCTTTTCCCGGCAGACGATTGCGTGTTCCATGAGCCCCAGGCGTTCGATCTCGTAAATATCCTTGCCGTGTCCGGTCTTTTTGATTGCGCTTTTTATCTCCGAACGGGTAGCAGCATTTATGGTTACCCTGTCCGTACCTGCCTTTTTCCACTCCCACCAGAGGTCAAGTTGCTGCTTGCTGAATCTTGCTCTGTGCCGGTTGCCTTTGCTTTCAATGATTTCGATTTCTGCCGGAAGGTGGGGAATCAGCCCGAACCTTGAAGCAAGCTGTTTTGCTTTCCCGCTGCCCAGGGCCTTTAGCTCCCTGGCTTCGACCCTCACAGGGATGCCAATGTTGACCACGAGTAAATCTTCCTCGACGGCCAGGATAAAACCCCTGTATACTTTTCCAGGTTCTACTTTATTGGCAGGGGTTCCGTATTTCGAAACCAGGAAGTTTATGGAAACATCTTCGTCTTCCCCTTCAAGGCTTATCTCCGCCCACTGGTCAGAGGCAACTGATATTTCAAACTTCACTTCAAGTTCTTTCAATTCGTTTTCAATAAGGGCTTTAAGGGAATTAATTGCCCTTTCCCGGTTTCCATATATGGGTTGCAGTATGACTACTTTTTTCATGTTCTTCCTGCCGTATCAACTTTGAATTTTAAATTCCGTTGAGTCAAATGAAAATGGTTCCCGATTTTAAGGAGAGTCTGAATGCTAAAACTGGATGTGAACGTATTAGGCGGGTACCAAAAGTGTAATGTATTCCAATATAATGCTGAGCACCATTTGTGAAGTTGAGTTTCAACCTTCAGGGCTTATATTAACTTATGATGTGGATCTCATGTTTAAGGTATCATACATTTAAAGTATCTACGTTTAAGGTACCTACGTTTAAGGTACCTACGTTTAAGGTACCTACGTTTAAAGTACCTACGTTTAAGGACCTACTTTTAAGGTACCTACGTTTAAGGTACCTACGTTTAAAGTACCTACGTTTAAAGTACCTACGTTTAAGTATCATACGTTTAAGGTACCTATATTTAAGGTACCTACGTTTAAAGGTATCATACGTTTAAAGGTATCATACGTTTAAGGAACTCAAATCTAGTAATCAATGTTTAAGGTAAGATTCAAAGAGGCTGGAACTTTCTTCCAGGGATTCCGTAACAATTTCATCAATGGGGCTTTCAGCTGTTTCAATCATGTTCTTGAGTTTTTTGATGTCCCGGCTGTAGGGGCCCAGTTTTCGGGAAATCATATCCCTGCTGTCTCCCTGTTCCAGAGTTTCCCGGTGGATGCTCTCGATCTTTTCCTTGAGGTTCCTGATTTTCACAAGGATTTCCTTATTTATCGGGTCGAGCTCCTTTATTTTTTCGGCTTCCCCTGCTTCTTCTACCGCTTTTCCAGCCGCAGATCCAGGGCTTTCTTCCCCTGTTCCCGTGGCTGCCACTTCTCCGGCTGCTTCGGCTTCTTCCGGGGGGGCTGATTCCCGGATGACATTCCGAAACTCCTTGAGGGCAATTTCGACATCCTTTCCGTATTCCGTAAGTTCAACAAATTTGATCCGCCCCTCTAATGTGAATCTGATAAGTCCGCACTGTTCCATTTTGGTGAGGATCCTCGTGGTATGGGCAAAAGTGGAATCTATCTCTTTTGAAATAACGGAGGCGTAGGTCTTTTCCATCGAGCCTATAATAAGCAGTGCAAGAGTTGGTTTTTCCTGTAAAAACAATTTTTCTGCATCATCGTCGGACATAATATCACATTGGAGTGCCTTATGGCGGGTTGCCTCTGGATCTTACCGATCCAAATATTTATTATCATTCAATATGTTTTGTATGATTTTTAGACAGTTATTATCTTAAAACTTCTTTTTGATATTATCTGTTCCAATTTATTCTCTGAGCTTCAGCTTTCCGGAATTTTGAGATTTTTGAGTTCTCATGAGACTTTTGAGATTTATGAACTTGATTGAGGGGTTTAGGCTTCCGGGATGCTTTGAATTTTTGGGGCTTTTCACAGGGAACGGATTATTTTTTTAATTTCCGTTATCTGCGCATCCGTCTTGAATGAAGTTCCGCTGAAATGAGTACGTGAGGCTTCAAACCCATTTGCTCTCAGGGCTTCGAGAAAACCTTCGATGCCTGTAGCCGAAACTCCCAGTTCCTTGCAGATTACGTGCTGGTCGTAGAACATGGGTATGTCGAGTTCGTCCTTGCAGAAGCTGATTATCTTCATGGCTTTTTCTTTTGTCCTGAGAGGACGCTTTTCCATTTCGGCAAGCACCTCGTTGCAAAATGCAGGTTCCCTTAAGGTGCCGAGCCAGAGTGGACCTGCAATATTCGTGCGGGCTCCGCAGACAGGGCATTCCCGGTCGATGTGCACGGCCAGTCCCTCCACAGGTTGCCTGAAACCGCATTTCGGGCAGTGGGCGAGGAAGCCTACGGATTTAAGGGTCCTGTCCGCCTGTTTTGCTCCCTGGCGCACTTCAAGATAACTGCGGACGTAGTGCCGGGTGACATGGGAGAGCAGGGGGACCATTGATTTTTCGTGTTTTGCAAGTTCCCTGGCGCAGGCCCCGAGCAGGACCCGCATCCCCATCTCACTGTGAAATTCCGTGTTAAGGGGCACGGCTGCATATTTTCGGATCCCCGAATTCAGATGAGCTCCGCAAAGGGGGGCGGTATCTGTTGCCGTAACCGAAAGCAGGTTATAGACCGATGAGGAAGCTGCGTCCAGGAAGGGGGAAGGCGTCCCGAAGGGGTCGATGTCCACAATGTGGAATCTCTTCTCGTGGAGCAGTACGTTTGCATTCTTCCGGCATCCTTCCGCTTTTTCCTCCAGCCCGTTGAGTTTGATGTTCTGTTGAATTAGCTCAAATGCCTCCTGGCTCCAGTCGTTCAGGGTAGCGTGGATCCCTACTTCTCCAGCAACCCGGAGCCCCCGGATTCCCGATGCGGAAAAGGCATCAACGTAACGGACCTCTTCCCTTTGCATATCCCTCTTCCCGAGCAGTCTTTCCACGAAAGCTGCAGTTGCTGCAACATTGATGTCGCGGTTGAGTTCCATCTCCGGGTTATAAAATACCGGTGCCGCAGAGGGAGGGAAGGCCGCATCCTGAGGCGGGACAGGGACTAAAACCTCTGTCGTGCCTTCCATTATGGTTTTAAGGGTCATCTGCAATGCTATTCATTGATATCGTATTTTACAGTAATGGTCATTTTATCCATAACTGCCCGAACAAACCGGAATTACGGCATACGGATTGATTTTTTCCGGATCTTTTGGACAGGGAATCCGAAGGATTACCGCCGGGGAATCCGAAGGATTACCGTCGAAGGAGCCTGAAAGTTTGTCAGTTTGATATCCTGAAAGTTTCTCGTTGGAGGTTCTGAAAGGAATAGTTATCAGTTTTAGAATCGGGATTAAGTTGTTTTGACCCCATTATCTGATTGAATCGCACCCCTTTCTGGCAGTTCCTTTCTTACTCCCTTTTAATATAAGCCTTTTATAAATAATAACATTTCCGTGAATATATTTTGAATGACATCGGGAAAACGCAAGATAGCCTGGTCCGGACAATGGAATCGGGCATCTTGGATTTGAAAATAGATTGAGAAGTAGTCAGGGAAAATATAAAAAAGATTTTTTTGGAAGAGGGGTTTCCTCCTCCGATTTGAATTTCATTCAGGCGGCTGGAACATTTTTCCTGTGATTCCGGTGGAAAGGAATGTTTTTTCGGGATCTGGAAAATATTCCGGAGAACTGTTTCCTTTTCAGGGCTCTTCTACGGTTACGGTGACGTCCATACTGCCCGGAAGGACGCTGAAATTATAAGTTCCGGTTTCGTTGAAGGTATAGGGGTAGCTGCGCCTGTATACTAGGTTTTTATTCTCAAAAAGCCCTTCCTCGCTGACTAGGGTGAAAAGTTTGTCCTGGAAATTAATCCAAGCAACGGTATCTCCTTTCTTGATTTCAAGGCTTGCAGGAGTTGCTCTGTAGTTATCTATTCTTATGGTGTAAGTTTTTACACTGGTCTCAGGACTTATGATTGTTGGCCCCTCGGAAGCATCTTCCTCTTCAGGAGTCACTTCCTCTTCAGGAATCATTTCCTCTTCAGAAGTTTCGTTTTCTTCTGGTGTTACTTCTTCTTCAGGAATCATTTCCTCTTCAGAAGTTTCGTTTTCTTCTGGCGTCCCTATCTCTTCAGTAGTCAGGTTCTCTTCCGAAGTCAGATTCTCTTCCGGTGCAGGCTGTTCGTCTCCCACACACCCTGAAAGTAGCACGGCGCTCAATACGAGGAGCAAAACAATGATCTTTGCTTTCATCAATACATTCCCCAAGTCTCTTTTATATGGAAATTCCGGGAGTTTGACCTTTGTCCGGAATTTTGATCTTTTCTGTTTCTATTTTTTTTGAGTTTGCTTGAATGAATTTTCAGGTTTTAAGGTTGCTTTGATTATTCGTCTTTCAACCAACCTTTTCTTTTCTGGAGATTGGTGTATGATATAAAGTATGGTTAAGGTATGGTATAAGGTATGATATAAGGTATAATATAATTTATGTAAGTGCATTTCAAATGCTCTATTGCATATAAGGATGCTTCAAGCACATAATAGATATTTTTTGGTGCAATACCGGATTTCGCCTTCTGAATGTAGATTATTCAGCCCTTTTATTTCCCTTCACATGCTGCTCACATAGCTCCATAAGAACAGTGCGGCAACTCCTGTGAGGGTTATCAGCCCGAAAACTGTCCTTGAAATGGAATACAGTTCGTTTGAACCGGATATCTTGCTGAGCAGGATCTTGTTTATTGTGCTTATCAGGCTTGCCAGGACGGCCGTGTTTGCTGCGGTCATGTAGGAGATGTTCCCGCTTACGGCAAGCAGGGTGATGGACACGATGACTCCCGAACTGCTGACAAAAGCCCCGAGGGCGGTTGCGTAGATCCCGGCAGTGCCTGCCACTTCATTGGCGGTGCTGCCTATGATAAGGATCAGGGTGAAAGCGGCTCCGAATTTGAAAGCAGGCACAAGGGAAAAAGGAGACTTGATCTCAAGGGTTTCCGTGCCGATAGGGCAGAGGTTTTTGTTCTTCCTGAGCACAAAGAGGGCTGAGAGGAGGATTATTGCAAGCTGGGGCGGTAACATTAAAAGGGTCGTCTTCCCGCTCGGGTCAACTATGAACGCCACTACCAGGTTCCTGATAAGCATTGAGGTGTTGCAGAGCAATATTCCGACAAGTACGGGTTCTGCCATCCCTGAACTTTTTTTTGAGATCCCGGCAAGAGCTCCGGTGGTAGCTTCACTGTTCACAAAGCCTCCGAGGAAACCGGAATAACAGAGCCCTTTTTTTGCCCCGAATTTTCTCAGGAGCACGTAGCTCAGGAAACTGATCAGGGATACCAGGACAACGATCAGGATTGCGGTTTTCAGGTCTACAAGCCCGAAAATCTTTTTTTCAGGCATCACGGGATAAAGGATGAAAGCCACTGCCAGGAACTGCATAGCGTTCAGGAGCTCCTCCCTTGTCAGGTTCCCGGCAAACTCGTGAAGGGGTTTTTTCTGTATCAGGAGGAAACTCACCACAACTGCGGAAACGATTGCAAAGAGGCCGTACCCGTATCCTACAAGCACTCCCTGGATGAATATGAAGAAAAGGGTGATGGGACTGGTCACACCTATCCTCTGGTAAATGGTGATTTTTGTGTAGGTGATTATGCAGCAGATCGCCGCAAAGAAAAGCGCAGCTATGTACACGATTCCTGACCCCGTTGAGGTTGTCAGGAGGGCGGTAAGCATCCCTGTAATACAGGTTATACTGTAGGTCCTTACTCCTGCAAAGATCTCGTGAGTCTGGCTGCGGTGTTCCCTTTCGATCCCGATCAGTATCCCTATAAGGAAAGCTATGGCCAATTTTTGAAGGAAATCGATAAAAACCGGGTCAAACCCAAAATCCTGGATTACGTCCGTCGTTCAACCTCATAAAATTCCATATGTAAGGTTTGGAATTTTATTTAATTTAAGCATTCCCTTTACCTGATATTTCCGCGAGGGATAAAGGGGGAAATATAGAAAGAAACAGGAGATAAATAAGAGAAAAAAAGTCTCCCTGAAAGCCCGGCCGAAATTCCGGCAAAACAGGAGTCAGGGATTTGGGATTGAAGCAGGTTCAGACTTCTATAAGCTCGACTTCGATGGGTTTGTCCTCTTCGGCTTCCTCAATGGTTATCATGGCACAGGAACCTTTGCAGGCTTCTCCAGGGTTCACCACTGTGGTTTTTCCGACCTTTTCCATACCTCTGGCTTCGTGGATATGCCCACAGACTATAAGGTCCACCCTGTCCAGGAACTTCCGGATGGCAGTACTGCCCACGTGCCCACAGGGGATTTCGTCGCAGGTCCCCTGAGGTGGGGCGTGGGTCAGGAGCACGACCTTCCCGCAGGTCCCGGCGGCTTCCGCGGAGCAGACCATTCCTTCAAGGGTGCTTTCGATTTCTTCTTCCGGAATTTCGAAGGGAGTGTTGAAGGGGGTGGGGTTCGAGCCTCCGAGCCCGATGAATCGGATTTTCCCGATCTGTTCGGATTTTCCGTGGAGGTTGGTCGCCTTTGAGGCGTCCAGGACTTCCAGAATGCTCTTCTGGTCACAGTTCCCTGGAATTGCAAGCACGGGTTTGTCGAACAACTCCATGAGTTCCTCGACCTTCTCATCGGGGCCGAAATTGGTCAGGTCCCCTACGATGACTGCAAGGTCGAAGTCTCCTGCCCGTTCCATGATTGCCTTCATTTTCGAATAGTCCCCGTGGGGGTCGGAAATTGCGAGTATCTTCATCCTTATCCCTTTCTGGATCTTGATTTTTTTAATTATTATAACTGTTTTCTCGGTGTGTTTTATTCATCCAATCTGTTTTTTACCAGTCTGGTTCTTTCCAGTCTGATTTTTTCCGTATGATTTATTTTTTCCAGTATTACCTTATCCGGGCTATGCCAGTGAACATGCATACATCTTTTATATCCCTTACGTAAATATAGTGCCTCCATGCGCGATATCGTTATTATAGGGCACAAGGCAATGACAAGCGGAGATTTTCCCTTAAACGACCTTCCGGGTTCGGCAGGCCGGATGGACATCCTCTGCCGTTGTGTGAGTTCTGCCCTCTTTCTCTCCTTCGGGATGCGAAGAGACGTAAATGTACACCTGCTCCTCCTCGGGGAACCCGATCCCGGGAAAATCGTGCGCTTTGACGGCATGACCCTGAGGTACCTGAACCCGGATGAGCGCAGCAGCGGCTCTTTAATCCAGAAAGCCCTCAAAAAGGAGGCTTCTGAGTATGAGGTCCGGTCCACACCAGGCGTCTGGGTCCGCAGGGGTGACCTGAAAACCCTGCTGGAACAGTTTAAGGGGCGCACTCTGCTCTACCTCCGGGAAGACGGAGCAGATATAAGGGAAGTTGCCCGGGAAATTACGGACCCTGTCTTTATCCTCGGGGACCACACCGGGGTTACCGAAGAAGAGGAAGAAGAAATCCTCGGGGCCGGAGCGAAAATTATCTCCGTGGGTCCGATTTCCCTGCATTCCAACCACTGCATAACCCTTATTCACAACGAACTTGATAGGCTGGAACCTGAAGTCGAGCCTGCTGTTGAGAGTGAATGTGCAGCCGACAGGGTTGAAAATTAAGTTGCAGTCGATTGGGTTGAACCCAAAGTTTCAGCTTAAAGGGTTGAAACTGAGGCAGGTGGGTTCAGGGAGTGGAAACCCCCATAAAGCCTGTCTTTTCGGAAGCCGGATAAAAAACGTTATATCACAGTTCCCTGTATCAGGATAAACGCTTACCTGGATATTTACCCTTTATCTTTAATTTCACCCATTTATCAATCATTTATCAGTCATTTATCAGTCATTTATCAATCATTTATCAATCATTTATCAGTCATTTATCAGTCATTTATCAATCATTTACCAATCATTTATCAGTCATTTACCAATCATTTATCGTGTTACTCATTTCCCTGCTACCCCGAAAGAGCTCTCAAGAAAGTGAAACCAAATGGATGTACTGGAAATTTCAAAAAAGATACTTCAGGAAGGCCCTGTCTGTGACCACTGTATGGGCCGCCAGTTTGCAAAATTATCTACAGGCCTCAGCAATATGGAGCGGGGTCAGGCCGTTAAGCTGACCCTTGCCCTGGAAGGGGACCGTGTTTATAAAGCTGAAAACGACGACACCCTTCTCAGGGAACTTGCTTCATGCAGTGCTTACGCCAGAAAGACGCTTGGAATCGAAGGCGAGGACGAGCAGTGCTGTGTCTGCCTTGACCTGTTCCGGAAACTGGACACCTGGGCCGATGAAGCGATCAGGCAGCTTGAAGGCATTGATTACTCAACTTTCCTCGTGGGCACGAAGGTGAGCGGGCTTCTGAGTGAAAACGAAGAAATCCTCTGGGCCGAGACAGGGACCTCTTATGCCGAGCAGCTGAAGACCGAAGTCAACCGGGAGGTCGGGAAGCTGATCGCCGGAAAGGTCGGAAAAGACGTTGATTTCCAAAACCCGGACATAGTGATTACCCTTGACCTTACAAAGGAGGAACTGGAGCTTCAGGTCAGGTCTGTCTATGTCTACGGTAGGTACAGGAAAATGATTCGCGGCATCCCCCAGACCCGCTGGCCCTGCCGGAAATGTCGGGGAAAAGGCTGCGAGATCTGCAATTTCACGGGCAAGCAGTACCCCGAATCCGTGGACGAACTGATCAAGGATCCTGTAGTGGAAGCTTTCCAGGCTGTGGATACGGCTTTCCACGGTTCGGGCAGGGAGGACATTGATGCCCTGATGCTCGGGAGCGGAAGGCCCTTCGTGGTGGAAGCAAAATCCCCAAAAAAACGCTCGACAGACCTTGAGAAACTGATGGCGGAGATCAATGAGCAGGCAGCAGGAAAAGTCGAGGTACTGGACCTGAAATTTGTCGCAAAGGGTATGGTCGAAACCCTGAAGAACTCAAAGGCGGATAAAGCTTATAAGCTTAAAGTTACATTTAAAGAGCCTGTTTCAGAGGAAAAGCTTAAATCCTGCCTTGAAACTCTAAGTGGCACTGAGATAGCTCAGCAAACCCCCACGCGTGTTGCGCACCGACGGGCCGACCTGGTCCGGAAAAGGCGCGTGCATGAAATGGAACTTAAAGAGCTTACCGATTCCGGCTATGCCTCTATCACTGTGCACTGCGAAGGCGGGCTCTATGTAAAAGAGCTGGTTTCAGGGGACGAGGGCAGGACAAACCCAAGCCTCAGCGGCCTTTTAGGATTCCCTGCGCATGTGGAAGAGCTTGACGTAATCAACGTCGATATCTGAACCTGGCCAGATACCTTAATTAAGTTTATATCTGAACCCGACCAGATGTCTGAATTAAGTTTATATCTGACTCCGGCTTTATAGCCGAGTCAGATTCATTATCTGAATCAGACCAGTATCTGAATCAGACCGGATGTCCGAATCAGACTCATATAATCTGTATCAGGCAATGGCTGAATCGGGGACACATCTGAATCGGACCTGCATCCGACCAAATTTTCATGGTATGGCAGGTTTATTTAAATAATATTTATCTTATTAGATAGAAGATCTTATTAGAAAGAATTGACATTAATCGAGCATTCTAAAGGAGGAACATGCGATGACAAATTCCCACGGTGAGAGACGTTGCACAAGGTACAAGTTAAAAAAGACAATTCGTGAGAGAGGAATTTCCCCTGTAATCAAGGTAATCCAGAAGTTCGAAGAAGGGCAGATGGTCCACATCGATATTGACCCGAGTGTCCAGAAGGGCATGCCCAATGCCAAGTTTCAGGGTTCTACCGGCAAGGTTGTCGGGCAGCGCGGAAGGGCATATTTACTCAAGGTCCGCAGCGGCAACGCTATGAAGGAAGTTCTGTCCTTGCCCCAGCACCTGAAACCACAGAAATACAATTAAGCACAGTGCAGATGTTAGGTTTAATATAACCTAACCCACTTTTATCCCCCGTCGTTTACCTATAGCATTTTTGTGTAGCGTTTAAGCTCCCTACTTAGCAGTTTAAAAAATAATAGCACAACCTTTGACTTGCTTTTTAAGGTAGGAAGCCTTCAGGATAGGAAACGGAGATGTGCAAATAAATATTTTCAAAGAGGGGATATGCCAGAGTTGCTTTTGAAAATATAAGGTTTCAGCTTATTCAGAATCATCTATAATTGCAGATATGGTGACATTTGATGTCCGGTGACATTTGATATCCAGATGCATCTATAATTATATATCGTTTGTCAAACATACAAATGACTTATCTCCGGATGGTCGAATTAGTCAACAGGTTGAAGCTTAAGAAAAGTTAACAGGTGGAAATTAATAGTAGCTTATTAGGGGAAGGACAGAAGATAAATTGAAGTAGATTGCCCTGAAAAGCGATAACTACCTGAAATTCTAGCCCAACAAGAGTGTATTCCAATGATAGTTAAGGAAGTCCTGAATGAAGAATTATTGACGCTGGCTGAAGTCAAGGAAATGCTGTCCGAGATTGCGGACGAGCGCAGAGAGAGAGATCTGGAAGTGGCATATGAGTTCCGAAAAGCCCTGCACCACGCGGAGGTGTTTGCAAAAACCAGTTCTGTAAAATCCCGGGGGCTGGTCAACAAGCTGCTTGAACTTGAAAAAATGAAGCCTGTTATCGCGGTTCGGATTGCCGATCTCATGCCACAGTCCAGGGATGAACTCAGGGCTGTTTATGCTAAAGAAAAGTATACCCTCAGCAATGAGGAACTGGACCAGATACTCGAGTTAGTAGCCGAGGCAATAGACTGAATAAGGGGCAGTAGAATAAAAGAAATAGAATAAACTATATAGAATAAACTATATAGAAGTTTTTATCTTGTTATTCATGAGGGTTGTCCTGAAAACCTGGGAAAATATATTTAAGTTTCCGGGAACATCTTGACCTTAGGGATTATCCTGAAGGTTAAGGAATTCCCTGCCCGGAGGATATCCGCATAGCTCGGGTGGTCTTTTAATACCGGGGAATCTGGCATCGCCGGGGGATTGTATAGGTTGCCTGAAGGCTGGAGACTTTACCATCCGGAAGACGATCATTAAAAGTTGGGAATATCCCGGTCATGCAGTAAGGGAAATTCCGTTAGAGGAATGTTTCCGTATGGGGAATATTCTGTTAATGTTTATGATAAGTTGGGAATATCCCGAGAACATAGATAGCCGGAAGTATCTCGGTTGTAAATACGTTTTGGGGTTAATTTATATATAGGATGGGTGCTGATGAGAGACGAAAAATCACAGTCGGGTGGACCGCAAATGGGCAGAAATGCCAATGGTAAATCTTTTTCTGACAGACGTTCGGCAGGTAGGCCTCACCCCGAAAGAGGCTCTCGCTCATCAGGTCCTCGGCCTTCCGGAAAAGGCGGGGAAAATTCCGGTGAAAGGGAAGAATACGTATGGGTGCTTGATTATCTCCCTTACGGGAAAGCAGTGGATGCAAGGTCCTTGTCCCAGAAAAAGCCTCTGGTCCAGGCAGTTGGCGACAAGAAGTTCACCCTGATGGAGCTTGTCCCCAAGAACGGCGTGGTCCCGGAAATCCAGGCAAGGGTCTACATCGGATCCGGAGACCGGGATACCATTGACCACGTAAAACAGCGCATCAGCCACTCCGACCTGACTCACGGTGCAAACCTTGAACTCCCGTACATCCTTGAAGCCTGTGTCCGGCACCAGGAAGAGAGATTCGTAAAGTTCTTCAATGAAGCTCATTCCATCACCACCCGCCTTCACATGCTCGAACTCCTTCCGGGGATCGGGAAAAAGCTCATGTGGTCCATCATTGATGAGCGCAAGAAAGGGGAATTTAAAAGTTTCCAGGATATCCACGAAAGGATTCCGAGTCTCCACGACCCTGCCAAGGTCATAGCCCACAGGATCGAAGAAGAACTCAAGGACGACTTTATCAAGTACAGGCTCTTTACCACCCCACATCGCCGCCAGAGGCCGGCTTGAGGGGGATCTTTTGAAGACCCTCTACACTTTATTCCTTTTTTAGATCGATTTTGTTCAGCCAATCCGTTATTTCGCACAGCTAATTCACTATCTTATTCACTTTATATAGCACCCTATTCAGTCTATCCGTCATCTTATTCAAATTATTCGTTATTTTCGATCAGTGTCAATCAGTGTCAATCAGCCATCATATTCACTTATCCATCACCTTATTCACTTTATTCGTTATTTTCGATCGGTGTCAATCAGCTATCATATTCAGTCTATCCATTAAGGAGTTTTCAACTTTGGTTCATTCTATTCTAAGGAAATACCGTATAAAAGGCGGCGTCTTCGACCAGCACTTCCTGATCGATGTCGTTTACCTCGACCGGATTGTTGCGGCTGCCGAACTGACATCTGAGGACACGGTACTCGAGATCGGGGCCGGCATCGGGAACCTTACCGAAAGGCTTGCAAGGAAAGCGAAAAAAGTCCTCGCAATCGAACTTGACCCTGCTCTTGTAGCAGTCCTCCATGATCGCTTCGATTCCGTGGAAAACATCGAGATCATCCCCGGCGATGTCCTGAAGCTCGACTTTCCCGAGTTCGACAAGGTCGTCTCGAACCTCCCCTACTCCATCTCCTCGGAAATCACTTTCAAGCTCCTGCACAAGAACTTCAAAACGGGCATTCTCATGTACCAGTACGAGTTCGCAAAACGCATGGTTTCTCCCCCTAACTGCAAGGATTACTCCCGTCTCACGGTTGATACCTCCTACTTTGCCGAGGCCTCAATCCTCATGAAGGTCCCGAAAAACGCCTTCCAGCCCGTTCCTGAAGTCGATTCCGCCGTAATCAAACTGGTCCCCCGCCCGGCTCCCTTCAAAGTCCTGGACGAGGCCTTTTTCCTGAAGTTCGTGGCAGCCGTCTTCAGCCAGCGGCGAAAGAAACTGCGAAACTCCATTCTCAACACAAATCACCTCCTCAAAATCCCTGAGGTCAAGGAAATCGTAAACCAGCTCCCTGAAGAGTTCATGGGTAAACGGGCCGAAAACCTGACCCCCGGGGAACTTGCGGAAGTCGCAAACATGATCCTTGATCTGATATCGGATTTGAAATCTACCTGAAATCCGAGCTGAAATCTGCTTGAAATCCGAGCTGAAACCTGAACCTGAGAAAGCATGGTGGAAATCGAATACAAAAATGCCCGGGTAAAGCTTGGGGAATCCGATCTCGTCTACGAACCCGCTGAAGATTCCTTTTTACTTGCCGATGCCGCCCTTGAGGAGGCAGAGCCCGGCATGCACATCCTGGAAATAGGAGCCGGGAGCGGTTTTGTATCTGCCGTACTCCGGGCAAACCTCGAAAACGTCCGTATAATTGCAACAGAAATCAACCCCCACGCAGCCCGCTGTGCTAAGGAAAACGGGGTTGAGGTCATCCGCACCGACCTTTTCAGGGGAATTAAACCCGGGAACCCGGAAGCCTGTTTTGACCTTATTCTTTTCAACCCCCCGTATCTCCCTACATCGGAAGAGGAAAAAGTGCCCGGCTGGCTTAATTACGCTTTTGACGGCGGGACAAGTGGGAGGGAGACCCTGGACCGGTTTTTGGACGAGGTGAGGGATTACCTCGGGCCGGGGGGGAGAATTCTGGTGCTGGTTTCCTCGATCACGGGAGTTGAGGCTGTGCAGGAAAAGATGGAAAGGCTCGGGTTTGCCGTGGATATTGTAGAAAGGAAAAAGGTTTCCTTTGAGGAGCTGGCAGTTGTCAGGGGGAGACTTTCGTGATATTTCAGAATTGATATTTCAGAGAAATGTTTTTCAGCTTTCGTTTATCGCCGGGCTAGAAGTTGCCGGTTTTTTCAGTCCCTTTAGCCATCCGGCTGCTTGCGGCGAACTCTTTTTCAAAACATAATTTATTTTTTCAGTTAAAAGCATGATCGGAAGCGTTCCGTCCAGTATTTTTAACTGCTTTTCCAGGCCTTCACTTTCCTCTTCAAAAATCTCCAGCTCATTTTCCAGCTCTTGCAGGGCCTCGAATATAACATCCCTTTCCCGCTTTGCATTATTATATTCCGGAATGAAAGTCCTGAACTTTTCATCTATGCTTTCCAGACAGGCCCTGTATTCCCTTATGGTCCGGAGCAGGTCTTCAGGTAAACCTCCCACACCCTCTATTTTTTCAGCCCTTGTGATGTACCCCTCAAACGGGCTTTCTTCCGGGTATGAGAGTTCTATTCCGGGGTTGAGCATTTCCCTGATTTCCGCGCTTACAGCTCCGGACCGGAGCAGTTGTTCCTTCCGGATGATAATTTTTACTTTTTCCCGGATTTCGCTGCGGGCTTCTTTGAACTCGGCTGAGAATTCGGATTTCAGCTGCTTCAGGAAAGTGTTTTTCTCTTCGAGTTCCGACAATTCCGTCTCTCTTTTTTCCTGAAGTGCAAGGATCTCTCCCTCATTTTCTTCCCATTGAGCCTCCAGCTCCTCCACCTTTATCGAGCGCAGTGTGAGCACCACCAGGTACAGAAGCCCGCATGAAAAGAAAAGGATATACGTAATCGATATGGTGGTAAAGGTCCATATCCAGTGAAAATAGCTTAGTGAGGGAAAGAGTTTTGCAAGTATGTGGAGCTGGCTTATGGGTTTTCCCCCGTTCATTATGTAAAGAATATACGCATTATAAGCCATGTCAAAAAAAGCGGTAACAGATAATGCCGTAAAATGAATTAGTACTTTTTTGATCCCTTCCCCTTTTTTGTCCAGACGCCTGACCGAAGGGATCGTAAAAGCAACTAGTACCACATACATCGTCCCAACTGTGGCAAGGAAGACAGTGGGGAGTAGATGGGTATTATCCATGTTTGGTAATTAGGTTCTAAATATATTTATTTTTATGGGGTGTGAGGTTAAAAAATGTTTGAGGTGGTAAAAATTCCTGAATATTATTAAATAGGAATCTGGTTTTTATAAAAATAAATCTCCGGAATCCAACCTCTTCATGGTTTTTAATTTTTGATTTGGGAATTCTCCTTTTAATTATTGATCCCGATTTCCCCTATCTTCTGCCTTTCTTCAGGAAGTTTGTTTCCTTCTATTTCGTCATCCGAGCTGATAATAGCTTTTGAGTACCAGGGTTTGTCAACGTTTGTTACTTCTCCGGTTCCCGGTTCAATATCGGCTTCAAAACTTGGCTCTATCGGTACTGCCAGGGGTGTCCCTGGTATCCCCACTTTTGCCTTCACTTTGAACTTTGTGCGAAATGAACCGTCATAGTTCTCTTCTACGGAAGCCTCTTCTATATCCTCTATGCAACAAACACCCCCTGTCATTGCACTTACAGTATAGTCGGTTGCTAAAACGACTACCTCTTTTGTAGACGGTTGATATACCTCAATTTTTTGTTCCTCTGGGGAAATTGCGACAATCCCGTTTGCAACCTCATATTTCCCTGTTTCCGAGTTGTAAGAAACTTCTTCCCCGTAGGGTATGAATTTTACTGACTCTCTTTTGGCTTTATCCACCAGCCATTTTTTCTCATCTTCAGGCATATCGTTCCAGATTTCCTCAACATCCTCGTCAATTTCATTTTGTAATTGATAATTACCATTATCATATTCTGGGTATCCCATGTTTTTGTTGTAATGAAAGTTATCAATTACTCCATCCTTATAGACTTCCCAATCACTGTTTTCAAAATCGGACATTTCATCGTATGCATATTCTACTTCTCTTGACCAGTCGTCATAAGTGTTATCTGCTTCCCTTCCCATGTCGTTATAAGCGTATTCTGCTTCCCGTTCTATGTCGTTATAAGCGTATTCTG
>JAENZL010000012.1:0-17786 GCA_016841265.1 Methanobacteriota archaeon | reverse complement strand
ATGTCGTTATAAGCGTATTCTGCTTCCCGTTCTATGTCGTTATAAGCGTATTCTGCTTCCCTTTCTACGTCGTCATAAGCGTATTCTGCTTCCCTTTCTACGTCGTCATAAGCGTATTCTGCTTCTCTTGACCAGTCATCATAAGTGTTATCTGCTTCTCTTTCCAGGTCGTCATAAGCATACTCTGCTTCATCTGCCCAATCTTCTGCGGTAGAACTCGCATCATCAAGAAGGTCTTCCCATCCGGCGCTTGCGGTTGGAATGTCTATAATTAATAAGAAAAGTAATGTCAGTATAGTTTTAGTATATCCCAAAATAACCCCCCTTACAGGTATTTTTCATTAATTATTCATATTATATTATAATTTTCAGTATTCTTTTCATTATATAGAAACGTCTTTCATATCTTCTCGTCTTCTCCACTAAATTTCCAAGATTAAAAGTGCTGAAATATCCCTTCAGAATCCTCACAGAAAACTGTCTACGGAAACCGTTGAATGAAGCCTGATTTTATGGAAACTATTTATGGAAACCGGTTCAAAAAAAGTCTTCTTCTCCAGAGTAAATGAGAAAAATCCCTGTATTTTGGAGTTTTAAAAAAGAAGGAAATTGAGCTACATCTATATTTGTAGCTGCAAAAAAAATAGTGTTGTATCCCCTGGATGTTGAGAAAAAAATATCATCAGGCGAGCTCCTCACTCAGTGGTTCACCGTTTGATTGATTATATTCTCGTCCAGGTCCGGGAATTCGCTGTTCAGGATTTCTCTGACCCTTTTGATATAGGCTTTTTCTATCATGTAGGGGTCTTTGATCGAATCTGCGAGTTTCAGGGGCCTGTCTTTAAGGGCTCCGAGGGTGCCTTTTTCAGCTTTGCGGGAATAGACCAGGGCTCCTCCTTCAAAGAGAGTTATGACAAATTTCTGGATTGTTTTTCTTGATATCTTCCGGCTTGAGCCCATTCTGGAATAGAGGTGATCGGTTACGCTCTGCATGGAGTGTTCGGCGTCCCCTCTGTAATGTTTGTAGATGTTTCTGCACAGGGCAGCCCTCCGGCTGTTTGCTTTCTGGTACTTCAGGGTTTTGAGGTATTTTTTGGCTTTCTGGGTTGCGTCTACGCTGGTGGTCTTTATATCTCCGGCATCGACCAGGTGGACTTCGTAGACGCTTTTTTCGTTGCGGGTTATCCTCTCGACGAGGTCGCCTTCAAGAGATTCCACGTATTTTTTAAAAGAGGAAAATCCGAATTTTTTTTCCGAAAAGGAGGGGTCTATGCGCTTCAGGCCAACCTTGAGGTTCGACATCAGGACCGGCTCTTCGTCCGACCGGTTCTTTATATACCGGATCATGACATCCCTGCCGGCGGCATCTATGCTTTTTCCCCCTGCCCCGGAGGCACCTTCTTCCTCTTCTTCCCCCTCGTCTCCCTCGTCCCCCTCCTCTTCCTCCTCTTCTTCGCCTATTTCCTGCGGGCCTATCATCTCGGTTTCGGTTTCGATTTCCGTTTCAGGTTCTCCCAGCAGTTCGTTCAGGGACTTGAATTCCGTGCAGTTACTCTTGACAAGGCTGCCCACGGAGTGCTCAAAACCGACCACGATAACGCTCTTTCCCCTTGCCCGGATCTTTTGCAGGAGGGGGATGAAATCCGTATCTCCAGACCCTATTACAATCATGTCGATGGACGGAAACAGTTCAAGGTTCTCCATCACATCCACCGCCAGGCGGACATCCACGCCGTTCTTTCCCTGGGCTGAGGTCAAGGGGAGGTGAACCAGTTCAAACCCGTTGTTAAGCAGGGCCCTTTCATACTGGCTGAAATGGTAAGGCTGCCAGTTAGCATAAGCTCTCTTTATGGAGATGTTGCCTCTGCTTGCTACAAAATCCACAATCGGCCCCAGCGAAAGGGGCTTTTCCTTGGAAATGTACACTTCCTCGGAAGAAATCACAAGATTTTCAAAATCAAGATAGATAGCTATGTTGTTATCTTTGTTCTCAGTCAAATCAAAACTCCCCTCAAGGCGAATCTCACCTGGTTTAATTCCGTGGAAAGACGAAAGGACCAGAAGAACCCCTGCTTCCCTTAATCACCATTCTTCTTTCAAGCAGATTCATATTTAAAATTATTCCAGAAGGACCTTCAAAAAGAAAATCAATCACCTCATAAACAAATTCCCGGATCTATTGCAAAAGCAAAAATAAAATAAGTGAAATAAGTGAAATAAGTGAAATATAATTCTCGGATAGTAAAGTAATATAGAATAAAAACCAAAAAGTATGAGCACCATGACTTCCTCAACCACGAACACTTCCTCAACCACGAAAATGAATCCTGACCCGAAATTCCTTATAGCTGTCGAAGCTCCCGCAGACCGAAAGGAGCCTGCGCTCTGGTTTGCTTTCCGGGGCCGGGAAATCCTCCTCAAAGTGAAGAAAAACCCGACTGCTGTCCCGAAGCTGCAGGTATTTGGAGAGCTTGGGATTTCGGCTGTAAGGGAACAGTACCTGGGTGCACTTGAAGGGGTCCACTGTTATTCCGTGGAGCTTGAAGAGGGTGTAGAGGCTCCGGAAGGAACGGAATTTCTTGACCTCAGGCAGGCGCATGCGAAGCTTAGCGAAAGGTGCTTTTCGCTCGTGAACAAGGCGGTCCAGGTTATGGAATGGGACCGGACCAACCAGTTCTGCAGCCGCTGCGGGACCGCAACCCTCCCGATGTCCGGAGAAAGAGGTAAAAAATGCCCCAATTGCGGAGAACTTTTCTACCCCCGGATATCGCCTGCGGTGATCGTGCTCATCAAAAAAGAAAAAGAGATTTTGCTTGCCAGGTCCCCTAATTTTCCTCCCGGGCTCTACGGCCTGGTCGCAGGTTTCGTTGAACCAGGGGAGTCGGCTGAGGCTGCCGTTGTTCGGGAAGTAAGAGAGGAAGTCGGGATCGAGGTTAGAAACATAACCTATTTCGGGACCCAGGCCTGGCCGTTTCCTAACTCTCTGATGATAGGGTTCACCGCGGAATACGAATCAGGGGACATCCGGCCCGACGGTGTGGAAATCGAGGACGCCGGCTGGTTTTCAGCGGAGGAACTTCCGGTTATTCCGGGGAAAATAAGTATCTCGAGGAAGCTGATCGATCATTTGTTGAAAGAAAGGATGTCAGGTGAGGGCTGAGGGTCTGTTTTTAGGTGAGTAAGTTCCTGGCGTAGCAATTCCAATATATTTTCCGGAACATCAAATTCAGGATTTCGTTCCTTTGAAGGTTCGGTTTTTACACTTTTGTTGAAAATCGATCAAAAAAGGAAGAAGTTTGGAGTTGCAGTACTTTGATGTCTAAAAAGGTTAGTTCGATGACCAGCATGTATATCATGATAACTCAAAAATAAAGTTGAATAATTTAATTGTATATATTAATAACTCAAAACTACAGTTGTATGACTTAATAGTACACTTTAATAACTTAATAGTATAGTTTGATAACTTAATAGTACACTTGAATAACTTTATAGCACACTTGAATAATTTATAGTACACTTGAATAACTTAATAGCACAGTTGAATAACTGATAACATAGTCCAATGACTCAAATGTAAATTTAGGCTACCGGGGAAATAGTTCAGAATAAATGATAGGGATTAATTTTGGAATAGTAGTGCTGGAGATATTCGGACCTTTAATTATATTAGAGGAAAGCGCTTATGATATCTATATGTCAAGGCGTTTGAAGGACTCGGCACTTCGTCTGGTGGGAAAAGCAGCCAATGAAGTAGATAAAGACCGATTTGAGAAAGCTTTTGAAAATCTGGCGAAAGCCGAAAAAATCGCAGAGAAGGTAAAAGACCCTGTAATTTCATATCACATTCTGGTTTTGAAAGGTTTTGCAAAATATAAAATGGGGGAACTGGAAGAGACCCTGGAATTCTTCAGGGAAGGGCTGCAAATCTCCAGTGAACTTTTTTCAGGGGAACCGGGAAATGAGGAATACCAGAGGTTTATAGAAGGTTCAATCAGGGGGATTACAGAAGGTCTCTCTGATCTGGAAGACTCTGAAGAAGCAGAAGATTATATTAATGGAATAAAAGGGACGCTGGATAAAACGGTCCGGACATTTGAGGGATTGCTGAATACGCAAACTGAAAATCCCGAGTTCCTGGAAAAGTTTCTGGAAGTAATCGATCATCTGGAGCTTTGTTTTAAAATTGGGGAATTAACCGAAGACTTAATCCCACTTTTAGAGACAAAAATCGGTTTAGTAGAGAGACTGCTTAGTATTGAAAGTAAAACCGATTCTTCCGAACTTCTCTGCGGGCTTGATGATTCGGTAATGACTATCGGAAGTGCCTGTTCGGAGGATGGGTATTTCGAAGAAATAATACGTTGCTATGAGCAGGCAATGAAATTATACGAAAAAATCCTCGAAAAAGACCCCGGGAATTCCGATGCTTTACAATACCTGAGTTACACCTGGAGTTATCTTGGTAATTTACAGATAATCCTGGATGATGAAGACAAAGTTTTGGAGTACTATAAAAAATCAGTGGACATTCTGGAAAATGCCCTCAAGGATGATCCGGAAAATTATCCATTATCTATGGTTCTTGCAAACATGTACAGAATTTTAGGTAATGTTTATTCAGAAATCGGAGAGACCCCTGAATATGAAGAAAAAGCCATAGCGAACTACGGCAGAGCAAGGGGGATTTTCCTGGAACTGCTGGATAAATACCCCGAATTCTGGGATATTGATGAACATTTTGCTATGTTTTTTGACGAACTTGCCGGAGAGTTTTCTGAGCTTGGAGACCTTGAAGCTTCGGAAGCCTGCTATAAGGATGAAATTCAGGTTTATGAAAAACTGAAGGAAAATGACGGGGAGCTTGAAGGTTCTACATACGAATTGTTGGTTTCCAATATCTACCGAAAACTTGGAGACCTTTTTGAATCCGAATTTGAAAAGGAGCCTGCAAAAGCCTACTATGAAAAGGAAATAGAGGTATATGAAAGGCTCTATGCTGTCCAGGACGATAAACTTAGCCTGGACGCTTATAGGGCCGATACCTGGAAACAGATCGGAAACCTGTATCTCACCTCCGGGCCTGAAACTGCCCTGCAATACTACGAAAAAGCCCTTGAGGTATTTGAAAAAGCTTTTTCAGAGGACCCCGGTAACGAATATTTCAGTGAAGGCCTGCTCGAAACCCTGAGATCCCTGGCTAAGGCATTCAAAATCCGGGAGGAATACGCAAAAGTAATCCGGGCGAATGAAAGGGCTCTGGAAGTCCAGAAGCTGCTCCTTGAACTGCTCTCCCCGGAAGAGGGACGTGATGTGGAGTTGGAAGTAACTTACTTCGACCTTGCGACAATGCACTTTGAACTGGGTAACCGGGAAAAAGCAGCGGAATACCACAGGTTTGCTATTGAGAGGTTCGAACAAATAATAGCCGAGAATTCCGAGGACATTGAATTCGTATTCATCACAGCAAGCAAAGTATATCTCCTTGGTTTCACCCTTCTTGAAAATATGGTGTACTTAGGGGAAGACTCAGGTCTTGCAAAAGAATACTGCACTCTTGCCCGCAAGACCTTTGAAGAATTATCTAAGAGCTCCCCGACAAACCTGGAACTTCCGGAAATGCTCGTCAGTTTTGCTGAACAGAGTGGGGAGATGTACAAAGAGGTAGATGAGCTGGAAGCCGCTGCTCTGGAATTCGAATATGCACGCAAACAGCTCGAAGTTCTGTATAAAAGCTGCCCTGAAAATTATTCATACGGCATACGGCTTTTTGGAACATTGAATAATCTTGGGGTCGTTTATTCGGACACGGATGAGCGGGAAAAAGGAAAGGAGTACTTTGAAAAGGCTATTGCCTTCAATGAGCAACTTTCGGAATCCGAGCCTGAAAGCCTCGAATCCCTGAAAAGAGCTTTTGTGCTTTTCACTAACTATGCGAAAGCTCTCAAAGAAATCGGAGATTCCAAAACTGCAGAAGAATGCCGGAAAAGAACAAAAGAAATCGAAGCAAAGCTTGTAAAAGAAGATGTTGAATGGGCATCCATGCTTTGAGGCCCATTTTCAAAAGCAGGAAGTTAAGACGTGAAATATGAGAGTCATAGAACACTTTTCATCAGGAGGG
Organism: Methanobacteriota archaeon; assembly: GCA_016841265.1. Taxonomy (GTDB): domain Archaea; phylum Halobacteriota; class Methanosarcinia; order Methanosarcinales; family Methanosarcinaceae; genus MTP4. Next base: position 11,665 of record JAENZL010000012.1, on the reverse strand, counting down.
ACTCATACGGCAAGCAAAGTATGTTTTACAGGCCTGAGGGCACAGAACCCCAGGGATAACACGATCAGTAAGATTCAGCGGCTTTTCGATGCTGCAGGTTTTGTCGAGCTTTTAGGGGTAGACGACCTGACGGCGATCAAGGTCCATTTCGGGGAATACGGAAACGACGGGTACATCAACCCGGTCTTCGTCCGGCAGGTTGTCGACAAAATCCGGGCGGCGGGGGGAAAACCTTTTGTCACGGACACAAACACCCTTTACTCGGGGAGCCGGCACAATGCAGTTGACCACCTGACAACGGCAATTGAACACGGATTTGATTATTCAGTGGTCCGGGCTCCGCTTATCATTTCCGACGGGCTGAAGAGTCAGAACATAGCGGAGGTCGAGATCCGGCAAAAGCATTTCAAATCCGTGAAAATCGGGTCCGATATCGTGGCAGCCGATTCCATGGTCGTTATGTCTCATTTCAAGGGGCACATCGTGGCAGGATTCGGAGGGGCAATCAAGAACCTGGCCATGGGCTGTGCCCCTGCTGCAGGCAAAAAGGACCAGCACTACCCAACAAGCCCCCACGTGGTTGAAGCAAAGTGCATAGCCTGTGGGAAATGCGTGGAAATCTGCCCTGTAGGTGCCGCTTCAATTGAGGGAGATTCCTCGAAGCTTGATCCCGGCGTCTGTATAAGCTGCGGACAGTGCATGGAAGTCTGCCCCGAAGACGCCATCGACCTGGACTGGGAAAACGACATTCCCCAATTCCTGGAGTGCCTGACCGAATACGCTTACGGGGCTGTAAAGGGCAAGCAGGGCAGGGTCGGGTACATCAACTTCCTGCTCAAAATAACCCCTGACTGCGACTGCGTACCCTGGAGTGATGCCCCAATAGTGCCTGATATAGGAATTCTTGCCTCAATGGACCCGGTTGCCCTGGACCAGGCAAGCTATGACCTCGTGAACAAGCAGAAGGGGCTTCTCGGCTCTTCCCTGCAGTGCAACCACGAAGCCGGAGCTGACAAGTTCAGAGGGGCCTGGCCAAAAGTCGACGGGACCCACCAGCTCGAATACGGAGAAAAGATCGGGCTTGGGAAAAGGGATTATGAGCTGGTTGAGATTTGATTTTGAGATTTGATTATCGGTTTTTAGGTGAAGGCTAAGCTATGATTCCTTCATCCTAATTTTTTAACAATTTTTGTTGTGAGCTTTTTTTCATGTTTTTTGTGATTTTTGAGTGTTTTTTGTGATTTTTGAGTGTTTTTTAGGATTTTTGAGTGTTTTTTAGGATTTTTGAGTGTTTTTTAGGATTTTTGAGTGTTTTTTAGGATTTTGTGATTTTTGAGTGTTTTTTCATGATTTTTGTGATTTTTGAGTGTTTTTTGTGATTTTTGAGTGTTTTTTCATGATTTTTGAGCGTTTTTTGAATTATATCTCATTTTACGAACGTTTTTTGAGTTTTGAATTCTATTGTGACTACTATTCCAATTTATCAATAATTCTTCAAGTTTTCCGGGACTATTTATTAATCCATGAGAACCAATCATCCAATGGGAACTATCCATGATCCACGAGGCAATGTTTTACGAAAAACTCAGGGACAATAAGGTACGCTGCTCCCTCTGCGCCCACCGGTGCAAAATATCTCCCGGAAAAAGGGGTATCTGCGGAGTCCGGGAAAACTGTGAGGGCAGCCTGTTTTCCCTCGTTTACGGTTCTGTTGCGAGTGAGGGTGTATCGCATATCGAACAAAAGCCTCTGTACCACTACTTCCCCGGATCTCTAGCATATTCTGTAGGGACCGTAGGTTGCAATTTCAGGTGCATGCACTGCCAGAACTGGAGGCTTTCCCAGGCTACCCTCGAAGAAGCTCATTTGGTAACCCTGAGCCCCTACCAGCTTGTCCAGCATGCAAAGATGACAGGGTGCAAGTCAGTTTCTTTTACCTACAACGAACCCACGGTCTGGTACGAGTACACTTACGAAGGGGCGAAACTGGCAAAGGAAGCAGGGCTTGGGACCAGCTACGTTACAAACGGCTACATTTCCCCTGAAGCCCTCGAAAAAATCTCACCTTATCTGGATACCTTTAGCGTGGACATCAAGGCTTTCACTGATGAGTTTTACAGGGAGGTCTGCAGCGCAAAACTGGCTCCTGTGCTCGAAACAACGCTTCTCGCAAAAAAACTCGGGATCCATGTGGAGGTTGTTAACCTTATCATCCCCACCCACAACGATTCTTCCGATGAGGTCCGGGAACTCTCCCGGTGGGTCTATAAAAACCTGGGGAAAGATACCCCTCTCCATTTCACCTGTTTTTATCCCCAATATAAGATGAAAGACCTGCCCAGGACGCCTGTGGAAACTCTTGAAAGGGCGCATTCTATTGCTGTCGAGGAGGGGATGCGTTTCGTCTACGTGGGAAATGTAGCCGGGCACCCGTATGAGAATACGTATTGTCCGGAATGCGGCACTCTTCTGATCGACAGGAGTTTCATGGAGGTCCAGGAATACAACATAACTCCCGAAAAGACCTGCCCGAAATGCGGGGAGCACATCCCGATTTTCGGGGAATATCCCTGATACATAACAGAACGTTTAAGGCTGTGAATTTAGACTGCCATTTTAAATCAATTTTGCTTGATTTCATCGCAAATCTATTTTTTAAAAAGTTACATATAGCATGTATTCCCTGTTAATATATGAACTAATATTATCCAACTTTACTGGAGATGCTGGTGTATGAATGTTTGGGAATACGATATAAAAGCGCTTAGATACAGTGATCTGTCGAAAACAAAAGAGGACCTTAATAATCTGGGAATTGAAGGCTGGGAACTGATCAAGTTCGCTGACGAAATGGATGAGAATGGTGTAATAAGGGCTGTTTTCAAGCGACCTGTTGATTATGTTGATTCAGCATTCTGAAACTATTTTTTTACAATTTCTATTCCTTTTAAGTCGTTTTCCTATTCTTTGATCTGATTTTCTATTCCTTTAACTTTGTCCTTTATTCCTTTTCTACGAATCCATCAGGCTTTCGGAAAAGGCCGCTGTCCTCATGACGGTCCATGACCTGAACCTTGCCCCTAAATATTCTGACGGCATGATCATGATGAAACATGGTGAAATAGTTGCCATTGGAGACCCTTTTTCAGTCTTGGACTCCTAAAAATATTAACTCTGTTTACGGGATCGAGGCTAGCGTAAGTACACATGCCGAAGTTCCCTGCTTACTGCCTTTGAATCAGCCTGAAGTAGCCTGAAGTAGCCTGAAGTAGCCTGAAGTAGCCTGAAGTAGCCTGAAGTAGCCTGAGATTAAGATTTACTCTTGATTAAGATTCACTCTTGATTAAGACTTACTCGGATTCCCTTAAATTTCAGGTCATTTTCGTAGACTTTTTCCTGATCACGGGATATCTCTGTTCTTTTATTTTTCCCATTTATTCTGATTAATTTTCTGAAGATTATGTACTACGTTTTGTTAACACTGTTTACCTTTATTCATATAAGACAACTCTTTTATCATATTGAGTATTACAATATTTTGACAAATTAACATTTATAGAAATAAAATGTCTCTAGTAATAAATATGTCAAGTGAATGTTTTGAAAAAAATTATGTTGGATTGTGCCTGAAAAGGGTGTTTTGATTTTACATCCCGTTTTTGGGCTCCAGGCTCCGTCTTTCTTTCTTTAACGGGTTCCTTTAATGATGGACTGAATCGGAGTTTTGGGAATTATATCTCGCCAGAATTGCTCTACCCGGAATTGCTCTATCCAGAAGGGGATCTTCCATGAATCAAAAACTCAAGCTCATCACGCTCATTTTAATGCTGCTTGCCGTAATCAGTGCCAGTGCCTGCATAGGCGGAGAGGAGGACGGAACCGCTAAAGGTGCGGATTCCGAAGTATCTTCCCAGGAACTGACCGTGGGAATAAGTACGGATGTCAACAACTGGTACCTGGACAAGTTTCCGGATGGAGACGGACGTTTTGTCTGGTCCCAGATCTATGAGACCCTGGTCAGGCTTGACCCCGACCTGAACATCATCCCCGGCCTTGCCGAGTCCTGGGAAACGCCGGATGACGGCAAAACCTGGATATTCCATCTCCGGGAAGGGGTAAGCTTCCATGACGGGACACCTTTTGATGCGGATGCTGTTGTTTTTTCCTACTCCACGCAGTCCTATGTCACCCAGGCCGTGCTCAGGCCCATTGAGAGCGTGGAAGCCCTTGACAACCACACCGTGAAGTTCGTGCTGGCAAAACCCATGCCTTTGCCTTTCTATTTAACTCATGTAGCCTGGCCGGTAATGAGCCCGAGCTCTGTTGATGCCGAAGGAAACTTCATAAGCCCTGCAGGCACCGGTCCTTTCAAGTTTGAAAGCCGGGTAAAGGACCAGGAAATCATAGTTTCTCGCAACGAGGAGTACTGGGGAGAAAAGCCCGAGCTTGAAAAGGTCACTTTCAAGGTGATTCCCGAAGCTTCCACCAGGGTTATGGCACTCGAGACCGGGGAAGTGGATATGATCATCAAGGTCCCCGAATATGACGTTTCCAGGCTCGAAAGTGAAGATGGCATAGAGGTTTACAGGAAACTTACGACTTTCACCGACTTTCTGCAGTTTAACAGTGAAAAAGCTCCTTTCAGCGATAAGGCGGTCAGGCAAAGCGTTGCCTATGCTGTAGATACGGAAATGATTACCAGCGAGGTGCTTGAAGGCGTAGGGGAAGCCGCAAAGGGAAGGGCTTTCTCTCCGGTCATGATGTACTCCAACCCTGACCTTGAGACCTATTCCCGGGACCCTGAGAAGGCAAGAACCCTGCTTTCCGAAGCCGGCTGGAAAGATTCTGACGGGGAAGGCATAGTGGAAAAAGACGGGGACCCTCTGTGTGTGACCCTCCTGGTCAGCAAGGGGGTCTGGGCATCCAGGCACAACCCCATGGCCCAGGCAATCCAGGGTGAACTTGCTGAAGTGGGAATTGATGTGGAAATCAAATTCCTGGAAGGAGGGGCTATTACCCAGCTTGAAAACTCCGGGGACTTTGACATAATCCTCCGCAGCGGCTACTTCGTCTGGGGCTCCTATCCGAAGCATTTCTTCGTGCACCATTCCATGTCTCCGTATTCCCACTACCGGAACGCAAGCTACGATGAGCTTGTAAACGCAGCTGACATGACCGCGGATGAGGAAAAACAGAAGGAACTTTACTATTCCCTGCAGGACTTCGTGATCGAAGAAGTCCCTGCTTTCTACCTGGTTCATGAAGAAAAGATCGTAGCTGTCAACTCCTATGTAAAGGGGTACACAATTACCTCCGAGGATCCCTGGCTGAACCTTGAGGGAGTGTATTTGGAAAATGAATAATTTCGAAAAATGAATAATTCGGAAGGATTTGTTTCGGAAAAATGAATAATTCATAAAAAAAGAATCGCTGTGGAAAGGAGTGAAAATCCCGCACCTTTCCCACTTTCGTTTTTATTTTAGGATTCTTCGCTTCTATTCGTATCTGAGGAAAAACCGGATCGAGAAAAATGTGGAACTATATAGCAAAACGCCTGCTCCTGATTTTAGTAGTGATTTTCGGGGTGACGCTGGTCAGTTTCTCCGCGATGTACCTTGCCCCCGGAGACCCTGCCGAAGTTATTGCTTTTGCCAGGTACGGGCAGGACCTGAGCGCCGAACAGATCGAAGCCGTCCGGGAAGCGGAAGGGCTTGACGCCCCTGTCTATATCCAGTACCTTAACTGGCTTGAGCATGTGCTGCACCTGGACTTCGGGAAGTCTGTTATCAGTTCTGACGATATCCTTGAAGAGATCCTGCTGCGCCTACCCGCAACTGCCGAACTGGCCCTGGCAAGCCTGTTCCTCTCCCTGATAATTGCCATTCCCGCGGGGGTCCTGAGCTCCCTCAAGCAAAATTCCCTGCTCGACAATGCCTGCGTTTTCACGTCCCTGCTGGGGGTTTCTATTCCCAATTTCTGGCTTGGGCTTCTTTTGATCTGGTTTTTTGCCCTGACGCTTCGCATGCTCCCGAGTTTCGGTTACGGAAGCCTGGAAAACCTGGTCCTGCCCGCCCTGACCCTTGGCACTTCCATGGCTGCGGTAACGACCAGGCTTACCCGCTCCAGCATGCTGGAAGTGTTGAAACAGGAATATATCGTGGCTGCCAGGGCCAAAGGGCTTGATGAGCGGACGATCCTCATAAGGCACGCCCTCAAAAATGCGCTCCTTCCGGTCCTCACCTTTGCCGGGATGCAACTTGGCTATCTTCTGGGTGGAACAGTGATCGTGGAGACCATATTTGCCTGGCCGGGGCTTGGAAAACTGCTTGTGGATTCCATATTTGCACGGGACTTTGCCCTGGTCCAGGGCTGTGTGCTCTTTATTGCCATTTTGTTTTCGCTTTCCAACCTGGCAGTGGATATCCTCTATGCGGTGCTCGACCCGCGGATAAGGTATGACAAACATGACTGAAACAGGCGGCATGACTGAAGTGGGTGGAGGTGCATAAATATGACAGGAAAAAGACTCAATACCCGGGAATTCCGAAAAAACAGACTTGCAGTGTTTGGAGTCCTACTTATCTCTTTCCTGGCCTTCCTTGCGCTCTTTGCCCCCTTTATCTCCCCCCACGACCCTCTCGAGCAAAAGCTTGATCGGAGGCTTGAGGCTCCCTCTTTCGAATACCCTTTCGGGACTGATGACCTGGGGCGCTGCATTTTTTCAAGGGTGGTCTACGGAACAAGGGTTTCCCTCGGGATCGGGGTTCTCGTAGTTACTGCTACCTCAATTGCAGGTACGCTGCTCGGGGTGCTTTCCGGATACAGGGGAGGCATGTTTGACGAAATCGTAATGCGAGGAGTGGACATAGTCCTTGCGTTTCCGAACATTATTCTTGCCCTGGTCATTGCAGGGCTGCTTGGTTCCGGTTTTTCCAATGTCGTACTTGCCCTTTCCCTTACCCAGTGGCCGGTATACACGAGACTTGTGAGGGGGCAGGTCCTGTCCCTGAAAAAAAGGGCTTTCGTGGAAGCTGCAAGGGCGCTTCGGGCTTCGAACTTCTATATCATGCGCCGGCATATCCTGCCCAACTGCCTGGAAAGTGTGGTCGTGCTCGGGACCCTTGAAATTGCCCACGTAATCATCTTTGCGGCAGCCCTGAGTTTCCTGGGGCTCGGGATCCAGCCGCCTACACCGGAATGGGGTTCCATGTTGAAGGCAGGCATTCCCTATCTCCGCAGTGCTCCCCATCTGACCATTTTCCCGGGCTTGATGATCATGCTCACGGTCATGGCCTTCAATTTCGCAGGGGACGGGCTTCGGGAATGCCTTGATACGGGAATAGAGCGGGATGTGATGGCTGGATGAGCCTGCTTTCGGTAGAGGATCTGGACGTCTCATTCAGGACCAGCAGGGGGCCCGTGAAAGCCAATGAGGGCATTTCCCTTGAGGTTAAAGAGGGTGAAATCCTCGCCCTCATAGGAGAAACAGGGTGCGGGAAAACGACTTTTGGAAAAGCTATCCTGAGGCTGCTTTCGAGGAATGTGAAGCTCGAAGGCAAAATCCTTTTCAAGGGGCGGGATTTACTGACCCTTTCCGAAAAGGAGATGAGGCGTATGCGGGGAAAAGAAATCGGGATCATGCTTCAGAACCCTTCCCTTTCCCTGAACCCCGTGCTTTCGGTAGGGGACCAGATAGCCGAAATCTACCGCTGCCATGAAAACTGCGGAAAAAAGGAAGCCGGAAAGAAAGCCGGGGAGATGCTCGAACTCGTGGGAATCGACCCTTCGAAAAAATCCGAATATCCGCACCAGTTCAGCGGAGGAATGCTCCAGAGGGTTATGGTTGCCATGGGGCTTGCCCTGCACCCCGGACTCCTGATTGCGGACGAACCCACCAAAGGGCTTGACCCGCAGACAAAGCAGCAGATTGCAGACCTGATTTCCGGGCTTGTCCGACGGGAGGGCTCTTCCTTGCTCCTGATCACCCATGACCTGGAAGTTGCAGAGAGGGTTGCGGACAGGGCAGCGGTCATGTATGCCGGGGAAATCGTGGAAACCGGATCAGCAGGGGAAATATTTTCCAGCCCGAAACACCCCTACACCCGCGCCCTCCTGGAATCCCTGCCCGGAAAGGGGCTTCGTGCCGTCCCGGGACAGAGCCCGAGTTTTGTCTCTCCTCCTTCTGGCTGCAGGTACCACCCCCGCTGCGAGTTCCGGATGGAAAGCTGTCCCGAAATCCGGCCCGGGCTCCTGGAACTTGAGGGGGGAAGGCAGGTCAGGTGCCTGCTCTATGAAAAAAAGGCAAGGCAAGATACAGGGCAAGAAACGGGAGGGAAGACCCAATGACACTCTTAAAAGTCGAGAACCTGAAAAAGTATTATAATTCCGGGCTCTTTCGCAGGCAGGTTAACCGGGCTGTCGACGACGTAAGTTTTGAACTTGAAAAGGGTAAAACCCTGGGGCTTGTCGGGAAAAGCGGTTGCGGCAAATCCACACTCGGAAGAACGGTCCTGAGGCTGATGGAGCCCACAGGGGGAAAGGTCTTTTTCGAAGGCAGGGACGTTTCCGGGCTGAGGGGCAGGGAACTTAAAAAGCTCGGGACGGAAATGCAGATTATTTTCCAGCACCCTGAATCTTCCCTGAACCCGAAGATGAAGATTTACGACTGCATTGCCGAGCCTTTAAGGATTCACGGGCTCTGCGGAAAAGAAGCCGAAGAAAACAGGATTCTGGAACTGATTGATGCCGTTTCCCTGAATGAGGAACTGCTTTCTCGTTACCCGGGAGAACTCAGCGGAGGACAACTGCAGAGGGTGGTCATTGCCCGGATCCTGGGGTTGAGGCCCAAATTCATTGTGGCGGATGAACCCACTTCCATGCTTGACCCCCTTGTCCAGGCCCAGGTCCTCTCCCTGCTAAAAAGTCTCCAGGAAGACTACGGTATCAGCTTCCTGTTTATTTCGCACGACATGGAAGTCGTAGAGTGGATGAGCGATGAGATCGCGGTTATGGAGGGGGGAAAAATTATTGATTTCAGGTGATTTTTTGTTGATTTCAAATGAATTCCCAGCTTATTTCCGATTGATTTCAAATAAATTCCCAGCTTATTTTTAACTGATTCCAAATAAGTTTCCAATAAATTTCCAGTTGATTCTTTCAAATTAGCATTTATGTTCAGGCAATTAAGTTACATCAGGCAATTACGTTCAGGTCAAGGACGAAAAAAGCGCTAAAAGGAGATTGAACTTGAAAGTAAATGATGACATTATGGAAACCCCGGCTGCGGGTGCAGACCGTTTCTTCAAGCTCATGGACGGCTCGATCAAGGGGCTTAAAGAATACCGGCTGATCGAAACGGCTCTTGAACTTGAAGTGTTTGAAGCCCTGAAAACCCCTCTCCAGGTAAGGGAACTTGCCGAAAAGCTGGGGTGCGACCCCATGTTGGTTCCCCATTTTTGCGAAGCTCTTGTCAGGCTCGGGCTCCTGGACAGTTTTGAGGAAATAGCTGAGGTTGAGGAAGAGTTGCGGGTGAAAAAGGGCGAAGAAAGAGCTGAAAAAAGCAGGGTTTCACCCTGGTATGTAAATTCGGAACTTAGCGCTACATATCTCCTTAAGGAAAGTCCGTTTTCCCAGCAGCATTACCTTTCCGAAAAGTTCAGGAACGTTGCGCTCTGGGCCCGTTTGCCCGAACTTATGAGGAAGGGGCCGGATGTTGTTGAAAAAGGTCCGTTTTTCGGGGAGGTTATCAGCTGCATGGCTGAAAATGCCCGCTGCGGGCTGCTCCAGGAAACCGTCAGGACGGTCATGGAAAATGTTGATTTCGGAAAGGTCCGAAAACTCCTGGACCTGGGAGGAGGGCACGGGCTCTATGCCATTGCTTTTGCAAAAATGAACGAGCAGCTTGAAGCTTTCGTATTCGACCTTCCCCCTGTAACCGTAAAGACGAAGCAGTACATTGAAAAATACGAGGTTTCCAATGTGGACGTAATTCCCGGGGACTTTTTCAAGGACGAACTCGGGACCGGATACGATCTAATCTTCTCATCCTTTAACCCGGGAGGCAAAGTCCCCGAGCTTATCCCGAAAATCGCTTCAGCCCTGAATGAGGGCGGAGTTTTCGTAACCCGGCAGGTCCCGGAAGAAAATACGGAATCAAATCCCCTCTTCAACCTGGACTGGAATCTCTGGACCTTTGAAGATACGAAGAAGGGAGGTACAGGATACTGCTTTGAAAACAGCGTACCTTTCAATGAATATGTCGGGATGCTGGGTGATTACGGGCTTGAGGTTTTCGAGAGCCTGGATATGAAAGAAGGGTCAAGGATGGTGTTTGCAAGGAAAAAGTAAGGGGATTAACTTTTAATTGGCGGGCGACATCTAGTATATGGGGATTGTTGTGATTCGTGAAGCCATGTTCTATGAGAAACTCGATGCTGATAAGGTCCAGTGCAAACTCTGCGCCCACAGGTGCAAAATAGCTTCTGGAAAAAGAGGCTTTTGCAGGGTTAGGGAAAACCGGGGAGGAAACCTGTATACCCTGATCTATGGCTCGGTATCCAGCGAAGCCGTGGACCCGATTGAAAAGAAGCCGCTTTATCATTTTTACCCCGGTTCCTTTGCGTATTCCGTAGGGACCGTCGGGTGCAACTTCCGCTGCAAGCACTGCCAGAACTGGACCATTTCCCAGACCTGTGTGGAAGATTCCTTTACAAGGGACATCCTTCCCGAGGAACTGGTTGAAAAGGCGCTTATGTCGGGGTCGAAGTCCATCGCCTGGACATATAACGAGCCCACGATCTGGCACGAGTACAGCTATGAAGGCGCGAAGCTTGCAAAGGAAGCGGGCCTGGGAACGGTGTACGTGACAAACGGGTACATGACCCCCGAAGCCCTTGAAAATATTGCTCCTTACCTCGATGCCGCAAACATTGACATCAAAGCGTTTACCGAAGAATTCTACCACGATGTCGTAAGTGCGAAACTGGCTCCGGTACTCGAGTCTTCCGTGCTTGCAAAGAAGCTGGGAATCCATTTAGAGATCACGAACCTTGTAATCCCCACCCGCAACGATTCTCCTGACGAACTCCGGGAACTGTCCAGCTGGGTCTACAAGAACCTGGGTCCGGATACTCCTCTCCATTTCACCCGCTTCCATCCCCAGTACCAGATGCAGGACCTCTCCCCTACTCCCATAGAGACCCTTGAGACAGCCTACAAAATAGCACGCGAAGAGGGGATGAATTACGTCTATGTCGGAAACGTTCTCGGGCATAAGTACGACAACACCTTTTGTCCGAACTGCGGAAAAATGCTTATCCAGCGTGGACTCTTCGATGTCGAAAATTACGAAATCACTCCGGAAAAGACCTGTCCGAAATGCGGGGAAAATATCCCGATTACGGGAGAATATGTGGGTTCGAGGTACGAACTCTGAAGGTGCGGGTAAAAGACCCCGATTGCTGGGATGTATATTAGGGTTCGAGGTACGAACTCTGAAATTGTGGGGGTTTGAATGCCTGGACCCCGGGTTCTTGCGTATTCCGGGCTGTGCGTAAAAGAGGTGAACTACCCGCTAAATCTAAAGATTTAACGGGCTTCTTGCTTCATTTTCCCTAGCAACCTAGACGAATCCACAAGCTTAACCCCACGTTCCATAGGGATTATA
>JAENZL010000064.1 GCA_016841265.1 Methanobacteriota archaeon | reverse complement strand
GCATTTAGGTCCTTTTCGACAATGACCTCCCCGTTAACTTCGGAAGTCTCGATCAGGTTTTCGAAAAACTCCGGACTGAACAGGTCACGATGCATCTTGATTTTCATCCAGCCAATTCCCGGAAGAAACACCTGCGAAGTTGTCAGGTTGAGCTTGTACCTCTGTGGGATCTGGAAAGACTTGTTATTATCCTTCTTCGTTTTCCATTGAGGAAAACCGTTTTGTCCTTTGAAAAACCGGGAGAAAGCATCATGCAAGTTTTTTCTGGCTTCCTGAAGAGACTGGGAATTGACCTCTTTGAGCCAGGGATAGATTTCCTTGAACATGGGAAGGTACTTGTCAAGTTCAGTCAGGGAAATGTTAATCCTGAACTTGTCGTAAAATGTCTTTTTGATGCGGAGAAAACGGTTATAGATGAATCTAACGCATCCGATATGCTTTTCGATAAGCGTCTTTTGTTCATCATCCGGATAGATCCGGTACACGTTCCCCCTTTTCATAACATTACGAATTGTTTTGAAGTTATATAAGGAAATTCTTATATTATTAATAGAGAGTTATTTTATTGTAGTGTTGGGAAGTTGACGGCTCCCATCTCCCACCTGTCGGCCGGCGGCCTCCGAGGAAGGAGTCTTCCCGCCTTCGGAGATAAAAACAAAAAATGAAAAAAAAGAGATTTGGGGCATTTTGCCCCGAATTTAACTCATTTGTGGGAGAAGTATGCCACGATCTCCCCTTCACTTACGGCATCGATCCTGCAGAACCCGAAACGTTCGAACTGAACGATTTTATCCAGCTCTTTTGCAATCCCGCGTTCTCCTATCCCTTCGATGTCGCCGTCGGGACTACGGACTTTTACGGGGATGCCGGCCACAGGTGCCCAGTGGATGATCCTACCCTTTACCCTTTTCAGGTCTTTGAGGGATTCTCCGGCGAACTTGCCCCGCAGCGGCTCAAGGGACGTGATCTCGACGTTGTAGAGGTCTTTTAAGCGGATCATTGAACCAGGTTCCATTTTCTCGACGTCGTCCCCGGCAAGCAGGACTTTATTTTCGACTTTTATTTCCCTTGTGCCCCTTTCAGAATCAGTGGGGTGGAGCGGGGGCTTTGCAACAGTTGCTTCGGCACCCTCTATTTCCAGTTCCACGGGGTCCCGGACGAAGAAGTAGCGGTTGGCTTCAGGGTCCACTATTTTTCGGTTTTCGGCATAAAGAGACTCCATACTGATGCTGACATCGGTTGTCCCGATCCCCATCTCGACCATGAACTTCCTGAGAGCCTCGGCTCGGATCCCACGGCGGCGGATTGCACGGATGGTGGGCAGGCGGGGGTCATCCCAACCGGAGTAGATTCCGGCTTCGATGTCCTTTCGAAGGGTACTGGTACTGAACTTCCCAAACTCGTGGATTTTTACCCTACCCCAGTGCAGGGTTTTCGGGTACTCCCAGCCCAGGTACCCGTAGATGTAGCCCTGGCGTTTCTCGCTGTCCATCAGGTCCTTGCCCCGGATGATGTGGGTCATGCCGAGTTCGTGGTCCTCGATTGCACCTGCAAAGTCCAGGAGGGGCCAGACAATGTATTTGTTCCCGATCTCCGCACGGGGGTGAGACATCTTCCGGATCCTGAAGGCGCCCCAGTCCCGCATAGCCGGGTCCTTGTGCTCGATATCGGTCTTGATTCGAAGCACGGCTTGATGGTCCTCATATCCTCCGGCAAGCATCTTTTCCCAGTACTCCAGGTTTACTTCAGGGGACTGGTTCCGGTGCGGACAGGGCTGCTTTGCGTCCTTGAACTTTTTGAAATCTCCTCCTTCACAGAAGCAGACATAAGCCTTGCCCATCTTGATGAGCGTCCTTGCATAATCATAATAGACAGGGAAACGGTCCGAAGCGTAGACCACCCGGTCAGGTTCTACCCCGAGCCATTTGAAGTCGTCAAGGTACCAGTCGTAGGCCTCAAGCATGGGGCGTTTCTTGTCAGGGTCGGTGTCATCAAAGCGCAGGATGAACTTTCCTTCATACATCTTCACATACTCGGAATTGACGACCATGCCCCGGGAACTTCCAAGGGTTGCAGGCCCGTTCGGGTTAGGGGCAAAGCGCATGACCACCTTGCCTTCCACAGCCCCTTCCAGGGGCTTCAGGCCTTTTACGGGTTCCTTTTTCACACTCAGGGCTTCGATAAGCTCGGGAGCGATTTCCGATAACCGGGTCCCCCAGGCTTCGGCGTCCCCTTTTGCAATTTCCCCCACAATCTCCGCAAGGGCGGAAGAAATGGCTTTAGGGTCATTCCGGAGGTGAGGGCATTCCCCCATCACCTTTCCCATTACGGCTTTAGGCTGGGGGGCTTTTCCGTATTTCACGGCATTCTGAAGGGCGTATTTTTCTATAGTATTCAGGTCTTCAGGACTTAAGGTCATAAAGGATTCTCCAAAAATAAACATGGATTGATGAGGATGAAAGTTCCAGTAGAGAGAAATACTCACCGGACTTTGATGGGCCCGCTAAGTTCGGTAAAACATGGAAATCAGATTATAAAAAGTCACCGAACCCGGGAAAATGCGTACAGGGCAAAAACCGAAGAAAAGAGAAGCCAGTCAGTCAGTAATATCAGCCCGAGCATCAGCAGGAGTATGTGAGATAGCAGTAAGTGAGCAACAATATCAGTAAGTTTGGCAGTGATGGCAACAAGAATGACAATAGTAAGATAAGCAGGAATAACAGCGATATCGCCGGAATGAAGCTTATTTAGGAATGGAAGCCTCGATTTCCCGGATTCTGCTTAGTTTTTCATTGAGTCTACCGAGCTCCTTTTCAAACTCTTTCAGGAATTTAGGAACCGCGTCCCCGGGCACCGCCCCCTGGGCTGAGGGCTTAATGAGGCTCGCCTGTTCCAGGACCCGGAGGGAGTAGCGGACCTTGTGGTTCTGCATCCCGGTAACTTCTGCGAGTTTCAAAATCCCGATGGGGCCTTCTTCAATAACTTTCTTCAGCACTATAAGGTGGCGCTCGGTAAGCTCGAGTTCCGTTTCAATATGGTCAAGAAGCATCAGACAACCTCGTTTCTCAGGGTTCCTATCCCCTGGATTTCCACTTCCACACAATCTCCCCTTTGCATTTCCCCTACCCCGGGCGGCGTTCCCGTGGCAATCACGTCCCCAACTTCAAGGGTCATTATCTCGGAGATGAACTCAATAAGGTACGGGATGTCAAAGATAAGGTTAGAGGTACTTGACTCCTGCCGGATTTCCCCGTTTACCCTGCAGGAAATTTTTAAATCAGAGACATCGAGTTCGTCGCTACAGGCGATGAAAGGCCCGAAAGCCGCAAAGGTGTCAAAACTCTTTGCCCGGGTCCACTGCCCGTCCTTTTGCTGGAGATCACGGGCGGTCACGTCGTTGAAACAGGTATAACCGGCAATCACGTCCTCAGCCCGGTCAGCCTTGATGTTCTTGAAGCGCTTCCCGATCACAACCGCAAGTTCGGCTTCATAGTCAACTCTCGAACTGCAGGCAGGATAGAGGATCTTGTCTTCATGCCCGACAACGGCGGAAGGAGGTTTTAAAAAAAGGATAGGGGTTTCCGGAACTTCCATTGACAATTCTTCGGCATGATCCCGGTAATTAAGGCCGACGCAGATAATCTTGGAAGGGCATGAAGGGGGAAGGATACGAAGTTCCGAGAGCTCATATGTACCGGAATTTCCCTTTGGATACACGCGATTGTCATCGATTTCCCCGTAGAAGACCTCATCTCCTGCCCTGAACCTGCCTATCATATTTCTTGCCATCCTTTTCTCCGACCTCAATAATTTGCCATTCAGTCCTTTCTTTCAGAGTTCAGTTCATTAACTTTCAGTTCATTAACTTTCAGCCCTTCTCTTCCGGCCCCTACTTCTTCCTGCTTTCTGTTCTATTTTTTTAAAAACATATATCGAAACTTAAATTTTAACTCTTCGCCCACTGGCATCCCGGGCATACTTCCCGAGTTCCGAATCCACGAGCTGTACGCCGGAAAAAACAGGTCCGTCCTTGCAGACCCTGAGCCCGGACCGATCAATGCAACAGGCACCGCATACCCCGATCCCGCACTTGAAATAACGGTGAAGGCTGAACTCCGATTTATCAAGCACCTCATTTTCCTGCAGGATTTTAAAGATAAAACCCATCATGACCTCAGGACCGCAGACAGCAATATTGTCATAGGAGGAAACGTCGAGTTTTTTGAGGACATCGGTTACAAACCCTTTAGTCCCCTTTGAACCGTCATCGGTAGTGATGTCAAGAGCCCCGGCTGCCGCAAAACGTTCTTCAAAAAGCAGGTCTCCCCCACTCCGGGCTCCGAGAATCGTATGCACCTTTGCCCCTGCGGCACTGGCGGCCTCAGCATAGGGAGCAAGGGGGGCAGCCCCGACTCCTCCGGCAATGACCAGAATATTTTCCCCGGCTGCGGGAGAGGAAAAACCTTTCCCGAGAGGCCCGCGAAGCCCAAAAGAATCTCCTTCCTTCAACTCAAAGAGCTTCGCTGTCGCTTCCCCGACATTCTGGACAGTAATAGAATTTTTCCGGGAAAGCCCCATAGGCACTTCGTCCACGCCCCTGACCCAGACCATCACGAACTGGCCGGGTTCCATTTCCTCAAACCGGTGATCGAAAACAAAAGTCCTGATAAAAGGGGACTCTTCTATTATCTTTTCTATAGTAGCATTAAGAGGAAGCATCAGACCACCTTAACATAACATTGCCAATAATCAGCACATTGACCTTCCGACACATAACCAGTCAGCATATCGCCCGTCAACATATCGTCATTCAGCATATCGTCATTCAGCATATCGCCTGTCAACATATCGCAGGTCATCATATTGCCTCGTGGGCAAGACCTATGAAGTCCCTTACATCCGAATATCCTTTCCGCTGAAGGAACGTTTCAATCCCCGAACTGATTTCGGAAAAAACATCCGTACGGTTGTACACTGCAGACCCGACCTGAACAGCTGCCGCGCCTGCCATCATCATTTCTACGGCGTCTTCCCAGGAAGAAACCCCGCCGACCCCCACCACAGGGATCTCAAGGGCAGCGTAGAGGTCATATACACATTTTACTGCAACGGGTTTGACCGCAGCCCCGGAAAGGCCTCCGGACCTGTTCCCAAGCACAGGGTAGCCGGACTCGATATCGATAGCCATCCCTTTAACGGTATTGATAGCAACGACAGCGTCCGCGCCCCCGGCCTGGGCAGCTTTCCCAATCGCCGTGATATCAGCGACGTTGGGGGTAAGCTTGACCCAGACAGGCAGGTCAGTCACTTCTTTTACGGCTGCAGTGACAGTTTCTACAAGACAGGGGTTTGAGCCGATGGCAGCCCCGTACCCTTCGGCATGAGGGCAGCTCAAATTGAGCTCGAATGCATCGGGCCTGCCCGGGAGAAGCCCCTGCGCAACTTCCGCAAACTCTTCGGAGTTCCCACCGAAGATGCTTGCGATTACCGGCACCCCGGAATCCTTCTTTGCAATCTCGAGTTCCTGTACGAATTCGGCATAAGAGGGATTTGGAAGTCCCATGGCATTTAAAAAACCGCAGTCCAGCTGAACCATGCTTGGGTTCGGATGCCCGTATTTTGGCTCCGGGCCGATTGACTTGGTCACAACGGCTCCTGCCCCACCTTCCCGGGCAACCCTGCAGAGCGATGCACCGGTGGTCCCCAGCACGCCGGCTGCAAGGATTGTGGGATTTTTCAGTTCAAGGCCAGTGAGGGTATACATTTCAGGAAAACTCCATGTAATTTTTGAACAACTTGACGTTTAACAGCTTAATTCTCAACAGTTGCATGAATCCCTGGCCAGCTGGGAAAGCGCCTGTTCAGCCAGCCTTTTCCCGCCCATATCCACGAGTTTGTGCCCGAGTTCCTGAGCCTTTTCTATGCAACCTGCCAGGGGCAAGAACTCATCTATCCGGACTACTTCCCGCCCGTCAAGGGAAAGAACCTCAGCCAGGACATGGATTTCCTGCCCGTTGGAAGTGAACTCGGCGTAGGAACCAACAGGAGTCGTACAGCCGCCTCCGAGTTCGGTGATAAGGATGCGTTCGATTTCAGTGAGAATCCGGCTCTGCGGGTGATCGAGTATGGAAACAGCTTTTTCAGCTTCCGTGCCTGCCCGGGTTACCACGGCAATGGTCCCCTGGTTCGGAGAGGGACAGAAAAAGCCAGGAATCAGAATTTCCCCTTCAAGCTCCCAGCCCATACGTTCAAGCCCTGCCTTGGCAAGCAGGATACCATCGTACTGTCCTTCCCGGAGCTTCCGGAGCCTTGTGTCGATATTGCCTCTGAGATCCTGGACCACCAGGTCAGGCCTGTAGCGGCGGACCTGGGCAGCTCTCCGGAGGGAACTGGTCCCAATAATTGCCTGTGCGGGCAGTTCGTCCAGAGGTGTCCCGTCATAGGTGAGCAGGATATCGAAGGGGGTGTCCCTTTCCAGGACAGCCACGGTTGGAAGTTCTTCCGGGCGGATAGTGGGCATGTCTTTCATGGAATGAACTGCAATATCGACTTCCCCTGCTAGCATCACATCGTCCAGTTCCCGGACAAAAGCCCCGACCCCGGCAACGGCGTGCAGGGGACGGTCCGTAAACCGGTCCCCACTGGTTTTTATGATTTTCTGGCTTGTTTCGACCCCGTTCTCTTTCAGGAGACGGGAAACGAGTATGGTCTGGGCAAGCGCAAGGTTGCTGCCCCGGGTCCCTATGATCATGATGAAATCCTCAAACGTTATTAGCTTTTTTTCAGGCCTTTTAGCTCCTCAAAGGTGTATAGCTCTTTTCAGGGCATTTAGCTTTTTTAGGGTTTTTGAGATTGGTTTTAGAGCTGGCCTTTTAGAGATTGTTCTTGTATGCCTCGAGAGTCTTTTCGATATCATCTTCGGTATGGGCTTCCGAGAGGAAGTTAGTCTCAAACTGTGAAGGAGGCAGGAAAACCCCATCTGCCAGCATCCTGTGGAAGAAGGTAAAGTAACCATCCTTGTCACATTTCAGGACGTCCTGATAGTTTGAAGGTTCTGCTCCGAAGAAGATTTTGAACATGGAAGCAATTCCGCATACGCTGTAGTCAAGCCCTTCATCGGCAACGATTTCGGAAAGCGCAGTCCTGAGGAAGTCTCCCTTTGCATTCAGTTTCTCGTGCAGGTTTTCCCGCTTGAAGTAGTCAAGCACTGCAATGCCCGCTGCCATGGAGCAGGGGCTTCCGCTGAAGGTTCCTGCCTGGTAAACCGGCCCGGAGGGAGAAATCTTCTCCATGATCTCTTTTCGTCCACCAAATACCCCGACCGGAAGCCCTCCACCCACGATTTTTCCGAGAGTGGTCATGTCAGGCACGACCCCGTAGTACTCCTGGGCCCCGCCCATGGCTAACCTGAAACCGGTAATGACTTCGTCGAAAATCAGGAGGACGTCGTTTTCCTCTGTGAGCTTGCGGACTTCTTCCAGATAGCCCGGTTTCGGAAGGATCGGCCCTACATTTCCCTGCACGGGTTCGAGGATGACAGCCGCAAGGTCGTCTTTGTTTTTCTCCACAAGCTCGGTCATACCCTCGATATCGTTAAACTGGGCCTGCAGGGTATACTTCGTGAAATCGGCGGGAATACCTAGAGAATCGGGTTCTCCGTGGGTGCTTGCTCCGGACCCGGCCTTAACAAGCACGGCATCGTGGGCTCCATGGAAACCACCTTCGATCTTGACGAATTTATTCCTGCCCGTAAACCCGCGGGCCAGACGAATTGCGCTCATTGTAGCTTCGGTCCCGGTGGACACGAAACGGAGCATATCGATGCTCGGGTAATACCCCGCAATTTTCTCTGCCAGGGTTACCTCGAGTTCCGTGGGGGTACCGTAAAGCCAGCCCTTGTCGAGCTGGGCCCTGATCGCTTCCTTGATCACAGGGTGGTTGTGCCCAAGAATTTCCGGGCCATAAGCCAGGCAGTAGTCGATATACTCGTTTCCGTCAAGGTCCCGGATCTTCGAGCCGTCGGCTGATGCCGTGTAGAAGGGGTATGGTTTGATTGCGCGCACCGGGCTGCTTACCCCGCCCGGGAGCAGGGTCTTTGCCTTTTCGAACATTTCTCTGGATTTTTCAAGCGTCATGGGAATTTCACCGATTAGACTGAAAACGAATCGAATTATAACCCAGGTTGTAATCGATATTATAATGGTTTGTAATCGATATTATAATGGCTTGTAATCGATATTATAATGGCTTGTAATCGATATTATAACCAGGTTGTAATCGATATTATAATAGGTTTATAATTGATTTGCAGGTATTCCTTAAACTTTTGTTAAATTCTGTTTCTTATCTGTATTACAGCCTCTTCCCCTATTAAGCAGTTATTGCTGATTTTTGGAATCGACGTTAAGGATAACCGAAAAAAGATAAACGAGAGTACAAAAAATGAAAAAGTTAAAAAAGGAAGTTCAGGTCCGAAAATAGGGCCTGAAAGATTAGAGCGTTTAAAAAAAACATTAAAACTCAAAAAAGGAAGCGCCTGAAAATCAGGGCGCTGACTTCAGCATACGGGCGATGTCCTTTGCGGAATAGGTAATAATGATATCCGCACCCGCTCTCTTGATGGAAAGGAGGGCTTCGTATACTACCTTTTTCTCATCAAGCCATCCGTTTGCTGCCGCTGCCTTGAGCATGGAATACTCCCCACTCACGTTATAGGCGGCGGTGGGCATCCCGAACTCGGCCTTTACCCGGTACACGATGTCCAGGTAGGGGAGAGCAGGCTTTACCATGAGGATATCCGCACCTTCGGCAACGTCGAGGGTGACTTCCCGGAGGGCCTCGTCGCTGTTGGCAGGGTCCATCTGGTAGCTTGAGCGGTCCCCGAAAGAGTAGCCGGATTCAGCAGCCTCCCTGAAGGGCCCGTAAAAGGCAGAGTGAAACTTGGCGGCATAGGACATGATAGGGATATTTTCGAAACCGTGCTCATCAAGTGCCCTCCGGATAGCTACCACCATCCCGTCCATCATCCCGGAAGGAGCAACCAGGTCAGCCCCGGCCTTTGCGTGGCTGACCGCGATTTTCCCGAGGATTTCAAGGGTAGGGTCATTCAGGACCTCCTCTTTCTTGAAGTCCACGATTCCGCAGTGCCCGTGGTCGGTGTATTCACACATGCAAATGTCCGTGATTACCACCAGGTCATCTCCGACTTCGGCCTTGATCCTCCGGACCGCTTCCTGGATAACGTCCCTTTCCCCGTAGGAAGAACTACCCTCAGCATCCTTATGCCCCGGTATGCCGAAAAGAATCACTGCCGGAATCCCTAGTTCTACGACCTCTTTTGCCTCCTCTGCAACTCCGGAAAGGGGAAACTTATACACCCCTGGCATGGAAGAAATCTCGACAGGGGCTTCGATGGTCTCGCCCACAAAGATGGGGTGGACCAGGTCGTCAACCGTGAGGACGGTCTCCCTCACAAGATTCTTTATCTTTCCTTTTCTCAATCTTCTCAACCTGATATCTGGAAACATGGGATCACTCCTGTAACTTGAAAATTAACCCTGCGAGTAGAAAATATTAACCATGTGAATTATATTAATCACATAAATTGAATGTAAATCATACAAATTGAAGATTGGCCGTACAAATTAATTAATCATGTCAGCCGGGGTATTGCTAACATTAGGTATTGCCAGCAGTAGATATTTCCGGTATTAGTCCTTCCCACAGCCGGGTTTTGCTATTTCGACCCTCACCTTATCCTTATCCAGACAGAAAACCCTGGAAACCACATCAAGGAACTCCTCATTTCCAAGTTCTGCCGCCTGCCGGAGGACTTTCGTAGGTTCACCTAGAATCTTGTTGACGATAGAATAGGTCAGGTCATCAAGGACCTGGGTTTCGATTTCCCCGATGGTATGGTAAGCCTTGAGACGGTTTACCGCCTTTTCCCGTTCCTGCACCCTGACATCATAGACCTGCCTGTAAAGTTCGGAAATCAGGCGGTCGGCTTTCTGGCGCTTGTACTGGATGTTCAAGAGCCTGATCTCTTCCTGGATGATTTCTTCAGCTTTCTTGGCCTCTTCCTTTCGCATCTTCAGGGTCTTTTCACTGATGACCCGGAGGTTGTCAATGTTGCAGAGCTCAACTTTCTCGAGTTCCGCTACGGATTCCTCAATATCCCTGGGGTTTGCAATATCGACCAGAAGGAGTTTGTGATCCCTGTCCCGGACAGCATCTTCAACCATTTCCCGGGTAAGTATATAGTGGGGAGCCCCGGTACCGCTGATCACCACATCGGCATTCTGGAGGTAATTCATAACATCGTCAAGTTTTACTGCGTGCCCTCCAAGCTCGTAGGCAAGTTCTTCAGCCCGCTGGTAGGTCCGGTTAGCAATGTAAATTCCTTCAATGTCCTTTTCCGCCAGCGCCCTTGCGACCAGTACCCCTATTTCCCCGGCCCCTATCACAAGCACGTTCTTGCCTTCCAGACCCCCGAAGATATCCTCGGCCAGGTCCACTGCAGCCGAACCGATAGAAACGGAACCTTTATTGATCCGGGTCTCATTCCGTATTCTCTTGCCGACCTGGATTGCTTTGTCAAAAGCCGTTTCAAGAATTTTTCCAGTTGCCCCTGACTTCTTGGCGTAAGCGTAGAGCTCTTTGATCTGGCCCAGGATCTGGTCTTCTCCCACAATCATTGATTCCAGGCCTCCGGAGAGCCGGAGCAAGTGTTCCAGGGACTCGTCATGACCAAAGAATTCAATTATGTGGGTAGAAGCCCCCATTTCCTTTGCAAAAGAGAAAAGCACGCTGCTGCTTTTGGGAGAAACAACATAGATTTCAACCCTGTTGCAGGTTTTTAAGACGACGCACTCATACACGTATTCGTGGTTGTACAGGTTATGGAGCAAACCGTCAAGGTCCCCGTGCCAGGCGGACTCCATTTCATCAACCTTTGCTTTTTTGTGGGATATAACCATGCTTGAGATTTCTGTCACAGAGAGCCTCCAGATAGAATGATAATAGGAATTCTTACATTAAACCTTGTCCAGATACGTTCCGGAAATCACCAGCCTGTAATCAATTCTACAAAACGAATTTTTCTTTGCAGGTGACAGGCCAGGTCCGGATTTGCTATTCAAGATTATACAGATGATGTATTATAATGATAATTTTCATGAAATGGTTGTATAAAGACGATTTTCATGAGATAGTTTTCATGAGATAGTTTTCATGAGATAGTTTTCATGAGATAGTTTTCATGAGATA
>JAENZL010000011.1:65485-95279 GCA_016841265.1 Methanobacteriota archaeon | reverse complement strand
GCGAAAGACGGATCATCTGAAAAAGTTATTCCCTATTTGCGGCGGAGTTAAGGTTACAACTCTCTTCCCCGGACAAACTGCGGCAAGTGTGGGGAACAGGGCTGTTACAGCTTTGCCATAAGACTTATGGCCGGACAGGTCGCTCTGGATAGGTGTACACTTCTTAAAGAACCAGAGTATACAAATAATCAGGAACATCTACAGACTTTGACCGTTTACATTTGAGTCATGCTACCTAAAACACAAGCTATGGAGGAAATTTTGAAGACACTTTCCATAGTGCTCACCGATGGCCCTTATATCTCTGAATACGCTGAAGTTGCCTGCAAACTTGCCGAGGAAGCACTTAAACGATATCATGTGAATATATTCCTGTACCTGGATGCAGTGCACATCCCCAAAAAAGGCCAGACCCCGTCCTTTTTTTCCAACGCAGGTGAACATTTCACCGAACTTACAGAGAAAGGAGCTGTGATTAGAGCCTGTGCACGGTGTGCTGCTGCTAGAGGTTACACTGCAAAAGAGGATTCTGTGAATGGAAGTAACTGCGGAGATTACATTCCTGGAATTAAAATTTCCAGTCTCTACGAACTCTCTGAAATGCTAAGCAAGAGTGATAGAGTAATCTCACTATCAAGATAAACTCTCCGGATGAGGTAAGATGAAATCAGTTTTCTATCTGCTGGACACTGCCCCTTACGGCAGCGAAAAAGCCTTTGGAGCATTGAATGCGGCTGCGGTAAGCCTTAATGAGATGGAGGTGATCCTGGGCCTTTACGGAGACGGAGTTTATCTTGTAGTTGCCGGGCAGGACAGCAAAATGCTTGGAGTCCCAAACCTTTCGGATATTCTCTACTCATATGGAGAACTGAAGGTTCTGGCCCACGAACCCTCTTTTGTGGAAAGAGGTCTTTTCGGGGAAACCCTGATAGAAACCGTGGAATTGGTCGATGAAGAGGATCTGTTGGAAGCAATGGAAAACTCTGATTGTGTAATCCTGCTCTGAGGTGGAGATTTAAATATGAAACCAGAAAAAATGAGGTCTGAAGCGCCGGATACGGAAGATCTGGATGTATTCCTGCTGACAAAGCCGCCCTTCGCCCCCGGGTCGGAGCTCTGCCTCAAGCTGGCTGCCCGCTCAGGAAACGCCCGGATTTTCCTTGCAGGAGACGGGGTCTATCACTTGCTTGCCGGCACAGCAGACCTGCCCGGATGCCGGGTATATGCCTGCAAAGAAGATATGGAAGCAAGAGGAATAATGACTGAAGTGGCCCGAATGACCGAAATGGCAGAGGAAAATATGACAGGAGAAAAAGTTAAGGTCCCGGAGAATTTTTATGCTACCCTGATAGAAGATCTGATGGAAAACTGTGGGCGTGCATATACATTTTAGATGTTGCAGGCATTTTAAATATCTGATATTAAACATTTTAATACCCCCTTAATTTCATTCAAGCTTTGCTTCCAATTCGTTAATCTTCTTAAATTTTACAAAAAAAGTTGTTGAATAGGACCATTCCTCATGACCGAAAATCTCTCGAATGAAATAATTAAAGCCCTGGATTGTGTGTGCACTCTGCATGAGCAGGCGGTCTGTAACCATGATAAATGTCGGGAATTCAGCGAACAGCTATCCGAACTCCTGGACAGGCTCGAAGACCTTGGTTATTTCCGGACAGCAGACCGGGTGATGAGTGTGCTCATGAACTGCAGCCCGAAAGAGGCATCACACTGTGAAAAAGCAACGCTTGTAGGGGAGATGATGAAGAATATTAAAAAAGAGGCTCAGAAAGCAGCAGGGAAATAAAAAATAATAAATCTCAGAGTAATAAAAAATAAAAACAGTAAAGAAAAATGATGGTACTTTTTTCATTTAACCGGGTCAGATGTATGCAGTAAGGACCTGCAGATGTTCCTGGTTGACCGCATATTTTGAGTCTTTTAGGGGTGTGCATTTGTCCATGGAGGTTTCCCCGGCCATGAGCTTGATGGCAAAGGTGTAGCAGCTCTGTTCCCCGCAATCTTTGCAGTCGGTTTTTGGCAAATAATTATAAATCTCCATGGCTTCTACCCTGACCTTCTCACGGGGAGCCGGAGCAACGCCTTTTGCTATTGCCTCGTTTATCGTTTCTTTCAGGCTATCAAGCATCTCTTTTGCCTCTCCCTCGTTTTTTACCATGGTCATGGTGACTTTTCCCGTGGCGTATATGGTTGTAATGACTTCCCCTTTCTGCGTTATCAGAGCCCCTATCCTGTCTGAATATCTGCCTCTCGGGAAAAGGGGTTCCAGAACCTTGAGGACTCCACCAAGTGGAGGGGTCATGCTTGCAATTGTCCTGAACTTTGTTGAATCGGCTATGCAGGGCAAAAGCTGCCTGATCTCCGTGAGTTCCACGGGTTTTGCCCGGGAGATATCTGCCCCTTTCTCCTCCCCCTTTTCAGGTTTGCCCTCCAGGAAGTTCCTTCCATATTCGGTGAGGCCTGCAGTCCCTTCTTTTACCTCAACAAGGTTTGCCTGCTGCAATAGTTTGAGGTGGTAGTCGAGCATTGGCTTGCCGAATGATTCACCTATCTCCTCTGCTGTTCTCTCGCCTTCGGCCAGAAAGTTCATTATTTTCCTTCGGGTTGCGTTGGCTATTGCATTGTTAACCAGTTTGATTTCCTGTGGATTTCCCGGCATTCTTATCACCTTCAAGAATTTTTGAAAATAGAAGTCCGCGCTTATGCTGGTACTTCAGGAGTATCAAATCATTTTGTTCAAGAATAATATTTTATTCAATTTTTATCCATCAATTGATTCAGTAATTACTTTCATAAAAAGCTGGAAACTGAATATCAAGAAAAATTGATATGATGTTCTGACGGTCTTCCGGTGCCATTGAGACCCCTACAATTTTGCTCCCCTTGAGGGAACCCTCGATGAAAGTTATTTTCATAGCATTCCTTGAACAGGCAGCCCATATCCGGGGTCCATGCAGGTTTGTAGCGCATTTAATGAGCGATTTTCAACGACTTAGACTTATTTTCTGGTGGTTAAAGGATCTATATACTCGTTTCTATTTCAAATTATCTTGAAATGGGTCTTTAGAGAACTGGCTGTATATTGCTTTTCCTCATATCTTTCTGTTACAATTTATTTTTGAATCGCTGGTATAGAAAAGGAATCATATCAGTTGCTGAAAGGAGCAAATCGGAAATGGAAGTTAAAAATAAGCTAGAATATGCTAAATAAAGTTAAACCGATGTTAATAAAAAAGCTAAAAAAGCTAATAACGAAATAATTTTGGGTCCCGGTTTCCCCGGAACCCCTTTCAAATATCCTGTGCCGGATTTCTTTCACTCAGATAAAACCGATGTCGTAGGCGGTTTCCCCATGGATTGAGAGGTCCAGGCCTGCCTCTTCTTCTTCCTCGGAGACCTTTACAGGGGTTATTGCATTGATCAGGACCAGCATGATGTAGGTGAAGACGAAGCCGTAGATTGAGGCCCCGATGACTGCCACGACCTGTTTGAGAAAGAAGGTTCCTCCTCCGTAAAGCAGCCCGTCCGCTCCCACGGGGTTTACGGCGGTCGAGGCAAAGACCCCTAAAAGGATGGTCCCCGTCACTCCACCCATGCCGTGCACACCCCATACATCCAGGGCATCGTCCCAGCCCATCCTGTTTTTAAGGTGAACCGCAAAGTAGCAGACGACCCCTCCCATGATGCCCATGAAGGCTGCCACAGGCATAGAAACCATGCCTGCTGCCGGGGTGACGGTAGCAAGTCCCGCAACGGCCCCGGTCATGAAGCCCACGAACTTAGGCTTTCTCTCATTATACCATTCAATGCTCAGCCAGGTGATTGCTGCAAAAGACGCCGCGATGTCGGTGTTCAGGAAGGCAAGGGCCGTAATCCCGTCCGCGTTGAGTTCGCTCCCGGCGTTAAACCCGTACCAGCCAAACCAGAGGAGTGCTGTCCCTATGGCCATTAAGGGTATGCTGTTGGGTTTGTTATCCTTGAATTTCCTTGAACCTACGAAGGAAACGGCTGCCAGGGCCGCAAACCCTGCTGTTGCGTGCACCACGATTCCTCCTGCAAAGTCCAGGACTCCCCACTCGGCAAGCAGGCCTCCACCCCATACCATGTGGACGAAAGGGTAGTAGACAAAAAGCTGCCAGAGCACCAGGAAGATCATGTAGGCTTTGAAGGTGACCCTGTTAACAAAAGCCCCAGTTATCAGGGCTGGGGTGATGATGGCAAACATCATCTGATAAGCCACAAAAACGATTTCCGGAAACCTCCCGTCTCCAAAAGCACTTGTCGGGGTAATTCCGTGCAGGAAAGCCTTGTCCAGGTTGCCTATGATGGCTCCATCTCCCCCACTGAAACAGAGGGAGTAGCCGACTATAAACCACAAAATAGTCGTAACTCCCAGAGAGACAAAGCTCTGCATCATTATACCAAGAATATTGCGCTTGCAGGCAAGCCCTCCGTAGAAGAAGGCCAGGCCCGGGGTCATAAGCATCACCAGGCTTGTCGCAAGCAACATAAAACCAGTCGAACCGGTATCAAACATCATATCATCCCTTCTTTATATAAAAACTAGGAAACCAAAGGTTTCTTTCCTTCTTCCGACTTGGTATTATTTAACTTTTCCGAAAAATGTAGCCTGAGTTTGAACCTAATAGGAATGTTTAAATTCTATTAACCGAGAACTAGGTTACCTTCTGGTGGTCACAATGAAGTACATAATAGCAATGATAAGGCCTGAAAGGCTTTCCGCAGTCAAGCACGAGCTTCAGAAAATTGAAGTAAACCGGTTGACAGTATCATCCGCTTCGGGATATGGTGCACAAAGAGGACATCTGGAACTCTACAGAGCAATGGAGTCGGAAGTAACCCTTCTCGAGAAAATCAAGCTTGAAATTGCAGTAAACGACGATTTTCTTGAAGCAACGATTGAAGCGATAAAGACGGGCGCAAAAGGCAACGACGGGCATGTCGGAAGCGGCAAAATCTTTGTGCTGCCTCTTGAGAACGTCATAAGGATCCGCACGGATGAAAGCGGACCTGTTGCTATTTAAGGTGGGATGGAAAATGGCTATCGTAGCAGCAGACACCGTATGGGTAATGATTTCTTCCGCACTTGTTTTGTTAATGCTTCCCGGGCTTGCCCTTTTCTATGGTGGGCTTGTCCAGCGCAAAAATGTCCTGAGCTGCATGATGCATTCGTTTGTTGCAATGGGCATCATGGCTATAGAATGGGTCGTAATAGGTTACTCGCTCGCTTTCGGAAGTGGCAACTGGTTTATAGGTGGGCTTGAGCACGCATTCCTGCAGGGGATTGACCCTTACTCGGTAACGGGGACCATTCCCACCTATGCGTTTGTCGTATTCCAGGGGATGTTTGCAATAATTACGCCTGCCCTCATCTCCGGGGCTATTGTCGGGCGTGTCAAGTTCAAGTCATACATCGCATTCATCGCACTCTGGGGACTTCTCGTCTATGCCCCGGTCTGCCACTGGGTCTGGGGTGGTGGATTTCTCACCGGGGAAGCCCTGGACTTTGCAGGCGGCACGGTTGTCCATGTAACTTCGGGTATTTCCTCCCTTGCTATCCTGGTTTATCTCGGCAAGAGGAAGGGGTACGGCTTCGATTCCCTGGAACCCCATAACCTCACCCTTACCCTGCTAGGGGTGGGGCTTCTCTGGTTCGGATGGTTTGGGTTCAATGCCGGCTCGGCTCTTGCTGCAGATGAGATTGCAGCAGTCGCATTCATTACGACCCTCATAGCACCCGCAGCCGCATCCCTTACCTGGATGGCAGTAGAATGGATGCATGCGGGAAAACCCACCGCCATCGGGTTTGCCTCAGGTATCCTGGCAGGGCTTGTTGCAATCACCCCTGCTGCAGGTTTTGTCACGCCTATGGCTGCGATTCCAATGGGTGTGATCTCCGGAATTATATGCTACACGGCTGTGGAACTCAAAGGTAAACTCGGATATGACGATTCCCTGGACGCTTTCGGGGTCCACGGGGTCGGCGGAATAACAGGTGCCCTTTTAACAGGCGTGTTTGCAAGCGTGGGAGCCACGGGACTCCTCCTTGGCAACCCGCAACAGCTAATTCTCCAGCTTGAAGGGGTTGTTATTACGATTATTTACGCAGTTGTCTGCACAATCATAATCGGATTTGTGCTCCAGAAAACTATCGGGTTCAAGGTAAGCGTAAGCGAGGAAAACATCGGGCTTGACAGGACCCAGCATGGCGAGATCGCATATAACGTCTGAGTGCAGGTAATCTTTTATCTGCACTTTTCACCTTTCTTTGATTTTCTTTTTTTCAAGCTTTCACTGCATTTTTTTTGTTTCTTTTCGACTTTCCACCTGCATTATTTTTTTTCAAGCTTTCACCTGCATTTTTTTGTTTCTTCTCAACTTTTTTAAGTTTCTCCCATACAAGAGCTTTTATTCTCCAAACTCAAAGTCAGGGATATGTTTGAAGAAATAGGCAGTGTAAGAAACGAGGCCGATGCAGAGGCCCTAGGGCTCCTTGCCCTCTTCAGGGACAGTATAAGTGAAATCCGCCTGAATGAGCCGGAGTCCGTATCCACATATTTCAACCCGAATTACTCTCATTACATCGTTGTCCATACCCCTCTTTCCATCCGGTATCCGGAAAAAAGGGAGGAATGGAACCTTCGTTTTTCCGGGGACGTCGGGGTTTCGCTTGTGGAGCTGGTAGTAGCCGATGAGAGCACTGCCTGCGTGAAAGGCCTGATGGCCGTAAACGGCTCAAAAGTCTATGCAATTCTCCCGTACACCTCGATAGATGCGGGAAAAGCGGAAGTTGCAAAGTTTCCTGAAGACCGGATGGGCAGGGTGAGGGCCGGGGTCCTTCCTGAAGTCCTTCCCGAAATCAGAGGTGAAACGGTTCTGGATGTAGGCTGTGGTTTCGGGGGCATCACGATGGAAATCGCAGGGAACAACCCCGGCTCGAAGGTTTACGGAATCGAAATCCATGAATCCCTTGCCGCCCAGGCGCAGATGGACGCCGATGTCCAGGGGGTTCCCAACGTTGAGTTCAGGACCGGAAGTGCCTATGCCCTTCCCTTTGAAGCCGGCTCGATTGAAACGGCAACCTGCTTTTTCATGCTCCACCACCTTGAAGATATCCGCCATGCTCTCTTTGAAATCAAAAGAGTCCTGAAAGCCGGAGGAGAACTGATAGCTGTCGAACCGCTTATCCAGCATCATGACCACGGGCCTCAGCTTCTGGAAGCTGAATGGAAAGAGCTTTTCGAAGGGGCGGAGTTTGATACGGTGGTGGAAAGTAAGGAAGGGGCCGTGGTCCTGAAGGGGCGAAAAAGAGAATTATAAATGTAAAAATAGTTCTGGTTAGAAACTCCAAAAAATAGTTTAATGGGGCAGAACCTGAAGTATGATCATAATATGGTTAAAGTGTAATCATATTATGATCAAAATACGATCATGTCGGAAGTCCTGACCCTTACCATGCACTCGTCTCCTGCCTCTATTTTTAATGAGTCAAAGACATGGTTTGCGACCTCTACTTTCAGGACGTCCTCGCTGTCTTTGAGTATGAGAGACATGATCCGGCTGGTGCCCTTGTTTACCACGTTCATTATTGTCCCGTCGAAAAGGTTTTTCCTGTCTTCCTGACGGATAACGTGCAGTTTTCTCCTGTCTACAAGCTCGACGTTTTCAGGCCTGATGCCCCAGCTAACTTTGTCTCCTGCCATCCGCCGGATGTAGGGGGCGGTGATTTCCGTGCCCAGGGACCAGAGGAAGGTGCACTCGTCTCCCTGCCCGTGCCCTTCCACGACCGCATCGTCAAAGAGGTTGGAAATGCCTACCAGTTCTGCTACGTAGCGGGTTTTCGGGTGGTAAAATATGTCTTCCGGGGAGCCAAGCTGCTGCACCCTGCCGTTGTCAAAGACCACCATCCGGTCTGCCATGGTGAAGGCTTCCACAGGGTCATGGGTAATGAATACTACGGGAATTCCCAGCCTTTTCTGGATTGTCCTCAGCTCTTTTCTGAGTTTAAGGCGGACAACGGTGTCCAGGGCTGAAAAGGGCTCGTCCAGGAGCAGGACTTCCGGTTCGGGGGCAAGGGCTCTTGCAAGTGCCACTTTCTGTTTCTGTCCGCCGGAAAGCTCGTCCGGGTATGCGAATTCGAGTTCTTCGATTCCGAGAAGGTCCAGCATTTCGTTCACCCTTTCCATTTTTTCCACTGAACTCCGCCCCTTGAGCCCGAATTCGATATTCTGGCGCACGTTCATGTGCGGGAAAAGCGCGTTTTCCTGAAACATGTACCCGATTTTCCGTTTCTGGGGGGGCAGGTTTACTTTCTTCTTGCTGTCGAAGTATACCTTGCCGTTAATGCTGATTGTCCCGGAGTCAGGGGTCTCAAGCCCTGCAATGCAGCGCAGAGCCGTGGTTTTTCCCGAACCGGAGCAGCCGAAAAGGACTGCAAAATCGGAACCGGCATCAAAGCTGCAGTGCATTGAAAAGCTGGGGTTTTCTGCTTTCTTTTTTCTCTGTTTCCTTCCGTAGAATCTCTTTTCAATGTCAACTTCAATGGTCATTCAGGCCCTCACCTCTTCCTTCGTCTCTTCCCTCGTCTCTTCCCTCGTCCTTCACATTGTCTCTTATCTTTCGGCAAGCCTGCTGGTTGCCGCAATGGTCAGGAAGGACAGGGCAATCAGGATGAGCACCAGTAGATTGGCAAGTTCGCTGTTTCCCGTCTGGTACGCGTTATAAATTGAAAGCGACATCGTGCTCGTCTTCCCTGGTATGTTTCCGGCAACCATCAAAGTTGCCCCGAATTCTCCGACAGCTCTTGCGAAACTCAGGACACAGCCCGCAAGAATGCCTTTTTTTGCAAGGGGTAGGGTTATGAAGAGCGCGGTTTCGAGTTCGCTCCGCCCGAGAATGCTGGAGGCTTCCTCCACACTCCGGTCCACGGCTCCTATAGCTGAAGTTGCAGTCTTTACCATCAGGGGCAGGGACACCACGAAAGCCGCAATTGCCGCTGCCTGCCAGGTAAAAAGGATCCCGCTTCCGCTGAGCAAAAACAGTTTGCTGCCTATCACTCCGTTTTTCCCCAGAAGGATTACCAGGAGATACCCCGTGACCGTTGGGGGCAGGACCATGGGAAGGGTTACGAACGCATCAGCCAGCCATTTCCCGGCAAACTCCCGTTTTGCCAGCAGGTAAGAGATGCCGACCCCAAGGACTGCCACAAAAAAGGTCGTAACCAGGGCAATTTTTAGAGTAAGCAGGAGCGGAGTCATGACCGTTTGAAGCGCTTCCATAGATATCTCTCTTTTTTCCGTGTTCTTCCGTGCTTTCCGTGGTTTAAATCTTCTTTATTCCAAAGCCGTATCCTTCCAGTATTTCCTGCCCCTCGGGCCCGGTTACGAAATCAACGAATTCCTGTGCTATCTCCTTGTTTTCCGATCCGTCGAGTACTGCTATGGGGTAGGAGATCGAGGCGTTTACCGGAACCGTATAAGTTATCTCATAGAGGTCTTTCTGTCCGTTTTCGGCATCGGTGCGGTATACAAAACCCGTTTCCACTTCTCCCGTTTCCACGTAGGTCAGTACCTGCTTCACGTTTTCTGCGAAAATGATCTTTCCACCGAGTTCGTCCCAGAGCCCGGCTTCTTCCAGGGCCTGCTTCGCATACCTGCCTACGGGGGCGGTTTCGGGGTTTCCGATCGATATTTTCTCAACAATGTCTGCGGGGAGGGCTTCAAGGGAGGCGGGGTAAGTTCCGGGTTTTATGAAACTTCTCGGCACAATCATGACCAGGGTATTGGACGCAAAGTCCTTTCTCGAACTTTCTTCAATCAACCCTTTTTCCGAAAGGATGTCCATATGGCTCTGGGACGCTGAGGCAAAGACATCAATTGGCACCCCGCCTTCGATCTGCATCCTTAGAGTCCCGGAACCCGCAAAGTTCAGTTCAACATCGGTGCCAGGATGCCCGGCTTCAAATTCCTCTGCAATATCCGTAAACGCTTCTGTAAGGCTTGCGGCAGCCGAAACTGTTATGGTTTTGCTCTCCCCTGTTTCGGAACCTGCCGGAAGGGCTGCAAATGCAAGTATCCCTATGCAGAGGACAGCTGCAAATGCAAGGGATTTTTGATTCTTCCGCGGGGCTTCGCTCATAAAATTCCTTCAGAAATTTGTTCTTTTCCGGGCTCTGATGCAGTTTTCTTTGCATGATGTGCCTGTAAAGGGGCAGTGAATGTATCTCTGGCTTCAAGCATTGTATTGGTAAGCCGGTCGAGCAGTTCCATTGCACCCCTGTATCCGACTGTTAGTATGCGCTGGGCTCCTACCCTGTCGTGGATCGGAAGGCCCACCCGCACCAGGGGGATGTCTTCGGCTTTTGCAATGTATCTCCCGTTTGAGTTCCCGATCAGGATTTCGGGTTTGCACTTTTTGACCATGTCGTTCAATGTGTCAAAATCAATGTCATCAAGGACAGTGGGGACCAGTTCGGGCCTTATCTCCCCAAACAGAAGCCGTATGCGTTCTTCAAAGTCCCGGCTCTTGCTCCCGGTGGCTACGAGGACGGGTTCCATTCCCAGTTCCAGCATGAACGTCACCAGGCTGAAAACGGTGTCAGGGTCTCCGTACACTGCCGCCTTTACCCCGTAGAGGTACTTGTGCACGTCTACCATGGAGTCCAGGAGTCTGCCTCTTTCCTTCTGGTATTTTTCAGGGATCGGACACCCGAGGCTGTGGACCAGTTCCGTGAAGAAGCGGTCGGTGTTCGAGAGCCCGATGGGTATGGGGACATTGTGTCCGGGGACCCCGTGGCAAGCTTCAAGGTATTCCACTGCCAGGTTTTTGCTTACAACCCCAAGGCTCAGGCTTGCCCTGCTGTTTGGCATATCTGCAATGTCGGAAAGGGATGTGCCTCCTGAAGCTATTTTTGGAAGGTCTTCTTTCAGGGGGGCATCGAAAGTCTCGGAAATGTCCGGGAGGAAAATGTAATCTCCGACCATTTCCGCAAGGATTTCTTTGAGTTCCCTCACGTCGGCCGGGGAGAGGCTTTCTACCGGGATAAGGTTGATTTTGCCGTTAGTTGCTTTTTTCATCTCGGGTGCTTCTTTCATACCGGGGCTTTTTTCTTCCATGCCTTCCGTTTTATCTTCATCTTCCGGCTTTTCCGTAAACTTCCTGACAACGGCATTCACGGCTTTTATGTAGCCGTTTACATGGCTCTCCCCGTAACTGGGGGTGGAAACTGGAACGATTATGATGTCCTTTTCAGGGTCGTCTCCGATCCCTTCCTCTTCCTTGAATTCCCTGATTATCGCAGGTACGTCATCACCTATTGTTTCGGCAAGGCAGGTGGTAGCAACGCCGATCACCTTAGGGGAATACCTGTTGATGACGTTTCTCAAACCTTTCTTCAGGTTTTCCCTGCCTCCGTAGACTGCCCCCCTTTCACTGAGGGCGCTTGATCCGATGTCCACGGGTTCCCTGAAGTGGTGGGCAAGGTGTAGGCGCATGTAGGTGCTGCAGCCCTGGGAACCGTGGTAGAGAACAATTGTGTTTTCAATACCCTTGAAGGCAAGGGCGCTTCCCATGGGCTGGCACATGACGCATGGATTTACGGTTGCGTAGTTTCTTCTGGTCATTTTGATACCGCCTGTCAGGTTATACCGGGCTCTCCACTCCGGAATCCTGGGCTGCCTGCAGGGAGGTTTTTCGTAACATTTCAGGTTTCCTGCTCATGCCCTGTTCCGTCGTTTTCATCGTTTCCAGCTGTTCCGACCTTTTAAGGATCTGCGGGAGATGCTTTTCTGCGTATGCCGGTTTTTCTCCGGCAGGTTCCAGGGTCCTCTGCCTGACAGCCTTCCAGACCGGACTGTTAATGGAAGCGTCCACTTCCCGGGCAAAGTTCACAAAACCGTCAAAGCCTTCGAACTCCACCACCCTGTCGTGATTGAAGTCGCAAAAGGCAACACCCAGTTTGTATGCGATAAATCTCTCTTTCACCCCTGCGACCATCAGGTCCGCGCCCTGTTTTATCAGGAGTTCGGCAAGTTCCAGGGGGTTTGCGTCGTCCACGATCACTGTCCCGTCCCGGACCGAATAGCTGATCTGTTCGTAGTCTTCCTTTTTCCCGGTCTGGGTGCCGATGATGACCACTTCCATGCCGAGTTCGGCAAAACCTTTTATGAGCGTAAGGGCTTTGGCTGCTCCTCCCATGTAGATTGCTGCCTTTTTTCCTTTGACCCGCTGCCGGATCCTGGAAATTTCAGGCATGATGCGCCTGGTTTCTTCTTCGAGGATCTTTTCGGCCTTCTTTTCCATCTTCTCGCAGCCGAAATATTCTGCGGTACTCCGAAGGGCAAGGGAAATGTCGTCGATTCCGAAAAAGCTCGCCTTGATGAAGGGGATCGAGTACTCTTCTTTCATCCATTTTGCAAGGTAGGTCATGGACCCGCTGCACTGGACGAGGTTAAGGTCGGCTTCGGCAGCCCTGGATATGGACTCGGCCGTGGAGTCCCCGGTCATGGAGACGATTACCTCGATTCCCATTTTTTCAAAGAGGGGCTTTACCAGCCAGACGTCCCCTGCGACGTTGAAGTCCCCTAGGATGTTGATCTTCGGTTTCTTTTCGGCTTTTTCCTCTTTTGTGCTGCTTTCAACTTTGTTGCGGCGTTCATTTGCCCCGGGGTCTATAAGCTGCTTCAGGGCGTCGCAGGCTGCCTTGTATCCGTCGGACTTGTTGCCTTTGAAGCCTTCGGACTGGACCGGGATTACCGGAATCTTGTGCTTTTCGCTTGCTGTTTTACATACGGATTTCAGGTCGTCCCCGATAATTCCAACAATACAGGTGGAATACACGAAGACGACCGGGGGGCGGTAGAGTTCCACAAGTTCGTCGATGGCCATGGTGAGTTTTTTCTCTCCCCCGAAAACCACGTCGATTTCTTTCATGTCGGTGGTGAAGCTGTTGCGGTTGGTCTCCACGCCACTGGACTTGGCACCCCTGATGTCCCAGGTATAGGTCGCACAACCGAGAGGGCCGTGGACCAGGTGCACTGCATCTGTTACGGGGTTTAAGACAACCCGCGCTCCAGAATACACACAGGCCCGCTGGCTCATGGCACCTGCCAGGGAATTGTTGTCGCAGGAGAGGGGGATTATCCCTTCTTCCATGGACTGCTTCCGGGCAATGTAGGGCTGCCTTTCTTTTAGAGTGTTCACTATCCTGGCATTTTCTTTCATTTCTTTCACTCCCCTCTGCTTCTGCTTTTCAGATTTTTAGAGGATGGTTTGGATTTACTGGTGGTCTGAACTTTCCGGATAGTTTGGATTTACTGGTGGTCTGAATTTACCGGATGGTTCTAGTTTGCTGGTGGTCTGGATTTACTGGTGGTCTGGATTTACAGGTGGTTTGGATTTACTGGATTGTCTCAAACATCCAGTCCGGAGCGTCCCTGTCTTTTCTGTCAAGCAGCGTGTTTCCAATGCGCTCCACCAGTCGTGCAGCTCCGGCGTACCCCATTACCGGGAAGTAGTGCAGGTTTGCCCGGTCCATGATCGGGAAACCTACCCTGACCAGGGGCACGTCCTCTGCCCTGGATATGAATTTCCCGTATGTGTTGCCGATCAGGAGGTCCACGGGCTTTCGCTTGATGATCTGGTGGAGCATGAAGAGGTCCCCTCCCGAAATTACATCGGCTTCAGGATATTCGGGGCCTATAAGTTCTTCTACTTCTTTTTCGAAGGCCTTGCTTGGAGTTCCGGTCAGTACAACGCTCGGTTCCATGCCCATTTCCAGCACAAGGCTGGTCAGGCCTGCTATAATGTCAGGGTCTCCGTAAATGGCTACCTTCTTTCCGTGATAGTGGGGGTGGGCATCGGTCATCATGTCCACGAGCCTGCCCCGCTCATCCTCAAGTTCGGGGGGGATAGCTACGTTTGCCAATTTTGCCGCGTTCATGATGAAGCGGTCGGTGTTCCGGATCCCGATCGGGGTGGGCCCAATTTTTACAGGCACCTTGAAGCGGGTTTCGAGGACTTTTGCAGCTGAACCTCCCGCCATTTTACAGAGGGCAATGGTCCCCAGGGAGTTTGCGGAGTCTTCTATATCTCCTATCGGGGTCCCTCCTCTCGGGTATTTGGTAGATTCCCCGGTAAGGGGGGCGTCAAAGACGTCCGTGGTGTCCGGGAAGACTATATTAGGAATTCCCATAACCGAGAGGATGCGTTTCATTTCCCGTATGTCGGCAGGTTCCACGAAGCCGGGGATAAGGTTGAGTTTCCCGTTTGGCTTGCTCTTGCTGGCAAAGGTGGTCACGAAAGCTTTTACCATGTTGTCATAGCCCGTAACGTGGGTGCCCACATAACTCGGGGTGGAAGCCGCGCAGATCTTGATGGACGGGTCAATGAGTTCTTCGGCCTTGACATCCTCAACGATTGTGTTGACATCGTCACCTATGGTTTCTGCAACACAGGTAGTGTGAATTGCAATTACTTCAGGCTGGTAAACAGTTGTCAGGTTGTCGAGGGCCTCCTTGAGGTTTGCAGCCCCTCCGAACACGGCGGTCCCTTCGGAGAAACTGCTGGTAGTTCCTATTGCTGCTTCCCTGTAATGCCTGCTCAGACACATACGCAGGTAAGAGAGGCAGCCCTGGGACCCGTGGCTGTGGGGCATACAGTTGTGTACACCAAGGGCCGCATAGACTGCCCCTATTGGCTGGCAGATTTTGGCAGGGTTGATTGTAACGGCTGAACGTTCCACTTCTTCACATGGGGTATAATCAAGCATTTTTTCACCTCCTTATTTTTGGCCTCTTACTCTGCTCCTGCAGCTTTCCACGGCGGGTTTATGAACCTCCAGGTGGGGCTGTGAAGCGCCATGTCAATATCCCGTGCGAAATTCAGTACTCCGGAAAAGCCGGTGTATCGTCCACTGTAATCGTAAGAGTGAATCTGCCTTGAGGGAATCCCGAGCTTCTGGGCCCAGTACTTGTCCTTGATCCCGGAACAGAAGAGGTCGGGTTTGAGAGTTTTTACAAGGACTTCGGTCTCGTGGTGGTTCAGGTCGTCAATGACAACGGTCCCGTCCTTCATTTCGGGGAAAATCCCCTCGTATTCCATGAGCCCGATTTGTTTTTTCAGCTCTTCTATCCGCTCCTTGCTAACTGCAGGTTTGACGTTTTCGTCCATTTCGTAATGCACATCCTCAAGAATGGAACCAAGGGCTTTTTCCTTCATATGCGGGAGGATCTGTCTGCCTTCGTAGTCGTCCCTGTGGGCGAACTGGTAGCCTGCAACAACAACCTTCATGCCGAGTTCCTCAAAGAGGTTCGTGTAGTGGTGGCTCCGTGAGCCTCCTGAGTAGATAAAGACTTTTTTGCCCTGGAGTTTCTTTTTGTACTTTTCGACTTCGGCCGCGTATTTGCCAGTTTCTTCGGCAATGATTTCTTCAGTCTTCCGGGTAAGTTCCGGGTTGTCAAAGAATTCTGCCATTTTCTGGAGGGACCTGGTGGTTCCCTTTGTACCGACGTAGTTTACTTTCAGCCAGGGAATCCCGTATTTTTCTTCCATCATCCGGTTAGTGTAGTTGATGGAACGGTGACAGAGCAGGATGCTGAGTTTTGCTTTGTGGGCCTGTGATATTTTATGGAAGGAGCCATCTCCCGTAAGGCTTGAGACTATCCTGTACCCGATTTTTTCGAGGATTGGCTGGATTTCCCAGAGGTCTCCTCCGATGTTGTACTCTCCGAAGATGTTTATATCAAAGGGAGTCGGGTTTTCGAGTTCCTCGGTCCCTATCAGGTGTTCCATCAGGAGGTTACTTGCAATGTGGTGCCCTGCTGACTGGCTGACTCCCCTGTACCCTTCACAGCGGGAAGGAACTATTTTGATTCCGTGCTCTTTTTCAGCTTCCCTGGAAACGGCTTCGATGTCGTCTCCTATAAGGCCGACCGGGCAGGTGGCAGAGACCGTGATTGCCTCGGGTTTGAAGATCCTCACCACTTCGTCAATGGCCTGTTTGAGTTTTTTCTCCCCGCCAAAGACGATGTCGGTTTCCTTCATGTCAGTGCAAACGCAGTAATTGCTGAAGTTATCCCCGCCTTCCTCGGCCCGGGCAAGGTTTCGCCTGGTCCCCCAGGTAAAGTAAGCACAGCCTATGGGGCCGTGGACCAGGTGTACCATGTCTTTGATGGGCCCGAAGACCACACCCTTGGAGCCTGCAAAGGCACAGCCGCGGTTTGTGATGATGCCCGGGATTACCTTATCGTCAGCTTCAATGTGCTGTTCGGTGGAACAGTCCCTGACAACGATGTGTTTTCTCCGGTTCCTGGCAGCTTTTTCCGGGAATGCCTTGAGAATATCCTCAACAATCTCCTGGTTAGCTTCAATTTCACTGCCGGGTTTTATTTCAGCTCCCATTCATGCCACCTCCTTACTGACGGTAGCTTCTCCGATCTCTCCGGTCCGGATGCGGACGGCTTCCCTTATGTCCGAGACAAAGATCTTTCCATCTCCGGCGTGTCCGGTCTGGTTGACCTCTATTATTTTTTTGATTACCTCTCCCGCGCTTTTGTCGTCCACGATAACCGTTAGCAGGCGTTTCGGGATAAAACGGATGCAGGTCTTTGATTCTTCTGACTGGTTCGGTAGAGGCGGGTCAAACTCGAAACAGAGCCCCCTCTGTTTTCCCCGGCCCATGGCCTTTCTCACCGTGAATGAGGGAAAGCCGCATTCAAGGAGGGCGTCCTTGGTTTTCTGGACTTTCTTCATCCTGATGATTGCCGTAATTTCTTTCATGTGTATCCTCTCCGGGGGCCGGGGTTTAAAGTCCCGATTCTCCGGTCCTTATAGTATAGGCTTCTTCCACGGGGCTGACGAAGATTCTTCCGTCTCCGTATTTTCCTGTATGGGCGGAGGCCATGATGGTCTCTATCACCTTGTCTTTGTGTTCGTCCGCTACCACAATCATGAGCATGGTTTTCTGGAGTTCGTCGTAGTGCATCTCAGCCGTGTGAATCCCTTTTTGTTTCCCCCGGCCGAATACTTCCATTTTGGTAAGGGAAATGCACCCTTCCTTTTCCAGGCACTCGACAACTTTTGATTCCGTTCCGGGTCTGATAATTGCCCTTATCATCTGCATTTTTTTGCCTCCCCTTAGAGTTCCACTATTCCGTGTTCCACCATCATGGCTTCGAGTTCTTCCATGGGAAGCGGAGTCGGGACAACGAGTTTGGTGTTGTTTTCAATGTTGTTTGCCAGGTTCAGGTATTCTTTAGCCTGCCCGCATTCGGAGTCGAAGTCAATCACGGTCTTTCTGTTAATTTCCGCCCTCTGGACGATGTTGTCTCTGGGTACGAAGTGGATCAACTGGCTCCCCAGTTTCTTTGCGAAGGCCTCAAGGAGTTCGCGTTCCCCGTCCACATTTCTACTGTTGCAGATTATGCCCCCGAGGCGGGCTCCCCCTTTGGCAAACTTGGCCAGGCCTTTACAGATGTTGTTCGCGGCATAGATGGCCATCAGTTCCCCACTGGCCACGATGTAGATCTCTTTGGCTTTTCCTTCCCTGATGGGCATGGCAAACCCTCCACACACAACGTCTCCGAGCACGTCATAAAATACGTAGTCCAGGTCGTCGGTGTAGGCTCCCAGGTTTTCAAGCAGGTTGATGGAGGTGATAATTCCCCTGCCCGCACATCCCACTCCGGGTTCGGGTCCCCCGGACTCCACGCATTTGATGTCCCCAAAACCGGGCTGTACCACGGCGTCAAGGTCCACTCCCTCGTCTCCTTCACTCCTCAGGGTGTCCAGCACGGTTCTCTGGTTCAGGCCCCCAAGCAGCATTCTGGTGGAGTCTGCCTTGGGGTCGCACCCGACAAGCAGGATTTTCTTGCCCATGGTCGTAAGAGCTGCAGTCAAATTTTGCGTGGTGGTGGATTTCCCAATACCACCTTTTCCATAAATTGCGATTTGTCTCATTTTTTGACTCCATTTGTTCTTTCTCAATAGCTACCGGAAACCGGCAACCTCTGTATGATCTTCCAATACTTATAATTATCTACACATCCAAAATTTCAGAGAATAGGAAATGATTATAAGATTTCATGAGTAAAAGACAGCAACTGAATTAGGCAACCGAAGGTAATTGAGTAAGGTAGCCGAAA
The DNA here is from genome assembly GCA_016841265.1 of Methanobacteriota archaeon. Classification (GTDB taxonomy): domain Archaea; phylum Halobacteriota; class Methanosarcinia; order Methanosarcinales; family Methanosarcinaceae; genus MTP4. The sequence continues at coordinate 77,097 of JAENZL010000011.1, read as the reverse complement.
GTAATCGAATCAGGCAGCTTAATAAGGCCGCTGAATAAGAAATGGAATAAGAGAATGAGACCTTTTTATGATCCCCCAAGCCTCCTATGATGTCATAGTGGTGGGCGCAGGGCCTGCAGGCTCCACCGCCGCCATGTACGCCGCCAGAAGCGGCGCCTCAGTCCTTTTTATTGACAAAAAGCAGGAAATAGGGAACCCAATCCAGTGCGCAGGTTTCCTCCCCGACGCAGGGGAAGTCCGGGCCCTCCTCCCGGATGCCGAACTGCCTGAAACCCTTGATAACTACCCTGATTCCTGTATTCTCCAGCCAATCAAAACCCAGCGCATTATTCCCCCGAATGGCAGCGTGACGGAATTCCCTGTCCGAGGCACAGTCCTCGACCGCCGTCGTTACGACCAGTTCCTGGCAGAGCAGGCAGCCCGGGCAGGGGCGGAACTTATGGTAAAGACCCGCGTGACAAAGGTCGAAGGAACGACGGTCGAGACCTCCGGGGTCTTCGGGAAACACAGGGTCAGTGCAAAAGCAGTAATCGGAGCCGACGGCCCCAATTCCCTGGTCGCAAAGGCAAAAGGCCTTTCCCGGAAACCCGGCTCGAAAGAAACCTCTGTTGCCATCGAGTACCAGGTCAGGAACGTCGATATCGACCCTGATGCCCTTGAGATGTATTTCGGTAAAGATTTCGTGCCCGGAGGCTATGCCTGGATCTTTCCCGAAGGTGAGGACAGGGCAAACGTGGGAATCGGGATCCGGCCCGGGATGGCTGAAAAAGGGGTCTCTGCAAAAGAGTACCTGCACCGTTTCATGCGCAGTCATCCCCTGGCAGCCCCCAAACTGAAAAATGCCTCTGTCATGAACGTTATCGCAGGCATCATCCCTGTAAACGGCGCCCCGGATAAAACTGCAACAGAAGATACTCTTATAGTGGGCGACGCAGCCGGGCACGTCATCGCAACAAACGGAGGTGGAATTCCTCCTGCCATGATTGCCGGAAAAATCGCAGGAGAAACCGCTGCCGAATTCGCGGCCGGAAAATGCAAACTCGAAGAATATGACCTGCGCTGGAGACAGCAGTTTGGCAAAGGGCTTGAAACTTCGGTGCAGGCAAGGCAGCTAATGGACGGAATTATGAAATCCGACACTCTGATGAACGCGGCTTTCAAGTTCATCTCGCCCGACCAGATGAAAGCCATGCAGTGCGGGAAAATGCCCGGGGCTGTAAAAATGGGGCTGCAGGCCCTTAACCGGAAGAAAAAGTGAAAAAAGTTACAATTACTCGGGCTTATGCTTATACTTACGCTTATGCTTAAGCTTGTGTTTAAGCTTCTTTTCCAATTTCTTCCCCGCTTTTCCTTAGCTCGGTCTCCGCGTCTTCCTTATTGTACCTGGCTTCAGGATAACTCGGCCGGATTTCAAGCGCTTTATCAAAGCAGGCAATGGCATCCTCGTACCTTTTAAGGACCACGTACTCAAGCCCTTTGAGGTTCCAGGCCCCTGCGAAGTCCGGTTTCAGCTCGATAACCTTATCGAGATATCCTATCTTTTTCTCGGGATCGGTTTCACCAACTGCGAGCCGGTACCACTCCTCTGCGGTCTTGCCTTCAATTTTCTTTTTCAGCAGTTTGTCCAGAAATCCCAACGGCATCACTCCCGCTTAAACATAGGCTTTGCAGGCAGAAATAGGTAGTGACCGAAATAGATTGTGACAAAAATATGTGGTGACATAAATAAAATAGTGACAAAAATGGGTAGTGCCGGCTGTAAAGCCTGTAAATATCTTTTTTGGCAGCTGACGCTATCTTACGTCTGTTTTTGAATCCCGGTTTTTTGTTTGTTCTTGCCAGGCTCAAGGGCTTTTAAAACTTCAGAGCTTTTCAGACCTCAGGGTTTTTCAAACTTTGAGGGCTTCTTCCGACCTTCCGAGTTTCTGGAGAAAATTTCCTTTTTCATTCCAGGCAGAAGTTGACCGGGGGTCGAGCTTGAGGGCTTTATTATAACATCCCAGGGCATCTTCGTATCTGCCGAGGGAGGCCAGGACGTCGCACATGTTGAACCAGGTATTCGCATTGTCCATCCTTAGTTCCAGCGCTTTTTCATATGCTTCAAGGGCCTCTTCGAGTTTTCCTAACTTAACTAAAACAATCCCCCTGTCATTCCAGGGACCTGCAAACTCCGGTTCAAGTTCAATGGCTCTGTCACAGGCTTCAAGTGCTTCTTCATACCTCTTAAGTGTGTAGAGAGAACCTGCCATGCTCCCCCAGGCCCTGAAAGATTCCGGGTTCAGCTCGATGGCTTTTTTGAGGGCTTCGAGGGCTTCCTCATGCTTTTTAAGTTTGCGGAGTACTTTTCCCTTGCTGGTCCAGGAAGAAGAATCTTCGGGGCTTATTGAAAGTCCTTTCTCATAAGCCTCAAGTGCTTCCTCATACTTCCCGATAGTTTCCAGGGTATCTCCCATACAAAGCCAGACTTTTGCAAATTCAGGTTCAATGGAAATGGCTCTGTCAAAACAGTCGAGGGCTTTTTGTGCATTTCCAATTCGGGCATAAGAAATTCCTTTATTGAGCCAGGTTTCGGCAGTCTCAGGTTCCCGGGAAAGGATTTTTTTATAACATTCAACGGCTTCTCCGTACCTGGATGCAGCGAAAAGGGCATTCCCTTTATATGTCAGTGTTTTCAGGGATTCCGGCCCGATTTCAAGAGCCCTGTCATAACATTTGCTCGCACTTTCTGCAACCCCGAGTTCCAGCAAGGTATTTCCTTTCTCAATCCAGGCTTCAACATACTCAGGATTGCTTTTTAAGGCCCTGGCGTAATACAGCAATTTTTCTTCCGGGTCTGACGTATCCAGGCCCTTCTCAAACCATTCTTTAGCTCGTTCACGGTTAATAACGTTATTTCCGGTTTCCCCATTTCTTCTCCTTCGACTAATTGTATCACCCCATAGATACATGTCCCCAAAAGCCAGGTATGGCTTTCTTAATAATTACCCTCTACGAAGTTCAACCTTTTAAAACTTTTTATTTCATCCCCGAATTTTTTAATGATATATGTTGACTTGCAGTCGTTCATCTTATTTCTGACTAATAGGTCAAAATAGTTGCCAAAAATGACTATTAAAAAAATAGTTTTCCCGGGCGGGTCTGTATAAAATAACTTTTTTCAAAGGAGCTGTCTTATACTTCTTAAACACGGCAAAAAATGGGAATGGAATAAATTATTCCGTAAATACGAAGCACCTGCTGAATGTAGAACATAATGTATTATCGTATTAATTTATTGGGAGGTGTTTACCCTCCGAATTCCTCATTCCATTTCTCATACTTCGCAAGCTGCGCTTTTGTAAGCGGCGACCTGATTTTCTCAAACGCCATTTCAAAATAATCGAACTTAAGGGAAGTTACGTTCAGCTTCCGTTTCTCAAGCTCCTTGTAGGGCAGTTCCGCAAGCTTATCCAGGTCTTTATTCTCTTCCCGGATCATGTTCCACATAGCCTGTTGGCAGAGGTTCTGGAGGTCGCGGCCGGCGTAGAACTTCTCAACGCAGGTGGACGCGAGCTTGTCGAGGTCGAGCTTTGAGGAGTCAAGGTCCTTTATGTGGATTTTGATAATCTCCTTACAGGCGCTTTTGTCCGGAAGGGGGACCATAATGCGGCGCGGGAACCTTGAGAGGACGGCTGCGTCCAGGTCCCAGGGGGTGTTTGTGGCTGCCAGGGTGAGCATTAGCCTGTTGCTCTTCTTGTCCTGCAAGCCGTCAAGTTCCGCAAGGAGGGTTGAGAGCAGGCGACGGGAGGACTCGCTGCTTTCGCCTTCCCTGGAGAGGCTGATGGAGTCAAACTCGTCAATGAAAACAATCGATGGGGCATGGTTCCGGGCGGCTTTATAGAGGGCGGAAACCAGCTTCGAGGATTCCCCGAAATACTTGGAGAGCACGTTGTCAGCCTTTACATTGAAAAAATCGGCGTCAAGGCTCCCTGCGGCAGCGGCGGCAAGGAGGGTCTTTCCGGTCCCAGGGGGCCCGAAGAGCATGATCCCTTTCCAGGGTTTGACCGAGCTTGGTTTCTGGAGCCCGGCAATGGCTATGGTCTCTTTCATGAGGCGCTTGACTTCTTCAAGGCCGCCGATGTCGTCCCAGCGGACAGAAGATTTCTCAATAAGAGCTTCGGCTTGAGCGAGCAATTCATCTTCACCTTCGACTTCTGCTCCTCCGGAACTTCCATTTCCGCTCCCGTTTCCTCCTCTCCCCCCTCCGGTCCTGTTCCCCGAGCCGCTTTCGGCTCTTCCTCCGGTTTTTCCGGAACGTGAAGACCCTTCCCTTTGTGCCCTGATGGAATTTTCCACATTACCAGCCATCCTTTCCCACTTTTCGGCTTTTTCAAGGTAGGCATTTTTCTGGGACGGGACTTTTTCGGCCAGGACTTTAGTTATTTTTGCGCATTCCAGGGCTTTTTTCTTAGCCTTCTCTGCGTTTCCTTCGGCTTTTGCCTGCTTGTACTCTTTTGTAGCGTTTTCCAGGGAGGAGTACAGGGGGCCTGTCAGATCAACTTTCATTTATGCACCTCATGGCAGCTGAATTAGTTGTTTGAAGCTTTTTCCGGCTTTTTTCCTATTTCGATTTTTCCGGCTACCGTATTCCGAAACGTATTTTCCGGGCTTTCATTCTCCTTCCCCGGCTTTTGCCCCGGCCTCTTTCATCTTTTTCTCAAGGTTTTCTCTATTGTACAGGGCTTCCCTGTACGAGGGGCGGATTGAAAGGGCTTCTTCATAGCATTTCATGGCTTTTTTATACTCTCCCATTTCGGCGTGGGCATTTCCCAGGAGGTTCAAGGCGCCTGCAAAATTCGGCTTCAGTTTTACCACATTGCCGAAGCATTCAACCTTTTTTGCAGGGTCTTTTTCCTTTGCGCCCTGCTCGAACCAGTCCTGGGAAGTTTTTCCGTCTATTTTTTTCGTAAATATTTGTTCAAAGAATCCTTTCAGTCCCAAAGCTCTGCCTCCCGGAATTTTTTATGCGGGGTTTACATGGATTTGCATGCCGGATTTACTCCAGGTCCCGTGGCCTGTACTCCTTATTATCATTCACGACTTCTTCTGCCTCATCCGGGTCAAGGTCTCCGTCTTTTACGGCGCGGATCGCACTCAGGATGTCGTCCAGATCTTCTTCCTGCTCGACTCCGGTCAGCATGGCCGTGGAGGTCATGTCAATTATGGAAGAGACAATCTCGTCCCGGTCCTGAGCTTCCAGGTTCTGGTTGACAAGCCAGTTCTCAAGCTTTTCGGGTTCAAGCTTTTTGACCTTGTCCCAGACCCCGGTTGCCTGGAGATCAGCCTGGTGCTCCTTGAGGATCAGCATGTTGGAGACGGCCCGGAGTTCCTTGTCGAGTTTTGCCTGGGCGGCGATTTTCATCTCCTTTCTCTGGGAAACGGTCTTGATCCTGCGGGCCAGGGTAAGTTCTTCACTTTTTGATTTGGCGGCTTTTGCTTTTTCGAAAAGTTTAGCTACCTCACTTTCCGTTGCCCTGACTTCAGCCTGGAGGTCTTCGATCTTGCGGTTCAGTTTGATCTCCATAACCCGGAGTTCTTCGGTCTTCATGGAGTCAATCGGGTCCTTGCTTCCGAACAGTTTTGAAAAGATGCCCATCCTTTCTCTCCCTCTGATTTTTTAGGCTCCTGTGCTGTAATGCTTCTTATCTTGAAGGCGTCAGGCCTTTCAAAACTCGTTTTCTTCCCTTTCCTTCTCAAGGTTCTTTTCAAGGGAGATGGTCTGCTCGACCTCGTCCACGTCCATGGCGCCTGTCTCAACGCTGCTCCAGGCGTCCAGGAGCTGGGACTCTGCTTCGTCTTCCCCGGCTTCGAAGTCTGTGATGTCCATCTCAAAGACCCTGTTCAGGTCATTCAGGACTTCATCGAAGTCTTTTCCGACAAGGCTGGTGTTGATGAGGGCACTTTCAAAGTTATCGGAGCCGATTTCCCCTATCTTGTCCCAGATCTTGTTTTTCTTGAGGTCCTGTTCGTACTTCTTGACCACGGTCAGGTTGGAGACGAACATGTACTGCTTGTTGATGGTCGTGAAGTTCTTGAGCTTAAGCCGGGCTTCGGTGTCGAGCTGCTTGATTTCCTGGGCAAGCATCTTCTTTTTCATCATGTCTGCCCCGACTCCCTCCTGGAACTTCTGCTTCTTGTCTTTCTCGATCTTATTGATGTCTTTCCTGATCCTTTCCATGCGGTTCTTCAGGCGGATCTCCTCTTCCTGGAGGTCTCTAGTGTTCAGTTTGTCAACCGGGTTCTTCTTAAACGAGTCCATTATGTCCTTGATTCCCATGCTCATCACCTGCGGAGTTATTTCTGGCCTGATTTCAAGTTTAATTTCTAATGTTATTTTCAAGTTTAATTTTTAATGTTATTTTCAAGTTTAATTTTTAATGTTATTTTCAAGTTTAATTTCTAATGTCTATTTGATCGTTTTAGTTGTTATATTTTATTTTTTTCAAGTTGTTTTTGGTATATTTTGCTCTCTTGCTGAGTTCAGATTCTTATTTTTCATGACTTTAAGTCCTGATAGATTATTAGCGAGTACTTGCTATATAAATTTTCCTCCAATATGGAGGATAAATATCAATTTCCCTAATTCTGAATCTTAGCAAATCTCCTGAATACTTTGAATATCCAAAACGGAGGTAAATTTATATAGGGCGGTCTCCCTACTCTTTAAAGATGGAATATCTGTTTACCATTGATTACGGTTCGGACGCCGAACGCAAACGGATCGATTATACTGTCGAGCGGTGGAGTGATAGGGCAAAGGTAAAAAAGCCCAGAGGCGCCGTGCTGCTCTTCAAAGGCCCTGACGTGGATGAGTTCATTGAAGACCTCTATTCAAGGCTCGATATTGATGCTGGAAAAGTGGATATCTTTCGGATTGAGCCGTATGAACCGTCCGTTGAAAAACAGAGCCGAAAACTTGTTTATGAGAGCCCTGAGAGATTTGAAGCTATCCAGAGCTTTTTGAATTATCTTATGAGCAAGCTTGGGGCCAGCTTTGAGTATTCTACTGAGAGTGCCAGTTACTACACCGCTTACACAAAAAAAGGGCAGGCAGAACTTGAGATCCGCTGGATCGGTTGTGCCGGTGGGGCTGAGGGGGAAGAAAGGGCTCTCCGTTTTGTAATCAGCGTCGAAGGATATGGAAATGTTGTTGATTTTATTGCCGATAAGCTTGATGAGGAAATGAGAATTTTCCTTGGGTAATTATGGAAAATAAATTCAGAATGCTATTAAGTAGAGAAGAATTCGATTTAGGTAGATAAGAAGGCGATAAGGTAAGTAAAAATACAATTTAGGCAGATAAGTGTTGAAGATAATTTGCAAATATCCGCAGGGAAGATGAGTAAATTTTTTAAAAGGTAGGGTGAGTTAAATTGTTTGCAGAGGGAAATATCGATTGTGCTGAAAAACTTCTGAAGCCCGCAAAAAGGGTGCTGAAAGTAGGGATGCCCGTAAAACACGATGCTTTTGAGCGAAGAGTCGATCTCTGGAACAAAATCCGGATGAACTACGACAGCTACCTGGATGAAGAATGCGGGACGTTTCTTAAAGACCTGGACCAGCACTTCTGCTCCCTTTTCGACGGGGGGCTCCTGGTGCTTGCGGCAAGTTTCAGGGAAAACGGGGAATTTTTCGGGGCCGCAGACATCTTCAGTGCCGAAGAAGTCGAACTTTACCGGAGAATTGAACGTTACAACCTCTTTGAAATCCTCTCTGCAGACGATATACGGAAAAAACTCCTCCAGAAAGATGATAAGGTACTCGAGCTTCTCAGGGACTATTACGTTTCCATGGACTCCTGGGTAAACGAACAGCTTGATGACCCTTCCCTCAGGCTCACTCTGCGCTATTACCTGAAGAAAAAATGGGACGGTTACAAGGAAAAACTCAACACAGCTGTTAGTTCCTCGGTCCTGGAACTGGACTGGCTCAAATCCCTCATTAAATCCTGGGAATCCGTAACCGATGCAAAGGTCGAGGCTAGCACGAGGGAGCTCGGCGCCGAAAAAGAAAGGGCTGAGGCAGAAAAGGAAGTTGCCAAGGCAGAGCTTGATAAACTGGGTACGGAAAAAGCTCTTGCAGAAGAAAGTCTGATACAGGCGGAGGCTGAAAAAGCCCGCGCAAATGAGGAGATGCAGGACCTTGCATCCGAAAAAGAAGCCGCAGATGCCAGGGTCAGGCAGCTCTCCGAAAAGAGGGGTGAAGCCGAGTCCCTCCTTCAGGCAGTGGCTGAAGAAAAGTCCCGGACTGAGTCCCAGCTACAGGAAATTGCCGCCCAGAAAGCTGAAGCCGAGTCCAGGCTCAGGGAGATGCAGGCTGAAAGGTCCGGAAGCGAAGAACAGATAAAAGCCCTTGAGTCCGAAAAAGCACAGGTTGAAGAACAGATACAGGCCCTCGCTTCTGAAAAAGAGCTGGCGGAAAAGCAGGCCAGTGAAATGGCTGCCGATAAGGCAAAGGTTGAAGAAAAGTTCAGGCGGCTTTCGGAAGAAAAAGCCCTGATGGAAGGAAAGGGCAGCAGGTACGTTAAACTTGAAGAAGTCAAGCAGTACGAGTTGAATTTCATTGGCAGGGTCGAGCACAAGCTCGGAAACTCCGTCACTCTCGCCGGGAAAAACTACAAAGTGGATTCCCCCCGGGAGGTCAAGAAGGTTGATACCTCCCGCTTTGCCGAAAGCTTCGGGCTCTCCGAGCGGGACCTGAAGAACCTTCCGGAAAACCGCGCCCTTCTTGCTTCTTTCGTGGAAAAGAAGCTCCTCGGGAAAAAACAGAGGTACGACCTCAAAGCCCTCTTCTCCGCCCGTGTGGAGCGCTATGCAGAGTTCGGCTACGACACGGATCCCCTGGAACTCAAAGACGTTAATGCCTATCTCGTGGACGCCCGGGACGAAGCCCGGGAAAAAGGAGAATCCGCTCTCCTCTGCCTTGCCTCTCCTACCGGTTTTGAAGCTGCCATAAGCAGCTACATCAGTAGTGATGACTTCCATCGGAACTTCCTTTCAAAATACCTCTCAGTCTGCCTCCTTGACCTTGAAACCGGAAAACAGCTCTACAACCCTCAAGACTCCCTCGCAAAGGAGTTTGCAGCAATCTGTGAGATGGAAACCGATACCGAAAAGAGTGAAAAATTGAAACTCGATGCCCGGAAAGCGATAGAAGACGGTCTACTTGTAAAAGATTACGTGGTCTTTGGTGACCTCATGAAAAGCTTCGGAGACACTCCTGCCCTGAAGTCTCTGTTTTACGATTATGCTGATGAGAGGAGCCTGAAGATCCAGTTTGTTGAGGGTGTGGGGCTCGTTCTGATGCGCGAAGGGGCTTAAAATTCTTTCCGGGGGTTGGTAGGGTGAGGTATGATAAAAGTGTAGTTGCTAAAAAATGGTTTGAGCGAGGAAAGAAAGCTCCCAGCCCCGATGAAAAATTGTATTGCTATGAAAGAGCTTTAAAAACGGCTCCGAATTATGCTTATGCATGGAATAGCAAGGGAAATGTGCTGTATATGCTTGGTCGTTTTGATGAAGCGTTGGGGTGCTATGAAAATGCCCTCAGCATAAAATATAATTTTGCCAGAGCCTGGGTTGGGAAAGGAAATGCGCTTAGAAGGTTGATACAAAACTCGGAAGCTCTGAAATGCTATGACAAATCGATTTCCTTTTTCCCTGGCAACGCCTATGCCTGGAATGGGAAAGGGGATGCACTCCGAGCTCTTGGGCAATATAAAGATGCCATCAAATGTTATAGCAAAGCAAGCAAACTAAAGGAAGACCTTTCATATCCCTTGAATGGCAAAGGTTTTGCGCTTTATGAACTTGGTTTTTATGAAGAAGCAATAAACTCTTTTGATGTGGCTATTGGCATCTATCCTATCTTTCTTTACTCGTGGTTAGGCAAGGGGAATTCTCTCTGTAAGCTTGAAAGATATGATGAAGCAATAATCTGTTATGAGAATGTGTTGAGATTAAATCCTGAATTTGATGAAGCAAATAAGGGTAAAAAATATGCAGAGGATTGTTTAAATGAACGCTTGAGTTCTCATCATGATGTTGAAATAAAGAATGAGATGCTTAACCGGTGTTTTGTTAAAAATATTGTAAGTTTAACTCTACTTTATGCAGAAATGAATGATAGGCCTGAAGTACTCAATAAGCTAGAAGAGTTAAAGGACTATATGGGGAAACATGATGAAGAACTTGAAAGTTCCGTGTCTCAATTAGAGTACATGCTGAAGCATGATGTTTCCATTGGGGATAATTTTGTAGAAGGATTGAAGGTTCTGCTTAAGAAAATTGAACGGGGGACCGGGGAGTAAGCGAACACCGCAAAAAAATAAAAGAACTTTTTACAAAAATATTTATATTGTTTCCTTATATAATTTCCAATAACGTTCGTGGTTGATTCCTATGACTAGAAAACCCCCCCTGCAACTGTTCTTAATTCTGATCCTGCTCGGCGGCATGGTCCAGTCCGCGGCAGCCGGGTCCGGTGATGAGAATCCCTGGGTCTATGAACCCACCAATGACATCTACGGGATGTACGACGAGATAAACGATGTTTTCTGGGTATATGACCCTCTCGACGACGTCTTCTGGAAACTGGATGTGTATAATGGTGAAATCGTAGGGCTTACCGGATATTCAATAAGTTATAGTCCGGATTACGACCCCTCGGGTTATTATGATCTGTTCTGGGTTCAGGGGGCAACGGAATACGAAATTTATGCCTATGATTCCGTTTCGGACCAGGTTTTTCTGTATAACTCCTACAATGCAGCTTACTGGGTATATGGACCTGACCCGGGCCTTGTCTGGGACTATGTCGAGGCCGGGGAAATGTTTTCTGATTCCGGGGTTGCTTCAGATGTCGAGGCTGATGACTGGGGCGGGGATTTGGCTGAAGATTGGGCTGAGGATTGGACCGTAGACGAGGATGTGGATTCTTCCCTTTCGTCAGAATCGGAGCCTTTCCTTACCAATGAAGAACTGGTTGACAGTTTTGTCTGGCACAGGACTGAAAATGAGGGGTATTTCTGGAGTTATGCCCCTGTAAGAGACCTGTTCCTGATGTATTCCCCTTACAACGGGTTGCTGGCCGTTTATGAACCCCTTGATGACCTGTGGCGGACATACGGGGAGCTTGAAGCTAGAAGCGTTGCCTGGCAAAGGGAAGAAGAGCTTGGAATTGTCTGGGTTTATGACTCGACTGAAGATATTTTCTGGATTTACTACCCCGATTATGAATTTATACAGGGTTACGCGGTTTCAAGGGAACTTTTCTGGGACTTTCCGGTAGAGAGGCTGAACTTTGCCGGGGAAACTTCCGAAAGAGGGCAGAGCTCTTCAGCCGGCCAGGTGGTGCTGGAAACCCCTGAAGACTCCTTCGGTGAGGGTGGAGGGTTCTTTATCCTGCTCTTAATCGTGGGCGGGATTTTTTTGCTAAAGCGAAGAAAATCCAAAAAGAGGGCAAAAGCTGCAATGTATTCGGGTTCCACCGGTTCTCAGGATCCTTCCGGCTTTTCCAGTGCTTCCAGTGCTTCCAGTGCTTCCAGTGCTTCCAGTGCTTCCAGTGCTTCCAGTGCT
>JAENZL010000011.1:0-65475 GCA_016841265.1 Methanobacteriota archaeon | reverse complement strand
TTCCAGTGCTTCCAGTGCTTCCAGTGCTTCCAGTGCTTCCAGTGCTTCCAGTGCTTCCGGTCCCGTCAGGGCATCTGATTCTGAAGTGAAAGCAGCTGACAAAAGCAAGGAAAATAAAAGTAAGGGCAGCAAAAGCAAAGACAATAAGAAAAAGGACAATAAGGGTGAGAAAAAGGGCTTTGGCTGGAAATCTCTGAAAAAAGAAAAAATCCCGGAGGAAAAGGGAGTTCCTGATTCGGCTTCTCAGGTTGATGCAGTACCTCCTGTAAAAGAGTCCATTCCGCCGATGACTGATGCTGTTCCGCCGGTTACGGCTTCCACGCCTGCATCTGCACCTTTTGGGGCTGAACGGCAGACAGAAGGTGTCGTGGAAGATAATGTTGTAGAAGAGAAGGTCGGGGTGAAGGAAGCCCGTCCTGATGCCGGTAAGGTCTCTCCGGTTGAAGGTTTTCCGGCGGCACTTCTTTCAAAGTACGAGCCTTTTGAGCTGCTTGGGAAAGGTGGCTTTGCAGCGGTTTTCAAGGTGAAAAGGAACTCCGATGGCGAAATTTTGGCCCTGAAGATTCCGCGGATCGACGAAAAGACCAGCTCCTCCTTCATAAAAGAAGTGGCTGCCTGGTACAACCTGAACCATCCGAACATCGTAAGGCTGTATAAGTCTGACCTCCTGCCCGTGCCTTATCTGGAGATGGAATATATCAAAGGGGTGGAAAAAGACGGCATTTCGGTCCTGGAACTTGAGAAGTACCCGAAACCCCTGCCTGAAGCCGAAGCCTTGAAGCTTATACGGGGGATTGCGGCAGGGCTTTCCCATGCCCATTCCAGGGGAATTTACCACCACGACTTAAAACCCCTTAACGTGCTCCTCCAGAGTGACCTGGACCCGAAGATCACGGACTTCGGGCTTGCGAAAATAGGGGCCAGAAACTCCCTGACTGTCCATAATGCTTATTCTCCCCTCTACGCAGCCCCCGAACAGCTCGATGAAGCTCTTTACGGGAAATCTGACCTGAGGACGGACATCTACCAGCTAGGGATGATCTTTTACGAGCTTCTGACGGGAAAACTTCCCTATTCCGGATGCTCGATGGGAGCCGTGCTCGGAAAAATCCTCTCAAAGGAAGTAAAGCCCGAAGCTATTTCCAGAGTTGATCCAACCCTTAGCCGTTACGAAGGTATTGTTGAAAAGATGCTTGCCCAGGAAAAAGCAGATCGGTACCAGGAAGTCCCGGAATTCCTTGCAGCTCTCGACGCTCTCGAAAGGCTGGACCGGGAAGAAGAGGAAATGAAAGAAAGCCTGGAAAAAACAAAACAGACCCTCAAAATAAGCACGAGCCGGGAAGAGATCAAAAAGATTGTCTGTGAAGTGGTTAAAAAGACCGCAAAGGTTGCTCTTCTTTATGCAGGTGTCAACGAAAAGCCCGAACTTTTGAAGGCCCTGGAAGACCTCCGGGGTTATGCCGGGGAAAACCTCCCGGAACTTGACAGTGCTATTTCTCAGCTAGAGTACATGGTCCGGAACGGGATCCCTGTAGGAAAGGAGTTCGAAGAAAGCCTCAAAGTCCTGCTCGGGAGAATTGAGAGCGAAGCCAGGAAAGAATAACTAATCTATGACTGGATAAATAAAAACGAATCATAAAAACGAATCATAAAAACGAATTAAAAAAAGAAAAATTTAACCTGCTTTATGCCAGAAGCAGGCTGGTTTCGTTGTTCAGGCTCACGAAGTCTGCGGTTATTATGAGTTTGGTAATGTTACCTTCGCTGGTCACTTCATAGCTGACATTGCGCTCGCTGCAGTTTGCCTGCATTGTCGTTATCTTTTCAGTGAGCTCGGGTTCGGGGTCCTGGAAGATGGTTGTCTGGCTGTAACTCCCGTCATCGAGTTTTCTGAGGTCTTTGTAGTACTGGGCGAAGGGGACCTCTTCAAACCCTGTGTTTGTGAAGACTTCCTGGTAGATGCTGTCTTCCGGAGACGCCAGGTTCAGGAGCTGGTCGTATTCGTGGGCAGAACTTGCGTTTTCTTCCATTACATCGATTACGCTTTCAACATTCTGGCGGGAACCGAGGATCACGGGGCTTCCGACAACGTTCCAGATGTCGTAAGTGTTGTTGGTCCTGGCAAGGAGCTGGTAGCCGCTGTAATCGACCGCACCCCAGGGCATAATAATCTGCTGCTCAGGGATCTGGTGAAGTTCAAAACCTTCCCCGTCAGCGTAATTTGCACTGTACCTCTTAGTAACTTCGGCACCATAGAAGTTATTTATCATTTCCATGTCCCCGAGGGCCATTTCAAAGGGCGTGCCTTCCGTTTTTTGGAGATCAACATAGAGGGCGTTGACCGGTTCTCCGGGAGACATTTCCAGCCCGTCGGCAAGGGAATTAAATTCATGCTGGACTTGCTTTCCAGGGACCTGGTTAAACGCGATAATCTGGGCTTCCTCTGTTCCTTCTCCAGGAACCGGGGTATATTTTTCCTCATCTGTTTTTGAGTTATTACTGACTAAGACCACAAAGACTGATAGAAACATCGTTGCGGCTAGGAAAATAGCCAAATATTTCTGGTTTTTTGTTGCTGAGTCCTTCTTCTGTTTCATTAATGACTCCTCATAACATCAGGTAAATTACTCTGAAGGTAAAAACATACATCTGGTATCTAAATTTATTGGCATGAAAAATTTTTCGTATTTGTATTTCCTGAATTCCGAAAATGGTTTGAATTGATAGCTTGAATTGATTTTTTGAATGGTGTTTTAAACTGATTTTTTGAATTGATGTTTTAAATTAACTTTTAAGTTAAAGGTAAAATTGAAGCTAAAAATTAAATCTAAAAATAAAGTTAAGAGTCAAAAGCTAAAGTTACATATAAAGGTTTATGGATTTTGGGGTTTTCTGAATTTAATCCATCATGAGGATTAATCCAGCGTGAGGATCTTTAGCACGTTGGTTCCTCCCGGTTTTCCGGAGGCTGGGCCCTGTGTGTAGATTACAAGGTCTCCGGTCTTTGCTAAGCCGAGCTCTTTTGCCTTTTCCGTAGCTTTTTCCTCCCAGCCTTCAATCGGGTCTTTGACATAGATCGGGTAGACTCCATAGGACAGGGAGAGGCAGCTGCAGGTTTTCGGGAAACGGCTGAAAGCCAGGATCCAGGGCTCGGGTTTGAAACGGGAGATCCTGCGCGGGGTTGCCCCGCTCCGGGTCGGGGTAAGGATGGCAGCCACGGGAAGTTTCTGGAGCGCTTCGTGGACCTGGAGGGTGATAACTTCGTCCACGGACATTTCCCTTGCCAGGATGCCCTGGAGAATCGTGTCGAGCCCCCATTTCGTCTTGACGCGCCAGTTCTCGGTGGCTTTTGCGATTTTTGCCATCATTTCCACGACTTCTACCGGATAGCTCCCGACTGCGGTTTCTTCCGAGAGCATTACCGCATCCGTGCCGTCCAGGATGGCGTTGGCAACGTCCGTCGCTTCGGCCCGGGTGGGGCGGATGTTATCGGTCATGGATATCAACATCTGGGTGGCCGTGATCACCGGGATCCCGAG
The DNA here is from genome assembly GCA_016841265.1 of Methanobacteriota archaeon. GTDB lineage: Archaea > Halobacteriota > Methanosarcinia > Methanosarcinales > Methanosarcinaceae > MTP4. The sequence continues at coordinate 61,936 of JAENZL010000011.1, read as the reverse complement.
GAGTTTGGCTTTGTAAATGAGTTCTTTCTGAACTGCCGGCATCTCCTGGATCGGGATTTCCACCCCGAGGTCTCCCCTGGCAACCATCAGGGCATCGGCTTCTTCCAGGATCCCGTCTATGTTCTGGACCGCCTGCCCGCGTTCGATCTTGGCAACGATGTAGACGGCTTTTCCCCGGTCTGCCGCAAAGTTCCGGACCTTCCTTATGTCCTCGGCTTTTTCCACGAAAGAGATGCTGAAGGTGTCCAATCCTTCCTCAAGGGCAAACTCCATGATTTCAAGGTCTCTCTCCGTCACGGTGTCCATGAATATCTTCGCCCCGGGTAGGTTCAGCCCCTTGTGGGAAAAGAGTTCTCCTCCTATAAGGACCTCGCAGAGAACGTCTTTCCCGGAAACCTCGAGACAGCGGAGCTGTATGAAGCCGTCCCTCAGGTAAATGAGGCTTCCTTTCTCCACGCTTTCCGGGAGCTGTTCGTAGTTGACCGGGATGCGTTCTTCAGTGCCCGGGATATCTTCGACGGTCAGGGTGACCTTTTTCCCTTTGTAAAGCATAACGGGTTCTTTTTCAAGCTTGCCTATGCGGATCTTGGGACCCGGGAGGTCTGCAAGGATGGCCACGACCCTATCAAGCTCTTCCGCTACCTTGCGGACCCGCCGGATTATCTCTCCGTGGCTCTCGAAGTCCCCGTGGGAAAAGTTGATCCTTGCCACGTTCATGCCTTTAAGCACCATTTCCCTGAGCATGCTCTCGGAAGAGGAGGCAGGGCCTATGGTGCATACGATCTTTGTCTTGTGATCCGGAAATTGCATATTTTCACGGCCTTTTAATGTTCAAAGCCGTTTTTCAAAGTCGTTTTTCAAAGTCGTTTTTGGGATCTTTATTCTTTCAATTACATGATGCCCTTAAGGTCCGGGCATTAATGGTAATTATGATTATTCGCCTTTATAGATTTTCAGGGCTTCTTCCACGCTTGTGTTTTCCACTGTTATTGCATAGATGGCGTTGCACATGCGGATGGCTTCGTCCAGGGGTTTCTGGTGGACGTTCCGGCCGGTTGCGTTTCCTTTGGCTCCTGAGATATGGATCTGGGCGTGGAGTTTCTTCAGGAATGCTTCGGGGTCGTCGCTTGAACCGCCGGCACAGACCACTTTAGAGCGTCCTGCTGCCTTTACGGCTTCCTTGAAGGTCTCGGCAGAGGATTCGCCGTTTTTCTTCGGGTAGTTGACCTTTACAAAGTCGGCTCCCAGGCATGCCCCTACTCCGGTTGCTCCGGCTATGAGGTGCGGGTCCTTTTCGTCTGTCACGGCTTCTCCGCGGGGGTAGATCCAGAGCACTGTGACCATCCCATGCTGGTGGGCGTCGTAAACGACCTGTGCGGCCTGTACGAGCATCTCGGCTTCGAACTCACTGGCCAGGTAGATGGTGTACCCTATTCCCATGATCTTGAGTTCGCTGTTTTCCCTAAACTCGGCAACCTGGTCAACGTCAAGCCAGAGGTTGCTGAAGGGGTCTGCCTGTGCGGTTTTCACGAGGTGGGTCTTGGAATTCACCTTCACGAGATAGGGTATGTCGGGATAGTCCATGCCGTAGCGGGCAATCAGGCCTAGCTGGGTTGCAAAGACTCCTATCTTGCTTCCGGCTGCGATCTTAAAGAGGTGCTCTGGGTCAGCGTCGTCTTCAGGGATGCCTTCCCCGAAAAAGTCGTCGTTTAAATGTTCAACCTTCTGGTCTCCCGCAAAAAGCATGAGTTTGCCGGTTTCCCTGGTGATTTCCATATAATTTTTTACGTATGTTTCGCGCATTGCTTTTGGCACGTCTAAAGGTACGATTACGTCTTCACTTCTAATTGAAACCATGTCTGTAAACCTCTTTTTGATTGATGCTGTTATGATAATTTGCGAGATTGATGCTAGTAGATACTTTGAAACCGTATTTATCTATATCTTTCTAACTGGCTTAATTATTTTTACAAAAACGTGTTCTGTATCAATAATCAGGATCAGAGCCGGAGGCAAAAAGGGGGTTTAGTCAGTTCTCCGGTAATGGAATCCGGTTCTGTTAATGGAATCTATTCTGGCAATGGAACTATATGTCTAAGGCTGGCCGGGTAAAGTACCCGCGATATTCTTTTAATTTTCCCTCTTTGCTGCTAGTTTATAAATGTCAGTGACTTTCTAATGTCCCCACTTTTCTACATTATGAATATCCTATTTGGAATTATTAAGTATTTCGGGGGTTGAATGCAAGGGAATTGGTGTAAACCTTGTTGATTGAGGTGAAATGATATGGTGGTTTAAAGGGGTGTGGCTATAAGAATGGTATGTTCGGGAATGGGGAATGCGGTCATAAGGAGATGATGTGATCATAAAGAATATGACGTGGTCATAAGAATTATGTGTGCTCCGGAATTGGGGGTGTGATCATAAAAAATATGACGTGGTCATAAGAATTATGTATGCTCCGGAATGGGGAATAAGACCCTAAAAAAGTAGAACAATAACAAAAAAGAATTTTACGCCGCTTGCAGGGCTCGAACCTACGACATTCTGGTTAACAGCCAGACACTCTACCAACTGAGTTAAAGCGGCATTCGGATTGGAAACTTGCTCCTCGAAAGGAAGTTTTTGTTTTGAGTTGTACTGCCTTGAATCGTACGGACTTGAGTCACACAGACCTGGATCGTACGGGTAATTTCAGGCTCTCGTACTATTGAGTTTTTTAATAAATAGTTTATGGTGGGCCTGACCGGATTTGAACCAGCGACCACTCGGTTATGAGCCGAGCGCTCTAACCGGACTGAGCTACAGGCCCCCAGCGCTTCTTTATAATTTTTGAACTGCTTGAAAAATTGTCATAAAAATTGTAAATGACTTACGCCGCTTGCAGGGCTCGAACCTACGACATCCTGGTTAACAGCCAGACACTCTACCAACTGAGTTAAAGCGGCTCTTGGTATCGGGTGTGCCCTTTTTTGCTCACCCTGTCGCGAACACTCCTAAAGCGATAATAGTATTTATATATTACGCTTTGAGGGGCTTGTTCTGGGAAATCTCGGCCAAACAACTTAAGACTGCAGAAGTTTGGTGAATTGTAAAAGATTTCTCCCTGTCTCAGTGTCGCAATCCGTTTTCTATTATTTATTCTGTGTTCCGGTGAGTGAGGTGGGCTGTTCTGTGTTATGTCCTTCTGGTTCAGGTTCCTTAGCTACATACCAAACCTTATATGCTTTTGGGAACAATATGTCAGATTACGTTTGCATCGTTATGCGACGTAATGGACAGGTTTGACCTCGGAATGGTTTTGTTCCGGTCAATTTAATCTGCTTTATGCTGAAACCTGCCTGGGGGAATTTGAATCGTGTGGAGCCAGGGATGGCCCTCGCGCGCCTTTCGAACATTTGAGGATATGGGGACAATGCTATTCCGGTACTTTCAGGTACTGTTTTGAGCAGTGTGGCCTTTTTCGATTTGAGCAGTATACGGCTTTTTACGGTGCTGTTTCGAGCTTTTTGGTCCTGTTCCGGTCCGACCGCTAAATATGGATCTAAGGGGGTTTATCAAACGAAATATCTTAAAACATGCCCAAAATGTAATGCAGAACTGAAAATGAGTGCAAGCAGGGAACTCCAATATTGTCCGATCTGCAAATACTGGACCCGAATAGGAACTGCAAGACTTGACTCAATTATGATTTACGAATGAGGGCCCTTAAATGGATGAATTAAATGCCTCCGTTTACTGCAGCACATGCGATACCCGCCTGAAACGTCAGGTAGTAGGTTCAAACGTTCTCTACTACTGTCGAAAATGCGGGCGCATGAGTTCGGCTGCCTGCCTGTTCGAAACATCCAGTGTACTTAAGAAGCAGGCGACTGTAAGCGGGGTTAGCGCTCTCACGACTATGGAATGTGCTGAGAGTAACCCGGAGTTTGTGACTGAAAGTTAATTCCGGAAAAATATATCTTACAATTCGGCCCGATCAAAAAATTAAATAATTTTGAAGATGAGCCTTAACAGGTTCTTGCTTCTCAATACCTTTTTTCAACTTTTTTGCGGTTTTTTTCTCTTCTTTAAGCTTCTCTTATCCGTTTGGACTTTATTGAAAAAAAGGTTTGCAGAAAAAGGTTTGCAGAAAAGGGTTTGCAGAAAAAGGGTTTAAAGAAAAAGGTTTGAAGAAAAAGGTTTGAAGAAAAAGGTTTGCAGAAAAAGGTTTGCAGAAAAAGGTTTGCAGAAAAAGGTTTGAAGAAAAAGGTTTGAAGAAATCCTGTATGAATTTCAATTTTGTGAACTACCCCACGCTAAACAGGCTGTCCGACAATTACCAGTAGTAATTTTCAATTTCCTTCTTTTTCGAATTAAATGCTTTAAATGCCTTCTTTTTTACATGATTTTGCCCTGAAATTGAATTGTCGGACAGCCTGTAAAGCTGTGGGGCTTTCTGGCTGTCCCATGTAAAAGGTGAGGGGCATAAGAGTCCGAAAATCTCATTCCCCTGCCTTGAGTGTTTTGCAGACGTTTTCTACTTCGCCCCGAAACTCGTCCTGGCTGATTCCGTGGAGGCCTGCAAGGTACATGGCTCCCCCTGCCCCTGCCCCTTCTTTGATGGTACCCGTTTCGTACCTGTGGAGCCCTTTCAGGGTAGATTTCCCAAATCCGGGGTCTGCAACATAGACGGGCACGCCCAGATTTTTGGCAATTTCCATAAAGTTTGCCGATTTGTCTTCAACTACATAGCGGGTGGTAGCGATGGAGATATTTTCGGTGTTGATTCCCAGATGCTTGATCAGGGCATAGACAGCTGCCATCTGGGTCCCGCCCGCAAGAACAACTTTTACACCCTTTTCCTGGAATCCTGCAGCAAGGCCGACCACTGCAGGCATCATGGGATCTCCCATGCAGGCAATGGCTTTCATGGGGTCGTCTTTCAGGCTTCCGAAGGTCAGGCCTGAGGCTTCCAGTCCTTCGGCAACTACCCTGTTTTTCAGTTCCAGTGGGTTTTCGTCTGCGCTGCTGCTGACATTCCCGTTATAACCAAGTGCGCTCAAGACCCCCTTGGCAGTGGTCGTTCCTCCAGGAATGCTTTCCCCTATGACCACATGGTCGGTGTGGTCCCTGAGCCTCTTGGCAAGGAACTTTGCGCGTTCGTAGATTCCCTGCACATCCCTTACAGCAATAGCTTCCCGGATGTCTTCTCCTGGCTTTGCTTTCAGATCGATGCATGGAACTTCCGGAGTCACGATAAGGCCGGAATTTACAAAATGGTAAGGAGCTCCGGTGAGCTTCAGCGCCGAGCGGGTCATAATCGCAGGGGTCGGGGTGTCATAGGGGGGCGTCATGGGTAGCACGGGTACACTGATTATGTTTCCGGTTTCCATGAGTTCCGCGTCCCCAGCAGGTGTATAGTCCGTAAGTTCGGCAGTTTTTCCTGCGGCTGAAAGTTTCGGGATGTGCGCGGTCTTTGTGTTTGAAAGCACGCATAAAAACAACGGTTTTTTAGGTTTCGCTGGTATTTCCGGTTCAATCCAGGCCATATAATATCTCCTTTATATGTAAAATTAATTCCAGGTAAATTTTCAATAAATATGTAATATTTCGTACTAATGTTGTGATTTAATAATGTGATTTAATAATGTGATTTAATAATGTGGTTTAATAATGTGATTTCTGCGATCTTTGAATAGTGCTTGAAGGGTGAATACAAATCTGATAATATAGGAAGGATTTATCGATTAAATAATATTTAATCTTAATCAACAATAAAATAATATTTACTCATGATAAAGTTAACTTTACTTTATTTTTGCTTAATTCCAAGTTCGTGTGGCCAATTTCTTTTTAACGTCAAATAAAGATCAATTGCGTATACTTTTAGTCAGTGTTCCTGTCAGTAACCCTTTACCTTCTAGCTTTCTGTTCCTACGTCTGATTTTTACCTACCTGCCTTATTTATTCTGCCCTGATTCACTGACCGATTTATTGGCTGACAGATTCCGGTGGATGATGCCGATATAACAATAATCTCTCATGTTATATATATCAAAAGAACAATTCTTCAAATTATATAACTATTTTTATTTATAAAATCTTTTATATCTTTTCGGTTTATGGGCAAATGCCAACGTTTAAAAAAAGAAGTTTTCCTGTGAATAGGGATGTCCTCCGGAGGACATCCTCAATTCCAGTTTCAATAATATATTTCGCATGCCCCTGGTTTCCGGGAGCAGGCGGTAGTAGTATAAAGTTTTTTTTCAGTAGGTTCTTGCCACATACACGCGGGTTTTTGTCTCTTCACCGCAGATAGGGCATTTTCCTTCATCCGTTCCTTCCTGGTCCAGGGGGATGCCGAGTATTCCAGCTCCGATACGGTCTTCCATAGCAAGTCCGCAGTCCTTCTTGCCGCACCAGTGGATGGTAGGCACGCCTTTCGGGAGTTTTTCCTTGACTTCTTCGAGATCTGAGCAGGCAAAGATCCGGCTTTCAAGTTCTGCCTTCGCCTTTTCATAGAGGCTGGTGTGGATCGCTTCGAACCTGGAAAGCACTCCTGCTTCAATTTCCGGGAGGGGGATCTGCTCTTTTTCTCCCGTGTCTCTCCGGACTGCCACTGCCACGTTGTTCTGCAGATCGCGGGGGCCAATTTCAAGGCGCAGCGGCACTCCTTTCATTTCCCACCTGTAGTACTTTGCTCCGGGCCGAAGGTCACTTGAATCGATTTCTACCCTGACGCCGACCCTTTTCAGCCGGGCCTGGACGTCTTTGCAGGCTGCAAGGACTTCTTCTGCACCTTTCTTGAAAATGATCGGGATGATCACTGCCTGAATAGGGGCGATCTCCGGGGGCAGGACCAGGCCTTTGTCGTCTCCGTGGATGGAAATTGTAGCTGCAATACACCTCTCGGAAATCCCGTAACAGGTCTGGTGCGCATAGCGTTGTTCCCCCTCGGGGTCCTCATAAGTGATTTCAAAGGTCTTTGCAAAGTTGTCCCCAAGGTGGTGGCAGGTCCCTATCTGGAGGGTCTTTCCGTCCGGCATCATGGCGTCAATGGCATCGGTGTAGTCCGCTCCCGGGAACTTGTCCCATTCAGGTCTCCTTGAACGGAGTACCGGGACCGCAAGCCTGCGGTACATCTCGGTGTAAAGCTCCACGGCTTCCTTTACCTGGGCTTCGGCATCTTCCCAGGTGGCGTGCACGGTGTGGGCTTCCTTGAAAGATGTGATCTCCCTGAGCCGGATCAGAGGGCGGGTGTGCTTTGTCTCATAGCGGAAGGTGTTTACTACCTGGTAGAGCTTGAGAGGGAAGTCTGCATGGGACCTGATCCATATCTTGTACATGGGGTAAATAGCAGTCTCACTGGTGGGTCGAAGTGCCAGGGGAATGTCCAGGGGGTCTTTTCCTCCGTGGGTCACCCAGTAAACCTCATCTTCGAAGCCTTTGATATGTTCGGCTTCCTTCATGAACTCGTTTTCGGGGATCAGCAGGGGAAAGAGGGTTTCCTGGTGTCCGCTTTCGTCAAGGATTTCCCGGATAATCCCGTAAGTGCTCCTCCTAATGGCGAAACCAAAGGGGTACCAGACATAGAGCCCCTTTACCGGATAGCGGACGTCCATGATCTCAGCCATCCACAGGAGGTCGTTGTACCAATCGCTAAATTCCTCTTTTGGAGGAAGTGCTGCTTCTTTTTCACTTTCTGCCATAGCTTCACCGTATTACCGTAATATCAATTAATTCTTATGATGGATTCAAATTATGATGGATTCAAATTATGATGGATTCAAATTATGATGGATTCAAATTATGATGGATTCAAATTATGAAGAGTGTAAATGTAATATTGAAGGGATTAAGGGTTCAAATGTAATTTCGGAAGGGATGCAGGGATTCCCGATTTGAATTGTAATGGGGGTTTTAAGTTAATTTAGGGGATGTAAACTTAATTGTGTGGAGTTATAAGCGTAATTTTAAGGGGTGCAAACTTCACCGTGAAGGGTGCAAGTGCACATATAGGGCTAAATGTAGTGTTTTGTTTTAAATAAAAGCTTAGCATACAGGGATAAAAGTTGATAACTATTTGGGTAGATACCGGAGCCATACGGGGTACGATATTAGCACTATATTAACACTATATGAGTACCGAGCGAGCGCTGTATTATAACTATGAGGGTTTCCTGGTCCCCGGGCCCCTTTTCGAACTATTGAATTATCGGGAAAAAAGAATTAGTTTCCTCCGAGAGGCTTGATATTGTCCGAGACGTCCATCTCAAGTTCGGATTTATCAACATCGAATACGATCATGCCTGTATTGAGCTTTTCAACTTCTTCTTTCGTGAGTTTGTATTCCTTGACTTTCTTTGAAATTATCGCACTGTTTCCCATGGGGTCTTCGATTATGACCGTAATCGTTCTTTTGCCCTCAAGCACTTCGTCGAGCATTCCGAGAAGCTCCTGACTGCGGGCTAACTTTTCTTCATCATCCTTTGCCCATCTACCTGCCATTTCCAGGACATTCCGGACCCGTTGCAGTACACCTTCTATGTTCGTTATGTATGAGTCCGAAACCGTACCAGGCTCGATATCGATCCCCATCTCCGGGATACGGATAGTTCCTGAGGTCGACCGTATGACCCTTGCATCCAGGTCTTCCGGGCTTTCAACTGTCAGTTCATAACGCACGGGCTCCTTGCTTGCGAGGATCATGGTGTCTGCAAAGCGGAAACTGCATTTGCAATTCGCACTTATGTACATGACATCCCCGAAATATGGAATATTATCCCTCTGCCAGTGCATCACCATTTCACTGTGACAGAGTGGGCAGGATACCCGGGTCTCAAAACTTTCCTGTGTAAAAAAATCCTTGTTCAATATCTTCCACCAATGATTTTTGATCTGTCTATTTTTACGCCCGTGGGGGTTACGATCACAGTACTTCCTTTAACTCCTGCAATGTCTCCGTGGACGTCAACCACTACATCTTTGAGCTCTTTTAAAACCCTATCCCTCAGAAGTTCGTCACTCCGGATGTTCGAAATGTCGATCATCAGGATGTTCCCGTTGTACACTTCCTGTTTCAATGCGGCTACCTGGTTGATATTCGTTATTTCTGCAATTTTTATGTAGGTTTCCGCAGGTTCGTCCTCAAGGACCTCCTCATATTTGCTGAGGTCAATTTCCGTGTAGTCGTCGGCACTGGTCGCACTTTTTACGTTGCTGCCAAGGATCTTGTCTATGAGTTTCGCCATCTATGCACGCCTTTTCTATTTTTTTTAATTTAGATAGTACTTTCCTATATTGAAATCTATAACTAATTAAATTTGCTGTTAAAAAAGGCCCTGATTCCCTTTACATAAGATGTCCTTTTTTGGGTTGTTACCGGGTCGTTTTCATGTCTGATCGTTTTTAGGTCTGATCGTTTTTAGGTCTTTTTCTGGAGCCCTTAGCCCCTTTATGTGGAGGGGCCGGGTTTTCTCACATTTCCAGGTTCCAGAGTTTATCTCCAACATAAGTAATTGATTTGACTGCTTTTCCTGAATCTGTTTCTGTCATCCTGGCCCCGTCCATCAGGGCTCTCCCTATTGCAAGGGCTTTTCCGTGGGTTTCTTCCACGATGATCACCAGTTCCCCTTCTTTTATTTCAGGGTCTGCGTTTACGATTCCGGGGCTCATAATGTCCGCTCCTTTTGAAACAAAGCGGACTGCCCCTTTATCCACGACAACAAGACGCTGTTTGAGCCCCAGTTCAAGGGCTCCGCGGACGGTAGGGAAAAGCTTTCCTTCCACTTCAAAAATCAGGGGTTTGCCTCCCACCAGGATGAGGGTGTATTCGTCCGTGGTGAGCTTTTCGAAGCTGCTGTCGGCAAGTCCGGAAATTCCGTCCCCGAAAAGGGAAACAAATTCCTTTACAAGTTTGTTCTTCGCATTTTTCCTTAGTTGAACTCTGGCTTTTATTTTCAACCAATCACCCAAATGTCAAAAAATTCTATATTGCTATAGCATAGGGGTTTTTGGCTTTTTAAAGCTTGTGCGAAGTTTTTGCAACTTCCTTCATTCTTTCAGGGGCAAGGTTTCTTGTCTTTTTTCCCTGAGTTCCCTTATTCTCCTCCGGGTATTTTTGCCCCGGAGCTCTTGCTTTTGTCTGTTTAATATTCACTTAAGCAAGTCAATCAATTTTTACAAAAAGCATCAGGAGGAGTGCCAGGGCACTTCCCATGAAAACCTCTTCGTAACTGAAATGGCCCAGGAAGAGACTCCCTAAAACAGGGACCAGGCCCAGGCCGGCATAGATTCCTGTGTTGAAAAGCCCCATTGCAAAGCCGCTGGAGCTGATCCTGGATACGGCAGTGACCAGGCCAACCACTGCGGCTCCTCCTCCTGCCCCTATCAAGGCAAAAGCCAGCAGGGGCACCTTTACGGAAAGCAGGATCCCGGCAACTGCAAAGGTTATCCCTATCCTGATTATACTTTTATATCCTGCCTGAGTCCTGCCTGCGGCAAGAGAACTCAACATTGCGGCCAGGTATGAAGCAGAAATCGCAATTCCCAGTTCCGGTTTTGTCAGGAAGTCCGCACTGTATTCCGGGAAATTTGCAGTCAGCAGTCCGGTGGTCCCGTAGAGCAGGACCGAAGTGATCCAGATTTTCCCAAAGCTCCTTCCGAAAAGTGCTTCGCAGCTTTTTTTCAGCTGGCGGCCAAGTTCGGAAAAGAATGACATTCCCTGTTTCCTTTTGGCAGGGCTGGCTTTTCGAAAACCTGTGGATTGGTTTATTGCATTTCCCCCTGAGGTAAGAAGTTCCCCGGTTTCCGTGAGAAGGAATGCGGTGGAAAGTCCTGCCAGCAGGGTGAAGATTCCTATTGCGGTCTTAATACCCTGTCCTGCGAGCAGCCCTGCTAAAAGAACCCCGGCCGCAAGCCCGGCATTTAGCAGGAAATTGAACTCTCCCAGGCTACTTTTGCTGTCTTTCCATTCGGCTATCATGGAAAAGGCGGCCGGGAAAAATGCCCCGCAGCCCATGCCCTCTACAAACCTGGAAATCCCCAGGACCCAGAGGTTGTCCGATAGGAATATGGAAAGGCCCGAGAGGACGGTCAGCAGAATCCCGAGTCCCGCAACTTTCAGGTTCCCTATCCTGTCTGCAAGGATCCCGAAGGGAAGGAGGGTGATAAATGCTCCCAGAAAATACCCGGAATAGATCAGGTTCGAGGCTGCGGCAGAGTTTGCGCTCTCTCCCGCAAGTTCCGGAAGGACAGGAATCGCTGCATTGCAGAGCCCCTGGACTGCAAAGACCGAGGAGTATAATATGAGTTTTTTCGAGTTCATAGGTTATTCATTCTGATTTTTCTTTTTTACTGTTATTTCTTCTTTCTTCATCCCTATTTTCCTTTCATTCTTTCAGGAAAAAAGCCCCTGTTAGGATGCAGCTGTTTGCCAGGAAGATTTCTTCCAGGTTCAGGATCCCTGTAAAAAGTCCTGCTATTATCGGGGCAAGGGAAAGCCCTGCATATATTGTGGTATTAAAGAGCCCCATGGCAAGGCCTCTGTCTATGTCCATCCGGGCAAAGGCCAGGGAAAACCCTACAATGGCAATTCCGGAGCCTCCCCCCAGACAGGAGAAGCCGGGTAAAGGGTACTGGATTGCAAGAAAGGCTCCAAGTGCAGAAAAAGCAATCCCTATCCTTATCATGGTTTTTTCCCCTATGGAATAGCGGCCTATAAGGAGTGAGGTTATCATGGCACAGATGTAGAGGCTTGCAATGGAACCCCCAAGCTGGGCTTTTGTCAGGAAGTCCGCACTATAGTCCGGGTAATTGGCTATGAGAATCCCTATCCCGCCGTTCAGGAGTACCGAAAGGAGCAGTATTCTGGAATGTTTTCCCTGAAAAACGGAACTAAGGGTCACGAAGGCGCTTTTGAAGGATTCTGGAATGGAATCCGGCCGGTTTCCTGTATTTCGGTTTCCTGTATCTTGGTCCCCTGTATCTTGGTCCCCTGTAATGCTGTTTAACAAGGCTCTGTTTTCCGTGGTTTTCTTCCCTACCTGGCCTGGACTTCTAAGTTCCCGGTGTTTGGGCAGAATGAGCAGGATAAGGATAAATGACATGAACGTGAAGATAAAAATTGCTCCTTTCAGGTGGGTTTCAGCCAGCAATCCTGAGAAAAGGGTACCTGCGGCCAGGCCGGCGTTGAGCAGAAATGTAAATTCTCCCATGTGACGGCCCGGGTTCCGGTATTCCGAAAGGGTGGAAAAGGCTGCCGGGAAAAACGCTCCGCAGGCCGAGCCTTCCACAAACCTTGCGAGCAGAAGGACCCAGAGGTTTTTGGAAAGCAGCATGATCAGCCCCGAACCTGCTGTAAGGAGAATGCCGAGCCCTATGAACCTGAGGTTTCCGAACCTATCTGAAAGGATTCCGAATGGGAGCATTGTCGCGAGGGCTCCCAGGAAATAAGCCGAAAAGAGAAGACTGGAAGCAAACGTCCCGAAACTACTGTGGTCCTGGGCTGCAAGTTCCGGAAGGATGGGGATTACGGCATTTGAAAGCCCCATGATTGTGAGAACCGTTGTATATATCAAAAACCTTTCAGGGTTCATGGCACTTACACCCTGTTGATAGGGTAAATAATCCTTTCGCTTCTTCTTTTTTGTTCCCGTTTTTCACTGCGCTCTCCCCTCTGCAGCCCATCCTTGAATGCGTTTCTTTTTTGGAGCCATGCGTCGGATAATTCGGGTTTACGGATGTAAAGTTTATCAAAATATTTCTGATACCTTTAATTTTTTCATCTATAATTATTAATAAGAACTTATGCATTCTTCTAAATTTTAACTCCCTAATAATAAATCAAAACTTTTGATTATTTCAGATCCGTGCCATTATGCATCTATTAAATGTCTGCTGTTTATTTATATGTTCGACTTTTAGTAATAATGGGAATCGGTTTCACCCTAACACATCCAATAAATATATCTGTGAAATTGTAGATTTTATTGCCAGTTTTGTTCATGATATTTTTTATATTATAATAACTTGAAGAAAATGGATAGCTATTTATACAATAAATCTGCATAGAATATATTGTGAGCGGGAAACTTTTTTCACATACCATACCCCCCACTCCCCATATGACCCCCCACTCCCCAACCCGCTCACAATCCCTTTAATAAAGTTTAACGAAAGTTAAACTTTGGGTTGGGTGAAGTTAAACCGATTTCAAGATGCTCTTTTTTGAATCCGGTTGTTTTGTTTATCTGGTTGTTTTTTAGGTTATTTTTTATTTATTTTTTCCTTCCCCATCCCAAACTTACTAAATTTTATTGTTATGTTGGTGTTACAATGCCGCTATTAAAATGGCCATGTCATTGGTAAGATTCCTTACCTCGCCCTTTCCTTTATCCTGATTACTTTTTCACATTGGGTAGGGCAGATGGTGTCATTTAAGGGGGTAAATATTTTTGAATTTTTTTGGAAATATTGTAGGAAAATAGGTCCCAAAAGTTCTATTGTAGGGTAGAATTTCTTCAATAAGACACCTGTTTAAAAATAGCCACTCTGCTGTTCCACTTTACTTTTGCTTTTTGTTTTTTGCTTTTTGCTTTCGGGTCAAAAAGGGGGTAAGGGGTGTAGGTGGAGTGGTTAAGGATTGGATGTGATGGGGGTGGGGTGTAGGTGGAAAAGTCAAGGATTGAATGTAGATGGGGAGGCAGGTTGGATATAGGTGGGGAGGTTAAGGATTGAATGTAGATGGGGAGGCAGGTTGGATATAGGTGGGGAGGTTAAGGATTGAATGTAGATGGGGAGGCAGGTTGGATATAGGTGGGAAGGTTAAGGATTGGATGTGATGGGGGGCGGGGTGTAAGTGGAGAAGTCAAGGATTGGATGTGATGGGGGCGGGGTGTAGGTGGAGAAGTCAAGGATTGGATGTGATGGGGGGCGGGATGGATGTATGTGGAGTGGTTAAGGATTGGATGTAATGGGTAAGGATCAGGTGTGGATTGGGTGGCTAAAAATAACTATTAAGGCCTGAATAGCCCTGGTTTTGGAATAAATATACTTCCGGTCTGATGCTTTAATCCGGGGTATTAGATATCTTTCACGAATTTTGTTGGCACTTTTTGTTTTGTCGAAATATATACTATGAGTGGGATGTGCAGGGGATCGGGACCATGGGTCAAAAAGGGTTATTATTTAATGAGTTTCATGTTTTGCTTCTTCAATTCTCAGGCACTTTTATATATAATTAATCCGGTAACAAGTTTCCGCATTCTTGTCATAGGTGGGGGGGTTAAGGTTCTTCCTCTACGTGTATCCTTACAAATTTGTAATGTGTCTAAACGGTAAGCAAAATAAATAATACAAGTGTCTTTTATAATTATCTTCTGATAATAATCTCAAGATAAGATATAAATAAGATAATTGTAACTACGTCTGTGCTCATGGTGAAACATTAAGTGTCATGAGGAACTGAAATTGACAGTTTCCTCGGATTTTTAATCAGAAAAATGAATATGACTTTATATACCAAGACTCAATTCAATACCACATAATCTATTTCGGAGTGTTAATACCCAAATGTATTTTTTATGTAGTTCTCCGGCAGGATGGTTGAACTTATGGATATGTTAATTTACCTTGCACCAATATGTGCCCTAATTGGTCTGGTTTTTGCAGGTCTGTCCTACAAAAATGTCCAAAAAGAAGGCGAAGGCAACGATCTAATCAAAAAAATAACTGCATCGATCCACGGTGGGGCTATGGTCTACCTTAACAGGCAATACCGTGCAATCGCTGTTTTTGTCGTTATACTTGCAATTGTAATTGCATTAATTCTGCCAAATGGCCCCCTCACTGCGTTATGTTTTGTCCTTGGTGCAGTGCTTTCCGCTACGGCCGGATATATAGGGATGTTTACAGCCACCAGTGCGAATGGGAGGACCACGAATGCTGCCACAAGGGGTATTGGTCCGGCTTTTAAGGTTTCATTCGCATCGGGCACTGTTATGGGAATGAGTGTCGTAGGTCTCGGTCTCTTAGGACTGTCTTCCTTATTCATATTCATTACAAGTGTTTTTACAGACCTGAACACCTTAACCTCCGTGAACATTCTGGCAGGCTTTTCACTCGGAGCTTCATCCATTGCTCTCTTTGCCCGTGTCGGTGGCGGAATATTTACCAAAGCTGCTGATGTCGGGGCAGACCTTGTAGGAAAGGTTGAAGTCGGAATCCCCGAAGACGACCCGAGAAATCCTGCCGTAATCGCTGACAATGTCGGAGATAACGTCGGAGACATTGCCGGAATGGGTGCCGACCTCTACGAATCATATGTCGGTTCAATTCTTGCAACAATGCTTCTTGCAGCCGCAACAGCAGCAACTACTTTCCCCGGAATCGAGGTTCAGAACGTAATTCTGGTGCCTTTGCTAATTTCGGCCCTCGGAATTCTTGCATCCATCATCGGTACTTTTTTTGTCCGTACAAACAAGACTGAATCTTCTGCAATCCACAGAGCGTTTAATTCCGGGTTGATAGTTGCAATCGCTATTGCAGTCATTGCATCATATTTCGTTACGGATATGCTTCTCGGGGATTACGGATTGAATGTCTTCTTTGCAACGGTTGCAGGACTTCTCTCAGGTTTCCTCATCGGGCAAATCACCGAGTACTACACATCATATGAACGGAAGCCAACTCTTATGATTGCAAATTCCTGTGAAACCGGCTCAGCTACAAACATCATCACAGGTTTTTCAAAGGGAATGGAATCAACTCTATGGCCTGTACTCATTATTTCTATTACAATCTATATTGCATTCCAGCTCTCCGGTCTCTACGGCATAGCTATTGCAGCCGTGGGGATGCTCGCAACCCTCGGGATTTCCCTTTCAGTCGATGCATACGGTCCTGTCGCAGATAATGCCGGCGGAATCGCAGAGATGTCCCACCAGAAAGAAGAAGTCCGTGAAATCACCGATACCCTTGATGCAGTAGGAAACACCACTGCAGCTATCGGGAAAGGTTTTGCAATTGGCTCGGCAGCTCTTACCGCACTTGCCCTCTTCTCCTCATACGGGATTGCAGTGGGTCTCGAGTCCATTGACGTTATGGACTCCAGTGTGTTTATCGGGCTTACCATCGGCGCTATGCTTCCGTACCTCTTCTCCTCTATGACTATCCTGGCAGTCGGAAAAGCTGCAGGTGAGGTCGTAGTTGAAGTTAGGAGGCAGTTTAAAGAGATCAAGGGCCTGATGGAAGGAAAAGCTGAACCTGATTACGAGAAATGTATTGCAATCTCAACCCACTCTGCCCTGAAAGAGATGATCGCACCCGGTGTACTGGCCGTTGTAGCCCCACTTTTAGTCGGACTTGTACTTGGCCCCGGCGCACTTGGCGGACTCCTCGCAGGATCGGTGGTTTCAGGTTTCATGCTCGCAATCACGATGTCCAATGCCGGCGGCGCATGGGACAACGCAAAGAAGTATATTGAACTCGGAAACTACGGTGGAAAAGGTTCCGGTGCCCACATGGCAGGTGTCACCGGCGATACTGTGGGAGATCCTTTCAAGGACACAGCAGGTCCTGCAATCAACATCCTCATTAAGCTCATGACAATTGTGGCTGTTGTATTTGCACCCCTGTTTATCGTGTGATTTCCCCCACGTTTTTCCTTTTTTATATTTTTTATTTTTTCAAAGTTTGTTTTGATTGCTGTTATTTCCCATCGTTTGGATTTTTCTGTCTCTATTCTCCTGTTCGGATTTTTTGATGCAATTCTTCTAGCTCGGGTTTTTTTCTCTGCTGTCATTTCACGATATTCGGAGATTTCCCGATATAATTCGCTTTAATTTCGAGACCAATAAAAAAATTATGTCCAATATCTGCTCGAAGGCAAATTAATTCTATCAAAATGATAGGATCTTTCAAAAACAGGTAGAACTACAGGGTCCCGGGAAGCCGGTGAAAAATATTATGTCTGAGGGAAAGCGGTTAAAACGGACGTTTCGTGAGTTTTCGCTTGACCCTGAAAGTATCTGAGGTTGGGGGTCCGGGTGTGGTCGGGGTTAATCTCGATTTTTTTCATCTCTTTCTCTAACCCCTGCTTCGGGGGTAAGAGGACGTTTCTTTATTAAGTGTCACGTAAAGACCACGGTTTTTTCAGGATGTCCGTTTTTTAAGGAGGCGCGTTTCAGTTCACGCCCTTTACCCGGAGAAGCTGGAATTCTATTTCATCCGGGACCGTGGCCAGGAAGACAAATGTGTTATAGCTCAGTTTCTGAACCTCTTTGATTGCCATTGCCTGGGGCTCAGTCAGGTCTTTTGAGTCGCTTACGATGCAGAAAGATTTCCTGCTTCCCGTGTTCACCAGGAAATTAAAGACTTCTGCATGGGTATTCAGGAAAGCGACCAGGTTTTTCAGCTCTTCCCAGGTACTGCACATGTGGATGTTCTTGGAGCCCATGTTTTCCACGTACCAGTCCCGGCTCACGTAGGAATAAGAGGCGTACTGTTCGTTCAGTTCCTCGTAAGCTTTGAATATTTTGTTGATTTCCGTTCTCAGGTTTACCCATTTCCAGTTTTGCGTCTTGAAATAGCGGGCTGCCACGATTTCAAAGATTGCCTGCTTGTCTTCGCATTCGAGTTTCATTTTCTTCACACCTGAAATGTTTTATTCGATCCATTTTTGAATTTCAGAGGGTATGTTTGAATATCGTGTTTGAATGTCAGTGGGTATGTTTTAAGGTTACATTTGAATTTCAAAGGATATGTTTGAACTTATCATTTTTTGGCCAGTTTTCGGCTCAGAACTCGTCGTCCTGAGCGTAGCTCCTGTTAAATTTCAGGGCAATTTCGGCCCTTTCGAGCTCCCGTCCCAGATAGGCTGCGTGGTCAAGGCGGGAGATCAGTTCGAGTTCGAGCAGGGTGTCCATGACTTCTCTTGCGCTTTTTCCTGCCACGGAGGTTTTTTCATGTTCAGCTACGATAAGCCCACCGTTTCCGCGAACCCTGTTCGGCACGATCCAGATGCGGATGGGACCTGCGGGGTCCAGGCGCCAGTTTTTCGAAGCCTTTGCCTGAACTGCATTTTTGGGCAGGATCCCGTCTGGACGCCTGCGTTTTTCCTTGATCCGGAGGAGATCGAGCCCCAGGTCCTTGGGGGAGCTTTCCCTTGTTTTTGAAAGTTGCATCATTTCGGAAGCCCTTTTCAGCTCTTCTATGGAACCCTGGGCCTTGTCACTGAATTCGGGGGTAAAGAGGATGCTTGCCCCTACTTCAGCTCCGATCCCGCAAAGGGTGGCGTTGACGCCTATTGTGTCCACGTCCATTAGCTCTGTTACGTTTCCAACCCCGAAGAATACGGGGATTTCCGGGTAGGCTTTGTGGAACTCACGGTAGCGGACAATTGACTCCGTGATGTTGTGCCCGATGGGATCAAGGACAGGGTCTGCAATTATTTTTTCAATCCCGAGCTTGCGGGCTGTTTCGATGTTTCGGACAAGGCTATCCAGGCTTTCTCCCTCATCAGGGATTACCACTGCGGAAGCTCCAGCTTTTGCCACTGTGGGCCCTGCGGTTTCCATGTTCGTCCCGTTCAGGCTCAAGACCAGGTCAGCCCCGGCTTCGATTCCTTCTTTGATAAGTACGGGGTCGAGGGTGTCGATGCTAATAGGGACCCCTGTCCGGGTTTTTGCCAGGGCAATCGTCCTGCCAACCTGCCCTGGCTCGGTGTTCAGGGAAGCTCCAAGGTCGATTATATCCGCACCCCTGGCGATAAAAGCTTCGATTCTCTTCTCAAGGGTTCCGGGGTCAATTTCGGTAGCTCCTACAATTTCTCCCATTACCTTCATGCGAGCTCCACCCCCGAGTTTTACTTCCTTTAGGGTCAGGAGGGGGTGGGTATTTTCTTCGGCTTCCTTTAAGAGCTTCAGGGCCATTTCCTTCCGCACGTCCGCAAGGAGCTCACAGGCAGGGATGGTTTTCGAAAACTCCACTTTCCCTGCAAAGGGTAGCACGAAACTCAGGTCGTAGGCGTGCTTTGGGCCGAGCCGGATTTTGCACCCGAGTTCTTCCGAAACTTTTGAAAAGTCACCTGCAACCAGTCCCGGTACCAGGATCAGCTCGATTTTTTTTGAAAAATTCGCTTCCTGAATGGCTTTTAATAGTTTTTTAGGAGTAATGAAGGCGGCGATGTCTATGTCAACAACAAGGATGTCGGCTTTTTTCCCGGCTGCTTTTCTTACGGTATTTTCTGCAAGCCTCCCGGTTGCAATTAAAGTATTCATGTTTTTTACATAGAACCGCTAATTAAAAAGAGTATCTATTCAGGAAAAACCCGTACTCCTGCTTGCAGCTGCTTCTACTGTCCGAAAGAGTTTTCCCGGCTTTTTTGCGTCTTACCTTTGCATTGTCGCAGGGATTGGGCCCTTCCGGACCCGAAGCGGAGTTTCCGGGCTTTTGCCTGAACCTGTTTTAGTTTATGAAGTCAATGATTGAATTGTCGTTCTTTTTCCTTATCTCACCCATTTCTCCTCTTCTGGAGTCCTGGTTCACTCTACCTAATCTCTTTGCCCGGAAGGCTTCGGCTTCGCTCTGGGGTTCCAGGATTCCGGCACCTGCCTGGGGTCCGAGGATCTGGGCTGACTGGACGCCGGTCATGATTGCCATAACACGGACCTTGCCCTCGTAATCGTCCCTGATTCTTGCGCCCCAGATGACATTGGCGTTGGATGAAAGTTCGTAGGTGAGCATGGAGGCGATTTCTTCGGCTTCCTTCAGGCTCAGGTCCGGTCCTCCGGTCACATGCACCAGGCTTCCGCTTGCACCCTTATAATCTACGTCAAGCAGGGGGTGGTTCAGGGCAGTCCGAACTACTTCCGTGCTCTTGTCCTGGCTCTTGGACTCGCCTACGAGCATTACGGCAACCCCACCGCAGCTCATGATGGTCCTGATGTCGGCGTAGTCGAGGTTTATCAAGGAAGGCACGGTGATGGTTTCGGTTATGCCTTTTACGGTTTCGGAAATGAGCTGGTCCATGACGGAGAAGGCCTGGTCTATTGGCAGGTTGGGCACGTAGTTGAGCAGCCTGTTGTTGTCCAGGACGATAACGGTGTCCGCTGCCCGGCGGAGTTCTTCAAGTCCTTCCTCTGCCTTGACAGTGCGGGCTCTCTCAACCCTGAAGGGGCTGGAGACCATGCCTACTACGATGGCTCCCTGCTCTTTTGCGACTTCTGCGACTACGGGGGCAACTCCGGTCCCGGTACCTCCCCCGAGGCCTGCGGTAATGAATACGAGGTCAGCGTCTTTTAATACTTCTTCAAGAGTGCCTCTTGCAAGTTCGGCGGCTTTCTTCCCGGTTTCGGGGTACCCACCAGCTCCCAGACCTCTTGTGAGGGTTTTTCCCACCAGGATCTTCTTGTCAGCCCTTACGTTGTCCAGGTGCTGCTTGTCAGTGTTGATGCAGACGGTTTCCGCACCTTCGATCCCGATATTGTAGAGTCGGTTTATGGTGTTGTTTCCGGCACCCCCGCAGCCTACGATCATGATCCTCGGCTGGCCGAATTCTTCAAAATCTTCCTCGGATGCCGCTTTTTTCCGGAATTCCTTCTCTTTTTCAGTATACTTCATTGCTTCCTGTACTATAGATTGCAATTCATCCCCTCTGCTGGATCTTTTTTAATAATTGTGTTCCTTCAACTCCCCACCCTGTGTTCAGGAGGTCAATTATTTTGGAATACTATTGAGTGAATTTTGAGAGATAACCAATAAAACATCTATGAATCTTTTCATCCGTTATCTTTAAAAAGCTGGCACTCAACTGAACTTAAATATTTTGGACCTATTTATGGATTATACTTAAGTTGTATATCAAGTTTATATATGTCACCCATCAATTTTATATGTGTTTCCTTTTCCCATCCCGAATCCAGGGATTTTTGGATGACATTTATCCGGGATGTGCCGAAAACGTTATATGTGATTGTCGAAACCTTCCACGAAATATCTCGTTTCTAAAGAAAGTTTCTCTGTCCTGACCTGTCAGGGCAAATTTTTTGTTGCTTCGTTTATTTATATCGTTTACGTTTTTTTATTTTATATATATACTACTAATTCTATTTTTGTTCGAACCCAGGGCCATCTAAATCCTGAATTTCAAATCTGGTGATATCGTTAATATTAGTAGTATTTAAGTAGAATCCTTAAATTTATATGTTTTGTGGTACCTGCCAAAAATTTGAAGGCAATCTTTCAATTTTTTTATAAGATACCAAATAACTCAATAAAAATATTTATCTGTTTATGGTGCACATATACAATTCTTTATGGCTCAACTTTCCCCCTTTATTATTCCTTTCACTTCTAAATAATGTTTCAAAGTATCCTCACTTCTTCGACAGCTGTAGCTGGCAAGGGGTCGTTTACGCATAACAATTCAAATAGTTCTCTGGGAAAGCTTTAAAGCCTGAAAACTATTCCTACTTTATCAAACCTTCTCAATGGGGCTAAAATAGTGTTAAAAGCGTTAATTTTTGATATGGACGGCGTCCTTGTGGATTCAATGCCCTTTCACGCGGCTGCCTGGAAAAGAGCTTTTCTGGAAATGGGCATGGTAATCCGGGATGAAGATATCTATGCAATCGAAGGTTCAAACCCTAACACCGGGTTGCCTCTGCTTATCAGATGTGCAGGGGAAGACCCTGAAGCCTTTGATTTTGAAGAAATCACCGCAATTTACCGTCAGGAGTTTGGAAAGATCTTTGAGCTAAAGGCTTTCGAAGGGATGAAGGAATGCCTTGAAACCCTGAAAAGCCGCTACCTCCTCTCAGTTGTCTCGGGCTCGGACAGGTTGATCGTTAACGGAATCCTAGGGCAGCTTTTCCCGGGGGTCTTTGATGCCGTGGTCACGGGAGATGATGTTATCTACGCAAAGCCCCATCCCGACCCTTTCCTGAAAGCTGTCGAACTCCTGCAGGTAAGGAAAGAAGAATGCCTTGTTATTGAAAATGCTATTTTTGGGGTGGAATCGGCAAAGAGGGCGGATATTTACTGCATTGGAGTTCCTACATATGTCGATTTTGAGCAGCTGGACAGGGCTGACCTGGTGGTCGGTGGTCATAGGGAACTCATGGAGCATTTGCTGAGCCTGTAGTCTTCTCCTTCTATCTAATTTCCTTGAAAACAGTTCATATAGCTTTTGATGGCTCAAATGGCTTTGAAAACAGCTCTAATAACTTTGAAAACAGCTACAATTGCTTTAAAAACAAATCTAATTCATATCACAAAAGTGTTTTTTGTAAAAAATTCTGTTTTTAGGGAAAAAGGAATAAGGTAAAAGAAAAGTGGTGACTCTCCCGGAGGAGGTCACAGCAGCCTTACGGTTTCCAGGTTTGTAAGTGCCCTGGTCTCGATCTTCAGTTTCTTGTAAATCGAGCTTGCAAGGTCGATACAGGCCTTTTCGTCTCCGTGTTCGGTGAAGACCCTTTCGGGACGGGGCTGCATTTTCTTGATGTAGTCCATGAGCTGCCTTCTGTCCGAGTGTCCGGAAAAACCGTCCACGACCTGCACTTCCATGTTCATCTTGAGGATTTCGGTGCTTCCGTTCTTTCCGGTCATGGGGATTTCTTTCCATCCTTTCTGGATCCGGCGCCCGGTTGTCCCGTCAGCCTGGTACCCGACGAACACAAGGGTGTTGCGGGCGTCTTCTGCAAAATTCCTGAAGTAGTCCATAACCGGCCCACCGTTCATCATACCGGAGGTAGAGAGGATCACGCAGGGGTGCGGGTTCTGGATAATCTTCTGGCGCATATCGTGGGAATCCACTGGCTTGAAACACTCTGCAAGGAAGGGGTTCTGGCCTTTCTGGAAGATCAGTTTCCTCAGGTCGTTGTTCAGGTATTCGGGGTGAGTCGCATGGATAGCGGTAGCTTCCCAGATCATCCCGTCCAGGTAGACTGGGATATTGGGGATGATTCCTTTCCTTATGGACTCCTCGAGCACGATCATGACTTCCTGGCTGCGTCCTACCGCAAAAGCCGGGATCAGGACGAGTCCTCCCCTCTCAATGGTTTCCTTAACAATCCGCTGGAGGTTCTTTTCAGAGTCCCGGAGAGCTGGCTGGAAGGCGTTCGCATTCCCGTATGTGGCTTCCGAAATCACAGTTTCAACTCTCGGGAACCTGTTGACTGCAGGGTCAAAGAGCCTGGTCTTTTCGTACTTGTAGTCCCCGGTGAAGACCACGTTGTGGAGCCCGTCCCCAATATGGAAGTGGGAAATTGCTGAGCCCAGGATGTGGCCTGCGTTGTGGAAGGTCAGTTTGATGTCCGGGGCAATGTCCGTAACCTCTTCGTAGTCCAGGGGGATGGTGTGTTTGAGGGTCTTTGTGATCATCGCTGATTCGTAGGGGATCTTCTTCCCTTCTTTTGCTGCCACGTCGATGTAGTCGAGCTGGAGCAGCACCATCAGGTCCCTGGTTGGAGGGGTACAGTAAACAGGCCCCTCATAACCGTACTTGAAAAGCAGCGGGACAAGGCCCTGGTGATCCAGGTGGGCGTGGGTAACTATCACCGCGTCGATCTGGTTCAATGGGAATACTTCAGGGACATAGAGGTAAGGAGTCATGTTCTCGTCGGAACCTACGTTGACTCCGCAGTCAATCAGGACCCTGGACTCCGGGGTAGAGAGCAGGAAACAGCTTCTTCCAACTTCCCTGCATCCCCCTAGTGTGGTGACCCTGACCCACTGGTCTTTTGAGGTACACTCCCTGTGGATCTTCCTCCCCACGGTTTTCAGGATTTCCTTCCTTTCCTTGAGGTTGTTCCTCATGAATTCTCTAATGTTCTTAACAGTACGGGATTTGATAGGTGGGGTCCTGGCAACCTTGGGGATCCAACCTATCTGTTTTGTGATCTCGCGGAGGGTTGCGCCGTGCTTTCCTATGACAAGTCCCGGTTTTTCGGCTTCGATTATCACTTCTCCAGAGTCAGGATCAAAGTAGTAGCTTGAGATTACGGATTCCTTTGGAACAACATCTTCAATGATAGAAATAGAGTCTTCGGGAGTTGCAAGTACCCTCGGGTCCGGGCGCATGGCGATGCGCGTCCGGAGTTCCTTTGCCAGGTTGCGGATGATATTTCCGTCGTCAGCGAATTTGCGGGGTTCTTCTGTATAAAGTACGAGCTGGGGCCCCTCGAATTCGACGTCGGTTATCGTAACTCCTGCCGGTAGATTTTTCTCAATTTTCTTTTTGAGGTCTAATAGCACGTCTTCAATAGGCATTAAAAATCTTCCTTTTTGTCAAAAAATCAAAAAATGTAAAATGATGGAAAAAAATTGTATTGGTAAAAAGATGTTAGTTTATATTTTAAAATAAACAACCAACAGTTTAATTTTTTTGTTAGTTGAATAATGCCCTCTTGGCCTTTATAGCTTCTGGATCCAGCCTTGTGAATGTATCTTTTGTGATTACAACCGCATCAACATTTTCTCCGGAAGCGGAGTCCCTTTTCATTGAGTTGTGGATCGCCCGGACTGCAAGGTCAAGACCTTCCTCTACTGTCATGTCTTCCCTGTAGTGGTCTTCAAGGACGCCGTAAGCCATGGGTGAACCGGAACCTGTGGCTGAGATCTTTGTCTCTTCAATACTTCCTCCAAGCGGATCCAGGGAATAAATGGAAGGCCCATTCTTGTCCATGCCTCCGATAAGGAGCTGAACCATCATTGGGTAATAGCGGTTTGCACTAAGTAAGTTGGACATCAAAGTGGTGATCCCTTTGATTGTCATGGATTCGTCTCTGCGCATCTTATAGAGTTTCGACTCCACACTGATGAGTCGGACCAGCTGCTGGGCGTCGCCGACAGAACCGGCAGTTGTCATCCCAACCAGGTCGTCTATCTGGTAAACTTTCTTTGCAGTTTTACTTGCAATGAAGTTCCCCATTGTGGCTCTCTGCTCGCTTGCGAGCACTATACCGTCGGTACATACTACTCCTACGGTAGTTGTGCCTTTCAGATATTTCTCATTATCCATAAACATACCCTCATAATTAAACTTTAAAATGAGAAAATGTTGCTAAAAAAAATGTTTTGGTTGAGGTGAGCATTTTTAGCTTGAATTAAGGATTCGGCAATTCAATTTTTAGTTTGAACTGCAAGATTTAGCAACCCATTATCTCATTATTAATTTCGATATATATAACTTTTCCTCTAATTTTTTTAATAATAGTGTTTTAATGTATCTTCAGGAGGCTGCTTCCGAAAAATTCTATAAAACTCTTTTTCGTCTCACAAATGCAGTCTCACAAATGCAACCTGCAGGTTTCCTGCAAAGGTCCTTCCTGCAAAGCAACTTTTTTGAAGCGTTTTTCATAGGTTCGTTTTCGAACCGTTTGATATGAACTGTTTGATATGAACTGTTTGATATGAATCGTTTGATATGAACTGTTTGATATGAATCGTTTGATATGAACTGTTTGATATGAACCGTTTGATATGAACCGTTTGATATAGTCGTCTTATAGGACCTTTCCGCAGAACCGTTTGATACAACCTTCTTATAGAACCTTTTCGCAGAGATTCAACCATCTCATAAAAACGTTCCATGCAGGTGCACTTTAATTAGCAGATAATTTCCTCTATTTCTTCTGCGAGTTTTTCAACTCGTTGGGTCACTTCTTTGCCTATATGCTTTTTCTGCATTCTGCCGACCCTTTCTTCAATCGTTATCCTTCTCGTGCCCCTTACCAGGTTATCGGCATGGGCGACGATCTTTTCTTCAAGGTTCCGGGGGAAATAATCATAGGTCGGAAGCCCTATATTTTCTGCTTCCTTCTCTGAAATCCCGGCTCCTATATGCCTTTTTATGATCTCGGCAATTTTCGGGTCAAGTCCCAGTTCCCTGGCCAGCCCGAATCCTTCAATTGCGTGGGAAATCCCGTGTGTCCTGCTGCGCCCAAGATCATGTAGTAGGGCCCCGGTCTCCACCAGCCCGATATCCACTTCCTTTCCGTTTGCCCTGATTTTCTCTGCGATTTCAACGGCCAGTGAAGCTACCGCCTTGCAGTGTTCTATTACGTTCGGAGCACAACCCGTCTCTTCGAGGATCCGGATTGCTCTTGCTCTTGAGATCAATAAACGAAACCCCTTTCAGGCAGAACCCAGGGCATCCAGGCGTTTTCTAAGGGCTTCTACAAAGACGCTGTTGTCATAGTAGGTGAGGTCTTCTCCGCACATCGGGCAGAGAAACTCGGTCTCTGTGGCTTCGTCAAAGAGGAGGCGTACACAGCCCTGGGGGCAGACATAAAATACGTTGCCTTCTTCAAAATCGAGGCGGGTTTTCAGGTTTCTCATCAGCTTTTTCTTTTCCCTCATCAGCTGGTGTTCGATGTCCAAAAAGTTGAGGTGCCAGAGGTATGTAAGCCACCCGCTGTTGGAATCCCGCTCCCTTGCGACTATTGCAAATTTGTTTTCGTAAAGTATGAATAGAGTTCTTCTTACCGTATTTAACAATACCCCGCTTTTTTCTGCAATTTCTTCGTCCGTAACTTCGCCTTCGGGCATGTTCTCAATCATCTTGAGCCCTTCTTCCCCTACAAGGCTCATAAGGTACCCTCGAATAACCTTATCTTTTAAGTCGACCAACATGTTCACCTCGTGAATCCTTATAAGAATGGGACATACCAGTATTAAAGTTTACATTCTGGATACTTTTCCGGAGCTTTCCTCAGCCCGAGATATTTTGGCATGCAGAAGCATACCCCTGCTTCAGGTCTTCCCGGCAGGGCTCAGGTACTCCCCCTGTTTTTCCATTTCTCTGTCAATAAAAGTTTTTATTCTCTCTACCCCCGCTTTAAGGGAGTGGAGGGCCTCTTCCCCGGTCGGAGCACACGCGAAGAGAGACGTCAGCGGCCCGTCAGGCCCGGCAACGGATCCCAGGCATGGGATGTCTGCACTTTCTTCCCCGATGATGACGTCCATGAGTGTCCGGTCTATAAAAAGTTCTCGATCCGAATAGAGAACTCCCCTGGCAGCAAAACGTTTTGCTGAGGGTTTTTCCGGAATCTCCCCGCGGAAACAGTTTACATGGGCTTCGAAAAGGTTCAGGCCCGTGGCTCTTTCAACCGTATCCAGGCTTCCCTGGAACCTGGGGTTTATTTCAAGCACTACCGGTCCTTTTTCCGTTAGCAGGAAGTCCACACCGTTAGAACCCAGGAGCCCGAATTCGAGCATTAGTTCCTCTGCCAGTTTTTCCATTTCCCCTGCATGTTCCGTCTTGAAGGGGGTAACGTTCCCGCAGTAGGCAAAAGGCATCCTTGACAGCCAGGAGGTGCCGATAAGCTGTTCGTTTACAGCCAGGGAAAGGGCTTCTTTTTCCGTTGCAAGTAAGGAAACGCTTGCCGGGGTGCCTTCAAGGAATTCCTGCACCATTATGTCCGTTTCTCCTGTCGGGTCCAGGAGTGAGAACTCCTCGAGCACGGTCCGGAATTCTTCCCGGTTTCTGGCAACCCTGTTAAATATTCCTCCCCCACCTGCTGCAGGCTTGAGCATTACCGGAAATTCGATTGCATCGGTCTCGTCCGGGGAATAGCATGCAGGATGCGGGATTCCCAGGGTTTCAAGCCTTTTTGCCAGGCGCCGCTTGTCAGAAGCTTCTTTTACGGCTTCAGGGCTGCTGGCAAGCACGGGGCAGGGAAAACTCCGGCAGTCCAGGTATTCAAGCCCTGACCCCGGGACCACAGCATCGAAATCCAGACCGAAGCCTTCCATCTGTTCCTGGATGCGGGCAGGGTCAAGTTTCCGAAGCTCTACAGGGTCCGTGCACTCAAGCAGGGCTGAAGAGTATGCACATTTTCGGAGGTCATGGTCCCTGAAGGCGTCAATGGAGCAGACAGTATATCCTGCCCTTTTTGCGGAACATACAATGTTGCGGGTGTCAAAGCCGATAACCAGGATATTCTGCATGTTTTTTCCTTTCCCTATTTTATTTTTTCCGGATTTTTGTTCAGGGTTTAGTTTTCCCTATTTTATTTTTTCCGGATCTAATTTCAGGTCTTTCGTTTTTCTGTCTGTCTTTTTTTCTGGGGAAAGTCATAGTTTTAAATTGCAAAAAGCCCGTAATAGGTCTTCAGGACAGGGATCTCGCTCCCGGCTCTGGCACTGAAGGAAACCGGTTTTTTTATTGCAACGGTTTCATAGGTCCTGGGGTCAAGCACCAGGATTGCATGTTCTTCGATGGAGACCAGCACGGTCATGACTGCATCGTTGATATGTGCCACCTTTTCAGCACCTTTCAGTTCCTCCGCGGGGATTGTGAAGCGGGACCCGTCTTCCAGGTATATGCCGTTAATCCTTTTCCCGGAATTCTTGATCTCGATTACTTTTTCCCTGTACCTTATTATATCCCCGGACCGAAACTCGGGCAGGCGTATGGCATATGTTATTCGGTAGACGTTTTTTCCGTCTTTCATTCCCACGAGGCTCGGGGATTCGGAATAGCTGCCCCCCATTTCCGAGGTAATGAGCCTGCAGACCTGTTTGCTGGCGTTCATGGAACCCATGTAAAGATCTGCCCCTTCTTTGAGTTCCTGGGTGTCGGTTATGAAGGCAAGGCGATCTCCTTTTTTCTTCATCTGCTGCATGGTTTCCCTTGCTATTGCAAGGGAACGTCTTTTCTCCTCTTCGGTGGGGAGTCTCCCTGCCGCCCTGACCTGGATAATTGCTTCAAAGTATCCGCCGGCTTCCCTGCTGCACATGTCGCAGGCTTCCCTGCGGACCCTTACCTCGGTTTCGGCTTCGGCATGTACGGTCTCTCCCCTCACCAGGGCATCGACCTCCGCCCTCACAATATATATGTAAGGCGTAAGCTGCCGGGGTTCAAGGTAGACTTCGATATCCTCTGCTTCCTCATGGATTAAGAGGGCGTCTTCTACGTCTTTTTCCACCACTTCTTCCAGGTTGCCGAAATCGTCCCAGCGGCTTTTGTGGAAGTACGCCCCGCAGCGGGAACAGATCCTCAGGCTTATTACCAGGGGAAGTTCGATAAGTTTGAAGTTCTCAAAGAAGCAGTCCTTGCAAACGGAATCAAGGAGTTTCTCACATTCTTTGCCGCATTTCGGGCATATTACATAATTCATCTGTAATCCTTGCTAAAATGTCCTTTTGGCTTTTCGTTCGGGAAATAAGGCTTATACGAGAACCTGAACGATCCACCAGTTTAAGTACGGTTATACTATTTAACTGTAAGGAGTACTACTCTCAAGACTAAACCGTGGATTTCTTCTACACCTTTACGCCCCACTTTTTGTAAAGTCCCTTTGCATGAGCCAGTCCCTGCACAGCAGGGCTCTTTGCACGACAATGAAAACTTTGTTCTGAACCGGAACTTTGTTCTAAACCGAAACTTTGTTCTGAACCGGCATTTTGACCGGTAATTGTTGTGTAAAAAATGGAGGTTTGTTTTTTGGTCGTTTTTTGGATTTGAAATCGGAGGCTAGCCCCTCCGGAACTTCCTTTTGTAATTGAATAAATACACGCTTCAAATGCAGGAATAACTGAAAAATAACTTTAAAAATAGAAAAAGAATCCGTGTCATAGTGACACGGAATTTTAATATTCACATTTGTTTTTTTATTTATTTTGCTGGCCAGTTCTTTTCCATCCAGCCGGGGATCCGGCCGGAGTCCATTGGGCCTACCTTGATGCTTGCACTGAGGGAGTCCTCAAGGTCGCCCTGCAGGCGAGCTGAAAGACCCGGAATGATAACGGTGTTGTGGTTTACGTCCTTCTTAAGGTCGAAGTCAGACTTATCAAAGGCGTCCTTTACCTTGTCGGCGGTCAGCTGGCCACCGGCAACGGCAGCTTCCACACCAATACCGTCGGTGTCAACTGCAAGCAACCAGCAGTCGATTCCGTTGGATGCGATATCGCTCTCTACCGTGTAGTAGGTAAGGGCGAAGTTGGTGGTGAAGAATACCGGGGAATCTGCTGTCGGGCTTCCTACCTTGTACATGGCGCCGTCTACAGCTACCGGAGTTCTCGGGTCAGTGTAGATGGTATCTACCAGGTGCATCTCCGGCAGTACCGCATATGGCTCCATGCTGTGGAGGATCATTATGTCGCCGTATCTGATGGTGAACATTGAAGCCATCACGGTTTCCCAGTATGATGCATTTACAGGGTCCTCTATTCCTGCCATCCATGCTGTGAACGGAAGGGCCAGTATCGGGTAAGCAATCTCGACGTCTCCATCGATTCCTGCTCTCCTGATCTTCAGGAAGTTGGTGAAGGTGTTCTTCAGTCCCTTGCCTACCGGCACTGTGCCTGGGTCAAGGACAATATCCTGAATTCCTGCATCTGCAAATGTCTTTGCAAGGGTCTTGAGTGTGTCAAGGTCATTGATGGCAGATACTACCACAGGTACCTTGTACTCGAGGGCAAGTTCTCCTACTTCCTTCCAGTTGTCCTTGTTTGCGGCATAGAGCAGTGGGTTCTTGTCCTTTGCTGCTTCCAGGCCTGCTTTTAGGACTGCAGGGTCAAAAGAACAGAGGATTAAGGGTAGATCTGTTGTCTCTCCTACCTTCTTGACTGCTGCGGCAAACTTTGCAGGGTCGCCGGACGCGGCTCTTACTGCTATACCGTCGAGGAGGAGGTAGTTGCCTACATAGAACTTCCTGAAGTCTGCAATCTGCTTTACTCTCTCCACAATGGCAGCTTCATCCATGTTGTCTGCCACATCGAAGAACATCTTTGTCTTGTTGAAGAAAGTTAACTTGTGGCGGTAAAGGACATCGTCCCCCCCGATCTTTGCTGCTTTCTCCCCAACACCGATGATCACTTCACGGATTTCCGGGGCAAGGAGGCCTTCGAGTTCTGCAAGCTTCTTTGCGAACTTCTTTTCCTTAACCAGGGGTGGACAGTCTGCAGTCTTGAAGGATCTGTCGATCAGTTTGGAGGCAAAGGCCATACAGGTGGGTTCCCCACATTCTCCACAGTTGGTCTGGGGCAGGTACTTGTAGGCTTGTAATGGGCTGTTTATTTTCATTGTTTACACCTCCGCTGCGATCCAGTTGGAAATGTCAACAGGCTCTTCATCTATCGAACCAAAGAGTGTCTGTGTGGCCTTCTTCAGGAAAGCAACCGATGTCGGGTGCATCATCATGAAGAGGTCGTTTCCTGCAAGTGCAAGGGACAGACCTGTGACAATCTCCCATATCGGGCCTCTGTATTCTCTCGGTCCCCAGTCTGAGTCTTCCTTTAGTGGGGATCCAACCATCCATGACTCACGGGCACCCCATGCGTTGGTGGTACCTGAAGACATTGGGAATGTCAGTTCGTCATCACCCATAAGGGCTGCAAGTCTGATGCGCTCCATGTTGGTGTAAGCGTAGTCGAGACCATACCCTAGTGCTGCCGTGGTTGGGTCCATGATGATTCTTTCCCTGGGCACGTTGCACTGCTTCATGAGCTTCCTGTTGAGTTCCTTCTGGGAGTTCATGTCCAGCTGTGTCCAGGAAAGCACATCGTGGTCGTACTTTAATGCGGCCTCTGCAATTGCTGCATAGTCCAGGTTCAGACTTGCAGATGCAAGGAGACAGCGTTCGCCTTCTGCAACTTCTGCTGCTTTTGCGAGTACTTCGGGGTCCTTCTGTGGGTTGCCTGATCCACCGATCGCTATTGGGACGTCAACGGCCTGCAGAACTTCTTCAACAGTCTTGGCTGCTTCCTTAGCCGGGGTGTCCTTGATGAGCGGGTCGGTTGAAATCAGGTGGATTGTGATCATGTCAGCGTTGAACTGTTCAACGTTCTTCTTTGCCCATTCTCCTGGGCTGTCCATGACCTCGTCGTAGTTCTGCTTTACAGCCTTTGCAAGGCCGATGCGCATGTCGAATACGTCGATGGTAACCTGGTTCCTGTTAGGCATGTCCGCGTCGAAGTAGAACGGAAGGGCCTTCTCTCCACCAACGTGGACTGCCTTTCCACGGCTTCCACCGTCTGCGGAAGTGTTCCCTATCCTTACTTCCTGTATTGGGGTTGCCCAATCTGCCATGTTTGCGACATCGAATTTTGCAGGGATGAGATCCTTAAACTTGGGTGCAGCTAAAGCGGCTGCTGGTGCAGCGGCTGCAGGACCTCCGATCCCTACCGGGTAACCGAACATGCCTGCAATCCTTGCGAAGTGCTGGGCAAGTACTGCACTCTCCT
Organism: Methanobacteriota archaeon; assembly: GCA_016841265.1. GTDB lineage: Archaea > Halobacteriota > Methanosarcinia > Methanosarcinales > Methanosarcinaceae > MTP4. The sequence goes on along the minus strand of JAENZL010000011.1, from coordinate 29,767 downwards.
GGCCGAGGGCTGCAGCAAGCATCGGGTCAGAGCCACCGCCAAGACCTCCCAGGTCAAGTTCAATGTCCCCTTCAATAGTGACACCTTCAAGGGCTTCTATGTCCATGCCCGAGAACATGTTTGTAATGTCAGTTAATTTCATCTTCTTTGCCATGTAAACCTCACCGTTTCAGTTGATTATCCGTTTTCACGAGTGACTGAGTTAATGCGATGTGTTTTGTATGAATCTGTAAGGTCCGCTTAAATCTCAATTGCATGCCAGAGGGTCCAGTATCTCCGGAACCCCCATTTTGTCCTGCAGTGTCCACAGGTTCGTAAAATTGTTTGAAACCGGGGTTAGAACCCCAGTTTCTTTGCAATCTTTTCGATTTCAATCACTGCAGCCGAATCCTCTGGAAGTTCGGAGAGGGGGATACCCCCTATGTCCAGTTCCTCAACTTTCGGGTCAAGGGGAACCATGCCTATAAGGTCAAGTTTTAGATCCCCGGCAAGTTTTTCGATCTTATCGCGGTTGGCATCTGTGACCTTGTTTGCAATAACATGTATATTGCTAATATTAGATTCCAGTTCATCCACAAGTTCATGAATCCTTTCGGCAGTTCTGAAACCCCTGCGGGAGGCGTCAGTCACCACGATCAGGTTATCGACGTTCCGGATGATCTTCCGGCTGAAGTGCTCGAGTCCGGCTTCCGTGTCAATGACCACCACATCATAGTTGACAACTAATTTGTCCATGATGCCCCGAAGCAGGTTGTTTACATAACAGTAACAGCCTGCACCTTCGGGCCGGCCCATGACCAGGAGGTCGTAGCCTGGCATCTCTTCAATAATCTCGTAGATCTTACTCTGGAGTATCGATTCCTTATTCATGTCGGGGTGGTCAGGTTTCGGCTTTGTAATCTCCTCCTGGAGTGCCTCCTTTGCGTCCCCGATAGTCTTTACTACCTCACAGCCCAGGGTTTCGGGCAGGTTCGTATCCGCATCTGCGTCAACTGCAAGTAAAAAGTTGTCATTTTTAGAAAGGTAGCGGATAAGAAGAGCCGCTACCGCTGTTTTACCTGTCCCGCCTTTTCCCGTTATTGCAATAACTTTTGTCACAGAATACCTCTTTGGAATTGTTTTTCGGTTTTAGAGCACCTGCGTGTCACTCACTTCTTTGCTTTCTTCTCGCTGATGATCATCTTGTCGATGGTGATCTTTGCGTTCTTGAAGGTCAGCTTGATTCCACTGCCTGATCCACCGGAGACCATTGGCATTGCGGGCATCTGGAAGCCTGCTGCAGGCATCATCATTGGGGCTGCTGCGACAGCTTCTTCTTCCTCTTCTTCTTCCTCTTCTTCTTCCTCTTCTGCTGCCCAGTTTGCAACAACGGGGTGGTTCTTCTCCAGCAGGAAGGCTTTCAGGGCGTCGACATCCGGAGCATCTGCTTCGGTTGCGATCTTGTCGATGATGTCAGCAGGGATGGTTTCTGCAATCTTCTCTTTGAATGAGGCGGGGAGCCAGACAACCCTGTTCCATCCGCCATCAGACTGGATGAACTTGGGGGAGTAGAAGTAGTTCACACCAACACCGAGGAAACCTACTACCTGCTTCCCACCACCGGTCTGACCTGCCATGGTTGAGAATCCGAGTCCGTTGGGGGACATTCCCTGGAATTCTCTGTTAACCCATCCGATACCGTCGACTTCAGGGATGTAGAACCCTACAACTTCGAAGCAGCCGCATGAGGTGTGTGGGAACTCGAAGAAGGAGTGGATCTTGATCCTGTCAAATTCTCCGCCGGAGAGTTTCTTTGCAATCTCGTTGACTCCGGTGTATTCACCGCTGAGCTCGTCGATTACTTCTCCCTTGGCCAGCTCGAACTGTGGGCCTTCTGGGTCTACCTTTGCGGCAGCGCGGCCGTCGAACCAGTTGATTGCACCACAGAGAGCAACCCTGTCAGGGGTGACCACACAGACACTGGTTGGAGCGAATGCCTGGCAGAGTGTGCAGCCGTAGAAGACATCAACGTCTTCATCGTGGAGGTCCTTGGTCCTGGCGTCTCTGGCTTTGAAGATGTCCATTGCGTTGTCCAGCTGCTCCTTGACTGCTGCTTCATCGGTGTAGAAGGTTGCCTGCATCTTCTCGATAAAGGGAAGTTCGGTCTTGAAGAGCATCATGACTGCCTGACCGAAGGCCTCGAGGGAGTCGATCTTTCCGGCTGTGTCTTTGGAAATCCTCATCCAGACATCATACCTCTGGTTCAGGTGCATGACACCCTGGCAGTAGTTCACGAAGTCGTGGACACGCCTTTCAACAACGGATTCAAGGTCAGGTTCGACAAGTTCTCCGCCGATGTTAAAGACCATTGCCCAGGGGTAAGTTTTGCCTTCTTCCATGTCCTTGATGTCAGGCCCGACGATTGTGACTTTGTCGTCTACAATCGCGTCCATCTCTGCTGCCCGGACGAGTTCCAGACCCATTGATTTGGGTCCACCGAGTTCGACAAACATGCCGTCTTTTCTTACTCTTTCGCCTTCATACATTGGGGAAATTTCAAATGGGAATTCGTCTGCCATTTATTTTTCGCCTCCTAAATCAAATTTATAAGTTGTCGATTAATTCATCCAGGGCAACGTAGTGGTCTTCCCTGCTTATGTTCCCGAAGGACATTGTTGCGTTCTGGATGTAGTCTCTACCGATTGAAATTGCTTTCAAGTTGGAGAAGTTCCTGGTTCCGGACAGTACCTGGTTGATGTAGTACTTCTTGAATTCCAGGACGATAACCATGTCGTAGTTGCCCTTCCCATCAAGTCCGGGCCAGTTGGGGTCGGTTAAGTAGAACCCGAGCTGGTGCACATTGATATACTTGGCATCTACGTCCTTGTCCAGGAATCCTACGTGGGAGTGACCTGTGGCAGCGATCGGAAGGTTTGCCTTCTGTGCAATCTTAACTGCACGGTCCAGGAGTTCGGGCTTAAGAACTCCGGATCCGACCACAAGAAGCGGCCTCTTCGCCTTGGAGATCATCTTGGCTGCCATGTCAGGGTTGATTGCCTTGGAGGTGGTCACCCCGTAGCTGGTAAAGAGCTTGGTGTTCTTTGTAGTGTCAACCATTTTCAGGCCTCCTTGCAGAGTCTCTTGAGGTTAGTGGGCTGTGCCGAGACGTCGAACTTGATCGTTGGACCGGAAATGATCTTCTTCCTCTTCCAGTCGATTTCCCAGCCGTGTTTCTCTTCGAGTATCTTCATGAGGGCAGCACGCTTGGCAAGTGGGATATCAGCCTCACCCCTGACGAATTTCCACCAGTCATCGGGCAGTCCGCCGATGTACTTATCGTGGAGTTCCATCCAGTGGGTCAGTTTGATAGACCTTCCCAGGTTGTTGTCAGACGGGCGGATGCAGGCTTTTGCCATCATCGGGGTTGCTTCCTGCCAGGTTTCAGCGGTGGTCAGGAGGAATTCCGGTGCTGGTGGGATAGCCATCTCTTCACCGTTTCTGGCGTCGTAGACTTTCCACTTGGACTCGTCATAGTCCTTTGCGATCAGGGCTCTCCTGTACTTGGAACTGTGGGCTCCGAGCACTGCGGGGATACCATAGATGTTACATCCGGTTCCGATAGAGGACGCTTTCTGGGAGAATGCACCCCATGCAAGGCCACAGGCCCCAACACGGTTCAGGATATAGTCGGAGATTTCTGCGAGGTTGCCTTCCATGGTTCTGCCACCGAAAATACCGGCGACTTTCTGGGCGGCTCCGGTGATGTGGGCGTTCGAGACACAGGATCCAATGTTAACAAGTCCACCGGATACGAATCCACCGGGGAACCTCTCATAGAGGGTTTCGCCATTCTCGTCCTTGTACATACCCATGTCCATGGATCCACAGCCGGTACCGACAACGATGTAGTTCCTCTTCAGGAACTCCTCTGCGATGTAGTAAACACCCTTGGCGCAATCGGAGTAGTTCGGACATCCGATGATTGCGATGATACCCGGGGTTGTACCCATGACCAGGTTCAGGCCTTCTGAACGGATTTCGGCGTCAGATACCTGACCTCTGCCGGCTCTCATCCAGCCTTTCTCCTCAGCGATGATCTTCTGGGATGCCTTTTCGATGACGCTAAGGATTGGGATTTCCTTCTTACATACCTGTTCACAGCGGCGGCAGCCGATACATGCGTCGTGGAGATCTTCAAGGTAGCTGTAGTTTCCTTCCTTGGCGAACTTCATGGCTTCCGGAATGTCCAGCTCAATCGGGCATGCCAGGTAGCAGGCGCCACAGTCGGCACACTTGTCGACCCATTCCTTCATCTGTTCATCGGATGCGACTTCCCGGACTCCTGCTGCTTCGCGGATCGGGTGCATTTCCTGAGCGAGCCTTACGGAGATTTCTCCGAGCTTCTCGTAGTTAAGGATCACACAACCCGGAATTGCTCCGGACTTGAGTTCCTCGATGGTTGCATCGACGTCCTGGTTGTCCCTGTTGGGCAGGCCGTACATGATCTTGGCGTTGGATGCAATCACAGGGATATTGAGCTTCTGGGCTTCGGGTACAATGTCTCCACGGACACACTGTTCGTCAACAACAATGACGTCAGGCATTCCGGAGCGGATGATCTTTAGCTCCTTGGACATGGAACCGACGACCTTGGTGTATGGAGGTCTTCTATCGGCTTCTTTGTACCTGGTCAGGTCGATTGCGGTACAGCAGAGTCCACCAAGTTCTACCTTGTCGGTCAGCTCATTCTCTTCCATGTAGTCCATCATGTAGGTGACACCGGCTACGTTGTGCCCGATTACACAGAGGAATGGCTTCTCCTTGTCAATAGTTCCGATACCCATCTCAATGAGGGGGGCTTCGGGGTCTGCCTTGGGGAAGTCGAGGGCTGCGATCTGTACGATATCGGAAATTTCCATTCCGACATGGTCCAGGCTGCCGCTGAAGAGAGCCTTAGAGTCGTAGTCGATCTCTGCGGATTCCTGGCCTGCGTGGACAGTTGCGAGGAGCTGGGTGAGCTGTTCTTCTGCGAATTCCATTGCAGGCTTGATTTCCCCGAGGGTCTTGGGGCTCTGCCCGGTTGTAATCGTGATGTTCGGGGTCAGGACGTCGGATTGACCAAGGTCAAGAGGGATATCTTCGCCAAAGGTCTCGATCAGGTGGTCAAGCAGGTGACGGCCGTGGGCTGCGTGGCAGGCAGTACCGGTGATCACACGGAGGAAGAATTCCCTGCCGTTGTGTCCGGCCATGTCAATTCCACAGGCACCTCTCTTGTTGTTGGAGAGGTCACAGGGGCCGTATGTGCAGTAACAGCACTGGTCACACATGGGGGTGATTACGGGCTCATAACGGTCAAGTAATTTGAGGTTCCAGTCGTCCCTGTAGGTTGCAAGACCCGGGAACGGGGATGGGCCCATAGGACCGATATCTTCTGCTTTGGCAGCCTCCTTTGCTGCCCCCACAATAGTGTTAATTGTGATCTGAACATCTTTCAGATCCTCTATAGAAAAACTCCCGGTAGTTAATTTACTCATTTTAGCTTTGCCTCCTAAATACGCTTAAAGCCACTTTCTCAGAGGATTGTATTTACGATATTCGGCATACCGATTCTAACTGTGCAATTTATATTGGCGTCTGCTTGAAAGTTCCGGCTATTTAAATGACATTTTTAGTAAGTCGTTTTTTACTTTTCATAGAACTTTCACACTTACAGTTCCAGCTATTTAAACGACATTTTTAGTAGATCGTTTTTTAACTTTTTATAGAATTTACACACTTACAATACAAAATTAAATACAGTAGATCAAGCAGTTAAAACTTGAATTTTTATAAATTTGGGAGTTTACTGCTTTTGTTTTAGATTTCAAGTGGGTAAGTCCTATAATAGTAAAGTCGCGATCTCAGAATAATAAAGGAGATCTTAGAGACTGCCCAAAAAGTTCCATGCATGTTGTAAAATTACAATTAGACAATTAGTGCGTATTATCCGGAACCCGTTTATTTATGATCTCCAGTTGTATAATTTACAGCAGGTCTCATAACTTTTGGGGGAATCCATTTATTTATGATCGCCAATTGTAGTATTTACAGCATGTCACAGCACTTTTTGAATATACTCCTAAATTACACATTGGCGACGTATTATAAATAATTTTCATTTTTGTTCGATATAAATATATTAATAAAAAAATGATGTTTTTATGACTTACGCAGTTGGACTGAAAACCACGAGCGTAAAGACTTAACTGCATAAACATGAATAATGTTGAAGAGTTCGCATGTGCCTGATTTTATAGTTCAAGTGCGTAAGTCCTAGTTTTATAATTTCTTTCTAATCTCATAACAGTCTTTCATTCCTACTCAAGTTTGAAAAACGGTATCATGTACTCATTTTTCATACGAAATTAACCTGGAATTATTCGAATAAGATGCAAAACGAAAGTACTCGCGATTAGCAAAACTTTTACGTTAAATCAGGTCTAAAAGGCAGAAAATAGCCACAGGACTAACGGATATATGATCTAAAACTATTAAGTAAACGTCATAGTTATAATCTTATTTTATGGCGTTATGTGTTTATTGCTATTGTTTTTGTACTTGATATGCCTAATTCTATTAATGAATTCAGAGCTTATTTATTTTATTAATCATTTAATTGTTTAAGCGTTAGTTATTTATAATACCTCACTTTTGTGTATTTTGATTGTCGATTGAGTTAAGCGGAGTATCAAGAATCCTAAAACCTACTTATCATACTCTGCGAAATTCAGCTAAGTTTTCTCGTAATTATTGACGTATCCATGGAAGAGCTTGAGACATTCGCCTTTGCGACTTTCTCCAGGTAGAGCAGAATGAGACTGCTGACTAAATGGGGGTATCCCGGAAAATTTTCTGGAAAGGTCTCCAAAAGTCCTGTAACAGTTTGGAACCTGCTTTAATGAGGTCTTTTACTTTTTCTTCACAGCCTCTTTGCCGTCCCTACAATATTACTGATAATGATCTGAACGGATTCAAAATCTTCTATGGAAAAACTTCGGTAGTTAATTTGCTCATTTTAGCTTTATTAACTTTTTATAAAATTTGCACACTTGCACTACAAAATCAAGTACAGTAAAATAAGCAGTTAAAACTTGAATTTTTTAAGAGTTGGGATTTCACTGCTTTTGTTTTAGACCTCAAGTGGGCAAGTCCTATAATAGTAGTTATAACAGTAGTTGAGATCTCAGAAAAAAGAGATCTTAGGGACTATCCGAAAAGTTCTATGCTTGTTGTAAAATTACAATTGGACAATTAGTGTTTATTATCCGGAATCGTTCATTCATGATTCGTCGATAGTGTAAGTTACAATAGGTCACAGCACTTTTGGGATAGACCCCTAAATTACACTTAAGCGACGTAGTATAAATACTTTTCACTTTTGTTTGGTATATTTATAATAATAAATCAATTCGGTTGTATAAATCCTGGCTAAACTCTTAAGAGTTGCTGACTCGTGATAATAACATAAAAAAAGGCATCATGTGCTTATTTTTCAGCCGAAATTAACCTGAACTTATTCGAATAAGAGGCAAAACTAAAGTACCGGTGATTAGCAGAATTTTTTCGTTAAATCATGTGTAAAAAGGACAAAAATAGTCCCCTTACTAACGGATGTGTGATACAAAACTATTAAGTAAACGTCATAGTTATTATCGTATTTTTTACAGTTATGTGTTTATTGCTATTTGTTTTGTACTTAAAATACAGAATCCTAAAAATTGATTCGGGGCTTATTAATTTTGTCAATAGTTTAATCTGCAAAGCGTTAATTATTTATATCACATCTCATTTGCGTATTTTGATGCTCGATTGAGTTAAGTGGAGTATCAAGAATCTTAAAAGCTACTTATTACAAACTCTGTGAAATTCAGCTAAAGTGTTTTCGTAATTATTAATGTGTCCCTGGAAAAACTTGAGGCATTCTTCTTTGCGACTTTCTCCAGTAGGGCAGAATGAGGCCGCTGACAGAATGGGAGTATTCCGGAAATCTTTCTGGAACAACATCCAAAATATACGACAGAATGCAAATGATGCTCTTGTCAATGAAAACGTGATCGAGACTTCTGGAGGGGAATACCTTAAAAAAGATGCAGGAAACAGACTGAGAAAGAGAATATTGAAACTTAGAGGATTTCATGCCTCAATGCACCGCCCGGATATCAACATCTATCTAATGTAATTGCAGCTCAGGGTTTAGAGGATAATTCATGAAAAACTAAGCAGGATACCCCTGTTTTTATAGGCTGTCCGACAATTATCACCAGTAATATTTAAATTCCTTTTTTTTCGATTTAAAGGCTTTATATGCCTTATTTGCACGTTTTTGCCCTGCAATTGAATTGCTGGACAGCCTCTTTAGTGGCGGGTAGTTGACTCAAGTGTTCACCGAAATCAAGAATTTAGTTGCAGATTTGAAGAATCTGGATGTAAAACTTATTCGGCGTATTTATACACTAGATGGAAGCTATTAAAGTACTGGTGGAACTTATTTATCAAATTTTATAGATTCAATAAAAATAGAGGGTCTTTTTCTTGTTCAATAGGACTTACGCAGTTGAATATAAACAGTGGCATGAGGCACCTAACTATCTAAAGCACATCATCAATAGCAAGTTCTTATGTGCTTGGTTTTACTTTTTAAGTGCGTAACTCCTATTCGACATGTACCTATAATTGGCCACTTTTAAAAAAATATATCGATAGCTATTTATTACGTGTCGCATAAGTGCAATTTGATGGTCAATAGAGTTAAACGCAGGGTGTCTTGCTTTCCAAAGGCCACCTATTACAAGCCCAGAGAAATTCCTCTTTGCTGTCTGGAAATCGCCAACCTATCCATAGAAGAGCTTGAGACTATTCGTCTTTGCGACTTTCTCCAGATGGAGCAGAGCGAGGCTGCTAATAAAATGGGAATATCCCGGAAAACTTTCTGGAACGACCTTCAAAAGGCACGACAGAAGGTGGCTGATGCTCTTGTCAACGGAAAAGCGATCGAGATCTCCGGTGGAGAATACGTTAATAGTGGTGAATGTAAGGTCAATTTTCTCTGCAAAGAATGCGATCATGTGTGGGAATCAAAGTCCAACAAGTGTCGTCCCACAGTCTGTCCTAATTGTGGTTCCACTCTAATTTTCAGAATCGGCGGTGATGGAAAAGGAAAAAGGTTTATTGATAATAATTATTGTTGCCCTAAAGAAAAGCAGCAGGAATGTAGTGAAGGAAGCAAAAAAAGTGGCAACAATAGCCATTACTGAAACTAGAACTATAAGCAACAGGGCACCCTATGGCGAACACAATTGTGCTGCCCCTTCGAGAACTTGAAATCGCAAAATGTCGAGATTGGAAGTAAATGTGACAATATTAACCGATTTCAGTTATGTTTGTTTTGAAGCCAATCGATAATAAGTCTGATGACGTTGAGTAACTTCTTAGTTGAGGCTTAAACCGACTCAATCAAAGTTTAGCTGGCGTATTCGTGCAAGCAAAGTGACTTCTCACGTCAAAGAAGATTTTTCTGTCCCGTAGAAACCCTGGTGTATTTATGAAAAAACTCCTGTTTGTGCCCGGGTTCTATTTCAGTTTTCAAACCGGTTGTTCTCTAGTTTCTTACCGTTCCAGTGCTCTCACCACCAGCCTCAGCGGGCTGCTTTTCCCGAATCACTTACTATAAATGTTTGCAAAATAAATTCCCCGTGATGGCCTGAAATATATAATCAAAAAAGTTGAAGAACTAATTTGCATTAATTGAGAATTTCTACTGAGCTAATTATTCGGATGTAAAAAACAAGCAAATCTGTATGGCAGTAAGGCAAAAAAGTCGATTTTTATGCCACTTTTTTTCAATTCAGAACATTTTCGGAATGTTGTCAATCGCGTTTTGTAAAAGTTGGAATAAATTTTATTCCGTGTCATAGTGACACGGAATTTTAATATTCACATTTGTTTTTTTATTTATTTTGCTGGCCAGTTCTTTTCCATCCAGCCGGGGATCCGGCCGGAGTCCATTGGGCCTACCTTGATGCTTGCACTGAGGGAGTCCTCAAGGTCGCCCTGCAGGCGAGCTGAAAGACCCGGAATGATAACGGTGTTGTGGTTTACGTCCTTCTTAAGGTCGAAGTCAGACTTATCAAAGGCGTCCTTTACCTTGTCGGCGGTCAGCTGGCCACCGGCAACGGCAGCTTCCACACCAATACCGTCGGTGTCAACTGCAAGCAACCAGCAGTCGATTCCGTTGGATGCGATATCGCTCTCTACCGTGTAGTAGGTAAGGGCGAAGTTGGTGGTGAAGAATACCGGGGAATCTGCTGTCGGGCTTCCTACCTTGTACATGGCGCCGTCTACAGCTACCGGAGTTCTCGGGTCAGTGTAGATGGTATCTACCAGGTGCATCTCCGGCAGTACCGCATATGGCTCCATGCTGTGGAGGATCATTATGTCGCCGTATCTGATGGTGAACATTGAAGCCATCACGGTTTCCCAGTATGATGCATTTACAGGGTCCTCTATTCCTGCCATCCATGCTGTGAACGGAAGGGCCAGTATCGGGTAAGCAATCTCGACGTCTCCATCGATTCCTGCTCTCCTGATCTTCAGGAAGTTGGTGAAGGTGTTCTTCAGTCCCTTGCCTACCGGCACTGTGCCTGGGTCAAGGACAATATCCTGAATTCCTGCATCTGCAAATGTCTTTGCAAGGGTCTTGAGTGTGTCAAGGTCATTGATGGCAGATACTACCACAGGTACCTTGTACTCGAGGGCAAGTTCTCCTACTTCCTTCCAGTTGTCCTTGTTTGCGGCATAGAGCAGTGGGTTCTTGTCCTTTGCTGCTTCCAGGCCTGCTTTTAGGACTGCAGGGTCAAAAGAACAGAGGATTAAGGGTAGATCTGTTGTCTCTCCTACCTTCTTGACTGCTGCGGCAAACTTTGCAGGGTCGCCGGACGCGGCTCTTACTGCTATACCGTCGAGGAGGAGGTAGTTGCCTACATAGAACTTCCTGAAGTCTGCAATCTGCTTTACTCTCTCCACAATGGCAGCTTCATCCATGTTGTCTGCCACATCGAAGAACATCTTTGTCTTGTTGAAGAAAGTTAACTTGTGGCGGTAAAGGACATCGTCCCCCCCGATCTTTGCTGCTTTCTCCCCAACACCGATGATCACTTCACGGATTTCCGGGGCAAGGAGGCCTTCGAGTTCTGCAAGCTTCTTTGCGAACTTCTTTTCCTTAACCAGGGGTGGACAGTCTGCAGTCTTGAAGGATCTGTCGATCAGTTTGGAGGCAAAGGCCATACAGGTGGGTTCCCCACATTCTCCACAGTTGGTCTGGGGCAGGTACTTGTAGGCTTGTAATGGGCTGTTTATTTTCATTGTTTACACCTCCGCTGCGATCCAGTTGGAAATGTCAACAGGCTCTTCATCTATCGAACCAAAGAGTGTCTGTGTGGCCTTCTTCAGGAAAGCAACCGATGTCGGGTGCATCATCATGAAGAGGTCGTTTCCTGCAAGTGCAAGGGACAGACCTGTGACAATCTCCCATATCGGGCCTCTGTATTCTCTCGGTCCCCAGTCTGAGTCTTCCTTTAGTGGGGATCCAACCATCCATGACTCACGGGCACCCCATGCGTTGGTGGTACCTGAAGACATTGGGAATGTCAGTTCGTCATCACCCATAAGGGCTGCAAGTCTGATGCGCTCCATGTTGGTGTAAGCGTAGTCGAGACCATACCCTAGTGCTGCCGTGGTTGGGTCCATGATGATTCTTTCCCTGGGCACGTTGCACTGCTTCATGAGCTTCCTGTTGAGTTCCTTCTGGGAGTTCATGTCCAGCTGTGTCCAGGAAAGCACATCGTGGTCGTACTTTAATGCGGCCTCTGCAATTGCTGCATAGTCCAGGTTCAGACTTGCAGATGCAAGGAGACAGCGTTCGCCTTCTGCAACTTCTGCTGCTTTTGCGAGTACTTCGGGGTCCTTCTGTGGGTTGCCTGATCCACCGATCGCTATTGGGACGTCAACGGCCTGCAGAACTTCTTCAACAGTCTTGGCTGCTTCCTTAGCCGGGGTGTCCTTGATGAGCGGGTCGGTTGAAATCAGGTGGATTGTGATCATGTCAGCGTTGAACTGTTCAACGTTCTTCTTTGCCCATTCTCCTGGGCTGTCCATGACCTCGTCGTAGTTCTGCTTTACAGCCTTTGCAAGGCCGATGCGCATGTCGAATACGTCGATGGTAACCTGGTTCCTGTTAGGCATGTCCGCGTCGAAGTAGAACGGAAGGGCCTTCTCTCCACCAACGTGGACTGCCTTTCCACGGCTTCCACCGTCTGCGGAAGTGTTCCCTATCCTTACTTCCTGTATTGGGGTTGCCCAATCTGCCATGTTTGCGACATCGAATTTTGCAGGGATGAGATCCTTAAACTTGGGTGCAGCTAAAGCGGCTGCTGGTGCAGCGGCTGCAGGACCTCCGATCCCTACCGGGTAACCGAACATGCCTGCAATCCTTGCGAAGTGCTGGGCAAGTACTGCACTCTCCTGGCCGAGGGCTGCAGCAAGCATCGGGTCAGAGCCACCGCCAAGACCTCCCAGGTCAAGTTCAATGTCCCCTTCAATAGTGACACCTTCAAGGGCTTCTATGTCCATGCCCGAGAACATGTTTGTAATGTCAGTTAATTTCATCTTCTTTGCCATGTAAACCTCACCGTTTCAGTTGATTATCCGTTTTCACGAGTGACTGAGTTAATGCGATGTGTTTTGTATGAATCTGTAAGGTCCGCTTAAATCTCAATTGCATGCCAGAGGGTCCAGTATCTCCGGAACCCCCATTTTGTCCTGCAGTGTCCACAGGTTCGTAAAATTGTTTGAAACCGGGGTTAGAACCCCAGTTTCTTTGCAATCTTTTCGATTTCAATCACTGCAGCCGAATCCTCTGGAAGTTCGGAGAGGGGGATACCCCCTATGTCCAGTTCCTCAACTTTCGGGTCAAGGGGAACCATGCCTATAAGGTCAAGTTTTAGATCCCCGGCAAGTTTTTCGATCTTATCGCGGTTGGCATCTGTGACCTTGTTTGCAATAACATGTATATTGCTAATATTAGATTCCAGTTCATCCACAAGTTCATGAATCCTTTCGGCAGTTCTGAAACCCCTGCGGGAGGCGTCAGTCACCACGATCAGGTTATCGACGTTCCGGATGATCTTCCGGCTGAAGTGCTCGAGTCCGGCTTCCGTGTCAATGACCACCACATCATAGTTGACAACTAATTTGTCCATGATGCCCCGAAGCAGGTTGTTTACATAACAGTAACAGCCTGCACCTTCGGGCCGGCCCATGACCAGGAGGTCGTAGCCTGGCATCTCTTCAATAATCTCGTAGATCTTACTCTGGAGTATCGATTCCTTATTCATGTCGGGGTGGTCAGGTTTCGGCTTTGTAATCTCCTCCTGGAGTGCCTCCTTTGCGTCCCCGATAGTCTTTACTACCTCACAGCCCAGGGTTTCGGGCAGGTTCGTATCCGCATCTGCGTCAACTGCAAGTAAAAAGTTGTCATTTTTAGAAAGGTAGCGGATAAGAAGAGCCGCTACCGCTGTTTTACCTGTCCCGCCTTTTCCCGTTATTGCAATAACTTTTGTCACAGAATACCTCTTTGGAATTGTTTTTCGGTTTTAGAGCACCTGCGTGTCACTCACTTCTTTGCTTTCTTCTCGCTGATGATCATCTTGTCGATGGTGATCTTTGCGTTCTTGAAGGTCAGCTTGATTCCACTGCCTGATCCACCGGAGACCATTGGCATTGCGGGCATCTGGAAGCCTGCTGCAGGCATCATCATTGGGGCTGCTGCGACAGCTTCTTCTTCCTCTTCTTCTTCCTCTTCTTCTTCCTCTTCTGCTGCCCAGTTTGCAACAACGGGGTGGTTCTTCTCCAGCAGGAAGGCTTTCAGGGCGTCGACATCCGGAGCATCTGCTTCGGTTGCGATCTTGTCGATGATGTCAGCAGGGATGGTTTCTGCAATCTTCTCTTTGAATGAGGCGGGGAGCCAGACAACCCTGTTCCATCCGCCATCAGACTGGATGAACTTGGGGGAGTAGAAGTAGTTCACACCAACACCGAGGAAACCTACTACCTGCTTCCCACCACCGGTCTGACCTGCCATGGTTGAGAATCCGAGTCCGTTGGGGGACATTCCCTGGAATTCTCTGTTAACCCATCCGATACCGTCGACTTCAGGGATGTAGAACCCTACAACTTCGAAGCAGCCGCATGAGGTGTGTGGGAACTCGAAGAAGGAGTGGATCTTGATCCTGTCAAATTCTCCGCCGGAGAGTTTCTTTGCAATCTCGTTGACTCCGGTGTATTCACCGCTGAGCTCGTCGATTACTTCTCCCTTGGCCAGCTCGAACTGTGGGCCTTCTGGGTCTACCTTTGCGGCAGCGCGGCCGTCGAACCAGTTGATTGCACCACAGAGAGCAACCCTGTCAGGGGTGACCACACAGACACTGGTTGGAGCGAATGCCTGGCAGAGTGTGCAGCCGTAGAAGACATCAACGTCTTCATCGTGGAGGTCCTTGGTCCTGGCGTCTCTGGCTTTGAAGATGTCCATTGCGTTGTCCAGCTGCTCCTTGACTGCTGCTTCATCGGTGTAGAAGGTTGCCTGCATCTTCTCGATAAAGGGAAGTTCGGTCTTGAAGAGCATCATGACTGCCTGACCGAAGGCCTCGAGGGAGTCGATCTTTCCGGCTGTGTCTTTGGAAATCCTCATCCAGACATCATACCTCTGGTTCAGGTGCATGACACCCTGGCAGTAGTTCACGAAGTCGTGGACACGCCTTTCAACAACGGATTCAAGGTCAGGTTCGACAAGTTCTCCGCCGATGTTAAAGACCATTGCCCAGGGGTAAGTTTTGCCTTCTTCCATGTCCTTGATGTCAGGCCCGACGATTGTGACTTTGTCGTCTACAATCGCGTCCATCTCTGCTGCCCGGACGAGTTCCAGACCCATTGATTTGGGTCCACCGAGTTCGACAAACATGCCGTCTTTTCTTACTCTTTCGCCTTCATACATTGGGGAAATTTCAAATGGGAATTCGTCTGCCATTTATTTTTCGCCTCCTTTATCAAATTTATAAGTTCTCTATTATTTCATCCAGGGCGGCATAGTGGTCTGCCTTGCTCAGGTTCCCGAAGGACATTGTAGCGTTCTGGACGTAGCCTCTGTCGATTGAAATTGCTTTTACATCGGAGAAATTCTTGGTTCCGGACAGCACCTGGTTGACATAGTACTTGATGTGTCCCAGGACGATGAGGGTGTCATAGGTCCCGTTTCCATCAAGGCCTGGCCATGCGTCGTCTGTTACATAGAATCCTAGCTGGTGCAGGTTGATGTATTTGGCATCTACTTCCTTGCCAACAAAGCCAGGCATGGAGCTGCCGGTGGCTGCAATCGGAAGGTTTGCCTTCTGTGCAATTTTTACTGCGCGGTCAAGAAGTTCAGGGTCAAGGACCTTGGTTCCTACAACAAGGAGCGGCCTCTTTGCCTTTGAAATCATCTTGGCTGCTATCTCGGGGGTAATTGCCTTGGAGGTGGTCACACCGTAGGTCGTGAAAAGTTTGGTGTTCTTGGTGGTGTCTACCATTTTCAGGCCTCCTTGCAGAGTCTCTTGAGGTTAGTAGGCTGTGCCGAGACGTCGAACTTGATCTTCGGTCCGGAAATGATCTTCTTCCTCTTCCAGTCGATTTCCCATCCGTGATCTGCTTCGAGTTTCTTGAGAAGTTCTTCACGCTTGGCAAGTGGGAGGTCGGCTTCGTTCCTGACGAACTTCCACCAGTCATCCGGCTCTACGCCGAGGTACTTCTTGGAAAGCTCGATCCAGTGAGTCAGCTTGATGGACCGGCCCATGTTGTTGTCAGATGGACGGATGCAGGCCTTTGCCATCATCGGGATTGCTTCCTGCCAGGTTTCTGCGGTTGTCAGCAGGAATTCCGGTGCTGGTGGGATTGCCATCTCTTCGCCGTTCCTTCCGTCGTAGACTTTCCACTTGGATTCGTCGTAGTTCTTGGCGATCAGGGCTCTCCTGTACTTGGAGCCGTGAGGTCCGAGCACTGCAGGGACACCGTAGATGTTGCATCCGGTTCCGATTGCGGCTGCTTTCTGGGAGTATCCTCCCCAGGCAAGTCCGCAGGCGCCTACACGGGTAAGGGTGTAGTCTGCAATTTCTGCCAGGTTGCCTTCCAGGGTTCTGCTTGCAAAGATTCCGGCTACTTTCTCAGCTGCTCCACTGATGTGGGCGTTGGATACACAGGAACCTGTGTTAAGCAGTCCGCCACCATAGAAGCCACCGGGGTACCTTTCGTAGAGGGTCTTGCCGTCTTCATCTTTGAACATGCCGATGTCCATTGCGGAACATCCACTTACTGCTAAGAGGTAGTTCCTCTTCAGGAATTCTTCGGCAATGAGGTAGACGTCCTTGGTCCCGGAGGGGTAGTTCGGACATCCGATGATTGCGATGATACCCGGGGTTGTACCCATAACGAGGTTCAGGCCTTCCGCACGGATTTCGGCGTCACTTGCCTGGCCTCTGCCAGCTCTTACCAGACCGATCTCTTCGGAAATTGCCTTCTGTGCGGCCTTTTCAATCACATTGAGGATCGGGATTTCCTTCTTACAGACCTGTTCACAGCGGCGGCAGCCGATACAGATGTCGTGAAGACCTTCAAGGTAGGAGTAGTCTCCATCCTTCGCAAATGCCATGGCTTCGGGGATGTCGAGTTCCTCCGGGCAGGCCAGCAGGCAAGCTCCGCAATCTGCACACTTGTCGACGTATACTTTGAATTCCTCTTCTGTCGGAATTGCGGTGATACCTTCTGCGTCACGGATCGGAGCCATTATATTGGCAAGCTTCGGGACGAGTTCTCCGAGTTTGTCATAGTCAAGCATCACACAACCCGGGATTGCTCCGGACTTGAGTTCCTCGATGGTTGCGTCAACATCGGCATCTGTGCGGTCAGGCAGTCCGGCCATGATCTTCTCGTTGGAAGCGATCACAGGGATCCTGAGCTTCTGGGATTCTGACAGGACGTCTCCACGGACACACTGTTCGTCAACAACAATGACATCAGGCATCCCTGAGCGGATGACCTTGAGTTCCTTTGCCAGGGATCCGACGATCTTGGCGTAGGGGGCTCTCCTGTCAGCTTCCTTGTACCTGGTCATGTCGAACGCGGTACAGCACATACCTGCGATTTCCATCTTATCGGTCAGGTCGTTGTCTTCCATGTAGTCCATGATGTAGGTTACACCGGCCACGTTGTGCCCGATGGCAACGATAAGTGGCTTGGACTTGTCAATGGTCCCCATTCCGATTTCAATAAGTGGGGCGTCAGGGTCGGCTTTCGGGAAGTCGTATGCTGTGACCTGGGCGATATCGGAAACTTCCATGCCGACGTGGTCCAGGCTGCCGCTGAAGAGGGCCTTTGAGTCGTAGTCAATTTCTGCGGATTCCTGCCCTGCGTGGATGGTTGCAAGGAGCTGGGTGAGCTGTTCTTCAACATACTCCATCGGAGCTCTGCATTCCCCAAGGGTCTTTGGAGAGAGCCCTGTGCAGATTGTGACGTTTGGTGTTAAGACGTTTGATTCTCCAAGATTGAGGGGGACGTCTTCTCCAAATACTTCTATCACATGGTCAAGCAGGTGGCGACCGTGGGCGGCGTGGCAGGCAGTTCCTGTAATTACACGGAGGAAGAATTCCCTTCCGTTGTGGCCCATCTGGTCGATACCGCAGGCTCCTCTCTTGTTCTTTGAAAGGTCACACGGTCCATAGGTACAGTAGCAGCACTGGTCACACATGGGGGTGACTACAGGCTCATAGCGGTCGAGCAGGGTTAAGTTCCAGCTCCTGTAATCTGCTATGCCAGCAAAAGGAGTCGGGCCCATGGGGCCGAGTTCTTCTTCTTCAGCCACCTCTTTTGCTGCCCCTACAATACTATTAATTGTGATCTGAACGTCTTTCAGATCTTCTATAGAAAAACTCCCGGTAGTTAGTTTGCTCATCTGAGCTTTTCCTCCTAGATTTGTTTAGAGTCGACTTCGCTGAAACGATTGCAAATTATAGTATAGTCCGGCATAACATTAACGATTATAAATTACAAATCTTGTTCTAAAATTCATATTTTTAATCGTCTGAACCGAACTTAACTGGCAAAACGTTTTTATCGTTTTTTTCAAATATTCAGTCCTTAACTGAACGTTTTTCCCAACTAAAACGTTTTTTCGGAAATATATTTAATCAAAACTCGTTTTTAGGGCTTTAATCTCTAAATTACTTTTTTTATGCCCTTTTCTCTTTAAAAACCGTTTTTACCAGCGATTGCGATCCGTCTTTCTAGAAAGAGGCCACTACCGATGGATAATAAACACTAATTAACGGTGTAAATGTACCAAATCTATATAACATTTTCTAATTTGTAACATCCATTTCGAGATGGGTTAAGTGTGGAAAGTCCAACTAGTTCGTCAATGGGCGAATCAATACAGCGTAGTTACTAAATCGTTGTGAACAGGCATACGATATCGATTTTTGTAATAACCTTTGTTTAGTATGAATAATTAGAATTATAATATTATTAATTCTGATTTCTGTTTGATTTCTTTCTCATTTGGGGTAAGTAATTCGCCAGATATTTCTTATTTGGAAATATATTCTAAGAGCATATTAATCAAAACAGATTTATATATCCTTTAACATATATTGGATTTAATTTATTTATTTTTTATAAAATTGTTTCTGATTAAATTACCAAAATTTATATATATTAGAAAAGAGTTGGCATAATTTTCAATAGTAAACGCCGTAAACCGATTTTACCTTTCCAGCCTGGTCAAACACGGTATTAATTATTTAACTATTATATCCGCTTCTAAATCTATTTGATTTGAATATATCTATATTCTATTTAATCATTATTTTAAATAGCAAGGCTTTTGCATCAGTCGGACTCATATCCCCTGAATAATGTATCCGTGAACAATATCTACGTCTGAAAGGCTTTGATGATACGTCTACATGTGTGATCTCATAGAATTATCTTTAGTTGTGCCCAAAGAAACATTTTTTCTATATTTGCACACAAAAATAATATGGTGCATTAACAAAATAAAGGAATCAAATTCTCAGTCATTGCAAGCAATGACTAAAAATGTAGAAAATGCTTTTACTAAGTTCTATAAAGAAAAAGCAGGTTTTTCAAACTTTAAATCAAAAAAGAATCCTGTTAAATCCTTTGAAATACCTCAACATTACACCGTTGACTTTGATAAACATATAATAAAACTTCCTAAAATCGGAGAAGTTAAAGCAGTACTTCACAGGACTTTTGAAGGCAAGACAAAAATGGCAACCGTATACAGAACTTCGACAGGAAAATATTTTATTAGTATTCTTGTGGATGATGAAAAATAAGTTCCTGAAAAGCCTAAATTCACAGAACAAAATACTATTGGGGTTGATGTTGGAATAAAGGATTTTGCTGTTTTGTCAAATGGGGAAAAAATTGATAATCCCAAATAAGGACATTACCCTGAAAATAAGGGAATGGGTTTGCCCTGAATGTAAAACAGAATATGACAGGGAAATAAACGCAGCCATAAACATTAAAAAGTTTGCTTTGCAAGATCAAAATCTAATATTCATATAATCCCTATGGAACGTGGGGTTAAGCTTGTGGATTCGTCCAGGATACTAGGGAAAATGAAGCAAGCAGCCCGTTAAATCTTTAGATTTAGCGGGTAGTTCATGGATTGATATGCTGACCTTCGGTGTGGATTCTTTTAAATGGAACTTTTAGCAAATAATTTCTGTTATTCATTGTTACATTCAGGTAGATTTATACTATATAAAAAGAAATGAGAATCAGGAAACATGTATCAAAACAGCACTCCTTATGGGTCCGGCGGAATGGCGGACAGGATAAAGCGTTCGGTGTCATCCAGCCCTTCCATGGCAATTATAGCCATCTGTGTAATTTCTTTCCTGGTGGAACTGGTGCCGGGGATAGGGTCTCTGTATGTACAGACTTTCTGGTTTGACCCTTCCCATGTCCTTAGCAGGCCCTGGACTCTTGTAACCTACATCTTCCTGCACAATGGCATTACCCATCTTTTTGTCAACATGCTTGTCATGTTCTTTATCGGAAGGGCTCTTGAACAGAGGGTTGGAAATAAGCAGCTTCTGGGGATCTTTTTTACGGCAGGAATCCTCTCGGCAGTGGGGCATGCCCTGATGAGTATGCCTATCTTCGGGATCTACCCAGGCCCAATCGTCGGAGCTAGCGGAGCAATCTACGGGGTCTTTGCAGCCCTGGCGGTGCTTGAGCCGAATGCACGTGTCTATGTCTACTTTATTCCCATGAAATTGAAAAATGCCCTCGTGCTCTTTGCCGCACTCGACTTCCTCATGATACATTCAACGGATATGGTAGCCCATATCGCTCACCTGAGCGGGCTTTTTGTCGGGCTCTACATGGGCTACAGAATCAAGAAAATTCAGGAAAGGTACTGGAAGGGGTCACAGTACGCCGGTAGGTGGTGAGCCTGGAAGAGGCAGGGCTCCCCTCCGGAAAGAATCATTATTATCCCAGGCCCGAACCGGGAGAGAAAATACCTGTCCAGGTTGTTGATTTTCGAAGGCTTTTTGCGGCCTGGTCTCCTGACCTGAAAAAAAGCCTCTATTTTGAAAATCTACCTGACGCAGAGTGTTTGAAGCGGGTGAGAGATATCGTCCTTCTAAGGGTCTACGACTGGCTGGCAAGCCGGGAAGGAATAATTGAGCTCACCGTAGAGGAATTCGAGCAATTTACGGAAGTGTATGAGGCGTTTCTTCAGAACTCCGGGGAAATCAGGTACTGCCGGCAGAAAAAAGGACGTAAAACCGAAAATGTCTTTGAATTACAGGAGGCTCCTTATATTATCAGGGAAGTGAGAAATGGTCTTTTTTCCGATAAATTATAATCCTATCAATTATATATCACACCACATAAAATTGTATGATACGTCACATAATTAGCGGGTTGATTTACGTTTCCGGGATTTCCGATTCCTATATTAAGTGCCTCTCGGTCCTGACCCATTTCGGACAGTGAGGCCGGGGTTCAGGTTCGGAATTGCCTGATGATGCAAATCTTTACTACATAATAGAAAATATAGATATTATAGGATAGTTATCCGAATATTCGGGTGCCTGGACTGCAAACTAAAAATAACCATCCCGAATGCTTTAAAAGCCGTGCCAGGCAGGGCTGAAGCGTGAAGATGGTTCAGGGCGGCCTGCGGAGGGTTTAATGGTTTTATTTTCTCCTATGGCGTTGCTCTGAAATATCCGCCGGACGTGAAGGCAAGAGGTTTGTCAGTCCCGGAGTTTGTAACATTTATAGAGGATTCCGATAATGAAACCTGTAAAAAGCGGACTCGATTCGATTTCAAGGTACCTTCGCACGAAAAAAGAGGTCGGGAGGAGGAAGATTGGCCTTCTTGTGGACGGTCCGAACATTCTCAGGAAAGAGTTCGACGTGAACCTGGAAGAAATAAGGGATGTTTTGAAAGATTATGGGAATATCAAGATCGGAAGGGTTTTCCTTAACCAGTATGCCTCTGACAAACTGGTGGAAGCAATCGAAAACCATGGCCTTGAACCCATCATCTGTTCAAGTGATGTGGACGTCCGTCTTGCAGTGGAAGGCATGGAGCTTGTCTACAACCCCAACATTGACACCCTGGCGATTGTAACCCGGGACGCGGATTTCAAACCTCTCCTTAACAAGGCGAATGAACACGGGAAAGAAACGATTATTTTCGGGGTAGAACCCGGATTTTCCACGGCGCTTAAGAATTCCGCGGACTACGTCATCCTGATGAGCAAGGACAGTATGAGCGGGTATGACATAATCGAGGGCCCCGAGGATATGGACGCCTCGAAACTCGAAAAGTACCCGAAAGACGGACAGGAGGAAAGCACGGAATAAGTCTGATCCGATCTTTTTTCTTTTCCTTTCTCCCTTTTCTCCGCTTTCAGTCTCTTCCTTTAAGTTTGTCCGCTTTCAGTCTCTTCCATTAAGGATATCTTGCCACATGATATTCTTTTTCATGGATATTCCACGTCCACACCGAGGATCTGCTCTGCTCCTCCGGCAATGTCCCTGGCAATCTCGGCACAGCCGATCGCAGCATGCCATTTCCCGAGGCAGCGGCACTCCTGGTTAAGGTGTCGGCTGATCTTCTTTTGGACATATTCCACTTCCCCTACCGAACCTGCAAGGAAGACCGTTTCTCCCGAAACCCCGTAGTCCCTGAGGAGAAGCTGCATGGAGACGATTTCCATGGCTGCGAAGAGGGCTATGGTGTCAAGGGCGAGCAGGGCGGGAGCCTCTCCTTTTTCGGCTGCTGCGAGCATTTCTTCCCGGTCTTCATAGGGAGTCATCTTCAGGGTGCCTGCTTCTATGAATGCCTGGTTTGCGCTCATAATTCCTGCGTCTACGTCCCGGATTGCCTGCAGGTCAAGGGGGCCGTGGTGCACCCCCGGGGCAAAGATACAGGCGTCAATTGCTCCAAGCAGCTTCCCTCCTGCGACGGCGAGGGTTACGGTATTGGAACTTATATCAGAGGCCACAAAATCCTCACAGCCCAGGCATTTGATGTGGTAAGCTATTCCCAGTTTTTCCGGGCTTGTGAGGTGGGAAAAAACTTTCATCCGGGGGTCTACCCGGCTTTCCGTGTGGATGCCGGGGATTGCCACTGCCGGAATACCGGAGTTTCGGACCGCATCAAAGACCCTTGTGCCTCCGCCTGTTTTTTTCCCTGCCCCCTCCAGGCTCCTGAGCCCTCTTTCTTCCAGGGCACGGATATCTTTTATTGTAGAAAACCCGTCCCCCATGGAATATGTGGCGGCAATTAACTCTATGTCTTCGCGGCGAATGCCAAAATTCTTTTCTATGGATGCAAGTACATCCTCTTCCGACATGGCAGCCGCTTCAGCCCTGGCAAGTTCAAAAGTCTGTACTTCCTTTCCTTCTATCAGGGCAAAACGCATTGCTGTGGTTCCGTGGTCAATCCCTATAAATGCCAAGCAGCCATCTCTCCTTAAATGCCTTAGAGGGCCTCTTTTAAAATTTCGTTTAATTCATTCATGATCCTATCCCCTTCTTCAGCTGTCCCAACTGTTGTTACGAGCCTGAGTTCCTGGAAACTTCTTCCTTCCGAAAGAAGCATCCTCAGGTTTCCCCTGGCATCGGTGCGCAGTATTTTTCCGGAGAGTTTTCCGCCTGCCGTCCCTTTGACGGAAATCACTGAGGGGATGATCTTTTTTATTTCGGGGTGCTGGCTTACAAGCCTCACGAGCTTTTTTCCTGTCCGCCCTCCGATAATGGTGGTGTGTGCTCCTCCAAGTTTACTTTTTAAGAAGTTCTTTCCACTTTCGTGCGAAATTTCGACACTTTCAGTCATTGTAATTGAGGTACCCGGCTTTTTATGCCTTCTTCCTTGTTGCTCATCTTTTTGGGTTTTTGTTCCACTGCAGTTTTTCTTAATCTGGTTAATCCTTTTTTTATATTTAGTGGGATCTGGTTAATCCTTTTTTATATTTAGTGGGTATATTCAATCGAAGGGTCGATAACCCATAAAAAAGGCCGTTTATAATATGTTTACTCTATGAAACGTTTATCCTGAATTAAGAATGATGAGTTGCAGGGATAAGATCCGGGCGATCTAAAAATAGAGAGCTTTCCAGAAAGCCTGGAACAAATATACGGTCTCAGGTTTCTGGATTCTTTCCTTTTTTCGCTTAAAAAAGCTTTTTTTCCTGGAATATAAACTTCCTTTTCGGGAATCCGTTTTCTTTAAATTTCAGATTTTTTCAAGCTCTTCCATGCCGACGAGCTTGATATTACTTTCTTCCAGAAGCTTGATCGCCCGCTCTATTTCGTTTACTCTGACGATGAGGAGGGCTTTTTGTTGCCTGGTGACAAAGGCATAGGCGTAGTCCAGATTGATTTCTGCCTCTCCGAAAACCTCTGCAATCCGGGACATGCTACCTGGAACGTCGTCCATTTCGATCCCCAGTACGTTAGTCTCCGAAACCGTGAACCCGGCGTCGTGGAGGACGGTGTGGGCATAGTCAGACCTGTCAACCACCATGCGGATAATCCCGAAGTCACCCGATTCCGCTATGGTAAAGGCCCTGATATTTATCCCGGTGCTTTTCAGCTTGTTGGCCACGCTTGCAAGTCTGCCGGGTTTGTTTTCCGCAAAAAGGGAAATCTGCTTTATGACTTTGTCTTCCATTTCAGCACCCATATCCTTCACATCCCTGAATATTCTTCTTTTTTGAATTCTCATTAACTTTATGAATTCCCATTAACTTTATGAATTCTTCTTGATCTTCTGAATCCTTATTGACCTTATGAATTCCTTATTATCCCTATGAATCCCTTATTATCCTTATTATATTACTTTAATCCTGTTTTAGCCCCTTTCTGTTATAATCCTGACCCTCTAATACCTGTTCAGGAGTTTTATTCGGGAATTTCTTCTTCCAGAATATAATATAAGTTGCTGTTTATATTTTAAACTTACATGTTAATATTTTGAATACTGATCTGTGCGATAATCAGGAACATAGGGGCCAAAAAGGAATCGTAAAGAAGAGGGAGATACGTTCTGCAGGATTCCTTTTCTGCAGAAGCATCTTTCTAACCCGGGTCTTTTTGCTTGAGTTTATACTTGATTTTTTTTGCTCGAGTCTCTTCTTTGAGTTTTTACTGACTTTTCTCTCGAATTCCTCTTCAAATCTTTTTCAGAAACTCTCCGGTCCCTTCGAGCCTTCAGGATTTCAAAGTTTCCGGTTGTCGATTACTTTCTTCGACTTGCCCATGGAGCGGGGGAGGGATCCGTGTTCCACAAGCTCCACCCGGACCGCCAGGTTCAGCACGCTTTTCAGTGCACCTGCAACTTTCTTCTCCAGGGACATCATGTCCGACATCCGGTCGCTGAAGGCAGACTCGTTCATCTCAATCTGCAATGTAATGGTATCCAGTTCCCCCACCCGGTCCACAATCATCATAAAGTGGTTTCCAACTTCCGGGATCTTCATCAGGACTGACTCGACCTGGCCGGGGAAGACGTTGATTCCGCGAATAATGAGCATGTCGTCCGTCCTGCCTGTAATCCGCATGATCCTTGGGTGGGTCCGGCCGCATTTGCAGGGTTCCTCTGTCTTTCTGGTCAGGTCTTTGACCCTGTATCGGATCAGAGGAAGGGCTTCCTTGGCAAGGGTTGTTATTACGAGCTCTCCGGTTTCTCCGTCAGGGACCGGCTCTCCTGTTTCCGGATCCAGGATTTCTACCAGATACATATCTGCCCAGATGTGAATGCCGTGCTGTTCGCTGCATTCGGTGAATAGTGGGCCGCTCATTTCCGAAGTCCCGTATATGTCATAGGCTTTTATTCCGGATTCCTTTTCGATCCGTTCCCTGAGTTCGGGGGACCAGGGCTCTGCACCGAAAACTCCTGCCTTCATTTTCGTGTCATCTTTTATGCTGATTCCCTGCTCCCTGGCTGCTTCGATCATGTAGGCAAAGTAAGAGGGGGTGCAGGCAATAACCGTGCTTCCCAGGTCTTTCATCAGCTCAATCTGCTTTTCCGTATTTCCGGAGCTTGTAGGGAGCACTGTAGCTCCTACTTTCTCTGCGGCATAATGCGCTCCAAGCCCCCCGGTGAAAAGTCCGTATCCGTAGCTGACCTGAAGCACGTCCTCTTTTCCGATCCCTATCGATGTTAATGCCCGGGCAAGAGACGTAGCCCAGTTGTCGATGTCTTTTTCCGTGTAACCCACAACTGTCGGCTTTCCGCTTGTCCCCGAAGAGGCGTGAAAGCGGACCAGTTTTGAATTGGGGACGCAAAACATTCCGGTGGGGTAGGTGTCTCTGAGATCCTGCTTAAACGTAAAAGGTAATTTCCTGACATCTTCAAGGGTCCGGATGTCATCCGGGCTGACGCCGTGTTCGTCAAACCTGTTCCTGTAAAAAGGAGAATTCTCATACACATAGTGCACTATTTCTCTCAGTTTTGCTTCCTGTAGTTTTTTAAGTTCTGCTACAGGCATTGTTTCGATTTCAGGATCCCAGTATTCTGGCATTTTTTTCACGCTCTGTATTTTTTAAACGTTATTTGAGGCTGTACTTTTGCAGGCCTTTATTTTTAATCTGCTTTTTCCGTGTCATGTTTTTCATTTCATGCCCCTTTCAGGTCATGTTTTTTCACGCCAGCTCTCCCCTCACTTCATGCATCGCCTGCCTGTCGCCCTAAGTATATTCTGGTGTCCTGCGGCAGGTTTCCTTCAGGCGGATACTAATTTCCGGTAGATCTGGCATTGTGAGAATTAAGCTGGATTCTCATATAAAAAATAATTGTTCCGCGTATCAAAATTGTTCCGCGTATCAAAAGAGAAAAGAGTTCTGATTATTTTCAAAGCCGGAATCCCGTAAAATCCATCCGGACTTTTTATTTTGACTTTCTATTTTTTATATTGTTTAAAAAAGGCCTCGATGGACCTTTTGAAAAATAACTTTCCCAGGATCCCTGGAAAATGTATTTTCCGTCTGCCTGTTTTTCTAACGTTTAATTTTCTTCCTTTTCGTCCTCTATAGAGATGTCTCCGGGCGTTTTTCCCAGGGAATTTTCAAATATCTTCCGGGTCCCATCCTTGCATTTCCTGAGCACTTCGTCCATGTCTGCGATCACTTCGATCCCCGCGGCTCCGGAATGTCCGCCTCCTGTGCCGTTGTATTCTTTACTGACATCTTCCATGAGCTGTCCGAGATTGACTCCTGAGTTTACGGCATCTCGCTTTGCCCGGGCGCTTACTCTTACGCTTCCGTCTCTGGCAGTGCCGACAAAGGCTACATCAGCCCCAATGTTAATTAGCATGGACGAGGCCGAACCCCCGTAAGAGCTCACGTGGGAAGTTGCAATAAGCATGTCTCCCACCCGATATATTTCTGATCGGCTTGCGGCTTTCAGGATCGCAATACGCATAGAAATATCCTGGGGGGTGGCTGCCATTATGTCAAGCACCTCTCCGTATTCCACACCGCTGGCTTCTATAATGTTTGCTACGGTCCGGAATGTTTCCACCGCCGCGTGCTTAAAATGGCCGGTGTCCGTGATAATCCCGGTGATCATCCCTATTCCCACCCTGCGGGTGATGGGGGCACCAATGGACTTTAAGATATCGTAGACAATCTCAACGGTGGAGGTGGCATTGCGGTGCAGGTAAAACTCGGCATTTTCTGTAAGGGCAGTGGTGGTATGGTGGTCTATCACGCAGTAATTGGTTAGTTCAAGGTCGTTTAGCTGTGCTTTTGTAGAAGTGTCCACTACCACGACAAAGCCGTAGTCACTCAGGTTGGGTTTTTCTACAACCTTTATCTCCAGCTTCTCGACCAGGACGGAAGCTACCCGGTTGCAACTGTCTACAAGTCCTACGGTCCCCCCCACGG
Organism: Methanobacteriota archaeon; assembly: GCA_016841265.1. GTDB lineage: Archaea > Halobacteriota > Methanosarcinia > Methanosarcinales > Methanosarcinaceae > MTP4. The sequence goes on along the minus strand of JAENZL010000011.1, from coordinate 2,224 downwards.
CTTCGGAAAGAGCAAAAGCGCTGCTTACAGCATCCGGATCTGCGTTCCGGTGGCACAAATATAAAATATTTTGATAGTCAAGGAGCCGGTTGAAAAACTCCGCTTCGTCTACTTGCATTGTTCACTCTGGCTGTCGCTTTTCTTTCAGGTATCGATACATCCAGGGACTGGATGCCGGGTTTCTGTGCATACCCGGCGTTCACTAATGTACATTTCAGGTGTCTGTACAATAGTATGTAAAAGGAAAAATAAAAAGTTATTGTGTCCTGGGACCCAATGCCTGCTGGATCTGCTCCTGGAGCTGTTTGAAGCGGGTTGTAAGCCGTTCTTCCTGCCTTGTAATGGACTGGAGCCTGAGTGAGAGGGTCTCTTCCCTGTCTTTCAGTTTGGCGATAGATTCCACTTTGTCCGTTTTTATGACCAGTTCCCCGACTGTCCGGTAGACCAGCGCATCGTCTGAGAGTTTTTCGAGTTCTTCAAGAGCCATCTTCGACTCTTTCTGCATAGCTTCGATCTGGGATTTCTGCATTGCAAGTGCCTGGATCTGCTGCTGAACCTGCTGAAGTTGTGCAATCTGGTTCTGGATTTGCGGAGGTAATTCTGCTGTCATATGATTTTCACCTGTCTCCAGAATACACCTGAAGGGATTTTAATGTTTCTGTCCTTCCAGCTCCCGAAAATGCCTTACATGCCTTAAAATAATATTCAGGTCCTGCGGTCAAAAGCTTAAACAACTATTGTACCTAATGAAAAGATAGTACTCGAAGTAATATGACAACACCGGGCAAATTAAACTCCTGTAAATAGAGTGTCTTGAATATAAATAAGTGACAAATAAGTGATAAAATAATAAATAACTGAAAATTAATAATTGCTGATTATAATAAGTAACTGAAAATTAATAATTGCTGATTATAATAAATAACTGAAAATTAATAATTGCTGATTATAATAAGTAACTGGAAATAATAAGTAACTGGAAATAATAAGTAACTGGGAATAATAAGTAACTGAAAATTTTGGAGATACTTATAATGGAAGAAGGCAAGAAATTTGATGAAATTCAGGATCTTCTTGAAAAGTATACAAACGCTCATGGGATTTCCGGTTCCGAGGGGGAGGTCCGGAAACTTCTGGAAAAGGAGCTCGAACCTTACGTTGACGGCACCCGGACCGATACTATGGGGAACCTTATAGCAACTAAAAAGGGAAAAGGGCCTTCCGTAATGCTGGCTGCGCACATGGACGAAATCGGGCTCATGGTCAAGTATATTGACGAGAACGGGTTCCTGCGTTTTGTTACAATAGGCGGCTGGTTTGACCAGACCCTTCTGAACCAGCGGGTCCGGGTTCACGGCAAGAATGGTACCATTCCCGGGGTCATTGGGTCCAAGCCTCCCCATGTGATGAAAGATGAAGATCGGAAAAAGCCTGTAAAGGCCGAAGACATGTTTATCGATATAGGGGCAAAGGACGCCGAAGACGCCGAAATGCTCGGGGTTGAGATCGGGACCCCTGTCTCTATAGACCGGGAGTTCGTGCCTCTGGCAAATGGGAAAGTAACTTCCAAAGCCTTTGACAACCGGGCAGGTGTCGTGATCCTTGTAGAAGTGATGAAACGGCTTTCTGAACTTAATGTCGACGCAAACGTATACGCCGTCGGCACTGTCCAGGAAGAAGTGGGACTCAAAGGGGCCAGAACTTCGGCTTACGGGCTTAACCCGGACGTTGCCCTTGCCGTCGATACCACGATCCCCGGAGATCACCCCGGTATCAGCAAGAACGATTCCCACCTTGAAATCGGGAAAGGGCCGGTTATTACGGTTGCCGATGCCTCGGGGAGAGGCCTTATTGCCCACCCTCAGGTCCTCAGGTGGCTGAGGGAAACTGCCGGGAATAATGATATCTCCTGCCAGCTGGGAGTAGGATCCGGAGGCACCACCGACGCCACTGCTATCCATCTGACCCGGGAAGGCATTCCCACGGGCACCGTCAGTATTGCAACCCGCTATATCCACTCCCCTGTGGAGGTCCTGGATATGGCCGACGTGGAAGCCTGTGTAAACCTCATTGTGAAGGCTATAGAGAATGTGGACAGGTATTTCTGATTGAGAACTGCCTCTGAGCCGGGGAAAAGTCCCGGTTCAGTTCTCTGTTTTTGTTTTTTCCTTTTTTTGTTTATCCGTTTCATTTCTTTTTTTGTTTATCCGTTTCATTTCTTTTT
>JAENZL010000010.1:56647-97710 GCA_016841265.1 Methanobacteriota archaeon | reverse complement strand
AAAATCACCCGTGGGACACGGGATAGTGCCTGTGGATTCGTGGAGGTTGCTCCGGGATATGAAGCAGGAAGCCCCTTCCTCGGCTCCGAAGGAGACAGGGAGGGGTAGTTCACACTTAATATATAGATCTGAAGTGTATTAAACGCATAATATCCTGTGAACATGGAACAGTGGGACATAATACAGAGCAAAATTCAAAAGATGCTGTCCGATCCATTTAAATACCCTCTTATAACCTGAATCTCGGAAATCCCAGCTACCTCTGGGAATCTTTTTTGTTCAATTAATAATTAATTCTTTTTTAAATAATATTGAATATTTCGAACCCCTGCCAATATGGGAAAAATAATGCATGACTAGAGGTCATTTTGTTGTATTCATATCAGCAAAATGGTCTTTTTGTACCGTATATTGATACGAGTGTGTCAGGGTTCGGAATGTGAGTAATATGACAATAATATATTATTTATGCAATAACCCCCATAAAGCTGCATACACCTCATAATTATCAAGAGTTCCAGATTAATACCCGGGAAAAAATTGCCGACATCCGGATGTAAAATGCCATGGATTTGCTATGGATTTGCCATGGATTTGCCATGGATTTTAGGTGTATTAGCTCTGGATTCTTGACTTCTCTGTCTTTTTAGGTAGGTTTCCCTGAAAAAAATGGAAGTGATTCCTCATGCCGGTTATGACCATAATAGGGTGCAGGATGTTTGAAGATGAAATCGTGCATCTCATAGAAAACGATCCTGAACTTAAAGAAGTGATCGTTGTTGAAAACGAGGACTGCGAAGGGCTCAGGACAAAGCTGGAGGATATAGGGATTCCACACAGGGCGCTTCATTTTGAAGAAATCCCTGAAAAATCTTCCATTGTAGGGGGAAAAGATTCCGGGCCTGACAGGTTCACCTTGATCGTGTACATGCTCGAGCTTGCTCTGCACGCAGTTCCCGAAAACCTGAAGAACACCGTTTATTCGAAGGTCGAGAGTGTGGTTCCTTGCTCGGATGGGGTCCTCCTTTTTTACGGACTCTGCGGGAACGTGCTCGGAAAAATTGAGACCGACTTAGAGGCAGTCGGCTGCCCTGTCAGCATCCTGAAAGAAGAGGACGGGGAGATAGTGGACGACTGCATCGGAGCTGTGCTTGGAGGCCGGAAGCAATACCTTGAAGTCCTTAAAAGCTGCAAGGGGGTCGGCACCTTCTTCCTGACCCCTATGTGGGCCGCAAACTGGCGGGAGATGGTAAGGACCGCCGGCCTGAGCCGGCACCCCGATGACATAGAGATGTCAAAATTTGTCTTTGATTATGCCGGATACAAAAGGATTGCAAAAGTGAATACCGGCCTTCCCTATGTGAAGAACTTCGAAGCCTGTGTCAGGGAATTTGCACGGCTTTTCGAGTTTGAAATAACAGAACTTGAAGCCACATTAGACCTTGTTGATAACTGTTACAAAAAAGCAAAAATCGAAATCTGCGAAAGCCTGAAATGAAAAGCCAGCTTTTCCTGGCTTCCAGTTCTCCCTGGCTTCCAGCTCTCCTTTTTTCTTATTCCTGCATCTCTCATCCCCCGGTTCTGCCTTCTTTATATAGATACGATTACCAACTGCTTAACGTTATTAGCAGCTTTTTTGATGATACTTTTTAATAGTCATAGATATATTAAAATATGTAAATTTAAATCGTAAAATTAAATGACCTGGGGGGATTCAGGCTTGGGGGACAATTTCGTAATAATTGCCGGGGAAGAAGCAGGCCCGAAATCAAACAAAATGGGCGGGATCTGGAATGTCATTCACGAAGAAGCACATACCCTTGCATCCCTTTTCGATTCCGGGGGGCTGAAAGGACAAGACGAAGAAGAAGAAGAAGCAGAAAATCCCGATATCCTGCTTGCAGGGCCCTACTACGGGCACAGGGGGGCAGACTGGAACCGGGGGCTTAACCGGATCACTGACATGGAGGGACTTGACCCGCTCAGTATCGACGGAAAGCTCAAAAAAGCCCTGAAAACCCTTGAAAATGAGGGGGTAAATATATTTACGGGGGAAAAAAAGGTCGGAAAAACGAAGGTCGGGTACCTGCAGTTTCAGACAGACAACTTCGGGAGGGTCCGGGCTGTGCACAGGGAAAAAGAGGGGACGCTTGAAAACAAGGTCAAATCAGAAGCCTATGAGCTGCTCGGACTTGATTCAATTAAGTACGAAAGCATGGGGAACGGTGCGGAATACACTCACTACCTTTCCCTTTCCTACGCGATTTCCGAGCTTGTCCGGGTTCTTGTAGGCTCTGCCCCGAAAACCGGAACCGAAGTTGAGGCCTGGAAAACCGACACGACGAAAAGAACCATTCCCTGTCCTGCGGTTTCCCTGCACTGCCATGAGTTCGGGTCCTTTTATGCCCTTGCCAGGTTGAAGAAACTGGGAATCCCGGCCTGTACTATAGCTACCCTGCACGCCACTCTTCCCGGGAGGGTCGCCGGGCATAACTCAATCCAGAAAATAAGGAAAAATGACAGTTCCTGGTCCGAGGGGGTTCCGGAAAACCTCGCAGCCCTCGAGGGCCTCGCCTTATACGCAGACACGGTGACTGCCGTGGGAGAATCAACCCGCCAGGAAGCCCGGCTTTTCTACGGGATTTCCGGGATCGTTGTCAGGAACGGGATAACCATTGAATCCGAAAGAATTGACTGGGACAGAAAGGAACGCTGCCTTGAGCAAATTCAGAGATTCCTCTCTGAAAACCTGTACAGACACTACGGAGGGGAAAGGATCGAACCTGATAAAATTATCCCTATTTTCACGATTTCCCGTATTGAAGTGGAAAACAAGGGGTATGCGGACCTTCTCGATTCCCTTGTTGCCCTGGAACACATAATAAAAAACGGCATTATGGAAGGTTACCTGGAAGAGGGAATAAGGGTTGTCTGCTTTCTGGTTACTGCCGAAGGTCCCAAAACTAACCTCCCCAAAGGTTTCCCCATAAACCTGCCCAAGGAAGTGCTGGTGGGAAACGAACTGAGAGTCCAGCATATGATAGAAGAACGAGGGGTTGACTGCCCGAAAATGGTAAGAGGCAAGCGCTCGGTTGCAGCAGTTCTCTATCCCCAGATAATCTCGGAGCAGGACGGAGGCCTCTGCATGAAAGTGGAAGATTTCATGGCCGGGTGCTGTGCAGGGGTTTTCCCTTCCCGCTATGATCCCTTCCTGCTCACAGGACTTGAAGCTGGAAAAGAGGGAACTCCAAGTGTGGTCAGCCGGGTCTGCGGTTTCAGTGATGCCGTAAAGATCATCGAGGCCCTGGGAGAGAACCTGGGGGGAGTGATAGTTGTAGACAACATAGACCTCTCCTATTACGAAACGGTCCTTGAATATGCCCTGGCAGCAAGCTACTTTATCCGGAATTTCGTGGACGACAGAGTGAAATATAAACTGCTCTGCAGGGAAGCTTTCCTCCTCGCAAAGGACATGGGTTGGGAAAAGCCAACGGAACAGTATTTTGAACTGATAAGCGGCAAAAGGTTCTTCGTCCAGGGAGGTGCAGCCCCCGGAAAAGAAAGGTGGAAGGAAGAAAAGAAATAAAAAGTCACATGAGTAAAAGCAAGAAAAAATATACTGAGTAATGAAAAAAGGTTCCGGGCAAAGAAAAAAGGTTACTTTGCAAGGAAAAAAGATACTGTTCAAGGAAAAAAGGTTACTGGGGGTTTACTAAATATGTCAGAGATCCGGAAACATTATTTTCTCCCGGAATACTGCATTATTGCGGAAGGAAGGGCAAAAAGGCCCTCGGAATTTGCAGCTGAAACAGGAGGTGCAGAGCCGGAAACCCGGCCTACGCACTGTGCCTTTTGTGCGGGTTCAGAGGAAAAAACTCCACCTGCGGGGTCAGTCTATAAAGAGGGAAGAATTTTTGCGGACACGAAAGAAAAAAGAGTCCGTAAATGGGACTTTCGATGTTTCCAAAACCTTTTTCCTGCCCTTTCTCCAATCCCTGCCTTTTCAGAACTTTCGGGTGGTGAAGGCGGTTCAAGTCCGGGTTTTGGTTTTCACGAGGTGATTGTGGAGTCCCCTGTACACGGAAAGAAGCTGAGTGATTTTTCAGCCGCCGAACTTTCGGAGCTCATGCAGGTCTACAGGGACCGGGTCTGCCACTACCGGGCCCATGAGAATATCCGCTATGTCTCCCTTTTCAAAAATTCCGGGGGAGCTGCAGGAGCATCCCTTGACCATCCTCACAGTCAGCTACTGGCTCTGCCTCTGCTCCCCCCTCTCCTGAAAACGGAACTGCAGGCAATAGGAAATGAAGAAAAATGTCCTTACTGCATCCTACTTGAAAAAGAAAAAGAATCAACACGCTTTATCCGTGAAAACAGGGAGTGCGTGGCTTTCACTCCTTACTGTTCAAAAAGTCCGTTTGAAGTCTGGATCCTCCCAAAAAAGCATGTAAACTACCTGGGTGACTGCAGCAAAGAAATTCTCTCGGGACTTGGGGAAATGATCGGATACGTCCTCAACTCCTATGGAAAGGTTCTCGGGAACCCGGCATACAACTACATGTTTTACCAGCTCTTCGATGCCCCGGAATATCACCTGAACCTGCGGCTTCTCCCGAGGATTTCTCTTGTTGCCGGTTTCGAGCTGAACACCGGGATTTATATCAATACCGTATCCCCTGAGAGGGCAGCCTCCTATCTGAGGGGGGACAAACTGCCGGAAGAATGAACTTCTGGAGAGATAGAGAACTATTAAGAGATAATACCTGGTAAAAAATATAGTAAAATATCGGGAGAATGGATAGGGGAGAATGGATAGGGGAGAACGGAAACTGGCAGAACAATAGGACAAAAAAGGAATGAGGTAAAAGTGAATAAAGAAAGGAAGGGAAAATGGGGAAAAAGTATGAAAGTTGTTTCCCATTATAACATTATATAATATTTTGTGGGTATATTTATGTACAATCAAAAGGAAGTAAAGTAGAGGGCTTATTAGGGGTTTATGGACTGCACATTTGCTGTGAAGCCAGCATGCACATTACCAGCGTTTTTCGGGTCGGAATATCCTGCTTAGCAACCATTTCGGCTCACACTACCAGAAAAACTCGGATGCTGCATGGAAGGGCTCTATTGAATGGAATTCCATTTAATCAATTCACATTAATCAATTCTAATTAAGCAAATTAAAGCTAAGCAAATTAAAGCTAAGCAAATTAAAGCTAAGCAAATTAGACCTTCTCAAATTAGCTCCAAAAATCGGGATACTAATTTGATAAGCACTTCCCAAAGTAAGGTCAATCCGTTCATTAATTATATCTCACGAATAACTAAAAAATGAATAGGTTTTTAAATCAAAGTCCTAATTTGAGAGCCTAAAAAGCTAAGTAAATTAAAGCTAAGCAAATTAAACCACTAACCGTATTTGACAATCGGAAGAGTATATGATGAAAAAGCTTCGAATCGGAATGTTTACGTGGGAAAGTCTATATTCAATCAGAGTCGGGGGAATTGCACCTCATGTCTCCGAACTTTCAGAAGCGATCGCTGAAGCGGGACACGAGGTCCATTTATTCACCCGCGCCCTTGAAAACAATGATGAAGAAATCAAGGGGGTACATTATCACAGGGTAGCCAGCGACCAGTATGGAAATATCATAGAACAGATGAACCGTATGTGCGATGCCATGTACTGCAGGTTCCTGGAAGTGCGGGACCAGGCAGGGGAGTTTGATGTTCTGCACGGTCACGACTGGCACCCCGTCAACGTTCTCTGCAGGATCAAGGCCCAGTTTGGGATTCCTTTCGTACTTACTTTCCATAGCACGGAATGGGGACGCAACGGAAACCTCCATGGGGACTGGTGGGAGGCAAACGAGATCTCCCACAGGGAATGGCTTGGGGGATATGAATGCTCTGAAGTAATTGTAACCTCAACAGTGCTGGCAAATGAAATTAAGCATATTTACAAAATCCCCGACAACAAGCTCTCGGAAATCCCTAACGGCATCAACGTAGGAAAGATCGGGAAAGAGATCGACAGGGGAAAGGTTAAACAGAATTACGGAATCCATCCCTTCCTCCCTGTGGTGTTGTTCACGGGCAGGATGAGCTATCAGAAAGGGCCGGACATCCTCGTGGAAGCTGCGGCCAGGGTCCTGAAAAAGAGGGATGCCGGTTTCGTGCTTATAGGGGACGGGGAGATGCGCTCCAAATGCGAAAACAGGGCATACGAGCTAGGGATCAAGGACTCCTGCCGCTTCCTTGGATATGCCCCGGATAACACGGTCAGGGACTGGTTTAATGCTTGTGACCTTGTCTGTGTGCCGAGCAGGAACGAACCGTTTGGGATCGTTGTGCTCGAAGCCTGGGATGCGAAGAAACCAGTTGTTGCGAGTGAGGCAGTAGCGCTCGTGGATAATTTCAGGACAGGAGTCGTTGCCTACAAAAACCCGAAATCCATTGCCTGGTGTCTTAATTACGTGCTTGAGGGGCTCGACAAAAACAAAATGGGCGAGAAAGGATATTCCCTTCTCAAAAAAAGGTATAACTGGAAAAATATTGCAGAGGAAACCATTCAGGTGTATAAGAAAGTTACCGCGGGTACGTAAAAGTACCCGGGAAAATCCTGTAAAATGGGGAAAGTTCCCTTGTAATTGGGGAAGTTCCCTGAAAAACATGTCTCATATAGCTATAGCTGTAGGCCAGGCCCTACAAAAAAGCCGCAGAGTTCAAAACCGCAGAGATCCTGTGTTCTTATAGCCCGATCTTCTGTAAAAAAATCTTCTATAAAAAAGAAATTATTAAAAAGCTTCAGAGGGCAGAGTCCTCATCATCTTCGTCAAATTCCTTGTAACTGTCACTACCGACCATTGCGGCAGCTATGGAGTCGATTCCATCAAGCCATTCTGCCACTATGCCGTAGGGAAGTTCGGCCATCATTTCATCGGGCAGGTTTTCTCCTTTAAGCACGAAGGCTCCGCACTGGGCCGTATAATCAAGGGCCATCTCGAGATCATCGGTTTCTTCGGCAACGATGGCTGCTTTTATAAGCTCGTCAATGCTAATTCCTTCTTCATAGTCGCCCATGACAAAGCATTCGAAGGCGGCAAGCGCCCCCATGAGAGAGGTCTGAACCGAATTGATCATAAGGTCAATATCTTCGGAAATTGGCTCAACCTCGTCAAGCACGAGGTTCCGGATCTCCACCAATATATTGAGGGAGTTTTCTGCTGAGAGCATTCCGTGTTCGAAACGTGCGCTTACCTTGAGGCAAGCAAGGATGACATCGTCAACCATATTCACGAATACAGCGCTTTCTTTCCCGGACTCTTCTTCCGATTCCTTAATCTCAAATCCGCTCTCTTTTGCCCGGGCGAGCCAGTTTTCCCAGCGCTTTTGGGTATAAAATTCGTAGGAGATCTGGTTCATTTCCTGTTCAGGCACGTATAACACCGCTTCTAACCTTTTTTATTAATTAATAATCAACATTACTATTACTAAAAGATGTTGTTAGCATTACCAGGCAAGTTTTACCTTTTTCAAGGAATAACCGGCATCACAAGCCGCATCAAGGCTTTCTGTGACTTCGACAATTTTGCATTTGTCTCCTCTCAGGAGCCCTTCCGGATGGCAGGTTTCGTACTCGCTGCAATCCTTCTTGCCGCACTTTGGGGACTCATACATAATCTTTGCTCCGTCAACGGCTTTTCTGGACTCCACGGTAGCTTCAACCGGAGCCCGGCTAACGTCTACCGCCAGCACGCCGCTGTCATGCAGGAAACATTCGTGGATTTCGTTGTTCCGTATTTTTTCAATCCTGTACCTGCGCCCACGCTCAAGGTTCAGGCAGGTGTTTTTCAGCCGGCATTTATTGCACTCCGGCATCTCACCTTTGAATATGAATTCCAGCCCTTCCCTTGCAAGCCGTGATCCGATGAGTGTTATTTTTGTATCGCTTTCGATCATTATTTATCTCCTATGGATTATTCTCGGGCCTGTATCCCGTTTTCTTCTGGTGATTAATTATCGGAATTGGGTGTTACCCCTTAATTATCGGAATTAAGTGTCATCCATAATTATCGGAATTGGGTGTTACCCCTTAATTATCGGATTTAAGTATTGCCCAGATTATTATTTTGAGTGTTTTATTATCTGGTTTATTAGTTTATCAGATTGCTTATTTCCCTGAATGGTTATCCGGACCGCTAATTGTCCTGTAAAGCTGCTCCGAATTAAATTCTCCTTGAAATACACTCAGATAACTCTGAATCAAATCCTTTAAATCATTTCTGATTGTGGGGCAGGATCTGTCCGAGAATGAACAAACCATCCCTTATTATTTATTTCGAGCTTCGTCCATTTAAAGTTCAGGGTTTCAACTTATTAAGACCTTAACTTCTTACAATTTATAATCTTTTGGGCCTTAACTTCTTTTAATCTATAACGCCTGTTATCTTCGCAACTTTTCTGGCGGCAGAGGGAGTCAGCCCGCTCCCCAGGATGGTGTAGCGTTCAGGGCGGATGCTGTGTGCATGTAACAGGGCTTCAATTATATATTTATCTTCTATGCCCAGCTCTCTTGCGGTTGCAGGGGCTCCGATTTTCTTCAGGGCACTCCGGATCTGCTGCCAGTCCCCGCCATGCAGGTACATCATCATGATGCTCCCTACCCCGCACTGTTCTCCATGAAGGGCCGGTTTCGGGGCAAGCTGGTCAAGGGCATGGCTGAACATGTGTTCGGAACCTGAAGCCGGTCTGGAAGAGCCTGCAATGCTCATGGCAACCCCGTTTGAGACCAGGGCCTTTACCACGAGCCGGGCTGAATTTTCATGTTTGGGCTTGATGGAGTCTGCGTATTCTATGATTACCCGCGCCGCCATGCGGGAAAGGGCTGCTGCGTATTCCCCGAAGTATTCATTCCTGAGCCTGCTGGCAAGCTCCCAGTCCAGCACAGCAGTATAGTTGGAGATGATATCTCCGCAGCCAGCTGCAAGGAAACGGAAGGGGGCAGACGAGATAATCTCGGTGTCTGCAACAACGGCCATAGGGGCCTGAGCCTGCACTGAGGCCTTTTTCCCGTTATCGAGGATGGATGCCCTGGAGGAGACGATTCCGTCATGGGAAGCCGAAGTAGGCACGCTGAGGAAAGGGAGCTCCAGCCGGGTAGAGGCAAGTTTTGCGATGTCAATGGACCGCCCGCTCCCTACCCCAAGAATGTAGCTCGAATCGGTCTCAAGGGCTCTTTCTATTACCTTTTCGACTTCCTCAATGGTGGCCTTGCTGGTGAGGACCATTTCCACACTGCTGCCTGAAGCTTCCAGGCAGTCCCGGACTCTCTTGCCCGCCACTTCCCGGGTGGTACTGCCGGTTACGATCAGCGCATTTCCTTTCAGCTTCAGGTCCCTGCAAACGTCTCCTACCTGGTCAAGGACACCATGCCCTACCAGCACATCCCTGGGAAGCTGCATCCATTTTACGCTGTTTTTGCTTTCGGTCAATTTCATACCCGCGTTAATATTTAATCGTGATAAAGGTATAATATGATTGGATATTATGTGCAATGTGATTGGATATTATGTGCAGCCCTGATGCTAAACCTTTCAAAGTGTATTTTCAGGATAAATCCGGGCCGACAAGCTTTAAGTTTTTCAACGTATTCACAATGCCTGGCATTATCCATAACATAGGTGAATTTGATTCATTAACTTAATTGGCAGAATTTATTTAGTTGCCAATGCCAGATTATCTATTTACTGAAATTTACATATAAATGTTAAAATCTGAGTGTTAGATAATAGTATATTTTATTCTTCCAAATTATATATATCTAATTATATAATTCGTGCATACCTTCAAGAACCAAATATATTTGCAGGACAAGAACTACTGAATTTGAATGGAATGTAACTGGAGTCTTGTGCCGCCTCAAATTCTCAATTCAATATATAAGTTCTGAGTATGTACAACAGTAAGTATTAATTATATTAGGATATTGCCATTTTGAACGGTATCAGATAAATGTATCAGATAGATATGACATTTTAAATGAGATAAATGAGATTAAAGATCTCTACATTGAATAGTATTGAACATTGCCGCTTTGAACGAGTGATATAATGAGTTCTCCTCTTGATGCAATTTCACAGTTTATAAATACCTATTACCTCGACCCTATCCTGAATGATACGGGATATAACCCGGTCAACACTTTCACCTGGGCGGTGGTGTTGGGGATCTGTATATTCGGGATTTTCCGGCTCCTGGAAAAACTTAATGTGAAGGTAAACTCCCGATTTATTCTTTCGATCATCCCCTTCGTGCTTGCAGGCTCATCCCTTCGCGTGCTGGAAGATTCCCCCGCTGGAATCATAAACCCGCCTTTCAGCTACCTGCTCATAACCCCTAACATCTACTTCCTGGTCTTTGCAGTAACCGTATTCTGCCTCTGGTTGGCCATCAGGCTGGAGAAGGCGGGGCTTGTGCGAGACTTCTATTCCGCTTTTGCGGGGTTTGGGCTCATCTGGTTTATCGTAAACCTGATCACTCTCCTGTACTTCGAGGACGTGGTGGCTGCTTACGTGCCCGTTTTCGTGCTTGTGGCAGGAACTGGGTTGACTTTCATCTTTTACAGGATTGCCCGCTATTTCAAATCCGAAATCTTCACCAATCCCCTGAACCTTTCCATCCTCATGGTCCACCTGATGGACGCCTCCTCCACTTACATAGGGGTAGATAAACTCGGGTACTTCGAAAAACACGTACTTCCCTACTACCTCATCGAACTTACGGGCACCGCATTGGTTATGTATCCATTGAAACTTATTATCTTCATAGGGGTGCTCTATGTGCTTGATACCCAGTTTGAAGACGACGAAGAGTCTCTGAACCTGAAGATGCTCATCAAAATGGTTATCCTGATTCTGGGGCTCTCTCCGGCAACCCGAAATACGCTCCGGATGATGCTCGGTATCTGATAGGACAGAATAGAGTCTAACGAAAAATTGAAGATAAGTTGAAGATAAGTTGAAGATAAGTTGAAGACAAGTTGAAGACAAGTTGAAGGCAAGTTGAAGGCAAGTTGAAGACAAGTTGAAGACAAGTAGAACGGATTAAAGGAAAATCACGTTTTGCAGAGCACGGAACTGCAAGCAAATTAAACAGGAGGGAGGGTTATTCCGGACATTAATATGGAGAGAGGGGATGGGTACTATTCAGAAACGGATGCTGGACCGCAGGGTAATACGGATAAGGCAGGTAAGGAAACGGCAGATACGGATGAGGCAGGTAGGGAAACCCCCGGTTTTGGACGGGATGCAGGTTCCTACATCGGCTTCACCTCTGATTCTAACATAGGTTCAACTTCCGGTTCCATTACAGGTTCCGGCCTTAGTTCCGTTACCGCTACGCCTGAAAGAGACATGTCCGGTAAAGAAGGCTTTTTGAACTATGTTAATTATATCCGGCCTTACGTCCTGATCATTACGTTTGTGTTTTTTGCATCCGCTTTTGCAGGGTATGCCTATTCTGCAAGCACCCCTGAAATTTCCGAGATGGTCATGGAGGAATTCCAAGCCCAGTTCGGAGGTATCCTGAACTTACATCCCTTATTGATCATGCTGGTCATCTTTCTGAACAATGCGTTCGTAAGCCTGCTCTTCCTTGTCATGGGGCTCGGTCTGGGGATACTCCCTGTCCTTTTCGTAGCCTTCAACGGCTATGTGGTAGGGGTACTCTCTCACTTTGTAGCTGAAGAACAGGGTCTGCTTTTTATCTTCCTGGCCCTCCTCCCCCACGGGATTATTGAACTGCCCATGGTCTTCCTGGCAGCGGGGGTCGGGCTTCGCCTGGGTCACCAGGTCCTGGCTGCCCTTCTCGGCAGACCCACGGAATTAAAAAGGGAATTCAGGGATGGGATAAGGTTTTATTTCCGCTGGATCGTGCCCTTTCTTTTCGTTGCCGCAGTAATTGAAACGTTTATAACACCCCTGCTTCTGGGAATCCTTTGAAAAAGCCCTCAATAAACCCTTTTTTGAAAAGCCGTAGAATCAGGTAAAAAATGTAAAAAGGAAGAATAAACGTAAAATCGACCTGACCCCTCAACTTATAAATGATTACTGTTATTAGAAAGGGTTTTAATGGGTAAAGCCGTTTATGGAAAAATTCATGCCCTGACTGATGCAGGATACCCGTTGATACGAATAATCCGGTGAACTTTGAGAGTTCCCGGTAAATTCCAATAATGAATTCCTTATCACTGGCCTTTTGGCCACAACCACATGATCATCGGTCACATGATCATCCGTGATCTGACTACCGAATCATCCATTATTTGACTACCTTTCATACAAGATTCTTCATAAAATGAATCATTCCCTATTTCCGGAAAAACCGAGGGACACTATATATGATTGACAGGAAAGAAATTAAGGAAATTGTTGAAGACTATTATGCATACGCCGATCAGGTCAAAGTAGGAACCATTGCCTCCCACTCAGGCCTTGACGTCTGTGATGGAGCCGTTGAAGAGGATTTCAAGACCCTTGCCGTCTGCCAGGCAGGTAGGGAGAAGACCTACACTGAGTACTTCAAGGCCCAGAGAGACCCCTACGGGAAAATCACCCGGGGAATCGTGGACGAAACCGTTATTTTCAATAAGTTCAATGAGATCCTCCTGCCTGAAAACCAGCAGAAACTGGTTGACAACCGTGTGCTCTTTGTCCCGAACCGTTCTTTTACTTCCTACTGCAGTATCGATGAGATCGAAACGAATTTCAGGGTTCCCATGGTAGGAAGCCGGAACCTGCTTCGCAGTGAGGAGCGCAGCGAGCAGCAGAGTTACTACTGGATCCTGGAAAAGGCAGGGCTCCCATTCCCGGAAAAAATTGAAAATCCGGAAGACATCGATGAGCTGGTCATGGTCAAGCTCCCCCACGCAGTAAAGAAACTGGAAAGGGGTTTTTTTACGGCTTCAAGCTTCAAGGAATACCAGGAAAAGGCAGAATCTCTTATAAAACAGGGGGTTATTACCCCGGAAGCCCTTGAAAGTGCCAGGATCGAGCGCTATATTATCGGTCCGGTTTTCAACCTGGACATGTTTTACTCCCCTATTGAACCCAAAATGAGCAAATTGGAACTTCTCGGGGTTGACTGGCGCTTTGAAACCAGCCTTGATGGGCATGTCCGGCTCCCTGCTCCCCAGCAGATGGGCCTGGCCGAGCACCAGCTTACCCCGGAATACACGGTCTGCGGGCACAACTCCGCAACCCTCAGGGAATCCCTCCTTGAAAAGGTCTTCGAGATGGGTGAAAAGTTTGTAAAAGCTACCCAGGAACACTATAAACCTGGAATCATCGGTCCCTTCTGCCTCCAGACCTGCGTGGACAAGGACCTGAACTTCTATATCTACGACGTCGCGCCCAGGGTCGGCGGTGGGACCAACGTCCACATGTCCGTCGGGCACTCCTACGGAAACACTCTCTGGAGAAAACCAATGAGTACGGGGAGAAGGCTTGCCTTTGAGATCAGGCGCGCCCTGGAGCTCGAGAAACTAGATCTGATCGTCACATAAGTTTATTAAGGCTTTCCGGCATTAGTAGATATGAATTGTGCAGGGATACCGTAAACTTTAAAAAATATCCCCGGAATCTGCAAGATTCATATCACTATCAAATATTTACTCTCAAAGTTTACCTGGAATTCCGATCCTAAAGGTCCGAAACCTTGCCGGGGAACCGGATCTGATGAGAGGGTCTATTTTAAGATAGAATCTTAAGATAGAATCATCGGGTCGGATACTCAAAAAATCCGGGGAAACAACTTCAAATCCTGCTTGTATAAGAGGTTTCAGACCGGAAATTTTCAAAAGGGGAATTTCAGACTGGAAATTTTCGAAAACAAATTTCATAAACGATCTTTCAAAATATTATACTTGTCCTATATCGGATTATCGTCATTCAACTGGAGGAAATTATAACTTGAGTCAGCCTTGTGTAAATATCGGCATGGTAGGTCATGTCGATCATGGAAAAACCACACTTGTCAAAGCCTTATCAGGCGTGTGGACGGATACGCATAGTGAAGAAGTAAAAAGAGGCATTTCTATCAGGCTCGGGTATGCGGATTCAGTGTTCATGAAATGCCCGAAATGCCCTACTCCTCAGGGTTATACGGTGGAAAAGATCTGCCCGAACTGTGGAGAAAAAACGGAGGAAGACAGGACAGTGTCCTTCGTGGATGCCCCCGGGCACGAGACCTTGATGGCAACCATGCTTTCCGGGGCTGCGATTATGGACGGGGCAGTACTGGTAATTGCCGCAAATGAAGACTGCCCCCAGCCCCAGACAAAGGAACACCTCATGGCCCTTGACATCATGGGGATGGAAAACATAGTGATCGTGCAGAACAAGATTGACCTGGTCCCAAGGGAACGGTTGATCGAACATTACCATCAGATTAAGGAATTCGTCAAAGGCACGGTCGCCGAAAATGCCCCTATTGTCCCGATCTCGGCCCAGCAGAACATCAACATCGATGCCCTGATTGATGCCCTGGAATCCCAAATCCCGACTCCTGTCCACAAGATGGACCTGCCTGCTCATATGCTGATTGCCAGGTCATTTGACATCAACAAGCCCGGGATCACCGTCGAAGAGATCCGCGGAGGGGTCATAGGAGGCACCCTTACCGAAGGAGTACTGATCCCCGGATCCGAGCTTGAAATTAGGCCCGGGCTCAAAGTCACCACCGAAGGCAGCACAAAATGGATTCCCATTATGACAAAAGTCTCCTCAATCCACGCAGGGCCTACCAAGGTTGAAGAAGCAACTCCGGGAGGACTGCTTGCAGTGGGAACCCTGCTGGACCCTACCCTTACCAAAGGGGACTCTCTTACAGGACAGATCGCAGGTGTGCCCGGCACCCTTCCTGAGACCCGGCACAAGTTCACCATGGAACTTCATCTGCTGGAACGGGTTGTGGGAGTTACTAAGGAAGAAAAAATCAACGAAATCAAGACCAGTGAACCCCTCATGCTTAATATCGGGACTGCCACGACCGTCGGAGTCGTCACCAGTGCCCGGAAAAGCGAAGCCGAGGTGCTGCTCAAGCGCCCGATTTGTGCCGCGCTTGGGGCAAGGGTCGCAATCAGCAGGAGAATCGATTCCCGCTGGCGGCTTATCGGGGTAGGTGTTATCAATAGTTGAAAGTTATAATTGATACTAATGGGCTGATGATCCCTGTCCAGTTCGGAGTTGATATCTTTGAAGAACTGGGTAGGTTGGGGTTTGACGAATTCCTCGTGCCGGAAGCGGTTATATTTGAAATTGAAAAGCTCATAAGGCGGGAAAAAGGCTCGGACAGGATGGCTGCAAAGGTCGCAAAGTCCATGGCAGATAGGTGCAAGCGGATAGACGCCAGAGGGCCTGCGGACGATGTGATCCTTAAACTCGCCGGAGAAACTGGAGCCGCTGTCCTGACCAATGATATAGGATTGAAGCGCAGGTTGACTTCAAAAGGGATCACAGTGGTAATCCTGCGCCAGAAAAATAGGCTGGAACTGGCATGAAAATCCACCTGGGTTTTCGGTGCCTGCGTTTCACAGATTGTGTTCACGGGTGATATACAGATGTATAAAATGATGAGACTCGTTGATACGGTCCGCATACCTCCCACCCTGCTCGGGGAAGATGTGGCTCCTACCGTAAAAAACGCGTTAAGGGAAAAACTTGAGGGGCAGGTCGATAAGAAACTTGGCTCCCTTGTCGCAGTATGTAAGATCGACGAGATCGGAGAAGGGCATATCCTTGTCGGAGACGGGGCGGTCTACTACGACGTGACGTTTGAAGCAATCATGTTTGTTCCCGAACTTCAGGAAATCATTGAAGGAGAGGTTGTGGAAGCTGTCGGTTTCGGGGTCTTCGTAGGTATCGGGCCCATGGACGGGCTGCTCCACGTCAGCCAGATCACTGATGATTTTATTTCGTATGATGCAAAGAACGCAAGGCTTGTCACCAAAGGTGGAGGAAAGTCTATTTCCGAGGGTGACCATGTAAGGAGCCGGATCGTAGCGGTAAGTATCAACGAAAGAGAACCAAAAGAAAGCAAGATCGGGCTAACCATGCGCCAGACCGCGCTTGGTAAACTGCAGTGGCTTGAAGAGGCCCGCAGAAAGAAGCAGCAAAATGAAGCTGCACCAGCAGAAGAAGCTGCCTGATTAGGAATTACTCAGGCAGAAATAATAAGAGGATTTGATTTTCCATGGCAGAAAAAGTATGTCGTCACTGCTTGAGAATCCTGGAAGGAAATTCCTGCCCCATCTGTGGGACGTCGGATCTCGCAGAAGAATGGAGCGGCCTTGTGATTATCCTGGATGCTGAACGCTCGGAAATCGCTAAAAAGCTCGGGGTAGACATCCCGGATAAATTTGCTTTGAAGGTGCGCTGATTTGAGTGTTCACATTGAACTTCCGAAGGAACTTCGCCCACTCATGAAAAAACCACTGGGTAAACTTTACAGGGGTTCGGGCAGGGATACCATCGAAAAGTTTGCCGGGAAGCTTGCAAACCCCACAAAACTTATATCCGTAGGAGATGTTACTACTTTCCACCTGCTCGAAGCCGGAATTTTTCCGGACCTCTGCATAGTGGATAACCGGACAAAAAGAAAACCGGTCTCTGAAGATGTCTCGTCCCGGAATAAGGATGGGGTCTACACCGAAGTTACGGTGGACAACCCGGCAGGGCTCATCACCGATGAGTTGATCAACTCCATTTCCGAAGCGTTTGTATCCGGAAAACCTCTCCGGATCTTTGTCCGGGGAGAAGAAGACCTGGCAACCCTTCCCGTGATCCTGATGGCCCCCTTAGGCTCCGTGGTTCTCTACGGTCAGCCCGATGAAGGGGTAGTTTTCGTAGAGGTCACGGAAAGCAAAAAGGAAGAAATATGGATCCTGTTTGAGAAGCTCATCAGCCAGGAGCAGGAAAGTGAATTACACAATATACGGAGAATATTAGATGGACATAAAGATTATTGAAGATAAAAACAACGTACTTTTAAATCGAAGGGAACTGGATTTCAACGTGAAATATGAAGGTCCTACTCCTTCCAGAAGCGACATCAGAAACAAGCTCGCAGCAATGCTCAACGCTCCCCTTGAACTTCTGGTCATCCAGAAAGTCGACACTGAATACGGAATGCAGGAATCCAGGGGCTACGCCAAGCTCTATGCGGAAGCAACACGCATGAAAGAGATCGAACACGAATACGTCCTGAAGAGGAACCCGGCCCCTGCCTCGGCAGAAGAAGAAGCCGCAACCGAAGAGTGAGGTGTGAGCAATGGCAGTCAAAGATTACTACAAGGTAGAAGGCGATTCCGTAACCAGAGTCAAACAGTTCTGTCCCAGGTGCGGACCCGGTGTATTCCTTGCCGAACACAAGAACCGCCTTGCCTGCGGAAAGTGCGGCTACACCGAATTCAAGAAATAATTCGTTTCACGAATTCCCATCAAACTTATTTCTCAATCCGAACCACAAAACTCATGTGGTTCTTCTTTTCTCATTTTTCAGTAAATTTCTAAAGTGCATTTATTGGTGCCCAGGTTTTTTGTTTGAAAACTTGGTGTTCTGAGTTAGGCGATTTTTGTCAGAAAACTCGATATCCCGGATGATTAGCTCCAGCAGACGGTAAACCGTTTATTTCTTAAATATTATATTTACATTGTTCCGGCAAAGACCTGCAGCGAAGAAAAAGCTGACAGGCAAGGAGCGGGGTAAAAAACTATGCCAGAGAAAAACATGAAGCAAGTTAGGACAAAAATCATCACGATAAAGGACATGAAAATTGAGAACTTGAGGACAAAGGGGCCTGGAGGAAGAAAACTAATCATAAAGAACCTTATTTTAAAGGATGTAAGGTTGATTATTAAGCTGCCTGCGGAAAAATAATCTGCCAATAAAAAAAAATAAAAGTGGAAATCATTTGTTAGAAAACCTTTAATCTCTTGAATTGCTATCATTCAAATTGGGCTTCAATCAAACTTATCTTAAAACCTATTTTTTCTCTCTTTTATTACTACGGGAGCGCGGAGGGTCACGAATACCCTGACCTTCAGGTCGGGGATGAAGTGAACCCTCGCACGTTTTTTTGCACTCCTTTGAATCGATAAAACATTGCTTCTTTTTAAAATGAGGTTGTTTTTGGCACCTTAGCCACAGGTGGTACCCCCCACCTATGGCTAGGATGTGATAAGCGTTGGAATTGCGCAGTTTTAGCCATGGCTATGGTCAGATTACCTACCACATCGTGTTGGTGCCTAAGTATCGATACAGGATATTCTACAATAAGCAACTTAAAAAGGATTGCGAGTTGATCCTCAACAATATTTGCATGGAACAAGGTTACAAAATTCATGCTATGGAAATTGTGGAGGATCATGTTCACTTGTTTCTGGAATTCCACCCCAGTATCTCTCTATCAAAGGTCGTTCAATACTTGAAAGGAGGCAGTTTTTATAGACTGTTCAAGCTTCATCCTGAACTGAAAAAACGATATTGGGGTGGGAGTCTATGGTCAAGTGGCAAGTTCTACCGATCCGTTGGAAATGTGACAGCTGACACAATCAAGCACTATATCAAGGAATCTCAGGGGAAACCGAAAGCAGAGTTTAAATTGCATAGCTTAAGGAAATCTGGGCAATTGAGACTCGACGATTTCTGAGTACCGAAAAACCGAGCGGGCGGCCCGAAGCATACCCCACCTTTTAAGGTGGGGTGGCCGCCCGCAATTTGATTTCTTTTTCTGTCTCTGTAATTTTTCTGAAAGCAACTAAGAAACTCTCTTCTGCATCCATATTTATAACAGGGAGCATATATAATTTGATATAAATTTTTTTAACCACGGATTACAGAGGCAAAATGTACTCCCTCTACGCCAGAGCCCTGTACAGTAAAGCCCTTGCTCTTTTTTCCCTGAAGAAATATGCCGAAGCCAGGAAACATTTTGAAAAAGCGCTGGAAGCTCTCGGCACGGTGCTTGAAATAAACCCGGAGGACGCTGCAGCCTGGTACTACAGGGGAAATGCCCTGAGCTACCTGGACAGGCCAGAGGAGGCTCTGGAGGCTTTTGAAAAAGCCCTTTTCCTGGAGCCGGAAAATCCCGGAGCCCTGTACTATAAGGGGCTTGCCCTCGGCTACCTTAAACGGCCCGAAGAGGCCCTGGAGGCGTTCGGGCGGGTTCTTGAGAAGAATGAAGAGGATGCCGGGGCCTGGCATTACAGGGGACTTGCCTTCCATCAGCTTGGAAGGTTTGAGGAAGCTCTTGAGGCTTTTTCCCGTTCCCTTGAAATAAGTCCGGGAAACCCGGGTGCCCTGTATTATAAGGGGCTTGCCCTGCAGGCCCTTGGAAAAGCCGGGAAAGCGCTTGAAGCTTTCGGGGAAACCCTGAAACTGGAACCCACACATGCAGGGGCCTGGGAAGGAACTGCAAAGACCTACTTTGACCTTGATGAACCGGAAAAAGCTCTGCAGGCCTATGAAAAAGCCCTGGAGTTGAAACCGGATTTTGCCGGAGGCTGGGTGGGAGAAGGAGATGTCTTTGAGGTACTGGGAAAACCTGAAAAAGCCCTGGAAGCTTTTGAAAAAGTTCTTGAACTTGAGCCTGAGAATGCAGGGGTCTGGAATAAGAAAGGCAGGATACTCGGGAAACTGGAAAAGTATGAAGAGGCTCTGGAGGCCTTTGAGACAGCCCTCGAACTGGACGCCTCCCTTACTGAGGCCCGGTACAATAAAGGAACTCTGCTCCTGGTCAGTGAAAGCTATGAAAAAGCTCTTGGGGTTTACGGAAAAGCTCTTGAACTTGACCCTGAGAATGCTCGAGGATGGAAGGGGCTTGGAAGTTCTCTTTTCGGGCTCAGGAAATACGATGAAGCCCTGGAGGCTTATAAAAAAGCCCTGGCTCTTGAGCCCGGAGATGGTGGAATCCTGAGCGGGCTCGGAGTCGTGTATTATGAACTGGAGGCTTTTGAAAAATCCCTGGAAGCTTTCGAACAGGCCCTCACCCTGGAACCAGAGAATACATTTGCCTGGAACGGGATCGGAAACACTCTCTGTGAACTCGGAAAATACAGAGAAGCCCTGGAAGCTTACGAGACACTTATGAGGCTCGACCACGAGAGTCTCCCTGCCCGCTACAACCGGGGAGTCGTCCTGATCCGGCTTAAAGGGCGGAAGAAAGAATACGATGAGTTACTGGAAAAAAGGCTCCAGACAGCGTTTAAAAAATTCCTGGATATCTCGGAAAAGACTCCTGTGGAAAAGCTTGACTCCGAAACCTGGAAATACAGGGGGTTTGCCAGGGCAGGGCTTGACCAGTATAGAGAAGCCCTGGAAGCTTTCGAAAAGGCTCTGGAACTCAATTCCAGGGCTCTGTTTTTGGAGTTTTACAGAGGCCTTGTTCTCATTTATTTGAAACGATATGAAGAAGCTCTGGAAGCTTTCGAGGAAGTTGACAGGGAAAAAGCCGAAGATGGGGAACCCAAAGAAGGAGGAGCTGAAAACGGGGTGCCAAATGAAGAATATGGGGGGGAAGAGAGAGATATTTCCGATAACTCCGGAAAAAGGTTCCTTCATAAAAAATCCCTTCAGATAAAATCCCTTCAGGAAGGCCTATGGAACGCCAGGGGCTTTGCTCTTGATGCTCTCGGAAAACCCCGGGAATCTCTGGAAGCTTTTGAAAGGGCTCGATTGTTCGGAAGAAACGGAGATGAAGCCTGTCTCGGAGAGGGAATTGTTTTAGCCCGGATGGGAAAATGGGAAAAAGCGAGGGATGCTTTTGAACGGGTCCTTGCCGTTGACCCTGGAAACACCCCGGCTTCGACCCTGAGAGCATTTGCCCTCATCCGGCTTCAGGAATTTGATAAAGCCGTGGACACCCTGGAAAAAATCGAAGCAATCGATCCTAACCATGACCTGTTAGCCTGCCTGCTGGGCTTTGCCTTTACAAAACTGGGAAACTATGAGAGAGCCGAACAGGCTTACAGAAAAGCGGTGGAGTTAAACCCGAAAAATTTCCATGCACGGGACGGGCTTGCAGAACTTTACTTCAGGCTCGGAAACAGCGAAGGGGCGCTAAAAGAGGTGGAAGCCTCAATATCGGAAGAACATGAAAACGTATTCTCAAGGGTTCTTAAAGGAAGGATAGAGCTCGAAGAACAGGCTTACAGGGAAGCTATGGAGTCTTTCAGGCGGGCTCTTGACCTGGACTCCTCCTATCCGGAGTTGCTGCTCTGGGACGCTTATTCCAGGTACCTGTACGCAGAAGTGACTTTTGACCTGGAAAGCGTAGAGCCGAGCAGAGAGGCAAGTGGGAAGGCAAGCAGAGAGGCAAGCAAAAAGGCAGGTGGACAGTACAGGCAGATGCTCCTCTCGGTAATCCGAAAACTGGAAAAAACAGCCCTTTCCCGGGAATCGAAAGATAGCGAACTCAGGGCTTATATTCTTTATTTCCTGGGTTTTTACTACTACAAAATCCGCTACTTCAAAAAAGCCGTCGAAAGGCTTGAAGAGTGCCTGGAACTCGAAACTTCCACAGACATAAAAGCCCCCGCGTCCGACCTCCGGGACCACATCCGCTCAAGCCTCCTGAAGCCTGCCTGGTGGGAGTGGTGGCTTGTTTCCGGAAAATACTGCAGGCTCAAGAAAGCAGGGTTCCTGCTCACACTGGTATTCATATCCAGCCTGCTCATTTCCCACCCTGCAGTCTCAACCCTCCCGTTCATATCCTGGCTGGTGACTGCCGTGCAACCTGTCCTTTCCCAGGTCCTTTCTTCAGGCGCATTCTCCACAGTCTCCTGGGAGCAATACGGCAGGGAATATACCCTCATTATTCTGATTTTAATCTTCATCCTGCTCTTTCCGGGGATAAGGCTCCGCAAACCGGGTGATGAACCGGAAATTGAAACCCATACCCCTCCAGCCCCGGAATTCGACGTGCCGGCTACTTTGCTGGATGAATTCAGGGAAAGGCTCGAAAAAAGCCTGCTTTCCCCGGAGTTGATGGAATATCACATAGGGAATCTGGAGAAGTTTTGAGGCAGAGGCTGAAAATAGCGGGCTGAACAGAAAAGGGAGAGCAGAAAACATACTTGGATATTTTACTCAGATGCGGTATTGTCCCGGAGGCAAAGCTATATAAATCCTGCTCCTTCATTATCAAAAAAAGTGACAGCCAGCAGAGAAGACTATTTTTAAGGAGAGCGGAACGCCTTGACAAAAACATTTATTCTTGGAATCGAAGGCACTGCCTGGAACCTCAGTGCCGCAGTCGTGACCGAGACCGAGATCATTGCCGAAGTCACGGAGACCTACAAACCCGAAACCGGGGGGATCCATCCCCGGGAAGCAGCCCAGCACCATGCAAAGTACGCAGCAAGCGTGATCAAAAGCCTTCTTGCGGAAGCTATAGAAAAAGGGGTATACCCTTCCGATATTGCCGGGATAGCCTTTTCCCGGGGGCCGGGGTTAGGGCCATGCCTCCGGACCGTGGCAACAGCAGCCCGGATGCTTTCCCTTTCTCTCGGGGTCCCTCTGATAGGGGTCAACCACTGCATTGCCCACATTGAGATCGGGATCTGGAGGACTCCTGCAAAGGACCCTGTGGTTGTCTACGTGAGCGGGGCAAATTCCCAGGTGCTCTCCCACATGGCAGGAAGGTACCGGGTATTTGGGGAAACCCTGGATATAGGGCTTGGAAACGCCCTGGACAAGTTTGCACGAGGAGCAGGCCTCCCTCATCCCGGGGGGCCAAAGATCGAAACGTATGCAAAGGAGGCAAAGAACTACATTCATCTCCCTTACGTCGTCAAGGGAATGGACCTCTCATTTTCAGGCCTATCCACGGCTTCCAGTGAGGCCCTGAAAAAGGCAAGTCTTGAAGATGTCTGCTATTCCTACCAGGAAACAGCCTTTGCCATGGTAGTGGAAGTGGCCGAACGTGCCCTTGCCCACACCGGGAAAAAAGAGGTGCTTCTGGCCGGCGGGGTCGGAGCCAACGGAAGGCTCAGGGAGATGTTAAACGACATGTGCGAAGCCAGGGGTGCAAAGTTCTACGTCCCCGAAAAGCGTTTCATGGGAGATAATGGGACCATGATCGCCTATACAGGGCTTTTGATGTATAAGTCAGGGAACTTACTTTCCCTGGAAGAGTCCCGCGTTGACCCCGGTTTCAGGACTGACGATGTGGAAGTGACCTGGGTCCGGGAAGAAGATGCGGATAAATCCCCGGAAATCTCTCCGGAGGCTCTCTTCAGTTTACCTCCCGGGGAGCTGCTGGACAGCGGGGCAGAAGCTGTTGTTTATCTCGAAGAAGGGCCGGGTGGAGAGAAGGTGCTTGTTAAGGAACGGGTCCCGAAAACTTACCGTTTGAAGGAAATAGATGAAAGGATCCGGAAAGAAAGGAACCGGACCGAAGCCCGTCTTATGTCGGAAGCCCGGCGGGCAGGGGTTCCCACTCCCATTATTTATGATGTTGAAACTTTCAAGCTCAAAATGCAGTATATCGGGGGGGCTCCCGTCAAGTACCTGATCACCCCCGAGATCTCCATAAAGGTGGGGGAACTCGTAGGGAAGCTCCATAGCGCGGGGATAGTGCACGGAGACCTGACCACATCGAACCTCCTGCTAGCCGGCAGCCGGCTCTACCTCCTGGACTTCGGGCTTGCCTACTTTGAAAAGTCCCTGGAAGCCAGGGGTGTGGACGTGCATGTGCTCTTCCAGACCTTTGAGAGCACACACCGGGGCTCTGAAGCCCTGATCGAAGCTTTCAAAAAAGGGTATGAAAGTACTTTTATAGAAGCAGCGGATGTACTGAAGCGAGTTGAAGAGATCAAAAAGAGGGCTCGCTATGCGTAAAATTATCTTTGTTACGGGAAATAAAGGCAAGTTTGCCGAGGTCCGGGACATCCTCGCTTCCCGGGGAATCGAAGTTACCCAGAACAAAAATGGGTACCCTGAGTACCAGGAAGATGAACTGGAACCTATCGCCGCTCACGGGGCTCAGTACGTTGCAAATAAACTGAACGTGCCGGCAATGGTGGATGACTCGGGAATTTTCATAAAAGCCTTAAACGGTTTTCCGGGGCCCTATTCCCGCTATGTGGAGGACAACCTCGGAAACCTGAAAGTGCTCAAGCTCATGGAAGGGGAAGAAGACCGGACAGCCTATTTCAAAACCGTAATTGGCTACTGTGAACCCGGAAAAGAATCCCTGGTCTTTCCCGGAGTTGTGGAAGGCAAAATCGCTTACGAAGAACGCGGGACCGGGGGCTTTGGCTACGACCCGATCTTCGAGTACCAGGGCATGACCTTCGGGGAACTCGGGGACGCTGAGAAAAACAAGGTTTCCCATCGCTTCAGGGCCATCGATAAGTTCCTGGAATGGATTGACAGCCAGACCTGAAAGCAAAGCCCCGGTATTTATATTCAATTATATTCAATTATATCCAATTACAAATATATTTGTTATGCAAAGGAAATAAACTGGAAATAAAATCAAACAAATCGAACTTCTCCATACAAATCAGATTATTTACAAATAAGATTATTTAATAGGAAGATCAGTCCTTAAATCTCTGCCTTTCAAGGTCCATTGCCTGGGTAATTGAGTTCAGGCCCAGTTTTATTGCTACTAAGATAATCCTGCTGTTCGGGATGTAGCGGTTCTCCCGCCTTATCGAATTAATGTAATTTATACATTGTTCGTCCAGGATAAGGGGGCCATCCAGCAGTTCTTGAGGACCAAATTTTTTTCCACTTTTAAACTCAAATCTGGCTTTCGCTTTCTCAGTGGGTTTCCTGACCAGTTCTTCAGGCTGGGATCTCTTCTGGGCAGGGGCTCGTTCGGGTTCTTTTTCTCCTCCACAGGCTTCTTCGACATGTTCAAGGCAGTATGTCAGGCAGACATTTTTCAAAAACTCCTCTACATCCATTCCATATTCATCAGCATAAGTTTCGATTTTTTGCAAATGCTCGTCCGAAAATGAGATACAAAGCAGGTTTTCTTCCGCATCTTCTAATGTTATTGCAACCCCTTCCTTTTCATTTTATCATTCACTTTATCAGTTACTTTTTGACTTCTATTTGATATTTACTTTTCCGTCAACTAAAATTTTTTATTAAATGTCGGGAATCTCTCAGATATGAAATCCCTTCTTTCGGATACCAGGGCTGCGGATACTATCCCCCTTAAACTGGTAGTATATATGGGACTCCTTGCTGCAGTCCTGCTTCTCATTTCCCTTGCCTGGGAAAATGCCTCTCCTGTGCTTGATGACGCGGAAATCGAAGCCCAGGTAGAAGATGCAGCCCTTTCCCTTTGCTCGATCCAGAATGGTCATTCTCGGCCCCTTGAGGAAATATACGGTCCCGAAGGAAGCATGTGCATCCTTACCCTTTCCCTCCCGGACCAGGTCAGGTACCTGAGTTTCGGGGCGGACCCGGATCCGGACTGCTCCGGGAACCTGAGCGATTCGGAATGGAAGCTCGAAAATAACACCCTTATCTACCAGTACAAAAACGGGGTAAAACAAAGAGTACTGCTGGGAGGGGAAACGGTTCATTTCCTGAAAGGTGCACCGGAGGACGAAGGAAACTGGGTCCCCGCCGTGAGCCCGGAAAACAATGAAACATTCCCTATCCTGAAAGAAACAGGAATTGTGATCGAATACCCGGTTTCAGGCGAATTTGTCTTTGAGCTGGTTTCCAAGGACGGTGTCAGGTACACGATGTCTCACTTCTAAACATCTCCCTCTAACATCTCCCTCTAACATCTCCCTCTAACGTCTCCCACTAAAATCCCGCTTCTGAATAGGCAGCCTCCGGAGAGCTTGCAAAGGTTCAGGGATTTCGACAAGCGAACAAATACCTCAGGGAATCAAATCCCCGACTCCTGAAGCAGAACAGCTCGTGCGGGAGCCCCGTCACAACCCTCGATTTTCAGGGGCAGGCAGATGAAAAAGTAGTTCCCGGCTCCCACGGGACTCAGGTCCAGGCACTCCACGATATTTACCCGGTTTGAAAGTAGGATGTGATGAGCAGGAAGGTTTTCGGAAGCAAGGCTGTCCACGGAGAAGTTGTCTATTCCAACAGTGGTAAACCCGTTATTGACGATCCATGTCGCGGCACTTCCTTCCAGGTAAACTGACTTATCGAACTCTCCGTTTTCCCCGTTTTCTCCGTTTTCCCCGTTTTCTCCGTTTTCTCCGTTTTCCTCGTTTTTTCTGCTTTCCGAACCTTCAGCCTGACGGGCATCGGTATCATTCAGGTCCGACCCGGTCACGGTCTGGGACCCCGGGCTTTTTGTCTTCAGGAGGAGGATCCTAATCCCCTCAGGATTGCTGGAATTTCGGAACGCGGATTTAAGGATATCCACTGAAAGAGCACCGGTTTTTGAAGAAACGTCCAGAATAAGTGCCCTGCCCATCAGACTTCTGAGTTCCAGATTGTCAACCGGGTTTCCGTCTTTCAGAATATGGGAAGGGGCATCAACATGGGTGCCGGTATGACTCCCGAAAGAGAGTTTTGAAACTGCGCAACCGTCTGCTTCAAGAGTGTAGACGCTTTTGATTGAAGGCTCCGGGTCCCCGGGAAAGATCCTGGTAGAAGGAGAGATCGGAACTGTGATGTCGATTACTTTTCCCTGAGCAGGAACATTCAGCAGGGTGACCACCTCATTAACGTAATTTGTTGAAATCATTCCATGTAATTTGTTGAAATCATTCCATGTAATTTGTTGAAATCATTCCATGTAAATGATTGATTTGTTCGTGCACTCGTCAATACATATCATACACTGGGTACATTTATCCTGGTCGATTTTCGCCAGTTCATTTTCCTCGTATATGGCGCCCTCGGGGCAAACATCCTTACATTTTCCGCACCTTTTACATCCGAAAACAACGACGTATCCATTTTTCTCGGGCATCACCGGATCATTTGGGGAAAGCGGTATAAATTAGTTTCTTATCTATGATATTATGGGAACCTTAGATGGGAACTGAAATCGGTAACTAATATATGTAACTGAGACTGGGAACTGGGATACTTCAGAACAGTCCCTTCGAAACAAACCTTATATACGACAAAAGAATATGCAGGCTCAGGCATGGAAATAATCACTGAAGACGAGACAGGCTCTTTTTACAATTATCTCCCCGAAGGTTGTCAGTTCTGCCAGCAGGGTGCTAAACTGGTGCTTTTTGTGACGGGCCTCTGTCCGAAAAGCTGTTTTTACTGCCCGCTCTCGGACGAGAGACGGGGAAAAGACCTGGTCTTTGCAAACGAAAGGCCCGTAATAAACGATGCCGACTTACTTGAAGAAGCAAAGCTCATGGACGCTCTGGGAGCAGGAATCACCGGAGGAGAACCTCTCCTGAAAATCGATCGGGTCCTGCACTATATCAGCCTTCTTAAATCCAGTTTTGGCAAAGAACACCATATCCATCTCTATACCGCCATGGCCCCTGACAGGGAAACCCTTGAAAAACTTGCAAAAGCGGGACTGGATGAGATCCGCTTCCATCCCCCACAGGAAATCTGGGATAAACTGGAGCAAAGCCTCTACTCCAAAGCCGTGCAAAACGCAAAAGATCTTGAAATCTTAGCAGGAATAGAGATTCCTGCCCTTGAAGGAGCTGAAAAGGTTGCTGTTTTCGCGGAGAAAGAAGGGATTTTCCTGAACCTGAACGAACTTGAATTTTCCGAAAATAACTCCGAAGCCCTCCTGGGCCGCGGTTTTGTCCTGGAATCGGACACCTCAAATGCTGTAGCAGGTTCCCTGGAACATGCAAAAGCCGCCCTTTCTACCTGCAAAAAAGCGCATTTCTGCTCTTCAAGTTATAAAGATGCCGTCCAGCTCCGCAAAAGACTCCAGAGGATTGCAAAAAACACTGGAAGGGAATTTGATGAGGTTACTGAAGACGGGACTCTCATGTATGGAGTGATTGAAGGAGAAGACCGGATGGCCCGGGAAATGGTGGAAAAGCTCCTGCAAGAACTCGAAGTTCCCAAAGAACTTTTTGAAACAAAAGAAAACAGCATTGAGATTGCCTGGTGGGTTCTGGAGGAACTCAATGAAGATATAAAGGAGAAGCTGGAGGCATGTAAAGCCAGAGCCAGGCTTTTTGTTATCGAAAGGTATCCTCTTAAAGATGGGATGGTTGTGGAATTGATCCCCCTTTGAAATGACTCCTTGCGGCTAGGGCAAATTCTCTCAGTTGCTTCAAAATATTCTATAATGATAGCGTCGGAAAAGTCCATAATTACCAAAAAATGCGGAATTATCTACTTTTCAGACTCTATCAATGTACACAGGTTATTTTTCTGAAACTTTTTTAAAGGTGCTTGAAACTTTTTACACTTTGAGTCATAATAGTTCGCATGGGAAAAAATTTTATAGATGATACATCCAATATATTTTGTAAATCGTTTGGATGTGGGAGAGTAAAATGAATTATTTATTGGGGCTGGCTTTTTTATAGCGTCATATCAAACTGTATAGCATAAGGAGCTACCATCTGGGTGTTCACAGTGTTACATTGTGCAAAATATAATTAAGCCTGACTCCGGAATAATACTAAAAATCCCGACCTCCTCATCGGTTCCTTCATGTCCGAATGTGAAGGTAAACAAATTCCACAGCTCTTTTTCAGCGGAATTTGTTTGCCAAAAACGTTCAAAAATGTTCCTTTATATAGACCAGTTTCCTTTATGCAGGCAGGAAATATGCCTGTAGAAAAGTGCAGGAAGTTTACCTGGAAATTGATTTTTGAGAGGAGCGCCCAGGAACAAAGGGGTTTGAGAGCAGTAAAGTCTTCTCTTGATAAGAGGGGGGATTATTAAGCAGTTCGGTATAACTGCTACTAATGGATGTGAAATATAAGAAAAATGTATACTTTAATTTATTATGAGTAATGTTATTATTTTTGCGAGAAGTTATTTATAGGATTGTTTTGCAAATACCATTACTTATTTCTGTAAACATCCGAATCTACGCCAGATTCCATATCTGATCTAGAAAAAATCACATGAGTTTGGCAAACTGCCAGGGGGGAATTATAACGTTTACAAGTATAGTAACAAATGCGGTTATTCCATACGATACAATTTCAATGACAACTTCTTCGGGATTGCCAGAATACGGGTTAATACCGATGATAGGCTTGATCTTTCTTCTTTCTTTCAGGCAAATTTTATCGGTGTCGAAAATATGGGATAAAACCCTGGAAACTTCAGTAAATGCAGGGATTTATCCGCTGTTGTATTCTTTATTTGCGACTGTCGTCTTTAAAACTTTACAAATGATATAATTATTCTTTAGTGCTTTGGATGAGTCTTATTTTATGACTCACTTGAAAAAACCTATAATCACTTTTTTCGTATCAGTTTGAAATTAAGCATTTAGGGAAGCGTTTTCTGAGCTTCCTTTTTCTTCTTTAATAATAGTGATTTGTGCAGGAACTTGGAACCCTGATTGAACAAATTGCTTTTATTGATACCTTTTCATCTTCATAATCTAACAATTCCGAGTGTTCTTTAAAAATCAGTGTGATAAATATAAAGTTCTTAAATCAAATTTCTTAAAGTGTAATGAGGTGTAATATCAGGACAAGAAGGGTTTACTCCTTTACTTTAGTCATTAGAACAGCAAGTTCAATTATGAAAGCTTCTCCAAACTTCCTCCAATAAACTTAATATATGTGTTTACCTCTTTTTTATATACATCTTATTATATAATTGTCTTACGTTCTTGTAGCAATGGTGCAAAATACTCTTAATTTAAGCTTCATTTTTATATATGTTATCAATAGAGAATTTGTTCAAAGTCTCTCGTCCCTTTATTTCATAGTGACTTATCATGAGTTCCGGATATTTTATGCTCATCACCTGTGCTGTTCAATGCAAACAAAACACGCCTATTGGCATTGATTTTTTTATAATTCGGTTTTTGAGCCTAAGTAATCGGGACGGATTAAAAAAGCACTCGCAATCCATTATTTAAATAAATCGGCTTATGGATATTTGCCCCTTACATTTTTGGGAAAACGCAACAAATTACGTTGTTTTGGCCAGGTGGAATAGTTACTTCCGCTTTTTAATATTTATATTATTAGGCAACATTTGTCGGGAACATTGTTTCCAAAATTATTTATTTTTATGAATAGTATTTTGCATAGGACTTACGCAGTTGAACCAAAAATCAGTGGCATGAGACACCAAACAGTCTAACTAATAATGTTCTTATTAAGGTCTCATGTGCTTGTTTTTTTTTCTCAAGTGCGTAACTTCTATTGCGATTTGCCATATAACTTTGAGAACAAGATAAGTGGCCAGATGTATTTTCACTTAAAACTTACTGAATAAATATTAGGATTTATTAGCTGCAAATTTGAAGTTATCCGAACTGATCTTTCCAAAAATGAAATATTTTCAGTGTTTAATACTGCTATAAGTGAAGTCCCTGGAATTGGGGTGGGGGACAGAAATTTACCGAAAAAGTATCAAAGGGGATTGTGGTGACACGTTCTTTTTATGAGTGATTGCCACAGGGACAGTTGCACTACTTGCAAAGTAGCATGTAGCCGCATGATCGTTTTATATTGACCCACGAGAGAGATGATTAGAAGAACTCAAGGAGATGTGCGACAGTTGGTTGCTACCACAGAGTCGTCAGCAAACAGTGTAGCTTCCAGTTGGCTTGCAGGCCAGGGCTTGCATCAGTGCTGCACCGATAACAGGGGACAGATGATCAAGACAACGTTTGATGAATTGATGCTTTATAGATGGAACGGTGAGAGCTTCAAAAAAGATGAAGAGTGTGAACCGAGATGTCCGGAAATATATGTTGTGGACCTTATGTGCTGGTTGAGGTCGAATAGTTTCGAACCGCCACAAAAATTCACGGTGGTGCTCTCTAATGTTAACCATTGAAGATCACGATTTCACAACCCATAAATTTCGTCAACTCTGTGAGGCAATATCCAGCACCTACCCCACAGTAACGATGAATGAATACCTGAATAACAAGCACCCGGAACGTTTCATATTAATGCGCCACGATGTTGACAGGATGCCGGAAAACTCCCTCACGACTGCAAATATTGAACACGAACTCGGCATAAAAGCAACATATTATTTCAGATCATGCAAAAGTGTGTTCAAACCTGATATCATATGCAAGATCAGGGATATGGGTCATGAAATAGGTTATCATTACGAGACCTTGAGTGAGGCAAACGGAAATCCCGAAAAGGCCCTCGACATTTTCCGATCCCATCTGGAAGATTTTAGACAGATTTGCGAGGTAAAAACGATCTCAATGCACGGAAGGCCCCTGTCAAAATACAATAACCTCAACCTCTGGAACAACCACGATTTCAGGGACTTCGGAATAATCGGTGAAGCCTACCTCTCAGCAGGAGATGATCTCAATTATCTCTCCGATACCGGAAGAACATGGAGCTTCGGGAGTAATTTAAGGGATTATATTCCAGGTAAAAATGAACAGGTCTTCGCGAATACTACTGCGGATCTTATAGAGTTGATTAAAAATGAAGAATATAATAATTTTTATATCTTAACACATCCGGAGAGATGGTCTTCAAGTATTTCTAGGTGGGGCTTATATTATTCCGCGGACCTTGCAGTTAATATCGGGAAGAAGATTTTGATGAAACGTAATAGTGAGTTCCAGGATATGAGGGGGATAAAAAATAATACTTTGTCTATCACAGTCGACATTGAAGACTGGTACCATATCCCGTCGGTTTCCGGTTCTGCTTTTTCGGTATATAAAGATGTAAATGAATTTTTCGAAAAATGGAATGATAGATATGACTATTTGAGTGAACCTACAAAAAGAATACTGGATATTCTGGATGAATTTAACATAACTGCCACATTTTTTGTTGTTGCAGATATCGCAGAACATTACCCTGGACTCATTGAATTAATTTCTGAAAGAGGCCATGAGATTGCATGTCATGGAGCGCACCATACATGCAGTATCGATCCAAAGACAAAAAAGCCTCTAATGAGCGTTGACGAATTTGAAACAAGTACCCTGGAGGCAAAGAAAATACTTGAAAGGATCTCCGGACAGGAAGTAATTGGGTATCGGGCGCCAAATGCAATGGTAACGGGATGGATGCTTGACTCACTTGAAAATATTGGATTCAAGTACGATTCATCAGTGTCCGTAAATTCGTTGTACAATAAATCAGATTCTTCTTTGAAAGGTGTTTCCTCTGTTCCTTATTATCCATCCAAAGGGTGCCTGGAACCTGCCGAAAGCAGGAATTTTATTGAATTCCCCTGGGCTTATTATAATATGGGGGTTAAGGTTCCCAGTTCGGGAGGGCCAATGCTGAGATTTCTTGGTTCTCATTTTATATTCAAAGGGCTGAAGCAGAGTTTAAACAGAGGTCACACGATATTTTATTTTCATCCAATTGATATTTCTAATGAAAAATTTCCATCTATTGGAAATGGTAGACCTTTATACTGGATTCTGAAAGGAAAAATCGTTGAAAAAAGAATTCGGCACGTGTTACAAAATTTAGACGATATTAAGAAAGTTCCTTTAAGAGATCTGCTAGGGAATCATCATGGAGTTTGAGATAAAAAAATTGAAACCAAAAGACGAAAAAAGGTGGGGAGACTTTGTCATGGAAAATGATCTGACCACATTTTATCATCAAATTGGGTGGAAAAATGTTGTCCAGCAAACCTATAGCCATAAACCTTCTTATTTGTTTGCTGAAGATGAGGTCGGAAAAATAGCTGGTATTTTCCCACTTTTTTATATGAATAATCTGTTTTTTGGAAGGCGTCTTGTATCTGTTCCGTTTTCTCCCTATGGTGGGGTTTGTGCTGTTGATGATCATGTTGAGAAAGCATTAATTGACGAGGCAATTGATATTGGAGATAATCTGGGAGTGGATTATTGCGAGTTTCGAAATTTCAAAACTAATAGTCATGGAAATATTAGTTGTACAAGAAATTTCTCCACTTTCGTTTTAGATGTTTCGGCAGGGCATGAGAATGTCTGGAAGAATATGAACAGAAATGTCAGGAATAGAATCAGAAAAGGAATAAAAAGTAATTTAAAATATGAAATGGATGCAAGTTTGGAGGGGATCTCTAAATTTTATGAACTCTATTCCTGGAGTATGAAACGGCTGGGTACTCCGGTTCACGATCAAGAATTTTTCAAGAACATACTTAAGGAATTCCCAGGTAATGTTTTCACCTCCCGAGCAAGTATAGATGGCCTTCCAATAGCTTCTTTCTATCTCCTTACCTTCAAAGATGTGTTGATCACAGCATGGGGTGCGACTCTGTCGGAGTTTTTCCAATATGCACCTAATGATTTCATGTACTGGAATTGTGTGGAATATGCATCTGAAAATAATCTCTCGTGGGTTGATTTTGGTAGAAGTTTGGTTAATTCCGGCAACCAGGTATTTAAAACTCGCTGGGGTTGTACTGAATTTTCACTGAATTACTCTTATTACCCACCGTCTATGATCCTGAGACCACCCCATGATGAATATAGAAAATATGCAAAGGTCTGGAGTAGATTGCCCTTGTCATTGACAGCAAAAATAGGTCCCAATATTAGGAGAGACATACCCTGAATCATTATAAAAAAAGTTTGTCTTTAGATAATTGAGAGTTGCGAGGGATTAAAAAACAAATTTTGGGTAGATCAGTCCATTTGGGTAGATCAGTAAGTCATCGTAATTGATATTGGACAGGACATGTTAGGAGTTATCTAATGATCCCTATTTCCCAGGCGCCCATTTATCCACAAGAGATATTGAAAACTACGTCAGAATATTTTAAAACGTCCGCAAACTCAAAAAATAATTCAACTGCTTACGCAAAGTTTCGAGATGAAATCTCTAATTACCTGAACTGCAAGTACGTGAACCTTACATGTTCCGGTTTTTCCGGCTTGTATACCATAATGAGGGCATATGGTTTAAAAAAAGGTGATGAAGTTATTGTTCCTGCCTACACCTGTAAAGATGTTCTACGCCTTGTTACTACAATGGGGCTGAAACTCAAATTAGTTGATATCGAGCCTTACACATATAATATGGACCCTGATGACCTTAATAATGAGATCTCAAATAAAACCAGGGTTGTCATTGCAACTCATATGTTCGGTTATCCCTGTTCCATAGATAAGATTACGGAAATCTCCCATGACCACGGAGCCGTGGTAATTGAAGATTCTTGCCAGTCAATGGGGGCTGAATATAAAGAAAAGAAAGTCGGTACTTACGGAGATGCAGGTTTATTCAGTTTGAATATGGGAAAGCCAATAACTACGATTCATGGTGGCATTGTTTGTACCGATGACAGGGAGCTTTCAAACAAGATCTCTGTAATAAATGATACTTTTAAAAAATACGGTTTAATGCATCAAATTAAAACCTTTGCATATATGTTTGGATATTCTCTTTGCAATGTTAATGCTTTTTATTCATTAGTGTATAGTCTAATGGGGAATAAAAATCTGGGGGAGACAAATTCAATTTCATATTCTGAGCTTGGGGATTTGATGTATAAGTACACAGAGTTTCAGGCTAGTCTGGGCGTAAAGCAACTTTCAAAGTTAGATACGTATAATAATGCCAGGATTAAAAATGCCAGCTACCTGATGAAAAATCTAGATCGTGAAGGTTTGTTTTTTCCAGAAGTATCCGAAAAGATGAAACCGATATATTCTCGCTTTCCAATCTACTTTGAAAATACAAGCAGAGAAAATTGCAATAAACTCATAAATTTATTTGTAAATTCAGGAATAGAAGTGACTCCATATCTGCCAGAATCACTTCCACACCTATACAATGAAAAATCTTCAGATTTCCCAATATCTGAACAGATGACAAATAAAACCTTAACCTTACCTACTCATCCAAATATGGACAAAAAAGATCTGGATAAAATAGTTGAAATACTAAATTATCGTTTTCATCTTTCACGTTAATCAAGTTACTCTTTCACGTTAATCGAGTTAATACGTAGTATTAATTGGGACAATCTATACTATTTATGGGGAACTGCAGTCTATTGGGACTGCCTGTAATGTTAATGGGGTAAATTGGGATAAATTGGGGTAATCTGTAATGCTAAATATTCATAATCTTGATTTTACACTTGATAAATTCTATAAATTCTGTTCTACAATTACAGAAAATTATACAACTATCACCGTAGGAGAATACGTGACCTCAGGCAATAATTATCCAGAGCGTTTTGTCCTGATGCGTCATGATGTGGATGGACGGGTCGAGACGGCTTTAGACACCGCACGTATAGAGAAGGAATTGGGGATACAGGCAACTTACTACTTCAGAACTCGCAATAATGTTTTTGTTCCTGAAATCATACAGGAAATCGAGAGAATGGGGCATGAGGTTGGGTATCATTATGAGGTCTTGAGCACTGCAAGGGGTGACCATGAAAAAGCCATCAAATTATTTGAGGATGATGTGGATAAATTCAGAAGTATCTGCAACCTAAAAACAATTTGTATGCATGGGTCCATGTTATCAAAATACGATAATCGTGATCTCTGGAAATCCTATGATTTCAGGGACTTTGGACTTATCGGAGAGGCCCATTTATCTGCAGGGAAAAATCTCAATTATTTTACTGATGCGGGAAGAGGGTGGAACTCCAAAAATAACCTGCGAGATTTTATTCCCTGTAAAAATGAGCAGATCTCTGCTAATAAGACTGACGAGCTTATCAGGTTGATCAAGAAATATGAAATCGGTAACTTTTATATTTCACTGCATCCGAGCCGATGGACCTCAAATAGCATTTATTGGGTCTTGTTCTGGTTAGAGGATCTTGCATTTAATTCGGGGAAGAAGGTTTTGCTGGTGGTGAGGAAATGAGGATACTTTTCAATATTTGTCATCCCGGACAAGTTCATTTATTTAAAAATTTAATTTGGAATTTGGAAAAAAGAGGTCACGAGTGTAAAATTACAGTTGTAGACAAGGAAGTTACATTGGATTTACTGGATGCTTATGGATTTGAATATGACGTTTTAGGAGTTGCAAAATCATCTTTATTTACAAAGGCCACTGAGCTGATAAAAATAGAATATAAATTATACAACATGACAAATTATTTCAAAGCGGATGTCCTCGTGGGGGGAGTAGGTAATGCATATTCTGCTCATGTAGGACAATTGACAGGAAAAACCTCTATTGTTTTTGATGATACTGAACATGCAAAACTTGCGCATCTAATAACAGATCCTTTCGCCACTATAATTTGTACTCCTTCCTGCTTCAAAAAGGATCTAGGAAAAAAGCAAATCAGATACAATGGTTACCATGAACTTGCGTACTTGCATCCAGACTATTTCAAACCAAACCCGGAAGTTCTCAGAGAACTTGGATTGAATGAATCTGAGACTTACATAATTTTGAGATTTGTATCCTGGAATGCAGACCATGATATTGGTCAGCATGGAATACGGAACAAGATGGAATTTGTGAAGAAGCTTAAAAAATATGGACGTGTGTTAATCACTTCAGAGGTAGAACTGGAACCAGAGTTAGAACAATATAAAATAAAAGTTTCTCCTGAAAAATTGCATGATCTGTTGTATTATGCGACATTGTACATAGGTGAAGGGGCAACAACAGCGTCTGAGTGTGCAGTCCTGGGCACACATGCAATTTATGTTAATACATTGAGGCTGGGGTA
The DNA here is from genome assembly GCA_016841265.1 of Methanobacteriota archaeon. Lineage (GTDB taxonomy): Archaea > Halobacteriota > Methanosarcinia > Methanosarcinales > Methanosarcinaceae > MTP4. Next base: position 60,930 of record JAENZL010000010.1, on the reverse strand, counting down.
CACGGATGAAGAAGAGGAAAAATATGACTTAGTTTATAATTATTCAGATCCAGAATCAATAGATGGAGATGCATTGGATAAGACAATTGAATTATTGAAAAATCCTAATCTGTGGCAAGAAGGAAAAACTAAACGAGAGAAGTTGCTGGTTGATAAGATCAATGTAACAAAGTTTATGGTTGATTTTATAGAACAATATAATCAATAATTTATGGCGTATTCATGAGTGGGGGGAATACCATGAAAGAACTAATTACAAAAATCGAAGATAGAACAGCAAATATCGGTGTAATAGGCCTCGGTTATGTAGGTCTTCCACTTGCGATCTCGTTTTCAGAAAAGTTCAATGTAGTAGGGTATGAAGTAAATGACTCATTGGTTAACCATTTACTGAAGGGAACCTCCCATATACAGGACATATCTGATGAAGATTTAAACGTTCATTTGAATAAGTCATTTTATCCAACAAATAAATGTGAAGATCTCAAAAAATGTGATTTTATAATAATATGTGTCCCGACACCTCTAGCAAATGAGAACGAACCTGATTTGAGTTACATAAAGAGTTCATGCAGCACAATTGCTAATATTCTGAGGAAAGGGCAATTTGTGATATTAGAGAGTACAACCTATCCCGGAACTACCGAAGAAGTTGTTCTTCCAATATTAGAAAATTCCGGACTTAAAGCCATAGTTGATTTTGGTCTTGCTTATTCACCGGAACGGATCGACCCTGGAAATAAGGAATATACTGTTATCAACACTCCAAAAGTAGTTGGGGGTATTAATGAAGAATGTACAAAAATTGCATCTTTGCTTTATGGAAGCATTATCAACAAGGTTGTGAATGTAAAAGATGCTCGAACAGCTGAATCAGTAAAAATTGTAGAGAACATCTTCAGAAATGTCAATATTGCTCTCGTGAATGAATTAGCCTTAATCTTTGAAAAAATGGGTGTCGACACATGGGAGGTCGTTGATGCTGCATCGACAAAACCGTATGGGTTTATGCCATTTTATCCGGGCCCCGGGATTGGAGGTCATTGCATCCCCCTGGACCCCTTCTATATGTCATATAAGGCGAAAAAATATGGTTTTATACCGAGATTTATTGAAACGTCCGGCGAGATCAATAATTACATGAAAATACACGCTGTGAATTTGGTCGAAAATGGTCTGAAAAAGGTAGGTAAGAGAATATACGGATCAACAGTTGCAGTGATGGGAATAGCATATAAGAAAAATATTGCTGACACAAGAGAATCACCAGCTAAAAAAATACTAGAAGAACTTGTGAATCTTGGTTCCCGCGTTAAGGTTTATGACCCTTATGCAAAATTGATAAAGACTGATGTCGGAGAGTTCTGTTCTGAAAAGAACATGGAAGATGCATTAAAAGGTGTAGATTGTGTAATATTTGTCGTTGATCATGATCAATTCAAACAAATAAATACCAGTGATTTCACCAAACTAATGGAATCTCCTGTGGTAGTTGATTGTAAAAATATTTTTCCAAGTATTGCCAACATTGAATATTTAGGCCTTGGGAAGGGGTACTGACAGTTTTCGAGAGCATATTTATCCCTGCACATCAAAATTGGAGATAAAAAAGGCTCCTCGTTTTTTTGTGTGTAATCCTCACAAAAACAGATGCAGTCTCGAAGTGGAACTTGTCTTACCCACAAGAAATGGTGAAGAGCCTTAATTTATACGTTTACCTGCCGAATCAAAGATTCATAGTATAGCTTCTTGTCACGCCTGCGGAAAGTCGGATTATCAGAGAAAAAAAGTGAATAGCTTTCCATTCCATTTGAAGAGGATATGCAAATAGTCTGAATTGGATTTTCAGAGTTTTTCACGTTGTCCAGGGGGCTTTATACCTCAGCATTATTGCCTACGCACATCCATGTAGGATTACTCCAGATGGAAAGAGTAGCACATAGGCAATTCATGAAACAGCTTCTGTTGCACTACAGAACTTCTGGTAAGCTATCGATTTTTGTTGTATTAACTATTTTTAGTAAACGAATTGTCTTTTATTTCAGAGATAGCTTCACACATGTAATCCCTTTCATTTCCTCTGAAGGAATTTCCTTCTATAAGATGACTGCCTGTTCCATATGTTTCAATACCTGTTGCATAGCAGCCAACAATATTATTGTTTTTTATCACACTGTTACTGTTGCTGAGTTCGATGGCTTTTCGGCAGTTATAGAAATCATTATCAGTAATAGTTATTACGCATCTGTTAGGACGGTGTGTGTTTATGGCTTCGTCGGCACAATCTTCAAAAACATTGTTTTGTATAGTTATATGTCTACTAAAGCCGTCCGAGATCTTATGTCCTGTGTTACTACCAACAGCAATGTAATGTCTTCCCAATTCCAAGAAGGAGTTATTTGTTATTGTAATATTGTCGCATGCATTGGCAATATTTATCCCATATCCCATTCCAGTGTAGAAGACACGCCTAAAGGTGTTTGAATCTATAACACAATCCAAACAATCTAAGAAAACAGTAGCACGGATCCCAAAGTCTGAAAATTCACAATTTGTAATATTACAATTTCTCGCACCATAAAATCTGATCGCAGTGGAACTCGTCTCAATTCCATAACCTACGAAATTAATGTTTTTAAATGTGATGTTTTCAAACATTGATATTTTTCTTATCTTGGCATTTTTTGTTTTACAATAAGAGTCATACAACGGTCTATCAATTTCGATGTTTATACCATCAATAGCGATTATTTTTACTATCTCTCCGTTCTTGTAATCAGTATCCCCATTGAGATTGCGAATACTGAAGTCGTCTGAGATTTTTATATAATCCCCAACGTTTAATCCGGCTACACTTGACAAGTTTATATTTGTATCACCTTCGTCAAGGTGCTCTATCAATAATATTGTCGATGAAGAATAACCACCACTTCCAGTGTCAAATGCTATACCATTAAAACAGTTAAATGTAACTTTTTCATTTCCGATGAAGGATATGTCGGATTTTAAACGAATTGTACGGTCGATATCATACTTACCATTTTCAAAGAGTATATCCCCATAATCGATCTCATTTAAAGCCGTCTCTATTGCATCTACATCATCGGAGCCGCTGTAGATCACAGAACCTTTTTCATTCTTTACCGTAACAATTCCACTCTCTTTGGATATCTGAACATATTCTGACTCATCCGATGTATCATAAATGGGCGCGATGCGTGGGGATAGGAATAACACAAGTAAGAAACTTGCAAATAACAGTGGTAACAGGGCTTTCATGGCGTCCCTGAATGAAGGGTCCTTGAGAGGGTGGGGTCCAGCATTAGCATAGGCCACTACTACACCAATGCAGAAAACAAAGAACAGAACATGTACGACCAGAGAGGAAATGATGCTAGTAGGTTTATTAGCAGGCATCAGGTTATAAAATCCATTTGTCATCAAAGGAATAAACAGACCCTTACCTGCCTCATCAATTAATCTGATACCTGCATCTGAATCACCCTCATCTGCGACACCAGCACTGCTAAAAGGGGTATAGCCTGTAAGGTATCTGGAGGGGCTCTTAAGATGCACGCATTTAAAATCGAAGTTCTCTGCCCCAAACTTAAGGGCTTGAGCTATCTGGACGTTATTATTGCTGGCTCCACTGTTAAAGTCTCCGGTTCCGTTTCCTTTAACGTATACAGGAGACCCCATTGCAGATGGTGCATGGAAGGTAATATTGGCAGAGATTGCTATCACAAAAATTAAAATCGCAATGCATCCCTTCCTTTTTGAATCCCCATTAATGCCCATAAAATTGTTCCCCCATTCTTTTCAGGATCCGTTTAAGACCCCCAAAAAGAATAATTATGATATTGTTTTGAACTTAAAAAAGGTTATCTGTCTGGCTAGACACTCTGTATTTTTTGTTCAATGATGCAATATCCTCTTTCGTGGGACAGGCCTTCGTGGGATAGGGCAGAATAAAATTACAAATAACAGAGTCCTTCCCATAACATTGGGGTCGCAAAAATATGAAAAATGAATAAAGAGATATCAAAATCATTAATAATAAATGGAGTTACAAATGTTAAATACAGAACAGCCATTGCTCTGATAATTTCGGGCCGGGTGTCCTACAGGGTGATGATATCCTGATAAATCCGGAAAAGAACAATTAAAATCAAAAAATCCAGTCCAAAACAGTTTAGATTAAAAACAGTTTAGATTAAAAACAGTTGAAATTAAAAACAGTTGAAATTAAAAACAGTTGAAATTAAAAACAGTTGAAATTAAAA
>JAENZL010000010.1:0-56637 GCA_016841265.1 Methanobacteriota archaeon | reverse complement strand
ATTAAAAACAGTTGAAATTAAAAACAGTTGAAATTAAAAACAGTTGAAATTAAAAAAATTTCCGGTGCAGAAAGGATTCTTCCTTCTGCGCGGGTATTTTCGGTAATTCTACCGACCTGATGCTGAGGTAAGCTCACTCTTTTTCCGAGATTGTCAGCACGGGCCTCTGGTTTCCGTTTTCATAGTCGCTGCTGCAGAAAGCGATGTAGTTTCCACTTTCCGTGCGGGCTTTGATCAGGAATCCCGTATTCTCGTACTCGCCGCTTACGTACTCTTTCACGAGGCCGCTTACGTCAAGTTCATGGTAGCTGTTGTCAGGGACGTCGCTTCCATTGAGCGTTATTGTTGCGTAGGGGGTGCTGCCCTGGGAGACGTTATTCAGGTCGTACCAGTCACCTCCGGGATTTACCCACGGGGTGTCAAGGTCACTGCTGTTCCAGGTAACGTCATCGGGGTTCCAGGCTTCAGGCCTGTAGATTTCGACAACTGTGTCCGCAGGCCTTTCCATTCCTTCAGGGTAGTACCAGAAGAGGGAAAGGGTCGCATTCTCGATCAGTTCAGCATCTTCGTAGTCGCTCAGGTCGAACAGTACAAGATCCCTGTAACCTCCAACATCATCTCTGCCTCCAAGGTCGATATAGGGTTCGTTCTTGAAGACGGTGTCAGGAGATCCTTCACGAAGGCGGGAATCATCCACTACTCTGAGAGTTCCCGGGGTCCCTTCTTCATCCATGATGACATTCGAATAATCATCATTAGAGATTGTTGAAGGGGCATCAATGACATTGCTTTCAATAATAATTTCTTCTTTAATTGGAGTTGTCCTGGAATTTTCAAGGGAAATTCCTACACTGCTAGCCTTGATCTCATTAATACTTATAGAGTGCGGGCCAGTTGCATCAATAACTCTTACCCCTGAAGAGGAAGGAGAGTTTATCCTGTTGCCTTCGATTTCAACATCATCGCATCCGCTAAATTCGAGATCTCCGTTCAGGTTGTTATTATTTAACCTAACATTTTTAGCATAGCCAAATTCCATTGCCATCGTCAGTGGGTCTTCGCAGGTATTGTTGGAGATTTCAATGTTTTTCATGTAAGAACTGCTTGAACCTACTGAGGATACGATATAGCCTGTGTAGTTTTCGAAGGTATTATTCTCAATTATGGTATTGATTGTCGGTAAGATATACCCGCCGTTGTCAAATAAATTACCTCTTATTTCGGTTGTGGCTTCACACCTGAAAGACCTATAATTTTCGTTAAAGTAATTTCCTTCTACAAGATGACTGCCTGATCCGTATGTTTCGATTGCAGTTACATAGCTTCCAACGATATTATTGTTTTTTATAACACTATCGCCGTTGCTTAGTTCAATACCTTTTCTGCAGTTGTAGATATCATTCCCTGTAATGGTCGTCACACACCTATTGGGGTAGTGTGTGTTTATGGCTTCGTCGGCACAATCTTCAAAGACGTTATCGGATATGGTTAAACGTCTGGCAAGTCCGTCTTCGTAATTGCCCCCTGTGTTAGCGCCAACAGCAATATAGTGCCTTCCTAATTCCAGGAAGGAGTTATTTGTTATTATGAAATTGTCACATGCATTGACAATTTGAATCGAATACCCCAGGCCAGTGTAGAAAATATGCCTGAAGGTGTTAGAATCTATTGTGACGTCCAAACAATCTAAGAAAAATGTAGCACGGACACCAAAGTCTGAAAACTCACAATTTTTGATGGTAATATTTTTCGTGGCGTAGAAACTGAGTGCAGTGGAACTCGTCTCGATTCCAGAACCTACGAAATTAATATTTTCAAATGTGATATTCTCTAACATCACCATTTTTCTTACTTTGGCGTTTCTAGCTACAGTATAATCATCGTACAAAGAACGATCAACTGTAATCGAATTGCCGCTGATAGAAACTATTTGTGCTATCTCTCCGTTTTTGTTATCAGTAGTTTTATTGCGATTGCGAATACTGAAATCATCTGAAATTTTTACGTGATCTCCAACGTTTAATCCGGTAACACTCGACAACTGAATTTGTGTATCACCTGTGGAGACGTCATCTGATAGTAATATTGTTGACGAAGAATATGAGCCTGTTCCGGTACTAAACGCCACACCTTTAAAGCAATCAAATACCACTCCTTCATTTCCAACAAAGGAGATGTCGGATTTTAAACTAATTGTACGGTCTATGGAATATTTCCCATTCTGGAAGAGTATGACGCCACTATCGAGCTCGTTCAGAGCTGCTTCAATTGCAGCTACATCATCGGCACCTTCATAAATCACAGTGCCATTTTCATTAGTTACCGTGGCAATTCCATTCTCTTTAGAGATTTGAATATCTGCTAAATCATCTGGTGCAGCTACTGCTGCTGAGCTGATCGCAACCAGCATGAGGGAACAAATTATTGAGTAAGAAATTAATTTTCGGGTTCCTAGAATCCTTCTTAACATTGTATCACCTTTGGGGTTGGACAATCTAGGGAATTTTGGGTATAAGGTAGATTGAATTTTTTGGGGTTATTTTGCAAGTTTACATAAATTTTCAAAATTTAATATAAACTGCATTTAAGATTTTTTCCTCCCCTCTCTCCACTTCTTTTTTGTTGGGAATAGCATTTGCAGAGAGCTTCCGCTCTGAATATTTTCAGTCCAGGAAAATATCAGTCGTACGGAATGGGTGGGAACGAAGTCGATGCTTCTGTTTTTTTGTAATGAAAATTTGTCATAAATTATAGGATATTCATGGTTTCTTTTTTAGTTTAATTCCTCCTGTTCGAATGAGTATAGGTGTTCAGCCTTGGCAACTCACCAAACAAGATTCTATTTATTATTTAGTTAAATTTCCTGAGTGAACTCTGGGCATTTATGCGACCCTATTATAAAATATTTTTGGTATTATGTTAATTTCTTTTATAGTTATCAAATATATTCCAAAGAGATGTCCCTTCTGATATCCGGGAAATAAAGAAGAGGAGGACTGAAATCCATAATGGCAATAGACATAAAGAACCATAAAAATAGAGGAGAGTAAGCTCGATAAAAGTAGATTCGGATAACCTGAAAATAAAGGTATAAAATGATTTTTTAGTTGAATTAGGTCTTTTTAAGGTTTCTTTTCTTGGTCTTATTTCAAAGAAATCTCAAGTCGTAAAATCCGGAGTATGGCCCAAATGAAGGAGATATGTTGAACTGCAATTCTAGCCCCGATACTTATATTGAACCAATTTTTGGAAAAGGCTCAAAGGAATCCCTTCCATATAATTGGGACCGTAAAAACACTAAACACGGATAGTGAGAGATCAAAACCATGAAAAAAAAGTACCTGATATTTGTTGAATAGCAGGCCCAAATAAATGAAAGTATACAGTAATTTCAGCTAAGTAAAGGAATTAAAAACATCAAATGCAGAACAGCTTTTTTCCGGGTATATCTTAGTCCGGGTGTTCGGAAAAATGTTCCCGTCCTGATAAATCCGGTTGGGAACAATTAAAACAAATAAATTTCCTGCGCAGAAAGGATTTTTCCTTCTGCGCGGGTATTTTAAACTTTTTTACGAATCCGATACTAAGGAAAACTTACACATTTTCCGATACAGTCATCACAGGTCTCTGATTTTCGTCTTCATAGTCGTTGCTGCAGAAGGCGACGTAGTTTCCGCTTTCCGTGCGGGCTTTGACCAGGAATCCCGTATTCTCGTATTCGCCGCTCACGTACGTTTTCACAAGTTCGGTTACATCAAACTCATGGTAGCCGTTGTCAGGGAAGTCACTTCCCTTAATGGTTATTGTTGCGTACGGGGTGCTTCCCTGAGAGACATCATTCCGGTCATACCAGTCTCCTCCGGCGTTCACCCAGGGGGTGTTAAGGTCCCCGCTGTTCCAGGTAACATAGCTGGGGTTCCAGGCTTCAGGCCTGTAGATTTCGACAATTGTGTCCTCGGGTCTTTCTATTCCGGCCGGGTAGTACCAGAAGAGGGAGATAGCCGCACTTTCGATACTTTCAGCATCGTCTAATTCGCTTAAGTCGAACAGGACAAGGTCTCTGTACGCGCCTACCCCGTCTCTGCCTCCAAGGTCAAGATAACGGACGTCATTGTATACCTTGTCAGGAGAGCCTTCCCGAAGGCGGCTGTCCTGGGGGTTATTAAGGACGTGAACTACAGGTTCGGGTTTCAGTGTTACATCGAGTTTCGGGGTTGATTCCGTTATTCCGCAATCACTGCTGTAGAAAGCCATGTAATTTCCGCTTTCCTTGCGGGCTTTGATCAGGAATCCCGTATTCTCGTACTCACCGTTCACGTACTCTTTCACAAGTTCGGTTACGTCAATTTCATGGTAGCTGTCGTCAGGGACGTCACTGCCTTTGATGGTGATCGTTGCGTAGGGTGTGCTGCCCTGGGGGGCATTATTCAGGTCAAACCAGTCTCCACCGGCGTTTACCCAGGGAGTGTTAAGGTCCCTGCTGTTCCAGGTGACATAGTTGGGGTTCCAGGCTTCAGGCCTGTAAATTTCGATAATTGTGTCCTCGGGCCTTTCTGTGTCTTCAGGGTAGTACCAGAAGAGGGAAAGGGTCGCATTTCCGATCAGTTTGGCATTGTCCAATTCGCTTAAGTCGAACATGACAAGGTCTCTGTACGCGCCTACTCCGTCTCTGCCACCAAGGTCGAGATAACGAACGTCATTGTATACCTTGTCGGGAGAACCTTCACGGAGGCGGGAATCCTGAAGGTTGCTCAGGACGAGAGTTTCATCAGGTGTATCTCCAGTCTCAGGTATATCTTCAGACTCGGGTTTCAGTTCCACATCGAGTTTCGGGGTAGATTCCGTTATTCCGCAGTCACTGCTGTAGAAAGCGATGTAGTTTCCGCTTTCCGTGTGGGCTTTGATCAGGAATCCCGTATTCTCGTACTCGCCGCTCACGTACTCTTTAACAAGTTCGGTTACGTCAAGTTCATGGTAGCTGCTATCAGGAACGTCACTGCCTTTGATGGTAATCGTTGCATAGGGTGTGCTTCCCTGGGAGGCATTATTCCGGTCATACCAGTCTCCTCCGGAATTGGTCCACGGGGTATTAAGGTCCCTGCTGTTCCAGGTGACGTAGTTGGGGTTCCAGGCTTCCGGCCTGTAAATTTCGACAACTGTGTCCTCGGGTCTTTCCGTTCCTTCAGGGTAGTACCAGAAGAGGGAAAGGGTCGCATTTTCGATCAGTTCGGTATCTTCGTATTCACTTAAGTCGAAAATGACAAGGTCTCTGTACGCGCCGATTCCATCTCTACCTCCAAGGTCGATGTAACGAACGTCATTGAAGACCGTGTCAGGGGAACCTTCACGGAGGCGGGAATCTTGCATTCCAGTAAGAGTCGTCGGGACATCAGGATCTTCTGTCGTAGGGTCTTCGACATCAGGTGCTCCTGTCGCAGGGTCTCCAATTTCAGGAGTTCCTTCTTTTACGATGACATTCGAATAGTCATCATTAGAATATGCTTTAGGAGCATCAATGGCGTTGCGTGCGATTTGAATTATCTCTCCGATAGAAGACGTTCCGGTGTTTTCAAGGGAAATTCCTACACTATCAGCTTTAAGCTCATTATCTGTTATCGTGTAGGGACCCTTCGCATCAATAACTCTGACTCCCGAAGAGGCAGGAGAGTTTATTCTGTTGCCGTCGACTTCTACATTATCGCAGCTTCCAAATTCAAGATACCCTCTAAAGTTATTGTTATTTACGTTAACATTCTTGGCATAGTTTAATTTCATTGCCATTGTCAGGGAATCTTCACATATGTTATTGGAGATTTCAATGTTTTGCAGGTATGAACTGCTTGAGCCGACAGCGTAGATGATATATCCTGAATAATTCTTGAATGTATTATTCTCAATTATGGTATTGATTGTCGGTAAGATATACCCGCCGTTGTCAAATAAATTACCTCTTATTTCGGTTGTGGCTTCACACCTGAAAGACCTATAATTTTCGTTAAAGTAATTTCCTTCTACAAGATGACTGCCTGATCCGTATGTTTCGATTGCAGTTACATAGCTTCCAACGATATTATTGTTTTTTATAACACTATCGCCGTTGCTTAGTTCAATACCTTTTCTGCAGTTGTAGATATCATTCCCTGTAATGGTCGTCACACACCTATTGGGGTAGTGTGTGTTTATGGCTTCGTCGGCACAATCTTCAAAGACGTTATCGGATATGGTTAAACGTCTGGCAAGTCCGTCTTCGTAATTGCCCCCTGTGTTAGCGCCAACAGCAATATAGTGCCTTCCTAATTCCAGGAAGGAGTTATTTGTTATTATGAAATTGTCACATGCATTGACAATTTGAATCGAATACCCCAGGCCAGTGTAGAAAATATGCCTGAAGGTGTTAGAATCTATTGTGACGTCCAAACAATCTAAGAAAAATGTAGCACGGACACCAAAGTCTGAAAACTCACAATTTTTGATGGTAATATTTTTCGTGGCGTAGAAACTGAGTGCAGTGGAACTCGTCTCGATTCCAGAACCTACGAAATTAATATTTTCAAATGTGATATTCTCTAACATCACCATTTTTCTTACTTTGGCGTTTCTAGCTACAGTATAATCATCGTACAAAGAACGATCAACTGTAATCGAATTGCCGCTGATAGAAACTATTTGTGCTATCTCTCCGTTTTTGTAATCAGTTTCCTTGTTGCGATTGCGGAAACTGAGATCATCTGAAATTTTTACGTGATCTCCGACGTTTAACCCGGTAACACTCGACAACTGAATTTGTGTATCACCTTTGGAGACGTCATTTGATAGTGATATTGTTGACGAAGAATATGCGCCTGTTCCGGTACTGAACGCTACACCTTTAAAGCAGTCAAATACTACTCCTTCTTCTCCAATGAAGGTTATATCGGATTTTAAACGAAGTGTACGGTCGATATTATATTCGCCTTTTTGGAAGAGGATTACGCCGCTATCGATTGCCTTTATAGCTGCTTCAATAGCATCTGTATCGTCTGAACCTTTATAAACAACAGTACCATATTCGTTTGTTACCGTGACAGTTCCACTAACTTTTGATACTTGAACATTTGCTAAATCACCTGATGCTGCTAATGCTGCTGAGCTTGTAGCAAGCAGCATTAAAAAGCAAATTGAAATTGAAATCAGCTTTCGGGTTCCTAGCTTCAGTTTTAACATTTTATCACCTTGGGTTGGACTATCTAGGGATTTTTTAATCTAGAGTATTCTGATCCTCAGGGAGTGTTTTCCATAATATTCCCATGAGTTCTGAAAATTCCCTATGAATTGATTGTAATATTTTTCCGACTCTTTCTCTGTCCTTTATTATGCGGGGAACAGCATTTTTAGAGGGCATTCGCTCTTAGTACATCCACTTCTCAAAAATGTGAATCAAGCAGAAAGTTCGGAAACGAAGCTGAAGCTTCTGTTTTTTGTAATTAGAATCTGTTATGAATTAAATGAAAATTATATTCACTTTTAGTTTAAAACCTCCTTTTCGACGAATTCAGGCCTTAAGCCATGTCAACTCATTGAATAAATTTTTATTAATCCTTTTGTTAAATTTCCTGAGTTGACTTGGATCGTTTATGTTATCCTATTATAAAATATTTCTGGTATTATTTTAAATTTTTTTATGTATTTAGGAAGTATTTTTGAGAGTAAACATATTTGTTATTATTTTAAATTTTTTATGAACTTGTACAGTATTTCAGAAATTCTGGAAGCAGAATAAATTAAATTCCCGCACTTAAAATGTCCAATACCCGGATTTGGGATTAAAAACAGATTTCATAAATGTGAATTCTGAAACCAGGATTTACAGGCCTCTAAGGTTGAAGGCTTTGAGGAAAAGCAGGCCCTTGCTACGCCTTCAATAACTACCCTGACAACTAAACCTCGTAGTTAACTCCAGAAATACCCTGGACTACCTGTGTAAATTCTCCACAGAGTATGTTTCTTTCGCCAATTTGAGGCTGTCTTCTATCACTGAGCTTACAGGTCAGAAATCTTCCCATAAGCAGCCCGGTTATTCAAATTTTGCACTAATTTTTCAGTGGACATTCAGGTTCTAAGGTTGGAGATGAAGACAGCCGATACCCTCTCCGGATATGCTTTGCTCTAAAAAAGTAGACCTTATCCTGGTGTTGCGTCAATAGCCCGGCATTGAACGATTATGAATGATTGTGATCTATTTATGCGGCATTATTTTTTGGCATAATCCCAGGGAGGTTGCCTTCTTTAAGGAATTTGAAGCTGTGGCAAGAAAAAAACCACTGCTAACATAACTCGTTGTTCGCAGCGGGGCGTGCCAGAGCAACTTTGATTTTCCTGCCGCATTAATTTTTCACTTAATCCCTGCTTATCCTCTTAAACTCTTTGTCTTCAACTTTTTTCCTTAAACACTTTCTTTTTCTTCTTCTTCTTGCCCTTCCTCTCCCTTTTCCGCACTGTGTTTATGGAGGGCCATCTCTATATTACTGTGCAGGTCTTCTTCTTTGAAAGGCTTTGAGATATAGCCTGCAGGTTCGGTCATTTTGGCTCTTTCCAGGGTTTCGCTGTCCGTGTAGGCAGTAAGGTAAATTACGGGTATCCCGAAGCGGGCTTTGATCTCCCCTGCTGCTTCGATTCCGTCCATTTCTCCTTTTAACATGATATCCATCAAAACCAGATCAGCACCCGTCAGCTCTGCTTTCCTGATTGCTTCCTCCCCTGAAGCTGCGGTGCTTGGTACGGTATATCCCAGGTTCTTCAACTTGTTTCTGATATTCAGGGCTACGATATTCTGGTCTTCGACAACCAGAATCTTTGCTTTTCCCATTTTGTTACCCCCGTTTTCTTCTATTGCTGTTATTTTTGAATAGTTAACTGCCATTTTTCGGTCCCCCAGTTCCTCCGAATCGGATAATGAATTTAGTGCCTTTGTTTCTTTCAAGTTCGATGTTTCCTTCGAGCTGTTCCACCAGGGAGTTTACGAGTTGTAACCCTGGAGGTTGTATCCCTGAAATCAATATTTTCCGGAAATTCCGACCCGTCATCCGAAACGATCAATGAGAACTGAGTACTGTACTTACTATTACCATTTTTATTAATTTTTCTGTTTCTACTTATAACTTTATTTTTATTGTGGGTTGTTTGGAAAAATTTGATAAGGATTTTTTCCTCCTTTTCCTCCCTTAAAAGCATTTATCGGGGAGTTGGAAATAAGCTTTATGCTTTCCACATCCCATTATCACAAATTTACACTTCTTCATCAATGTTTCCCAAAAATATATAACCATTTTCAGGAAGATTTAAAAATAAGTTGCTTCTGAGCATAGAGACTGGTTCTTACCCCGCATCAATAAACCAGTAAGTCACTAAGTTAGTTATCCTTTATATCGATCCTGAACTCCGTCCCGGTGCTGTTATTAAGTTCTATATTGCCCTCGATCTGCTCCACAAGGATATTTACTAGCTGGAGCCCCAGAGAATCGGCGCACCTGAAGTCGAGCTCTTCCGGAATTCCCCTCCCGTTGTCCGAAATCATAAGTGTAAACGTATTTTTATTCTTCCTGCAGCCTTCGCTTTCATCACAAGGCCCTATAAATGCAGCTGATCTTCCACAATTTTCCGTTCTCCTGAGTTTTATGCGGATTTCCCCCTTCTTTCCGGAAGGGAACGCGTGTTTCAGGGCGTTGGAAACCAGTTCATTGACAATGATTCCGAGGGGGATTGCCGTGTCCATCCCCAGGTAAATTTTCTCAAGGTCAAGCTCCAGGCTGATGTCATCTTTTCCGACCCTGTATGAACTGAGAAGATCTGCGGTCAGTTTCCGGAAATAGGCTGCAAAATCAAGAGTATCTACTTTGTCCCCTTTATAAAGTTCCTCATGAATTAGGGCCATAGATATGACGCGGTTCTGGCTTTCCCGGAAGGCTTCAAGCACTTCCTCGTCTCCGAATTTTTCCGCCTGGAGGCTCAGGAGAGATGAGATCACCTGCAGGTTGTTCTTGATCCGGTGATGGATTTCTTTCGTGCGGATTTTATCTATTTTTTCCAGGGCTTCTTCAGCCATTTTACGTTCCGTGATGTCATAAACCGAACCCTGGTACTGCCCCTGGTTCCCGGGATTTCCGGGGAGCTTCCGGATAATTTCCCTGATCCACCTTATTTCTCCTTCTTTTCTCCTGATCCGGTATTCCAGTTCGGTGGAGCTATCCGGGTTGGAACTGACATTTTCCAATTTTTCAAGAAACAAAGGGTGGTATTCGGGAAGGATGATTTCGATCCATTCCATTTCCCTGGAAAGGAAATCCTCCTTAGTGTAACCAGTGATTTCCTCTACAGCCCCATGCAGGAATATCGATTTCAGGTTCCTGTCAAGCTGGAACCCGATCCCCTGGAAGTTTTGCATGAATGACAGGTAGTGTTCCTCTCCTTTTTGCAGGTTTCCAACTGCAGTTTCTTGCTCCGGCATATCTCTCTTTACCCCGAGCATACTGTAAATGAGGCCCTGGTCGTCACGGAGGGCAATTGCCTGCTCTTTTAATGATTCTTCGCTAAGCTTCAGCTCCCTGAAAAGGATGCTGTGAGGGTTTTCGAATCCTGTTTCCACAATTGCTTTGTAGATTAGGTAGAAAGAGAGCAGTTTGAAATAGTGGCCTATAAGGTTGGAAAATCCGTACACGTCAATGTAGAAAGTGAAAGCCAGTTCCCCGAAGATCGTAAGGATTATGGATGCTGAAAGCATCCTGAAAATGTGTGGCTCGAACATGTTCTTTTTTGTACGCAAGAGGATCAGTGAGCAAAATAGTATAACAGAGATGATGTATTCGCTTGATACTTTGAAATGAGTAAGTCCCGAACCTTCAATATAGCATTCCGGGAAATTTTTGCAATAGAAAATCGCGACGAGGAAAAGAACAGCAATTCCGGTATATATATGGAAAATTTTCCTGGCGAACAGGCCGTTTTCCCGGAATTTTGCCTCCTTTTCCCCGTCTCTCGAAATGCGGCTGAAAAGCAGCGGAGCTGCAAGGAGAGATGCGCTTTCAAGGAACCTGGCGGCTATCCAGAGCTGGGTGGGAAGGTTTGAGCCATATTCGGGGAAGACTCCCATACCTTTGTATGCGAGGGTATGCAGGAGGTCAAAGCTTCCGACGAACAAGTAAGCTATGCCTATAAGCAGAAGGTAGCGGTTTTCCAGCAGAGCTCTCGATTTCCATATTATCAGGAAAATCACGTATGCTACCAGGATGCTGAACAATTCTACAAGGCTGTGGAAGAGGAGGTAGTTTTCCAGGCTGATTATGTAAAGCAGTCCCATAACGGCTATCCAGAATATCAGCTGGGAGTGCTCTACCCCTAATTTTTTTCTTCCTGCTTCCAGTATATTCATACGTCCTCTTTATGTGGTCAGATTAGCCTTACAAGCAAATAGCACAGGGATTTATCCAATAAGGGGTTTTCACCTTCATTTTTCACGTCCCCTTGTCCGTGAACCTGATCGAGAAACCCGTCCCTTCATCTCTTCTAAGCTCGATGGAGGCATCTATCTGTTCAACAAGGATATTTACTAGCTGGAGCCCCAGGGAACTAGTATTTCTAAAATCGATTTCTTCCGGGATGCCCGGCCCGTCATCGGCCACAATTAGTGTAAACTGTAAACCCTTTTCTAACGGCAAATCCTTTTTCGCCTGCGAGCCCTGCTCTTTCCTGCATTCGGAACCTGTCCCGCAATCCTCCGGGTTCGCGGTAATATTTTCCGTTCCGCAGAGGTTTATGTGAATCTTCCCTTTTGGTCAAATTCAAATCAACTTAGAAAAGTAGTGCAGGGAATTTTATTCCGCCTCTTTTTCTACCCTTTCCAGCTTGTGTTTGTGCAACGCCATTTCAATGTTGCTGTGCAGGTCTTCTTCTTTAAAGGGCTTCGAGATATACCCTTCGGGTTCGGTCATTTTTGCCCTGCTAAGGGTTTCTTCGTCCGTGTAAGCAGTCAGGTACAGGATCGGAATCCCCAGATGGGACTTGATCTCCTGAGCCGCTGAAATCCCGTCCATATCCCCTTTTAGCATGATGTCCATCAAAACAAGATCAGCATTCGTCAGTTCAGCTTTCCTTATGGCTTCTTCTCCGGTTGCCGCGGTAGCCGGAACCGTATAGCCTAAATTCTTAAGCTTGTTTCTGATATTCAGAGCCACGATGTTCTGGTCTTCGACAACCAGAATTTTTGCCTTTTTCATCTTATTTCCCCTTTATTCATACTATGTTTCCGGGTCATTGTCCACTTTCCAGAAACTTAATCCTGAAAACCGTTGTTCCGTTCCTTTCAAGTTCGATCGTACCCTCCAGCTGTTCTACAAGGGTATTTACAAGCTGCAAACCTAAAGAATCGGTATTTGTGAAGTCAATGCTTTCCGGAAAACCCAACCCGTTATCCGAAACAATCAATGTGAACTGATTATATTCGTTACTACTCCTTATATCGTTATTATTTGTGATGTTACTTATACTTTTATTTCCTGAACTTTCTTTTCGGAAAAGTTTGACGTGGATTTCTCCTTTCTTTCCGGCAGGGAAAGCATGTTTCAGGGCATTGGATACAAGTTCGTTAACAATGATCCCTAATGGGATTGCCGCGTCCATTCCCAGGAATATCTCCTCTACCTCCAGCTTCAGCTTTACGTCCTCTTTCCTGATCGTATATGAGCGGAGAAGGTCTGAAGTCAGTTTCCGTAAATATGCTGCAAAATCAAGGGTTTCGGTATCTCCTGCCCTGTACAGTTCCTCGTGGATAATGGCCATGGAAGCCACGCGGTTCTGGCTTTCCCTGAATGCTTCTACCACTTTTTCCTCGCTGAACTGGTCGGCCTGCAGTTCAAGGAGGCTGGATATTACCTGGAGGTTGTTCTTGATCCGGTGGTGAATCTCCTTCTTGCGGATCTCCTCCGTCCTTGCCAGGGTTTCTTCTGCTACCCTTCTTTCAGTGATGTCATAGATTGAGCCCTGCACGAAGCAGGGTTTTCCGGAAGAATCGGAAATATTCTGGATGAGTTCACAGATCCAGTGTAATTTTCCATTCTTGTGCCTTATCCTGTATTCTCGTTCGATGAGGGTATTCGGAATAGTTCTCAGTTTCGCTGCATCTTCGTAGATCAGGTGACGATCTTCGGGAACTGTTAACCGGGGCCAGGGGATAGCTCCGGAAAGAAGTTCTTCTTCCGTGTACCCGGTGATTTCTTCCAGAGCCCCGTGCATGAAAACCGGACTGAAGTGTATATCGCCCTGGAAAGCAATCCCCTTAAAGTTTCGCATAAATGAACGGTACTTATCTTCACTTTCCCGTACTTTTTCAAGGGATTGCTTGAGCTGTGTAATGTCTTTATTTGTCCCGAGCATCCTGTATATGCGTCCATTTTCATCCTTCAGGAATACTCCCCGGTTTTCCACATAAATACAGCTCCCATCCTTCTTTTTGAGCCTGTATTCCTCACAGTACCTTTCTCCTGTCTCCAGGCATTTTTTATATGAATCGACTGCTCTTTTACGGTCATCGGGATGTATGAGCCATTTTAATTCCCTCAAACTTTCTAACTTTTTAAAGTCTTCTTCTTCGTAATCCGTAAGCTCTTTGATAGCTCCCGACCAGCCAATTTTATCCCCCGGAATGTCATAATCGTATACCATCTGCCCGGTCTGCTCGGCAACGAGGCGGAACTTTTCTTCGCTTTTCCGCAATTTTTCCGTTCCTCGCTTTCTCTCCGTGATGTCTTTTATCACCCCGATCATCCGGTATACTCTGCCCTCTTTGTCTCTCAAATAAGTCCCGCAGTCTTCCACATAAATATAGTCCCCTGACTTTCTTTTGAACCTGTATTCCTGGCAGAAACTCCTCCCGTTCTTAAGGGCATTTCCAAAATGTGTGACTGCTTTTTTATAGTCATCAGGGTGAATGTGCTTTTTCCAGAGCTTCATGGACGTCAGCTTATGGATTTCCTCATGGGTGTAACCGCTAATGTCCTCAATTGCTCCTGCCCATTTCACATTGTCCGAATCGATGTTTAAATCGTATACAAGCTGGCCAGTCTTTTCTGCCGCTATGCGGAACCTTTCTTCGCTTTCCTGAAGTTTTTCCGCGGCAAGTTTTATCGGGCTGATGTCCTTTATAACTCCTACAGCCTTGCGGATCTGCCCCTCTTCGTTCCTCAGGTAGACCCCGCTGTCTTCCACCTGGAAATAGCTCCCGTCCTTTCTTCTAAATCTGTATTCAACACGGAAGTGGCTGTCTTTTTCCTTGAATTTCCTGAGTTCTGCAAGGACCCTTTCCCTGTCTTCGGGGTGGATATGCTCAGCCCACGTCTTCCCCTCGAGTTTCTGGAATTCCTCGATGCCGTACCCGGTAATTTCGGTGATAGCGCCTGCCCAGGAAAGTATATCATTTATGTGGTCGTGTTCAAAGACAATCTGGCCTGTCTGCTCGGCAGCGACCCTGAAGCGTTCCTCGCTTTCCTCCAGTTTCTTCTGGGCAAGCTTCTTTTCCGTGATGTCCTTTATTACCCCGACAGCTTTGCAGATGCATCCTTTTTCATCTGTTAAGTAGACACCCTCATCTTCCGCGAAGAAATAGCTCCCGTCTTTCCTTCTGAACCTGTACTCTTCATGGAACTCTCCCCCTATCTCCTGGGATTTCTTATGGGACGCCTTTACCTTTTCGAGGTCTTCAGGATGGATTAGCTCCAGCCACCTTTCTTCGGTAAGTTTCTGGAATTCTTCCATGCTGTATCCGGTAAGTTTCGTGATAGCACCCGACCAGTTAATCGAACCTTCCACGTAGCTATCGTGATAGAGGAGCAGCCCTGTTCTCTCCGAAATAAGCCGGTACCGCTCTTCACTTTGTTCCAGCTCTTCCCTGGCAAGTTTCTGTTTCGTGATATCTTTCGTTAACCCGAGGATTCTATACATCTGTCCTCTTTCATTCTCAAGAACGACCCCGCGGTTTTCTACGTAAAAATAGCTTCCGTCTTTCCTTCTGAACCTGAATTCCTGTTTGAACCTTCCCCCTTTCTTTAAATAGCCCTCTACGTTTTTGAGCACGGACTCGCGTTCTTCGGGATGGATGTGTTCTACCCAGACTTCGGGGGTGAATTTCTGAAATTCCTCAAAACCATAGCCTGTAAGCTCCTTAATGGCTCCTGCCCATTCAATGTTTCCGGTTTCCATGTCAAGGTCGCATACAATTTGCCCTGTCTGTTCAGCTGCGATGCGATACTTTTCTTCGCTTTTCTCAAGCTTTTCCCGGGCAAGTTTCCTTTCAGTGATATCTTTTTTCACTCCAATGACCCTGTAAGGGAGTCCTTTTTTGTCTTTCAGAACCGTTCCGCTGTCTTCCACGTAGAAATAGCTGCCGTCTTTTCTTCTGAACCTGAATTCTTCCTGAATCTGATCTCCGGTCTTCAGGGCCTTTTTTATGCTTTCGACCACCCGCATTCTCTCTTCGGGATGTACGTGTGAAATCCATTCGTCTTTTCCGATTTTCTGGAATTCTTCCACGCTGTATCCTGTAAGTTTTTCAATAGCTCCTGCCCAGTCGCTTTCCCCCGTGCCGATATTGTAATCGAACACAAGCTGCCCTGTCTGTTCAGCTGCCAGCCTATACCTTTCTTCACTTTTCTCAAGTTCTTCCCTGGCAAGCCTTCCTCCAGTAATGTCTTTCATCACCCCGAGTGCCCTGAAGGGTTTTCCCTCCTCATCGAGCATCCCTACCCCACAGGACTCCACGTAGAAATAGTCCCCGTCTTTTCTCCTGAACCTGTACTCCTCAACGAACCTTTCCCCCTTCTCGAGGGCTTCCGTGATCCTTTCGACGGCCCGTTTCCTGTCCTCGGGGTGAACGTGTTCTTCCCATTTTTCAGTGTCGAATTTCCGGAATTCTTCCGCAGAATAGCCTGTAAGTTCCTGGATAGCTCCCACCCAGTCGATAACTTCATTTTTAAGGTCATGCTCAAATACGATTTGCCCTGTCTGTTCAGCTGCCAGCCTGTACCTTTCTTCACTTTTCTCAAGTTCTTCCCTGGCAAGTCTTCTTTCCGTTATATCTTTTATTGCGCCGAGCATCCGGTATACCCGGCCTTTCTCATCCTTCAGGAAAATCCCGTTGTTTTCCACACAAGCATAGCTTCCGTCCTTTCTGCGTATCCTGTATTCCTGGTGGTATTCTTTCCCCTCTTTTAAGGCCTGTTCGTAGTACCCCGCTGCTTGCTTACTATCTTCAGGGTGGATATGGGATTCCCAGAGGTTCCTGGAAGAAATGCAGGGGTCTTCGGCACGGTATCCGCTTATCTCTTCTATAGCCCCCTCCCAGGAAAACCGTTCACTCTCAACATCATAGTTATAGACTCCCTGTCCGGTCTGCTCGGCAATGAGGCGGAAGCGTTTTTCACTTTCTTCTATTTTTTCCTGGGCGAGTTTTCTTTCGCTTATGTCTTTTATTACCCCTGGAGCCCTGGAGACCTTACCATCTTCGCCTTTTATGTAAAAGCCGTTGTCCTCTGCGTAGAAGTAGCTCCCGTCTTTTCTCCTGAGCCTGTATTCTTCATGGAAGTTTTCCCCTGTCTCCAGGCATTTTTTATGGGCATCAACAGCCCTTTCGCGGTCTTCTGGATGGAGGTGTTCAGCCCAGACCTCCGGGATGAATTTCTGGAACTCCTCATAACTGTATCCCGTCAGTTCTTCAATGGCCCCTTCCCAGGAACTCTGGTTTGTCCTCACATCATAATCATAAACAAGTTGCCCGGTCCTTTCTGCAACTGCCCGGAATCTTTCCTCGCTTTTTTCCAGTATTTCCCGGGCTATTTTCCTTTCGCTTATGTCTTTTATTACCCCGATGGTCCTGGACATTTGGCCGCTTTCGTCCCTGAGGTAGACTCCGTTGTCTTCCGCATGGAAATAGCTTCCGTCTTTCCTCCTGAACCTGTACTCTTCAAGGAATTTGCCCCCCATACTCATGCATTCTTCATGGGCTTTCCAGGCCCTTTCCCGGTCTTCGGGATGAATATGGTCTATCCACCCTTCCAGGTCCACTTTCTGTATTTCCTCAACTGTGTGTCCGGTTATTTGAGGGATCGCTCCCGCCCAGTCAATTTTCCCTGTTACAATGTCGTAATCATATACTAGCTGCCCTGCTTGCTCTGCAGCTATGCGGTACCTTTCCTCACTTTTCCGGAATATTTCTTCCGCTTCCTTGCGCTGGGTTATGTCCAGCATAACACCAACAATTCCGTTAACGTTTCCGGAACTGTCTTTGTATGCGGCTTTGTGTAAAAGGAAGTCTCTTTTTACGCCATCTGCACAGACCACCCTTGTCTCGTAATATTGGTTCCCTCTCTGCCTGAGAAGCTCCTGGTCATGCAGCTGGTAGATTTCCACAAGTTCTTTAGGGAACCTTTTCCGAAACTCGGCAAAAGATCCTCCTATGACTTTTTTCTTCGGGAGCCCCATTATCTGGTTGGCAAATTTCTCGTTACAGTTCAGGTAAATCCCTTTTTTGTCTCTCTGGAAAACAGGGCTTGGAATGTCGTCAAGCAGGGTTCCCAGAAAACTCACGGTGTTCCTGAGAGCTTCTTCCGCGCTCTTGCGCTGGGTTATGTCCTGCATCACCCCTACTATCCCGGCAGTTTCCCCTTTCTCATCCCTGAATGCAGCCCGGTTGACTATGAAGTCTCTTGTTTTTCCGTCTGCACAGACAAATTTGAGGTCCTGCTCCTGTTTTTTCCCGGTCCTGGCCAGTTCGAGAGCCACTTTATGGCAGTATTCCTTGAGCTCTTCCGTGATGGGTACTTGAAGGGCTGGAAGGGTTTTTCCTATGATTTTTTCTCTGGGAAGTCCGAGAATCTTGCTTGCAAAGACCTCGTTGCAGCCTATGTATGCGCCGTTCCGGTCTTTGTAGAAAACGGGGTTGGGAATGGTATTTATCAGGTTTTCAATAAAATAAGGGCAGTCCTGTGGGGCCTGATCAGTCTGTTTTTTCCCGGAAATTTTCCCGTAAAGCTCTGCTTTTGCCCCTGAGGGTTCGAGATTCCTTTTCCCCGCCCTTGCCTCAAGCTCCTCATACTTTTTTTTCAGTTCTTCTTCAGCCTGCCTGAAAGGACTTATGTCAAAGCCCTGGATATATACGCAGTTTTCCTCCGGCAGGGGGCAGAGTGTGAAGGAATACGTTTTTTTCTCCGTATTAATCTCAAGTTGTTCGTGATTTTTTTGAGAAAGTATTCCCTTCATCGTATTAACCATCGGTTGAGGAAGCTTTTCTCCTTCTCCGGCACCCCAGTATTCTACCAGAGGACTTGCAGCTTTGTTCGAGTAGAGGATTGTCCCCTCTTCATCTACCTTAAGAACAGGATTCGGGTTATTTGAAAGAAACTGGTCCAGCATTCTTTTACCCCTCTTCTTTTCTCAATGCCAGTTGCCGGCTTCGAAGTTTCTGGAATCCCCCATTTTCTCTCACTTCTCGGCGTTTGTCTCTTTGTGTTTTCGAAAATGAGTGTTTATGAAGCCTCTTAAGTTTTGAGCTTCTTAAGTTTTGCTATTTAAAACGTCGATTCAAAATGTCAGTTAGGATGTCGACTGCCCTTTTAAGGAATGGGCAATATGAAATAATTTACAATTGTTCCCTGATGCATCATTTAAAATTATTTAAATCCGGCCATTTACCCGCTTGCCCGATACGTTTCCATCATTTAAAAAGTCTGTGATATGTTCTCGGTTTTTAGAAAGTTTCTTTCATCTCTTCAAAACTTTTTTATTCTCTTCAAAACCGCTTCTTTCTTTTTACCGTCTCTTTCTTCTCTTATTCAAAATAGAGTTGCTGGACTCAGTTTCCTTATACCAGGTTCGGTTTCCTGACTCCGGAGGCTGTTGTTCCGGAATTTTTTCCTCTTCACTTTTCAGGTTCCCTGAACCTGATCGAAAATTCCGTGCCTCTTCCTTTTTTAAGCGTGATCGTACCTCCTATCTGGTTTACAAGGGTGTTCACAAGCTGGAGGCCGAGTGAATCGGTGTTTCTGAAATCAATTTCTTCTGGGAATCCTTCCCCGCTATCCGAAACTATCAGGACGAACCCGGACTGCCCTTCACTTTCAGCGTTGTCTCCGTTTTCATTGTCGCTGTTTTTCGAGTTCTTCCGGCCATTTTCATAGTTTTCGGTTCTCAGGAAGCTTATCCGGATTTCTCCCGACTTTTCCGGGGTAAAGGCATGTTTCAGGGAGTTTGAGACCAGTTCGTTGATGATGGTGCCCAGGGGAATGGCGGTGTCCATTCCGATGAATATTTCCTCTACGTCAAGTTCAAGCCTGACATTGTCGCTTTTCAGGGCGTAGGAGTTCAGGAGGTCTGCGGTCAGTTTCCGGAGGTATGCTGAAAAGTCAAGGGTCAACATGTCCTTGTCTTTGCTTCCGTAGAGTTCCTCGTGAATAATAGCCATTGATGCAACACGGTTCTGACTTTCTCTGAAAGCTTCAAGGACTTCTTCGTCATCAAATTTCTCTGCTTGAAGTTCAAGAAGGCTGGAAATTACCTGGAGGTTGTTCTTTATACGGTGGTGGATTTCTCTCTTCCTGATTTTTCCGGTTTTTTCAAGGGCTTCTTCTGCGGCTTTTCTCTCCGTGATGTCTTTGATTACGCCCAGTATTCTGTAGATGCGGCCGCTTCTATCCTTCAGGGTAATTCCTCTGTCTTCGGCGTAAAAATAGCTCCCGTCTTTCCTCATGAAGCGGTATTCTTCATTGTATTGAGTGTCGGTTTTGAAGCTGTCATAATGCGCCTGTACCGCCCTTTCCCGGTCTTCCGGGTGGATGTGCCCGGCCCAACCGTCCATATTGAATTTCTGGAATTCTTCGACGCTGTATCCCGTAAGTTTCTCAATAGCCCCTGCCCAGTCGTTCCTGTCCGCCTCAATGTCGTAGTCGTATATTAGCTGCCCTGTCTGTTCAGCGGCCAGGAGGTACCTTTCTTCGCTTTTTTGCAAAATCTCTTCGCTTTTTTTGCGCTCGGTGATGTCCTGCATTATGCCGACGATCCCGGCTCTCTTGCCTGCAGTATCGAAGTAGAGGGCTTTTGTGATGAGGAAGTCCCGAATTTCACCATTTTTAGGGCACCTTACTTTTGCTTCGTAGTGCTGGCTTTCGCTTTCTCTGAGCAGTTTGTGGTCGTATTTTTCATATACATCGGCAAATTCTCCGGGCACTTTGTCCTCAAAGTAGCGCATGGAGTGGCCCACAATGCTCTCTTTTGGAATGGCAAGGATCCTTCTTGCAAAGAGCTCGTTGCAGCCGAGGTAATTCCCTTCCATGTCCTTGTAAAATACGGGAGTAGGAATTGCGTCAAGGAGGGTTTCCTGGAACTGCAGGTTATCCCGGAGGGCTTTTTCAATCATTTTGAGTTCGCTTATATCCAGCAGTACCCCTACCAGAATGGCAAAGTCTTCCGTTTCATCCCTGTAAACGGCTCTGCTGATTTGGAAATTTCTTGTTTCCCCATCCAGATCGGTGATTATTGTTTCGTAAACGTGTTTGCCTCCTTCCCTCAGGAGTTCCATATCCAGTTGCTGGTACTCCCTGGCAGTAGCAGGAGGTATTTTTGTTTTCAGTTCAGTCAGTTTGAAGCCTATGACCTTTTCTTCCGGAAGCCCGATTATCTTGTCTGCAAAGAGCCTGTTGCAGCCCAGGTATTTCCCTTCCTTGTTTTTGTAATATACGGGCGCAGGAATCGTGTCCACCATGGTTTCCATAATCCGGAGGTTGTTCCAGAGGGCTTTTTCCAGCCGAATATGCTGTTTTTTAGTTTCTTCTTCTCTTTGCACCCGGGAACTGATGTCAAAACCGTAGATGTTTGCAGCTTTCTCTTCAGGATCATAATAGAAGGTCAGCAGGTATACCCTTCCCCCAACTTTCAGCTCAAGTTCTTCTGCTCTTTCCCGGCCGCTTACCTTTCTCACGAGACTTTTTGGGATTTCCGGGAGTTTTTCTCCCACTTCCACATCCCAGCTTTTCATCAGGGGATCAGCTGCTCTATTTGCGTAGAGGATTGTCCCGTCAGTTTTCACCCTGATTACAGGGTTCGGGTTTTTTGCGGGAAATTGTTCCATCCACTTTCCTTCACCGCCGTTCTCTTTCGTCTTTTCAGCGTTTTTTATGCTGGACACGTCCCGGGATTTGTTTTGATTCCTTCGTTTTTATTTGGGTTCAAGGTAGAATCAATTATGAACAAAAATTCGATTTATTTCCACTTTTTAATGTTCATTTGAATTAAAGCATTTTAATTTTGTGCTTTGAGTTTGTAACTTTATGTTTAATGTGTCCCCTCTGATGTACAGGGCAACGGATTATATAATATCTCTTCACTCAAAATATCCTGCATATCTGCCGGAGTACAAGCTAAAAAATTGTATAAATTGTAAAAACCGGTACTTAATGCAAATCGGTATTCTTTGGGAAAAATAAGAGTTGATTATGGACTCGGCGGGATTTGAACCCGCGGCCTTTACGTTGCGAACGTAACGATCTTCCCCTGATCTACGAGCCCTTTTCCGGAAATAATGTGAAATGGGAACTGAAAAATTAAATATGTAAAGGACGGTTTTCCCGGAGAATATCCGGTTTTTCCGCACCTTTAGAGACGGCCGAGTTCCAGGATCTGGACGTTCTCTGCGCCGGGGACATTTGCGAAAGCTTCTTCTATGGCTTCGGTCCCGCCTTCCTGGTCTCCGACAATTATGGTGATGATCAGGGCCTTTAATCCGAAGGCAACGGGTTCCTCTATTATTTCCCCGTACACTTCGACGCCTTCCGGAACTGCGGCTCTGAGCTTCTCTTTCAGCTCGTTAAGGTCGGTTTCAATGGTTTCCGGCATGACCTTCATTTTTGCTGCTACTTCGCCCATATGATTCCTCTCAATTATATTAATCTGATCCTATTGATCTGTTTATTGTGTGTATATTTGCTTTTTCCATTTTCATGGGGTATCCGAGGTTTTTGCCTTCTCAGGCTTTTTCCTCGAATCAGGGTCCCTGGAATCCGCATTTCGGACAGGTGTAAACGTTGCCCTGCTGCCTGCAGCTGACACATCTTCCGACTTCGGCTCCGCACTTGGGGCAGGGGAACTTTACGTTGCCTTTTTCTTCCAGGCGGATACCACATGAGGTACAGTATTCAACTTTGTTTGGTGACATTTTATTCTCCATATCGATTTATTAATATAGTGAGCTTGTAACGAATTCCCAGTGAAAGAGCACCAGCCTCATGCACCATGTCCTGCTTTTCCGGCACCTGTGATAGGCCTGTGCATCCCGTGAGTTGAACAGAAACAATGCTTTCTGGATACGGCTTGCTTCTTTTCCACTACTCATATACAATATCCGATTTAAATATTCCCCTTTACCCCCGTTCCCAGCACAGGTCTCCCGTGCACCGCCAGAAGCACCCTTTCCGGGTATTTCCCGTTTACAATCACGCAGTCCATTCTGTTTTTCAGGAGGAATTCCGGAAGTGCCCCGTCGGTACAGCTTGTTCCGGTACAGCTTGTCCCGACTGCTGCCAGTTCAGGGGCAGAAATTTCTCTTACAAGCTTCCCTTTCAGGAACACTCCGTCCACGTCCGTGATCTTTACGAAGCGGGCACCCGTTTGTTGCGCGATCCATGCCGCAATTGTGTCCGAAGTCACGTCCCAGGAATGGGGCAGAGGGTCTTCGGCTTTCAGGAATCCGTAGGGAAAGAGGATGGAAACCCCCGGGTCCGGGTTCTTTATTGAGTATGTGGCCGCAGCTCTGCTTTTGTCTAGAAGGCAGCAGGCGTACTGCTCCATCCCGAGCACCGCCATCCAGTGGGAAGCATCTGCCCCGAGCTCGAACGTCCTGTCTGCCTCCCTTACCGCCTCCGCAAAGATTCCGCCTCCCGGCACGATAAGTATGCACTCAGGGCATGTCTCGGAACTATCTTCTCCGGATCTGCCTCTCACGGAAGCTTCCTTTCCGGAGGCTACCTTTTCAGAGGCTACCTTTTCCTGAGAAGACTCTCCAGGAGCAAACTCTTCAACGAGCCTGTCAATTATTCCGGGGGCTTCTCTGATCAGGCTTCCACCCAGTTTGACGACCACTCTCATATTTACCCGCCTTCTGGCTGCATTGTATATGGTTTTTGTTATGGCTTTTATTATGGCTATTATTATGGCTATTATTATGGCTATTATTATGGCTATTATTATGGCTATTATTATGGCTATTATATACGTATCTTCTAGTTATGCCTTCTCGGCATCAAGCAGACGAGCGGCTGCGTAAGCCGGAAATACTCTTGAAATTTCCTCGCCCCAGTGCCCTGCAACAGAGACGTATTCGAAGCCGAGCTTTTCTGCTGCTTCCTTTATCAGGAATTCTCCGAGCCCTGCGGCTGCAATCTTCCGGAGCCCGTTCTTTTCCGCGACTTCAAAAATAGCTTCTGCCAGGAGCGAGACTTGTTTTTCTTTTACCTGCCTGGCTATCTCGAAGATGTCCTCTTCCCTTATTTCGGAAAGGTCCGCACAGATCACTCTGGCGAGTCTCCGCATTGTGTCGGTCCTGCTCCTGCCTGCCCCGTCCGCGGTTTCACAGGTGAACTGGTCTTCCCTGATTTTCCCAAGCAGGAGGTATGCGTCTGCAGTGCTTGCGAAGAGTTCTGAGGAGGTCCGGCAGCAACCTTCTTCAAGTTTTACTTTCTCCAGGAGAGCTGCAAGGTTTGTCCTGAGGGTGCCCGCGTATACGAGCTCGCTCCGGAGTAGCCTTGAAAAGTCCGTGTGCCCTGCCCTGTGTTCTCCTGCAATTATGGGGATGATGTCGCTGGTGGTGCTTCCCACGTCCACGAAAATGCAGTCTCCCAGTTCCTTCCCAATCAACCGGGCTGAAGCCGCCCAGTTTGCCGCTGCAAGTTCCCTGAGCCCGTCGCTTTCCTGCCGGAACCTCCCTTTGCTGTTGACATAAGAGCATTTTCCTGGCCCGAATGCGGCGTCTACGGCTTCCATTATGAAGCGGATGCCCTGTTCTTTGTCTTCGAAACAGTCAGCCAGCTCCCCTGTCATTACCACGGCAACTTTTTCGGGCCGGAGCCGCTCTGCAATCTCCTTTAAAACCCCGGGAAGTTGCGTATTTTTCCAGAGGGGCAGGTAGTGCAGTTCCACAACTGTCCCATCCGAGGAAGCAAGTTTGGTATTTGCTCCTCCGATATCAAGCCCGATAACCTTTGATTTCATCTTGATCCCTTTTTTTAATTTTGTCCGAAGATTTCTCCGAGCATGTCTTTTGAAAAGCGGTATTCTCCCTCGATATGTATCGAATCGGGAAGTCCCCCGAATTTGTTCCTCAGGAGCAGGTCTCCGATTTCCTCTTTCATGACCTGGCTGATCCCGAAGAGCGAGGCAGTAGGCCTCGGGTTTACATCTACAACGTAAGGGCGGTCCGCAAGCACGATATCCACTCCCACATACCCCGAACAGTTCAGGCAGCTTGCCGCGGAAACCGCGGTTTCGACCAGTTCGTTTTTTCTCGGGGTCTCGTAGGGGGTAAGGCTGCCGTTGTATTTTATGCCGGACCCGGTTTTTTCGTTTTCGTTTTCGGTTTTCCCGGCTACGCATTTTTCAGTCCCGAATTCGATGAACTGCCGGTTTACCGTAAGGGGAAGCGGTTTTTCTCCCGCGATAAGGCTGACGCTCAGGTGCATGCCTTCGATGTACTCGCTTGCAATGACCTCCTCGACAGGCTCGAATTCCCGGACGAGGTAAGTCTCTTCGGCTGCACAGCCGAACCTGGGTTTTGTTACGTACTGTCTGCCTTCCTCCGGCTCTGCCGCAAGCCCCGGGGCTCCTATCCCGGCATTCAGCAGGACTTCCGTGCACCGGAGTTTGTCCGCGCAGCATGCTGCGGATTCCGGGGAACAGCCCAGGTTTGTAGTGTTTTCTTCAAGGAGCCTGTTCAGTTCCGGGAGCATCTCGTCCGGGGCGATCAACAGCCCGGCATCGCACTCTCCTGCCTTTTTTTCAATAACCTGACGGAAGTTCTCAGCCGTGGACTTGAGAGCTGTGCCCGTGCAGATCCTGGTGCTGGCAGTCGGGTAGTACACTTCGTGTCCCAGGCGGGCGAAACTTTCCGAAAGGGTTTTGAGCATTGCTGCCCCCTCCGGGATAAGGGACTTCTCGACGTCCGTACCGACGGCAAATTCTGCAATCAGGATTTTCATCGGAAAGGAAAAACCCGGTCATTTTATATTACTGTTTGTCCTGCCCCATTGCTTGCCTCCCTGCCCCGGGACCGAACTACCGGAAATGTGAGAAAATCAGGGTTATCGGGAATGTAAGAAGACCCGGGTTGCCAGTAACTTTTGTAATATTTTGGGTTGCCGGGTAGTTTCCGAAGATATAATAAGGAGACAAGCTAAGAAGGAAAAGTGAGCTCTTAATTGGCTGTCCGTGAGTAAAAAATGTTGAGCCGTAAGTAAACCTTTATATAATTTATATAGTTTATATTCAGGGAGCTATACTTTATAAAACTTCAAAGGGTGCCTGGTAATATAAGTAGCAAAAATTCTGATTCTCCCTCGGTATTCGAGAACCCTTTTGTCAAGACCCTCTCGGTTTCGGTCCTTATGGGGATCTTTCTGGTTGACATGGGGCTCGGGCTTTTTGAAATTTTTTTAACTAAGGCAAGTCCCCTGCCTCCCGCACTCGTACTTCTAATATTTGCGATAATGTTTATTGCCGGTATGGTCTTTTATGAACGGCACGGGATGGATCCCATAGGATCCCTGGTAGGGGGTGGAATTGCGGGTTTCGGGCTTTCTTTTGTGCTCGTATCTCTTGTCGGGGGCGTACAGTTTGCCCTTGGAGGGGGAATTTCGTCCCTGGGATGGGAACAGGTAACTTCAGCAGTTGCCGCTTCAATGGTCGCAAGTGTGGTAATGCTTAAAATACTCTCTTACAAACTTGAGGACCACTTTTACTGATTTTTCTTTTTCCTTTTTTTTTCCTGATAAAATGCTTTTTTTCATACGTAAACTATTTATAGAATTACAAACAATCACAGATCATGACGAGCGAAACCGTTAACATTTTTTAATGGGGATACTGCAAATGAAGAAACCCGGTAAAAAAGAAAATAAGGGCTCCGGAAAGGATGAATCCCGGCTGGATTCTGAGAGTTCCGGGGCTGAAAGCTCGGGCCCGTCGGAAGGAAGTTCCGGGGCAACAGGGCAAAGTCCAGGAGATGGACCTGAAGTCTCCGGGGCTGAAATTAGTGCTGATGCCGCCTGCAAGGAAGAAAATTATGTGCTCAAGGATCAGCTTTCCCGCCTTGCAGCCGACTTTGATAATTTCAGGAAGCGGAGCGCCCGTCAGATGGAAGAATTCCGGAAAACTGTGCTTGAGAAAGTTTTGCTTGACTTCCTCGAGGTTTCTGATAACTTCGAACGAGCCCTGAAGTCCGCCAGATCCACGGAGGATATGGCTTCGGTTATAAACGGGCTTGAACAGCTTTCCAGGCAGTTTGACTCGGTCCTGGAAAAACACGGGCTTGAAAAAATCGAGTGTGAAAAGGCTGTCGAATTTGACCCTTACAAGCACGAAGCCGTGCAGCATGTGGAAACCTCAGAAATTCCCGACAACACGGTCTTCCAGGTCTACAAGTCCGGGTATGCTCTGGACTCAAAGGTTATCAGGCCTGCCATGGTCTCCGTGGCCCGGAACCCTGGCGATGAAGGGCAGGAAGACGAATAATCACTTTTACGAGTCATTATTACCTTCATGGGTGAATAATTGCCTTCCCTGGTTAACAATATCCTTAGTGGGTCAATAAATCTCTCCAGGTCAATAAGCCTCTTCATGAGGTATTATAAAGCTCCCTGGGACAAGTTAAAAAGCCTATTGTCCGGGTTTTGTCTAATTCCTGGTCAAAAAGCTTAATGGATCAAAAAGCTGAATCGGACTCTTTATTCCCCTAAGCTGGGCTTCACATATATACAAAGCATACTACGAAGCATAAAAAGCTGAGATTTACAGTTCAATTTTACAAATTCAGATTAAAACAAATACACATTAAAGACATCTTTAAGTTAGCTAATTTATGGTGAGGATATAATATGGCGAAAATACTGGGCATAGATCTTGGTACAACCAACTCCTGTATGGCTGTGATGGAAGGCGGAGAAGCTGTTGTAATTCCCAATGCAGAAGGCGGCAGGACCACTCCTTCGGTAGTCGGTTTTTCTAAGAAAGGGGAAAAGCTTGTAGGCCAGGTTGCAAAAAGGCAGGCTGTTTCAAATCCCGACAACACGGTCAGTTCCATCAAAAGGCACATGGGGGATGCAAACTACATGGTGTCCCTTCATGGAAAGGAATACTCTCCGCAGGAAATTTCCGCAATGATTCTCCAGAAGCTCAGGAGCGATGCCGAAGCTTACCTCGGGGAAGATATCAACCAGGCTGTAATTACCGTTCCAGCTTATTTTAACGATTCCCAGAGGCAGGCCACAAAGGACGCAGGGCAGATTGCGGGTCTCGAAGTCTTAAGGATCATCAACGAGCCAACGGCAGCTTCTCTCGCCTACGGGCTTGACAAGGGGGATGTTGACCAGAAAATCCTTGTCTACGACCTGGGTGGCGGAACTTTTGATGTTTCCGTCCTCGAACTCGGCGGCGGGGTCTTCGAAGTCAAGTCCACCAGTGGAGACACCCACCTTGGTGGAGACGACTTTGACCAGAGGATCATTAATTACCTGCTCACAGAGTTCAAGAAGACCGAAGGAATTGACCTCTTCAAGGACAAGGCAGTGCTCCAGCGCTTAAAGGACGCCGCAGAGAAGGCCAAGATCGAACTCTCCGGGGTCGCCAGCACCAACGTAAATCTTCCCTTCCTGACCGTAGGTCCGGACGGCGACCCCAAGCACCTGGACGTTGACCTGACAAGGGCGCAGTTCCAGAAGATGACTGAAGACCTCCTGGAAAAGACTCTCGTATCCATGCGCCAGGCTCTCAGTGATTCCAAACTTACTCCCAGCGACCTTGACAAGGTAATCCTCATCGGCGGGGCAACCAGAATGCCTGCGGTCGTTGAACTTGTCGAAAACTTCACCGGAATGAAGCCTTACAAGAACATCAACCCTGACGAAGCCGTTGCCGTCGGAGCAGCCATTCAGGCAGGAGTGCTTGGTGGAGAGGTCAAGGATGTCCTCCTGCTCGATGTAAGTCCTCTTACCCTCGGTATCGAGACCCTTGGGGGCATTTCCACGCCGTTGATCGGGAGAAACACCACCATCCCGACAAAGAAGAGTCAGATCTTCTCAACTGCTGCTGACAGCCAGCCCTCTGTAGAAATCCACGTCCTGCAGGGAGAACGCGGGATCGCTGCTGAAAATAAGACTCTTGGCCGTTTCATCCTGGACGGTATACCCCCTGCTCCTAGAGGTATGCCCCAGATCGAAGTTACCTTTGACATTGATGCAAACGGGATTTTGCATGTGAATGCAAAGGACCTGGGGACCGGAAAAGAACAGTCTATCTCTATCAAGAAACCGGGCGGACTCTCCGATGACGAGATCGACCGCATGATCAGGGATGCAGAACTGCATGCCGAAGAGGATAAGAAGCGAAAAGAAGACGTCGAAACCCGGAACAACGCCGAAAGCCTGATCAACGCTTCGGAAAAGACCCTTAAGGAAGCTGAAGAACTGGCTACGGAAGACCAGAAGACAAAAGTCAATGCCGCCATCGAGGACCTGAAGAAAGCCCTTGAAGGTGAGGACATTGAAGAGGTCAAGGCGAAGACCGAGGCCCTCCAGGAAGCTGTTTATGAGGTCTCCGCACTGCTCTACCAGAAGGCCCAGGAAGCAGCAGCAGCCCAGCAGCAGGAAGCAGGTTCTGCAGACGCAAAAGGTCCGGAGGACACGGTTGTTGACGCTGACTACGAAGTTGTCGACGACGAGAAGAAAGCGTAAAGGGTAAATAAAAACGAATTGCAGTGATTGAAACTAACTTTGATAGTATCTGCCCGGACCGGTAAGCTGCAGTCCCCGGTTCCGGCATTCTTTATCTTTTTTAACATAACAGGGATTCTTGATGGCCACCAAACGTGATTATTACGAAATTCTCGGAGTATCGAAAGACGCCTCAGCGGATGAAATTAAGAAAATCTATCGGAAGCTTGCCCTCCAGTATCACCCTGACAGGAACAAGGACGCCGGGGCTGAGGAAAAATTCAAGGAAATCTCCGAAGCGTATGCTGTTCTTTCTGACTCTGAAAAACGTTCTCAGTACGACCGCTTCGGGCATGCCGGAATTGATGGGCAGTACTCGGCAGAGGATATCTTCCGGGGCGCTGACTTCGGAGGCTTCGGGGATATTTTCGAGATGTTCTTTGGCGGAGGCAGGCGGGGCCCCAGGGGTCCCAGGAGAGGGACGGACCTCCAGTATGACCTCTACGTAACTTTTGAGGAGGCCGCTTTCGGGGTCCGGAAAGATATCGATATCCCCCGGACTGAAAACTGTTCCTCCTGTTCCGGGACCGGAGCCAAGCAAGGTACAAGTCCTAAACGCTGTCCCACCTGTGGGGGCACCGGGCAGGTACGCACCACCCACTCGACTTTCGGTATGCAGTTCGTAAGCACCACGGCCTGCAGCACCTGCCACGGTAGGGGCCAGATCATTGAGTTTCCCTGCCCCGAGTGCGGCGGCTCCGGAAGGGTTCGGAAACGCAGAAAGCTTACCGTAAATGTTCCTGCAGGGGCTGACTCGGGTCTTGGCCTTCGCCTTAGCGGAGAAGGGGAAGCAGGAGAGCCGGGAGCACCTCCGGGAGACCTCTATGTTGTCATTCATGTGATGGAGCACAGGTACTTCAAGCGGGTGGATTACGATGTCATATCCGAACTTTCCATTTCTTTCCCTCAGGCTGCCCTGGGGGCTGATGTAATGGTTGAAACCCTGCACGGAAAGGTAAAGATGAACATCCCTACGGGGACTCAGACCCACTCTGTTTTCCGGCTCAAGGGTAAGGGCATCCAGCACCTGCACGGGCATGGGAAAGGAGACCAGCTTGTCAGGGTTGTTATCAAGACCCCTACAAAGCTGAGCAAAGATCAAAAAGAGCTGCTCGAGCAGTTTGAAAACCTTGGGAAGGGAAAGAAACCAGCAGATGCCAGGAGTAAAAGCGAAAAGGGCGAGACCGGAAAGGAAAAGAAGAGCAAAGGTATTTTTGAGAAAGTAAAGGATGTCCTTGAAGGCTGAAAGCCGGGATTTATTTTCCTTAGCTTCCTTTTTTCCTTAACTTCCTTTTTCCCTTAACTTTCTTTTTTCCTTAACTTTCTTTTTCCCTTAGCTTCCTTTTTTCCTTAGCTTCCTTTTTTCCTTAGCTTCCTTTTTTCCTTAACTTTCTTTTTCCCTTAACTTTCTTTTTTCCTTAACTTTCTTTTTCCCTTAACTTTCTTTTTTCCTTAACTTTCTTTTTCCCCTGAATTTTTCCGGATTTTTTGATCACCTCAACTCTTCAAACGCTTTTTTCATTTTATTTACTTACTCATTTTTTTGTCTCCCCGCACACTTTCCCCCCTATCGTCCTCATTTAATTTTTTTAATAAGATATTTTTAAAAATCTTTATATATATTTATATATTTTCTAGTATATGTGGCTTACAAAAAGGCGACGTGGAAGTAATTTATGTGGAATTCCGGGTCATTTTCCCCGAGTTTCCAAAGGTTACTTAAATAAGTAAATTTATCTATCAGAAAACAGTCCTTTTTTCGAAGGAAAATTGTATGAAAGCGGTAATAATCGGCGCAGGTGAAGTTGGTTATCATATTGCAAAGGCTCTTTCCCTCACAAACGATGTAATCGTAATCGAAAAAGACGAAGAAGCTCTGAAAAGGGCGGACGGGCTTGACGTGCAAGTTGTGGAAGGAAACGGGGCTAATGCCGACGTTCTTGCTAACGTGCTTCCTGACGCAGACATTCTGGTTGCTGTTACGGGGGTCGATGAAGTAAACATCGTAGCCTGCATGACAGCCAAACTGATTATCAGGGCCAGACCCGGATGGAAGGAATCAAAGACCATCGCAAGGGTCAGTAACCCCGATTACATTGATATGCCAGTGACCTCCAGGGCCCAGGTCGGGGTTGACCTTATGATCTGTCCCGAACTTGCTCTTGCATCCGAGGTTGCAGAGGTACTGGCAAGTCCTTCAGCTATTGATGCTGAAATGTTCGCGGAGGGAAAGGTCCAGATGATGGAGTTCGCCATCAGACCTGAAAACAGGTTTGTTGGCAAGCAGATGCAGGATCTCAAGCTTGCAGACTGCTGCATCGTTAGCGCAGTCTTCCGGGACAATGAGATTATTATCCCTCACGGAAACGATATCATCAAGGCAAACGACCACATGGTGATCATAGGCAAGCCACAGGCCATGGAAACCCTCAGTAATGTTTTTGGAGGTGAGGTCACTCACAGGAATAGAATTCTTGTTATTGGCTGTGGGATTGTTGGTTTTTATCTATGTAAAATACTTGACCGGGATGAGAATTCTGACCTCAAGATCATCGAGAACCGAAAAAGCCGCTGCATCGAAGTCGCGGAGATGCTGGATAAAGCCCTGGTCCTGAATGGGGACGGTACGGATGTCGGTCTCCTCAGGGAAGAAAATATCGAGGACATGGACGTTGTTGTTGCGGTTACGGATAGCGATGAGAAAAACCTTCTTTGCTCCCTTCTTGCAAAGCAGCTAGGGGCGAAGAAAGTGATTGCCCGGTCTGACCGCTCGGACTATGTGCCCCTTTTCGAGATGGTGGGCATCGACATGGCGGTGAGTCCCAGAGAGGCAACCGTAAATGAAGTTCTGAAACTTACTATGGGTAGGGGTATCGAGACCCTTGCCACCCTTGAAGGGGAAAAGGCGGAAATTATTGAGTATACCACTTCAAGGGACTCAAAGATTGTAGGAAAAGCCCTCAGCAAGGTTAAGTTCCCCAAGGGCGCGATCATCACCATGGTGGTCCGTAATGATGATGTCATTATCCCAAGAGGGGATTTTGTGATCCGGGAAGGAGATAGGGTGATTATTTTTGCTTTATCTTCCACAGTTCAGCTTGTGGAGAAATTTTTCAGGTAAGAAAAATTTTTCAGGAAAGGGATGGATATGCGTAGTTATAAAAACCCGGGATGCTGCAAAAACAGGGGACCCGCATGAATTTTAAAATTGTTTTTTATGTTCTTGGCGGTTTGCTCCGGCTCCTGGGGATGCTTATGATCATCCCGCTGGCTGTGGCATATTATTATCATGAATCTCTGGCTCCTTTCCTGATTGCAATTCTGATAACGGCTGTTACCGGTCTCTTCCTGCTTACTTATAAAACCGAGGGGGAATGGATGCGCAAGGAAGGCTTTGCGATCGTTGGCCTGGGCTGGCTTGCAGCTGCTATCTTCGGGGCGATCCCCTTCGTTCTGGATGGGATTTCTCCCTTAAACGCCCTTTTTGAGTCCATGTCGGCGTTTACGACCACAGGTTCTACCGTCCTGGTGGATATCGAAAGTCATTCCAGGAGCATCCTTTTCTGGAGGTCCATGATGCAGTGGCTTGGCGGCATGGGCATCATCGTTTTGTTCATTGCTATCCTGCCCAAACTCGGGGTTGCCGGAAGGCAGCTTTTCCGTGCCGAGGCTCCGGGTCCCACTGAGGATAAGCTCAAGCCCAGGATTCGGGAAACAGCAAAGATCCTCTGGATGGTTTATCTGGTAATTTCGGTCCTGGAGGTCGTGGCCCTCCTCCTGGCAGGAATGTCCCTCTATGACTCTATAACCCATACTTTCACCACCATGGCCTGCGGAGGCTTTTCCCCCTACGGGGCAAGTATCGAGGCTTTTAACAGCCCCCTCATAGAGTTCATAATCACCTTTTTCATGTTCGT
Source organism: Methanobacteriota archaeon (assembly GCA_016841265.1). Taxonomy (GTDB): domain Archaea; phylum Halobacteriota; class Methanosarcinia; order Methanosarcinales; family Methanosarcinaceae; genus MTP4. The sequence continues at coordinate 23,675 of JAENZL010000010.1, read as the reverse complement.
AGCAGGAGCCAACTTTGCCCTCCACTACCGGGCTATTTACGTGGACAAAAACTTCCTTTTCAAGGATGACGAGTTCCGATTTTATACTGCTCTGACCCTTGCGGCAACCGGGCTTTTGACCCTCCTGCTCTGGCGGGACCTCGGGACAGGCCTTTTTGATTCCTTCAGGTTTGCCATCTTCCAGGTGGTATCCATCATGACCACTACAGGATTTGCCACAACGGACTTCAACCTCTGGCCCGAGTCCGGGAAAATGATCCTCCTTATGGTCATGTTCGTAGGCGGTTGTGCAGGTTCTACGGGAGGAGGCATCAAGGTCGTGCGCATCCTCATGCTCCTCAGGCACGGGCGTGCGGAACTCTTCAAGACAATGCACCCTCGGGCTGTCCGGGGCATCAAGTTTAACAACAAAACCGTGCCTGAAGAAGTTGTAAACTCCATTGTCTCGTTTGTCGTGATCTATCTCCTTGTCTTCTTTTCGGGAGCCCTCATCCTTTCTGTACTCGGCATGGACATCATAACTTCAATCACAGCCTCTATCGCAACCCTGGGGAACATCGGTCCCGGCCTGAATTTGGTAGGGCCCATGGGCACCTTTGACTCGATTCCTGCTGTCGGAAAGCTGGTCCTTATCGCAAATATGTGGATCGGAAGGCTTGAAGTTTATACCGTCATCCTGCTCTTTACGCCGGAGTTCTGGAACAAGTAAGTGAAGCAGGGGTCAGTCCCCAGCTGTTTTCCCAAAAAATACCTGGCTTTACACCAGAGTCCAGGAACCGGTTAACCTGGAACTGGTGAATCTTCCTAAAATCCCTTTTTTAATCGCGAAAAAAGTGGTTAAGCGAAAAATTGTACAAAAAGAAACGGGATAAATTGTACAAAAAAACGGGATAAATTGTACAAAAGGAAAAAATGCCGAAAAATAGTAAAAAAGGAAAAAACCCTGTTTCCGGGAATCAGAGTTTATTTTTAGCTACTTCTTTTGCCGCATCCTTGAAAAGTACCCTGAGGTCCCAGAGCAGTTTCTTGTTGGCTTTGAAGAGGGCGTAGAGGAGGTCCAGAAGGAGCATTCTCTCGAACTTCACGTCCTTGAGGGAGTGGGCAAGGGAGTTCAGGGCTTCGTCGTCCAGGTTGATGAAGCAGTTCTTGACGACGAGGCTCATGTCGATCTCGTGGCCTACGATAGCTCTCCAGCGCTTTTCATAGGCTTCTTCAAGCATTTCCTCTGAGACGTCTCCTGCGAAGATGGCTTCGTAAGCTGCCTCTCCTGCGATTTTTCCGGCGTCCATGGCGTTAATGATCCCGCCGCCTGTGATAGGGTCGGACTGGCGGGCAGCATCTCCTACAAGTATGAGTCCGTTAGTTGAGGTTTTTTCAATGCTTCCTGAGACCGGGACCCCTCCTAAAACCATTTCGATAATCCTGCCTTCGGGGAAGCGTTTCTCCACAAATTCATTGAGATAATCGATGGGTCTTGGCTTGAACTTTCCTGTCTTACTACCGAGAAGGCCGATCCCTACGTTGGCTTTTCCTTTTCCCTTTGGGAAGATCCAGACATAGCCCCCGGGGGCAAGTTCTCCCCCTATATAAAACTCACAATATTCCTGGTCAATGTCCAGCCCCGCCATAAGGTACTGGGCGCAGGTTTCAATGTCAGCGGGTTTCAGGGAGGTGTCGATCCCGGCCCACCTTCCTACCTTGGACTCAACCCCGTCGGCCCCGATGACGATGTCCGCCCTTACCTCATACTTTTCCCCGAGGTGCATGAGCCTGGCCCCTTTCACAAAGCCGTCTTCAATGATAAGGTCCGTGGCTCTTGTCTTGACTCTTACCTCTGCCCCCGCTTCTGCCGCCTTTTCCGCAAGGGCCCTGTCAAAAATCTTCCTTTCGAGGACATAGCCGACTTCCCCGCCGGAGATTTCTTCTGCCATTTCTATCAATGTACCGTCCGGCGCGTAAATTCTGGAGCCTTTCAGGTCGGCACAGATCCACTTTTTGTCAATTTCCACGTGATTTTTGAGGTATATCTTGCTCGCACCCTCGGCGCAGCGTACAGGGTCCCCGATTTCCTGGCGCTTTTCAATCAAAAGTACGTCAAGTCCCTTTTCTGCCGCAGTTTTCGCGGCAATGGAGCCCGCAGGGCCAGCTCCGACCACTATGACATCGTACCGGTCTTTCATTTCATAACCTCAATTGCTCCCACCGGGCAAATACGGTCACACGTCCCGCATGAAATGCACATACTTTCATCTACTTCCAACCAGGTTTCTACAAGTTCGAGTGCCCCTCTGGGGCAGACTCCCACACAGGTACCACAATATCCGCATTTGTATCTGTTTACTTTTATGCTCACTAACTCACCTGTTATATTTGACGGCAAACTAAGGTAATTAATTGGTAAATGGCAGCTTATGAATATGTCAAATTATAGATAACGTCAAATTATAGATAACGTCAAATTATAGATGATGTCACCTTATTGAACGTATCAACTCGGAACGTATTAACTTATTGAATATGTTAACTTATATACTAAGTGCCCGCAACGAAATAACCTATGCAACTTATTATTCATTGTAACTTTGATTGGCGACCTTGATCGTGAAAATCAAAAGATCCAGTCGGAGATCCACAGAGATTATTTTGTGACGAGTCCTAAGTTAGCTGTGGAAATAAGCAGTTTAAAGCAGATAATAATAATTCTCTAACATATAGTTTTTGTTACTTAAGATAATCCCGGCTTGAAGTCCTATTTTTTGCTTCAGCTATTTACTGTGCCGGACTTTCTTCCTGTTTTTTCAGTTTTCTCCCCCACCCGGGGATATTTTTTCTACCCGGTCTTAGGAACTAATTCTCATCTGTCCTGCCCGGTGAACTGCTTTTGGGACTGTCCTGTTTTTCCTGACTGCCCGATTCTCTCTCATACCCCACATACCTTTTACTTTAAAATTATTTGACCATTACGATGCTTCCGGAGTTTTCTCTAAAAGATACCTTTCCGGCTTAGCCTTTCAGGTCTTAAAGGTCTGCAGGCCTTTTCTCCGCGTTCAAAGCGGAATAAGCTTGACCCTTCCCTTGCTGACTTCAAGCCTGAACTTGCCGTCTATGTAGGCTTTTGAGGCTCCTTTTCCATGGATGAGCAGTTCTACCAGGTCTTCCGGTTCATCTATATCCGTGCCTGCGAGAAAGGAGTCGTAAATTTCCATGCTCTGGCAGGCTTCGGTAGCTATTGAACAGTGGGCCAGGAAACTTGAGCCGTAGTATTTAACCTGGTAGCGGGAGGGGTTCCTGATAAAGAGGGTATTTGTTCCTCCTCCCTTCCCGGGGACGATGCAGACATCCTTTTCGGTGGAGATTATTTCTTTTATATGCTTTGGGGATAGCAGGGGAAGGTCTGCCATTGCGACCAGAACCGGTTCTCCTGCCTGTTCCAGATAGTGGTTGAGGGCTTTATTCAGGCCATTTTCATCAATAAGCACTCTGGCTTTTTCCATACCCTCAAGCCCGTAGCTCGAAGTGCTGAGAATATCGATTTTTTCTATCCCGGCTTCTTCGAGGGAGGCTATGACCTGGTTCAGCATGATTCCGACAAACTCTTCCCTTTCCTTCAGGCTGAGGACAGGGGACAATCGAGATTTTGCACCGGTTTTCTTATAAGGAATTACGGCTCTCATCTTCACTCCTGCTACTTTTTCGTTTTTGTGGTGCCGGGAATTTTTACCTGGTTTCTTTGGCTTTCTTATTCCTGGCTGCCTATTCCTGCTCTCTTGCAGCTAGGGACTGTTTCCTGGCTGCCCGGACGGGGTTCGATCGGCCTGTACAGGGTGTCACGCTGCATCGGGATTCTTCCTGCGCCTTTTATCATCCACTCAAACTCTTCAGGCGATATGTATTCCCCGTGGCTGCCTCCGGAGGCTGTGGAGATCTGGTCTTCCATAAGGGTTCCGCCCAGGTCATTGGCCCCGCACTGGAGGGCTACATGAGCCAGTTTTTTCCCCAGTTTTACCCAGGTCGCCTGGATGTTGTTGACATGGGTGTGCAGGATAACCCTGGAAATAGCCAGGAGCTGCAGGTCTTCAAGTCCGGTGCTGGAGAACTTCCCGGATGCCAGCATTTTTTCTCCGACCCGGTTATTGTAAGGCAAAAAGGACATAGGGATAAGTTCGGTAAAGCCGCCTGTTTCCTGCTGGATCTCCCTGATTGTAAAAACGTGGTCAAGGCGCTCTTCCAGGGTTTCAACATGCCCGTACATGATAGTTGCGTTGGTGGAAATCCCAATTTTGTGGGCCGCAGTTATGGTGTCTATCCACTGCTGGGTGCTGATCTTGCTCGGACAGATGATTTTCCGGACCCTGTCGGAAAGGATTTCGGCCGAGGTGCCGGTCAGGGAGTCAAGCCCACTCTTTTTCAGTTTGTGAAGGGCTTCTTCCACGGACATGCCGGAAATCCCTGCCGCATAGTTCACTTCCATCGGGGACAGGGCATGGATGCACATCTCAGGAAACTCGGTTTTTATGGACTCTATGATCTCTAGATAGAACTCCATGTCCGCTTCCGGGGTATACCCTCCCTGCACGCAGACTTCCACGGCTCCTGCTCTTTCGGCCCATGCAACCTTTTCCAGTATTTCCTCGACGCTCAGGATGTACCCGTCCCCGGTCCTGTAAGCGCAAAACCCACAGGTTCCTATGCATTTGTTTGTAATGTAGATGTTCCTGTTTGATACATAGGTGACCACGTCGCCCACGGCAAGGGCGCGCAGTTCATCGGCAAGCGTGAAAAGCTCGAAAGGATTTCCCTCAAGCAGGGTAAAAGCGTCTTCTTTTGTACATTTTCCCCGGTACGCCCTTTCAATGACGTCTTCGGGGATTGTCGGTTTTTTACTGTCCATCCCGATCATTCCTGTCCGTGTTTTGTCAATATGTTTTTTCCTGTAGGCCCGGGTTTCTTTCCTTTTCCCGGTTTCACTGGAGTGCTCCGTATCCGACCGTTTTTTTGCGATTGGAAGCTGCCAGCTTATTCACTCCCCTGTAAAGGGTATTTCTCTCTTTAGGGACCCTGCCGGCCCCATGGATCATCCATTCCAGTTCTTCAGCCGAAATGAGTTCTCCGTTATTCGCCCCTGCTGACTTTGAAATGCTCTCTTCCATCAGGGTGCCGCCCAGGTCGTTGGCTCCGCAGTGGAGGGCAAACTGGGCAAGTTTTTTCCCGAGTTTCACCCAGCTTGTCTGGATGTTCTCGACATGGGTATGGAGAAGAACTCTGGAGATTGCGTAAATTTTCAGGTCTTCCGTCCCGGGGGTTGCGTACCTGCCTTCGCTGATCATTTTTTCCCCTATCGGATTGTTGTAGGGCATGAACGGCAGGGGCACGAATTCGGTAATGCCGCCGGTTTCCCTCTGGATTTCCCGGATCGTTAGGATGTGCTCGATCCTCTCTTCCGGGGTTTCAACGTGCCCGTACATCATGGTTGCGGTTGTAGGAATTCCGGTGGCATGAGCCTGCCTGACAACATCAATCCATTCCCCCGTCTTAAGTTTCGAGGGGCAGATGATCTCCCTGACGCGGTCGGATAGGATTTCGGCAGCTGTCCCGGGCATAGTGTCAAGCCCGCTTTTCTTGAGCCTGGAAAGGGCTTCTTTTACCGGGATTCCGCTGATGTGGGCGGCGTGGTAGATTTCCATGGGGGAAAAGGCATGGACGTGCATCTCCGGGAATTCGGCTTTTATGGATTCTACAATATCCTGGTAGAAGTCCAGGCCAACGTCAGGCAAAAGCCCTCCCTGGATGCAGACTTCAGTGGCTTTTTCACTGGCTGCTTCTCTTACCCTTGCAAGGATTTCTTCAAGGCTCAGGATGTAGCCCTTATTGTCCCTGAATGCGCAGAACCCGCAGGTCCCAACGCAGCGGCTGGTAAAATTGATGTTCCTGTTCACAACATATGTGACCTCGTCTCCAACGGCAAGGGCGCGGAGCTCATCCGCAAACCTGAACATTTCGAAAGGTGGGGCCTGCAGGAGCCTGAGGGCGTCTTCTTTTGTGTTCTTTCCCTTATATGCACGTTCGATGAGGTCGTCTGATATTCTGCTGTCCATTTTTTATTCCTCGGGATACCCGTTTTCGGGGGTTTTCCTGTAACCTTCCCTGTCGGAAAGCCGTTCAATCAGTCCGCTTATCCCGGGCGAGTACCAGCCTTTACTGACGTACTGCGGGTAGATTGGCAGACGTTCTCTGAGGGGTATATCCCTGAGTTTTGCCTGCAGGTCTCTAACGTCCGGCCATTCGGCTTCCGGGTTGATCCAGTCAATGGTAAGCGGGGAAATTCCTCCCAGGTCCGAAACTCCTTTTGCGATAAGAACTTTCGGGTCGATAAGGTTTGGGGCCACCTGCACGGCAACGTCTGCGGGCAAAAGCTGCCTGGCAAGGGTTACGGTGTCCATCATCTCTTCTGCCGTCGGCTCGGGATGCTTCTCCATGGGGGTCCCGGGTTTTGGGGCAAAGTTCTGGATGATAACTTCCTGGATGTGCCCGTACTTCCTGTGCAGGGCTGCAATTGTCTCCAGGGATTCTATCCTGTCTTTTCGGCTTTCGCCTATTCCCACAAGCAAACCGGTGGTATAGGGGATACGGAGCTTTCCGGCTTCCCGAATTGTTTCTATTCTCCTCTCCGGATCCTTGCCAGGGCAGTCCCGGTGAGCTTCCAGGACCGCGGTGGTCTCGAGCATTAGCCCCATACTGGCGTTCAGGGGTTTTAAGGCTTCGAGTTCCGAGCGGGTCATGACTCCTGCATTCGTGTGAGGCAGGATTCCGATTTCAATAGCGATTTCGGAGAGCCGGATGAGGTAGTCCAGGGTAGAAGAATACCCCAGGGCTTCGAGCCATTCACGGTATTCGGGCAGTTCTTCGGCATATTCCCCAAAGGTGAAAAGAGCTTCCGTACACCCTGCCTTTACCCCGTTTTCAAGGATGGGGATTACCTCTTCAGGTTTCATGAGCCTGGCTTCGGGATGTCCGGGTTCGCGCCTGAACCCGCAGTAAGCGCAGTGGTTCCTGCAGACGTTGGTTAGGGGGATGAATACGTTTTTTGAATAAGTTACGAAAGGGGTTTTTTCCTGTTGAATGGTAAAACACCTGCCAGCTAGGGTCTATTCTTGATTTATTCTTGATTTATTCTTGATTTATTCTTGATTTATTCTTGATTTATTCTTGATTTACCATTATACCCCGGGATTTTCGGGTCCGAGGTTTTCTTATGTTGATTATTAAATGTGGAATTTTTAAGGATGGGACTCAACCAAGAATTTTCTCCATGGTCCTGGCAACTCCGAGGGCTATTCCCTCTACTTCGATTCCTCCTTCTCCTTTTGCTCCGTCTCCTACGACGTAGAGGTCCGGGATTGGGGTATTGTTGCCGGGATCAGTTCCCGAGGACGCCCTGTTTACGGGCCAGGAATCATGATAGGACTGGATGAGCAGGACTTCGTATTTTTTGCCCGGAAAGATCTCTTTTAAGTCCTGGAGGCCCATTTCGATTTCTTCCTCCAGTTTCCCTATATTTTCCGGAGCTACATGCTGGTGGGACATGGTCAGGTGTTTCCCGGGAGGTGCCAGGGACGGGTCCACCTGGGTGACCTCATTGATCCCGTTTATGCGCCTTGCATAAGGGGTCAGCAGCACTCCGGAATGCCCTATCAGGGGTTCTTCTGCGGAAAGGCAGATTTTTATGCCGGCTGAGGGCTGCAGGGCTTCAAGGGCCCTGAAATATTCTGCATGTTTTTCTTTGGAGAGGATTTCACTGCAGAGCCCGGCCGTTGCGGCATGGCCGATGTTGCTTATTACAAGGTCGGCTTTATGTTCCGTGCCGTCCACCACAACTCCTGCCGCTTTTCCGTTTTCCACCAGGATTTTCGAGACTTCGGTTTTCGTGCGGATTGTCCCGCCATTTGCCGTGATCACCTTTTCAAGAGCGCCGGTTATACCTTTGCAGCCGCCCATGGGCACGCCCGGTCCCCCGAAGCGGTACAGGTTTTCAATTATCTCGAAGACTTCTTCCACGGAAACCTCATCGCTTCTCATACTCAGAGACCAGCCGCAGAAGGAATCCGCAAGCTTCACCAGCCATTCATCTTTGACCTGGGAGCTTATCCATTCTTTAAGAGTGCTCCCTTCGGGAGGGTACTTTCTTGTGCTGACGATCAAATAAGCGCTTTTCAGGCGGTCTCTGTTGGAGAGCGGTTTCTGGAACTCGTTGAAAGGAATATCCCTGAACCCCTGCCTGTAGTCAGCATCCCCTTTCTCCAGAGGCATGCGGATCGTAGTCTTTTCGGAACGCACGATCCGGACGTCAGCTCCTATCTCTTTGAGAAGTTTGGCAAGGGGGCCACCCGGGCCGTGGGGGAGCATGTGGAAAGCTCCGCTGGAAAGCTGGAAGCCTCTGTACTCAAGATTAGTGAACCTGCCTCCTGTAATCGGGAGGCGTTCGAAGACTTCAATGGAATTTCCTGCCTTTGAAAGCCTGGCGGCACTCAGGAGCCCACCCAGCCCGGCACCGATGACTACTACTCTCATATCGGCACCTCTATGGCTTTTACGGGGCAGTAGGGGGCACATATCTCGCATTCCACACAGGCGTCGGTGATCCGGGCTTTTCCCATGACCACTATTGCGCCCTGCCTGCAAAAGGATGTGCATTGTCCGCACCCTACACAGTTATCGTTAATTTTCATACGATTTCCACCAGCTTTCCTATCATGAAAGGAGTTATTATAAAGTATTGGTATGACGTTTGGTCTCTTTTTCGTTCGGATAAAACTTGAATTCCGGAGATGTTTGAATACCCGGATTAAGCTTGAATTTCGGGGAAGGTTTTGAATCCCGGAAAAGTTTGAATACCCGGATTAAGCTTGAATCTCGGAAGGAGGCTTAAAGGGCGGGGCATATTTTAAGTTTCTGACCACGTTTTAAATGTCCGTTTGTCCGGATTGCCCGGGGATAGTTAAGCTGACCTGTTCTTTGAAAAACTTGCCATCTGCTATATTCATGCGCTTAATGATATATCATTTATTTATATCAATTTGTTTATAATATACTATAGGTACTCCTGTTTGGTTCTTGCAGGAGTTTCGTTTGAAGCCTTATGATTTGCTGCCTATATTATATCTGCTGTGCCTTTAGGCGGCTCAGGGCTGAGCCCTTTGTTGAAGTGCTGGTGAAATCCTTCTTCCTTCCTGCAAGGGGTGGCGGGGTAGTATGACAAATGGAAGATCCTTTATTATTTTCGGTTCCGGGATGTTTCAGGGTCTGGATTTGTCATTATTATTTGTAAGGTATCTGGGGGGTTTTATGCCCACTAAAATAATTATTAACTATATATATTTCTCGATCGTCTCTTTAAAAAATCTTGTTTGAATGGCTAATTTATTTGGATAATGTGGGGTGAAATCTGTTTGTAAATATCATATTTATGCTGTATATATAATTTAGGGGGCAAGATCTTGCTTTACCGATGTCAATTTTCCGCAAAAATTATTTTTTCAGACAGTCTCTTAAATAATTAAACTTAATATTTATATAATATTAATTATCTAGCACATACCTATAAATATCCCCTGATTCATTGCAGAAATAAATAGTGGTTATTTGGAATCTTAATTATTAATAATAATAATCTCATGACAATTTGACCACTTTGCCGGATGAGGTATTCTCCTTAACTTTCGGTAATTTATTTCAAATGGTCGGGCTTTGAAAAATATCTTTTCACAGCCCAAAAATCAGATGCCTGTTTCGTACCGAGTCAGGTTTTTTCAAAAACCCCGGTCCGAAGTACAGGTATATTATGATAGGCCCTGTGACGAGATCTGCATTTGGTTGAATTCGGGTTCTGGAAACCCCCTCTTCTGAAGATGCAGATTTTTCTCAGGGATGTCGAAAACCCTATAGAATCCAGGTCATAAAATGCTGCAGTTTCAGATTGCCGCACTTAAAATGGTGATACAATGTCTGGAATAATCGATAGCTACATACCGGTTGCAATATTCCTTGCCGTGGGGCTGATTATGCCGCCCATGACAATGTTTATCGTAAAGCAACTGAGTCCGAGGAGCAAGGCAGCAAACAAATACACAACATACGAATCGGGTTCCATCCCTACAGGGACTGCCAGGATCCAGTTCAATGTTGAGTATTACCTCTATGCGATTGCTTTTGTTCTCTTTGATATTGAGGTGCTTTTCCTCTATCCCTGGGCCACGGTCTACAAAGGGCACGGGATCACTTCAGTCGCAGTAATCGAGATGTTTGTCTTTATCTTCGTGCTGCTCTTCGGATACCTCTATCTCTGGAAGAAGGAGGCCCTTACATGGGTGAAGTGAAGGCGAAAAAAACGAGTGATATAAAAAACACTCCGGATGACGAAATCCCGGGGGTGATCACCACCACCACCAGTGCGATCCACAACTTCCTCAAGAAGTCCAAAGCTCAGGACGTTATAAACTGGGGAAGGAAAAACTCGCTCTGGTTCATGACCCAGCCCATGGGCTGTTGCGGGGTGGAGATGATTGCTACGGGTTGTGCCCACTATGATACGGACCGCTTCGGGATCATTCCGAGGAACTCTCCAAGGCATGCGGATGTCATGATCATCAGTGGTTACGTGACAAAGAAATACCTGCCGGCTTTGAAGAGGCTCTGGGAACAGATGCCGGCTCCAAAGTGGGTTCTCTGCATGGGGGACTGCTCTATCAGCGGCGGCCCGTTCTACGAATCCTACAGCACGGTACAGAACATCGATGAGATGTTTCCCATTGATGTGTTTATTCCCGGCTGCCCTCCGCGGCCTGAAGCCCTGATCCAGGGATTCGTGGAGCTCCAGGAAAAAATCAAAGCCAAGAAAGACCTGGGAACGGAATATTAAGGTTTTTCTAAAGGTTTTGAATTATTCGAGGGAAAATAATGGATGCCAGAACAATTATCGAATCACTGTCCAGTGAATTTCCGGAGGCAATTTCCGAATCCGAGGTCGAATCCGAAATTCGCGTAAGGGCATACGTGGCTGCGGAAAAGGCAAAGGAAACCTGCCAGTACCTTAAGGATTCCCTTCAGTTTGACCACCTCTGCAGTGTCTGCGGAGTTGACTATCCGAAGCGTGGGGAAATCGAAGTTGTCTACCACATTGCTTCATATGAGCACCCCGTTGTCCTTATGCTGAAGGCAAAACTTCCCCGGGATTCCCCGGAAATTGAGTCAGTCGTACCAGTTTACTGGAACGCAAACTGGTACGAGCGAGAAACCTACGAACTCTACGGGCTCATGTTCAAAAACCACCCTGACTTAAGGCCCCTGGTGCTTCCTGAAGAGATGCTGGGCGAGTGGCCTCTCAGGAAAGACTACGAGGGTTTCCCGAACAAGACAGCCAGAAACCTTGTGTGAGGGGTGAAAAATGGAAGAAATAGTTGGACCTAATGAGATGATCGTACACCTGGGCCCCCAGCATCCTATGCAGCCCGGACCTTTCAGACTGAACCTGAGGCTGAAAGGAGAAACCGTGGTGGGTGCTGATGTGGAACTGGGTTACATTCACAAAGGTATTGAAAAAATCCTGGAAAACAAGACCTACCTCCAGGGAATCCCGATCGTGGACAGGATCTGCTACCTGGTAGCCCTGACCAACGAGGAATGTTTTGTAGGCTGTGTGGAAAAACTTGCAGGAATCGAGGTTCCCGAAAGGGCCCAGTATATCAGGGTCATTATAGAGGAACTTTCCAGGCTGCAGAGCCACCTGCTTGGCATGGGCGAGTACGGGGAATTCATCGGCTTTGTTTCCATGTTCATGTACACGATTAAGGAAAGGGAAGATATCCTGACCCTTATCGACATGGTCACCGGAGCCCGGGTCACCCACACCTACCTTAAGTTCGGAGGAGTGCGCGACGACCTGCCCGAAGGCTTCAAGGAAACAGCCCTTCCTGTCCTGAACAACCTCAAAAAGGTCATTGACGATTACGAGGAAATGTTTGCGACGGACTCTATTTACAGGGAACGTGCCGAGGGTGTGGGCATCCTGACCGCAGATGTTGCAAAGAACCTGGGCGTTTCCGGGCCTGCACTCCGGGCAACGGGTGTTCCTTTCGATATCCGGAAGAACGAGCCCTACCTTGTCTATAAGGACCTGGACTTCAAGGTCTGCACCGAGACTGCAGGGGACTGCGCTGCAAGGGTGCGGGTCAGGCTTAACGAGATGCGGGAAAGCATCTACATCCTCGAACAGTGCCTTGACCGGATCCCTGACGGCCCGATTTTCCCCGTAAACTCTCCCTACGGCAGGAGGACTCCTGTTATGAGAGTGGACCCCGGAGAAGTGTTCCACAGAGTGGAAGACCCCAGGGGAGAAATGGGGATGTACATGATCTCTGACGGCTCGGACAAGCCGCACAGGGTAAAGGTAAGAGGACCTTATTTCCCAACTCTGCAGGCCCTGCCTCCGCTTATCATAGGCACTACGGTTGCGGATGTGGCAGCGATTTCAGGCAGCATGGACGGATGTACCAGTGAAGCGGACAGGTGATTCTAATGATCGAAATTCCTGAATTAATAGTGCCTTTTATTCCCTGGATCCGCGGGGTTGTGGGCCTTGCTCTTGTTGGTGTCATTTTCCTGGGCGCAATGGGTGCGGTCTGGATTGAGCGTAAACTCTCAGCCGACATCCAGTTCAGGTACGGCCCTATGAGAGTAGGCAAGTTCGGGCTTCTGCAGCTTGTGGCTGACGCAATCAAGCTCTTTACTAAAGAAGACCTGAGGCCAAAGAACGCTGACCGCCTTCTCTTCGACAATGCCCCTATTTTCCTGATGAGCTCGGTTTTCCTGATGCTTGTTGCAATCCCCGTGGGAGCGGTCTTCATAGGCGGCGTAGAATACCCACTGGCAGTCACCGAAATGGACATCAGTATCCTTTACATCGAGGCAATGTCCTCTATTTCGATCTTCGGGATCTTCATGATGTCCTACGGTTCGAACAACAAATATTCCCTGCTCGGGGCTTTCAGGAACTTTGCCCGGATGGTCGGGTATGAAGTCCCCCTCGGAATTACGGTTATCAGTGTTGCTGTTATGACCGGGTCTCTGAACATCGTGGAAATCGCTCAGGGCCAGGGGCTTGTCTGGAACATTTTCCTGCAGCCGATCGGATTTGTTGTTTTCTTTATTGCCCTTATGGCTGATATGGGAAGGCTTCCTTTCGACCAGAACGAGTCTGAAGAAGAACTGGTCGCAGGATGGATTACCGAATACAGCGGAATGCGTTTCGGGCTCGGGTTCTTTGCCGAGTACATCCACATGATCCTGGGCTCTTTCCTTGTGGCGCTTCTTTTCCTTGGTGGCTGGAACGTGCCGACTTTTGTTGCAAACAACGCGGTGCTGGGCTTGATAGCCCCCACAGGTTTCCTGCTTCTTAAAACCGTCCTTGTCCTCTGTACTATTGTCATGCTGAGGTGGGCCGTCCCGAGATACAGGATCGACCAGGTGGTAGACCTGAGCTGGAAAAGACTGCTGCCCTTATCCCTTCTGAACCTTGTTTGGGCAGTGGGCCTTGGGCTCTATCTGGGAGTGTGAAAGCATGGTTCTTAAAAATATCAAATATGCGCTTAAAAACATCCCTAAGAAACGCGTAACCAGGCTGTGCCCCGAAGTGGAAAGCCCGCTCTCCGACAGGTTCAGGGGGCTCCAGATTCTCGATAAAAGCAAATGCATTGGCTGTGGGATCTGTGCCAACACCTGTCCGAACAACGCAATAAGGATCGTAAAAGCTCCTATTGCGCCGGGCAGTGGAAAACAGCGCTGGTTCCCGGAAATTGATATTGGTCACTGCCTCTTCTGTGGGCTTTGCATTGATCAGTGCCCGAAAGGTGCACTTTCCAGCGGGAAAGAATATTGCAAGGGCGTTGTCAAGTGGACTCACAAAGACATGCTCATGACCCCTGACAAACTTGCCAGGGAAGTCGATATTGCGGAAGGTGATGAGAGATGATCGGACTTGAAACGATCGGAGCCTTTGTTGAAATGGCCGCCTTCGGGCTTTTTTCCGTAATCACGGTCTTCTTCGCAATCTTTGTGGTTATCGCAAAGGATGTTGTGAGAGCCGGGCTTGCCCTTATCATGTGCATGTTCGGTGTGGCAGCGCTCTATCTCCTCTTGAACGCCCAGTTCCTCGGAGTTGTCCAGGTGCTGGTCTATATCGGAGCTATCGGGGTGCTGATCCTCTTTGCCGTTATGCTTACCAAGCGTGAACTCGGAGGTAGTTCCAATGCAGATTAACCGGCCTGCAGCCTTTTTAGTGGTCCTGCTCTTCCTGGCCGTTGTGGTCCTGGGGACTTTCGGGACTTCCTGGAACACCGTGTCCGAACTGCCTGAAAACCCGGCTGACCCGAGTAACGTTGAAGGCCTGGGGATGCTGATCTTCACCCAGTATGTAATTCCCTTTGAGATCATGTCAATCGTCCTGTTAGCCTCCCTGATAGGGGCAATCTATATGGCAAAAGGAGAGGGCAGCAAATGATTCCCTTAAACTTTTACCTCGGCCTTGCAGCCCTGCTTTTCTCCATCGGGCTCTACGGCGTAATGACGCATAAAAGCGGTATCAGGCTGATCATGTGCATCGAACTCATGCTCAACTCCGCAAACCTGAACCTGGTAGCTTTCTCAAGTTACACGGATACCCTGAACGGACAGGTCTTTGCCCTGTTCTCCATAGCTCTCGCAGCCGCCGAGGCAGCGATCGGGTTTGCGATCTTCATGGCAATCTACAGGATGCATGACAGGATCAACCTTGACGAACTTAACCTTCTGAGGTGGTAAAAATGGCACTGGAAGAACTTGCATTTTTGATCCCCGTGCTTCCGGCACTTGCGTTTGTAATCACCTTCTTCTTCGGGAAGAAGTTGCCCTCGGGAGGGGCAATCATTCCGATAGCAGCCATTGCCGCCTCCTTCGTAATCTCTTTAATGATTACCCTGGGCCTGCTGGCAAACCCGGAAGAGGTTGTCAGTCAGTCCGTTTCGTGGTTCGCAGTGCTCAACCTGGGAGTATTAATTGACCCCCTGGCTGCAGTCATGCTCTGCATGGTCTCCTTTGTGAGCCTGCTGATCCATATCTATGCAGTGGGCTACATGTCCCATGACCCCGCAAAACCCAGGTACTTTGCAGAAACCGCCCTTTTCACCGCGGCAATGCTGTCCCTGGTCCTCTCGGACAACATCCTGCAGCTTTTCGTTTCCTGGGAACTTGTGGGGCTATGTTCCTATCTCCTGATCGGGTTCTGGTTTGCAAAACCCTCGGCAGCATCCGCAGCCAAGAAAGCTTTCCTGACCACCAGGATCGGAGATGTGATGTTCCTTACAGGAATTATCGTGCTCACCGCCGACCTCATGAAGCTTGCAGGCGGGTTCACCGATGGCGTATACCTGCTCCGCTTTGACGAGATCTTCAGCTATATCCCTGAACTCTCGGCTATGCAGGCAAACTTCCTAGGTTTTGAAGTGAGCCACCTTACTATTATTACTCTGCTCTTCTTCGGAGGCGCAGTAGGAAAATCCGGGCAGTTCCCGCTCCATGTGTGGCTGCCTGATGCAATGGAAGGCCCGACAACCGTTTCAGCCCTCATCCATGCAGCAACAATGGTTACTGCGGGGGTCTACCTGGTCGCAAGGACCTTCCCGATGTTCATTGCAGCTCCCGACTCTTTGATGGTAGTTGCCTACTTCGGAGGCTTTACAGCTCTCTTTGCAGCCACCATGGGCATTGTAATGAACGACCTAAAGCGCGTGCTTGCCTTTTCAACCATCAGCCAGCTCGGGTATATGATGCTCGGTCTTGGTCTGGGAGCAACCATCGGGCTTGAAGCAGTGGGTGTGTCTCTCTTCCACCTGATCAACCACGCATTCTTCAAGGCGCTTCTCTTCCTCTGTGCCGGAAGTGTGATCCACGCAGTGGGCACCCACGACATGAGAGAACTCGGAGGCGTTGCAAAAGTCATGCCTATCACCGCGGCTACAATGACCGCTGCAGCTCTTTCCCTTGCAGGCTTCGGGATTCCGGGGACTTCTATCGGGACAAGCGGTTTCTTCTCCAAGGACCCGATAATCGAGGCAGCTTACCTGCTTGGAGAACACAACGGCAACTGGATTCCTTACATTTTCTCAATCTTGGCCGCGCTCCTTACCGCAGTCTACATCTTCAGGCTGATCTTCATGACCTTTGCAGGAAAACCGAGGAGCAACTACGGCGGGCACGAGTCTCCGTCCTCGATGACCATTCCGCTCAGCATCCTGGCAGTCTTTGCCCTTGTCTTTGGTGGGCTTACCAGGACCGGTTTCATGGAGTTCCTTGAGGAAACCTTTACAAACAGTTTTGTAAATGTGGACATCGGAAGCCTTGCAGGGCTTGGAGAATACGAAATTGTCCATGCCGCAGGGCACGAGCCTCTTCTTATCCTCTGGCTGCCGGTAATTATTGCCCTTGCAGGCCTCGGGATTTCCTTTGTGCTCTACTACCTCAAAGCAGTGGATCTCGGAGCTGTGGCTTCTATGAAGAACCCGGTCTACAAGCTGCTCTACAAGCGCTACTACCAGCACGAGATCTTCACCGAATTCTTCTCAATCGGGGTGGTCTACGGCGTTGTTGCCTTCCTGACACAGGTAGTTGACGTGATTATTGACAGCATTGTGGAAGCAATCGGAATCGTCACGGTCGCAGCAGCCGACGCACTCAGGCGGGTGCAGACAGGGGTCGTGCAGACCTATGCAAGCGTCGTGATCGCGGGTGTGGGCCTGTTGATAATACTTGTTAAGTTGATAATGGAGGTGCTCTAATGCTGCCGGTAGCATCGTTGCTGATTCTGGTGCCGCTGATTTTTGCAGCAGTGACCTTTTTCACAAAAACGAAAGAACAGGCTGCAGGCATGGGCCTGCTCGGTTCGCTTGTAACGCTTGGAATCACCCTCTACGCCTACATGAACTTTGACAGCAGCACGGCTGCCATGCAGTTCTTTGAGTCGATGGAGTGGATTCCTTCCCTCGGGATCAGTTACACCGTGGGGATTGACGGCATTTCCATGCCCCTGATCCTCCTGAACGCGATAGTAATCCCGCTGCTTGTTGTTTATTCCTGGAGCGAGGACAGAGAAGCCCCTAACAGGTTCTACGGGCTGATCCTTGCCATGCAGGCAGCAGTTATAGGGGTCTTCGTATCCCTTGACTTCTTCATGTTCTACATATTCTGGGAACTCACCCTGATCCCCCTCTTCTTCATGGTGAACATCTGGGGAGGAGAAAAGAGAGCTCATGCGTCCTACAAGTTCTTCATTTACACGCATGTTGCTTCCCTGGTGATGCTTCTCGGGATCTTCGGGATCTTCTATGCCTCCTGGCAGCAGACCGGGGTGCCCACCTTTGACATCAGGGAACTGATCTCCCAGTACCAGTTCTTTGAGTCCGGAATGCTGAAAGACGCCATTTTCCTGGCGCTCCTCTTCGGGTTCCTGGCAAAAATCCCGTCCTTCCCCTTCCACTCCTGGCTTCCGGAGGCCTATTCCGAAGCCCCCACCGCAGGCAGCGTGCTTTTTGTCCTGCTCAAGATCGGAGGGTACGGGCTCTTCAGGATCATACTTCCCATGCTCCCGAACGCAGGCAGTCCTGACCTGTTCATTGTTCTGATGGGCTTGCTCGGGTCAGTCAGTATCCTTTACGGAGCTCTCCTGGCGCTCAGGCAAAAGGACCTCAAGCGTATGATCGCCTACTCCAGTGTGAGCCATATGGGGTACGTGACCCTCGGTGCTGCGGGCCTGGTTGCCCTTTCGGTCTCAGGCGCAATGTTCCAGCAGTTCTCTCACGGGCTGATTATGGCAATCCTGTTTATGTCGGCAGGCGCCATCCACAGCAGTGCAGGGACGAGGATCATCAACGACCTTGGCGGGCTTGCCCAGAAGATGCCAAAGTTGACAGTCATCATGATGCTTGCTTTCATGGCTTCGCTTGGCCTTCCCGGGCTGACCGGTTTCATTGCCGAGTTCCTGGTGTTGACCTTCACTTTCGCAAACCTGCCTGGCTTTGTGGTGATAGCTCTCCTGGCAATCGTGATTACCGCTGGCTACCACCTCTGGGCAATGCAGAGGGCAATGTTCGGAGTGTATAATGAGAAGCTCGGGGACGTGAAGGACATCAACTCCCTCCAGGTCTTTTCCATGGCTGTGATCGCCCTTCTGGTGCTCTACTTCGGCCTGAACCCGAGCCCGGTGCTTGATATGATGATTACTAATTCGGAAGCAATAGTCAGCCTGGCGGCTGGAGCGGGGGTGTGAAAAATGGTAGACCTTATGTTACTTGCACCTGAAATCGCAATCGCGGTTACCGGCCTCTTTGTCCTGGTTACGGGGATTTTCATGTCCCCCCAGGCAAAGAACATGCTCGGCTACCTGGCAACCTTCGGGGTCCTGGCTGCTCTCGGCCTTACGGTCGCAAGCTTCGGGACCGAAGCGGTGATGTTCTCGGGAACGGTCAGTATCGACGCCCTTTCCCAGTTCTTCAAGCTGGTCTTCCTGGTAGTCGCCCTGCTGGTCTCGGTAGCTGCCATAAAGTATAATGAGGACAGCGAACACATTGAGGAATTCTATGCCCTGGTGCTCTTTGCAACCTTCGGCATGATGTTCGTGGCTTCAGCCAATGACCTGATCGTGCTCTTCTGCGCCTTCGAACTTGCAAGCCTGGCTACCTACGCCCTTGCAGGTTATGAGAAGCAGAACCCGAGGTCCCTTGAAGCCGCCATGAAGTACTTCGTGATCGGCTCGGTCTCGGCTGCCCTGATGCTCTTCGGGCTTTCCTTCGTCTACGGGGCAACCGGCACGACCAGCATCCCCCTGATCGCTGCAAACAGCGGCCTTCTGGTGGACAACCCCATCGGGCTTGTGGCAGTGGTCCTGCTTATTGCAGGGTTCGGCTTCAAGATGGCTCTTGTCCCCTTCCACATGTGGGCTCCTGACACCTACCAGGGTTCCCCCTCGGTTGTGTCCGCCCTCCTTGCGGCAGGGTCTAAGAAGATGGGCTTCGTGGCAGCCTTCAGGGTTTTTATCGTAGCCCTGGCAGCCCTCCAGCCTGACTGGCAGCTAGCCTTTACCATCCTGGCGGTCGTCACCATGACCTTCGGAAACGTGGTCGCAGTGTCTCAGACCAGTGTCAAGCGCATGCTCGCCTACTCTTCCCTTGCCCAGGCCGGGTACATCGCAATGGCTTTTGTGGTCATGACCCCAATGGCTCTTGCAGGCGGTATCCTCTACGCCCTTGCCCACGCCTTCATGAAGGCAGGCGCATTCATAGCAGCAGGGGCCGTGGTCTGGATGGTGACCTCCGAAAAGAGAGGCAACCTGGAAGTCCCCGACCACCTGGACAACTTCAAGGGCCTCGGGACGAGAATGCCAATCGCTGCCTTTGCAATGATGGTCTTCGTCTTCGCCCTTGCAGGAATCCCGCCAACCGCGGGTTTCATGGCCAAGTTCGTGCTCTTCTCCTCGACCATCCAGGCAGGTATGATCTGGCTGGCTGTAATCGCGATCCTGAACAGTGCCCTTTCCCTGTTCTACTACGCACGGCTTGTGAAGTACATGTACTTCCTGCCCCCCGAAGGCGAGAAAGTCGGAACCCCCTTCCCCTACGCCCTCGCCCTCCTGCTTGCAGTGGCAGGCGTACTGGTAATCGGAATCTGGCCCGAACCCTTCGTACAGTGGGCAATGGAAGCAGCAAGTGTACTGGTCTAAGGAAATAAGGAGGAAAAGATATGACAGATTGTGATCTATGCGGACGCGGAATCCCCACCGTAATCCCGGTGCGGGTATACCGCCCCCTCCTCAAATTCGCCTACCCCGAAGGAGTCTGGACAGGCCTCTGCGAGCCCTGTCTAGAATCCGCCGACAAAACCCGCGTAAAAGTGGAAAAAGAAGAACTTGCAGGCACCTCCGGCAAATGCAAACTCTGCGGCTCAAAAACCGACCTCTACGCCGTAGAGATGCACATCCCCAACTTCTCAAAAGGTGTCATGACTGAAAATGCCATGCTCTGCAAGAAGTGCCTGGATGCAGCCGGTGAAAGCTACGTCAAGTTCAAAAGAGAAGAGGCGGAACACGGGCATGGGCATCATTAAGTGTATTTGAAGCTGCTGTTATGGCGGCTTTTTCTTTTTTTTTTTGTTTTTTGGTGGGTGCTGGTAGTTCTTTATCTCCTTCACCGGTTTCTTTTTTGCATAACTCTCAAATTGCTTAAAACCATTTGTCAAGTTTTTGTTGGTTTTTGGCCCCAATCAAACGTGAATAATAGAAGTTGTCTACTTTTACCTTTTCTTTCGTTTGAACATTTCCGTGAAGGTCTAGGTAAGTAATAACTTCCTCCGGTGTCATCTTACTTTTTGGAAAAAACGATATCTGGTATGTCCGATAGTAATTACTTTTGTAGTAGTTTCCAATCATCTGCCCTTTTGGACTTTTTTTGCGATCCAAAACTTTACGTAAAGTTGGTTTGTAAAGTTCACAAACTTCTTTTTTCCTTGAATTATTTGACGAGTTATGGATGGTTGAAAAAGTTGCTCCAAGAATCAAGTCAATCAATTGAATAAATTGGGATTCATCTGATTTGCTTTCTCTATGGTCTGAGTCGATAAATTCTATTTCGTTGCAGTTTATGCTCAACTTATCTATTGCGAATTCGGTTTTTTGAATTGGGTGCCAGGGGAAAAATTCATGGTATTCTTGACTTCCTCTATCATGAAATATAGAATCCACGACAATATTGGAGTAATCTTTGAAAAAATAGTTTAAACCGCTCATTAAAACAGTTCTATAAAATCGATTATAGATGTTAAGTTCCGTCTTCCCACCACTACCAAATTCCTTGTAATCTATGTTTGAAAGATTTATGCCCAGAATATTAAAGTATAACATTTTTTGATGCTTTTGACAAGCTTCTCTGTTGACAAAACTGATCCAATTTTTTGCTATCATGTATCTGGCACTTGATCGATGAATTTCTTTGAAATGAATCTCAGTATTATTGCCTTCATGAAACTTACATCTATCAGGACAGCATGATTCCGAGTCATTCCAATGATGATTTTTTATGCACCGAAGATCTTTCAATTTTTTCAAAACATCCTCTTTGCAATCTTTAGGAACAAAAAGAGCTCCTAGGTACATCCATTTTGTATTGTCAAAAGGGTCCAAGCTACTGAAAATTTCATCTGAATAAATCTCAAGTTCTATATTTCTGTTTAAGTACGTGGAAAATTTGCCTCCGTCACTTATCAAGTTTAATTTTTTTGGTTTGTCTTTCCTACAATATATTGAGCAGTTATTAAGCTTTCTTTAAGTTGTGAGGTTTGGACATATTTCTGTGAGGCCTATTCCAAATTTGTTGTAGCGATCTGTGTAGAAGTGGAATATGAAGAACTTGCAGGCACCCCCGGCAATAAGGAATTTTTATGTTATTGGAAGTAATTGTCTGACTGTTTGTCCAGGGTGGATAGTAGCACATAATTTGGTTTTTATAACTCTTTTTAATTAATCATCTGATTTTTTAAAAAATTATTTATGTATATTTGTTATAATGTGGGAGAGTCGAAAGTTCCAATTGATGTCGATTTTGACTCCAGCCAAAATGACAACGTGCTTGAATTTCAGCGCATTATTCCACATTAGAAGGCCCGATGTGCCTGAAAATACGGAAGCTGAGTAGAATTAGTTTAAGAAATTATTTTATTATTTTTGGAGGTTTTTAAGTGAACATTAATTACAAAAGAGTTTACTTAACGACAGTTATTTTCTTTTTGTTCCTTATGAGTGTTACTTCTGCAGAAGAAATCAATCCTGAACTTGTTGGAAATATAGGAGAGTTTGATGGAAATAACATTCTTGTGTCTAATTCTGTTGTTTCTAAAGGTAATTCTGTTACTTCTGAAGATTTTACTGTAATTCATTTCGCAGATATTCACATGGGGATGCCTCAAAGGTTATTTGCGGGTGAAGAAACTCCGGATGAAAAAAGAGAATTTTTTGCAGAGGCGATTCGTGCCACAAATCAATTAGATTCATCCCATTCCTTAATTCTTGTGACCGGTGATCTGGTTGAATATAATGAAGAGGAATATTTTGATGATTTCTGGAATGGAATATTTTCAATAAATAATTGTAAGGAAAGAGTTCTCTGTGTACCTGGAAACCATGATCGCCGGACCAAAGCTATTATTGATTCAAATGGAAGTATAATTGATGACCTTGAAGAGTATAATGAACGAATAGAACCATTGCTGCCGGAAAGAAAAAATTATCTTTCCGACGACTTCAATGATTATTCAATAGAAGTCGGCGACTATATGTTTATAGGTCTTGATTCATTATCCGATTACGATGCTTATTATTTAAGCTGGGGGGCATTATTTGATGAAACTCCTGAATCATTCGGTCTCGATGATACTCAAATTGATGCTTTAAAAGAACTGGATAGAAATAAGCCTAAAATTATTTTCATGCATCATCCGGCAATTCGATGCACCTCAGTCGATGATGAAAACCCGGATGGGACCGGAATTCCCCACTCAGAGCCTGGTGGGAACGATGGTTGTATTGCATTTAATAGAGCGGAATTTATAGATTATTGTGAAGATTACAATGTGAAACTTGTAATCACAGGCCATACTCATGAGTTCCATATTATTGATTCAGCAGGAACGCCTTTTTTTGCAAATGAACTTCCTTTAAACGAATTTCCTTTAAATGAATTCCCTTTGTTTGTACAGACCCAGAGCCTTGCCAAACACAGTGAATATTTTGAACCCGGTTACAGGACAATAGAATTTAAAGAAGGGAATATCTTTATACAACAGCCAGTAGAGCTAACTCTTGAAAGACCAGATATGATCTCCGGGTCTTTAAATTGTCCTGCGGACTTAAGCGCCTATGATTCGGAAGGCAGACATACGGGTCCTTCCTCTGGAAAAATTGACAGGAATATTCCGGATTCATTCTATTTCAGTAGCTACACTGTTACCTTATATGATAATACTAATTATAGCGCTCCTGAAACAATTTTGCTTTACAATACCGGTGAAGAATATGTTTTTGAAATCAGGGCAAATTTTTCAGAGAATGAGCTAAATTCTGTAGAAGAGCAGCACTTCAATTTCACTATAAAACAGAGATCCGGTTCAGGAACTACTGAAGTAGTTTATGAATTCGTGCCGTTGACTAAAAACACCGTTGCTACTATCCCAATCACTCTCACAACACAAAAATATGAGATGATGATTGATACGGATGGCGATGGGATAATTGATGAAACACGAGAACCCGATTCCATTCAAACCATAATAATCGGTAGTATGACGGTTAGCAATCTTGAATCAAGTTCTGGCTCAACCTGGATCAACTTCACCTGGGCCAACCCCCCCGACCCCAACTTCTCCCACACCGAAATCTACCTTAACGGCATCTTCCAGACCAACACCTCTTCCGAATATTTCAACGTCACAGGGCTCGAACCCGAAACAGGTTACACAATCGGTACGCATACTGTGGACATTTACGGGAACGTAAATCCTGCTTTCGGCAGGTTAACAAATAATTAAATATTTTCAGCACAATATCTCTT